>CAXSCR010000033.1:0-52472 GCA_964235605.1 uncultured Cyclobacteriaceae bacterium | reverse complement strand
TTGACTCATGATAAACCACAAGTTATGCTATCGCTAAACTTGCGGTAGAAGTGGGTGACCCAACAACGGTAAGAGATATAAAGTAGGATAACCTGTGTTTGCTTTTCTGAGCTCAGATATGCTTTATTTAAATTAATAAATTGATTTGTAACGTTAGGCCGGAGGCCTAAACAATATTGGTCACTCGGCAGGAGCCGAGCGACTGAGCATAGAGATCATGCGCGAAAGTCTAGAGTTACTTCGTGATAAAGCGTAGGCGCGCATATATGTCGTTGATGATGAATGAGTGCCTAAGCACTCATTCATCATCAACGATAATTAAGCTAATGGTAGGTGTGGCGCATCCAGCGCCACACCTACCATTAGCTTTTTTGTTGCGCGGTCTGCTATTTTAATCAAAGTGAAAAATAGAATTCCGCGCAGCAGCACACTCGCAATCCGTGCGAAATTCCTCTAGCTAAATAAAAAGGAATACTCTTTTTACCCGTATTAAACACATGCAAACAAATTAACCACAAGTGAACACCTCAACACACAATATCACCCCTGGCATAAAGTTTTTAATACCTCATTCTTAAATATTAAAACAAGGTTATGAATAATTTATTTAGAGGGTTAATCGCTGGTTACGGTGCGAAGAAATTAGGCGGCGGTTGCTTCGGAACTGTTATCGTGTTCGTACTAATTTGGGTTGCACTCGGACAGTGTAGTTAAAACACGCACACTTCATTTGTTAATGACTTACAAATTTTGAAGGTGGTTTTATAATAGACATGATAACATTACTACATGCGTTGTAATAATCATGCATTAATTCTAATGCATTTGATCATTCAGTTCATCACGTTTTTGAAAGCTATAGTACAAGTAGAATAACGCTGGAAGAATAAATACACTTCCAATAAGCAAAGCCCAGGCTAGCGCAGATAATGTTTTATAAGGTGCTTCGTTTTCAAAAAGCGAAAGATTCTTTCCACCTTGAATGATTATGAAATCAGGAAAATGCGCATAGCCAATGGCAAGTAAAATCATGGTAACCTGAAAGGCCGCGAGCGGTCTTAAAATTAATGATTTGCCCTTAATGATAAGATACCAGAGTATAATTAAAGATACACTTGCCGCAATCACTGCACCCAATCCAATAGGATTGTAAAAGATTCGAGCTAGTAACGGAATCTCATCAATTTCTGCAGCGATAAACACCAAAGCACCACACACAACAGCAGCTATATTCATCCATTTTGCTTTCGTGATAAAGCGCTGTTTATCTTCTTCACTAAGTGACTCCCCTATCAAATAAACGGAAGCAAGAAATCCACATAAGGCAACGACAAAAAAACCAACGCCTATTGAAAACAAGTTTAGCCAACTATAAACATACGCTTCTATAAATGTATTCGCCTTTGGATTTATATGACCTGATATAACACTCCCTGCTATAATGCCTAAAAATAATGGCGTAACTAAACTAGATAATATATATACACGATTATAGATTTTCTGCATATCATCCCTTACTGCATCATAATGCCTAAACACGAATGCAGTACCTCGCGCTATAATGCCAACCAACATAATCAACAAAGGAATATGCAAGTAAATAGACATCTCTGTATAAATAACAGGAAAGCCAACAAACAAAATAACAACTGCGATAATAAGCCACATGTGATTCGCTTCCCAAATGGGGCCAATGGCGTGATATAATGTTTTACGGGTTCTACTTCTATTTTTTGAAGAAGTGAATAATTCAAGAATGCCTGCGCCAAAATCAGCGCCACCCAAAACAATGTAGAGAAGCACAGAAAGAAAAAGATACGCAATAACAATATAGTTCATCTTCCCTAATGTTGAGGTTGGCTTTCATCGTACAACGCGGGCACCATATCTATTTGTCTCTTCAATAAAAAGATTACCACAATTGACAATGATATATAAATGGCGGTAAATAAGTAAAATGAATAAGCAATTCCTGGCATAGGCGTAACTGCATCTGCGGTACGCATAATTCCGTGAATAATCCAAGGCTGTCGGCCCACCTCTGTTACGGTCCATCCCGCTTCAACAGCAATAAACCCCATGGGAATAGCCATGACAAATAATTTCAAAAACCATTTCTTTGTGAGCCAACTTCTTTTTCGTATTGCTATAAAATGTAATGTTGACAATGCCATTAGAAAAACGCCAATTGATACCATAACCTGAAAGGCAAGATGTGTTACAAGAACCGGCGGTTGATCTTTAACGGGTATTTTATCAAGGCCTGTAACTTCTTGCTCTAAATTTCCATGCGCGAGGAAGCTTAGCATACCAGGCAGCTTGATAGCATAATTAACTTCTTTATTTTTTTCATCTGGTACTCCCCCAATAATAAGTGATGCCGACTTTTCAGTATGAAAATGCGCTTCCATGGCAGCAAGCTTAGCGGGTTGTCGCTTAGCAACATCTTTGGCAGAAAAGTCACCGCTGATGGGTTGTAAAATAGATGCTATGCCACCAAAGACCGCAGCAATTCGAAAAGCACGGGCATGAAAAATAACATGTTTTGCTTTTAATATCATTAAGGCATGTACACCAGCTACAGCAAAACCGGTAGCAGCAAATGCAGCTAGCGTCATATGTAATGCTTGAAATAACCAAGCATCATTAAACATGGCTTTTATTGGATCAATGTTCAGATATTGTCCGTCAACATAATCAAAGCCAGCAGGACTATTCATCCAAGCATTGGCCGAGACAACGAGAATACCAGAAGCCAATCCACTCACGCCAACAATAACACCAGTAAACCAATGGAACCACGCATTAAATTTTTCCCAGCCATACAAAAAGAAACCGAGAGCAATCGCCTCAATAAAGAATGCTGTTCCTTCCAAAGAGAAAGGCATACCGAAGATCGGCCCGGCATGTCTCATAAAGCCAGGCCATAATAACCCAAGTTCAAACGATAGCATAGTACCTGATACCGCTCCAGTTGCAAAAAATATAGCAACACCTTTGCTCCAAGCTTTGGTAATATTCTTATACGTTATGTCGTGGGTAGTGAGCCATTTGTAATGTGATACTGCCATGAAGAATGGCATCACCATGCCGATGCAAGCATAAATGATATGAAAACCAAGCGATAAAGCCATCTGGGCTCGGGCTGCAAAGAAATCTTCCATAAGCCGTTTAAACCTATCTGTTAATAGTGAATAGATAAGAAACTGAAATGTATAAGATTTCTACGTATAACCATTCACAGATAACGGAAAACTGAATCAATATTCTTGCTGTCTTTGTAAGGCATTAGCGCTGGCCTTTCGATTTCGAAGTGTTTTTACGTATTGAAGTGCTAGCTTATTGTTATAATCTTCATATGATTTTTGAGCCCATCCAATGGCGGCATCTAACTCTCCATTTATTTCGCTAATGATGGCCATATTGTAACATGCCATTCCTGCAATTTTTGGTTTGCTATTCGTTGTCTCTCTTTTCCATATCTCGCCAGCTTCATCCCAATTACGGGTTTGCGCTTTGCGTTTAGCAATTACAAAATTATTATTCCCTTTAACGTAGTATTCTCTTGTTACGCGTATCCAAAAAGGTAAAATGCCATTTGCATATTGATGTCCGACATCATTTGCAGTTTGCTTTACGGCATCTTTACGACCAATAAGACCAGCCGCCGCAACAACAGGATTTATGCCTCTACCTGTAAAGGTCAAGCTTTTAGAAATTGAGAATTCATCTACTATATTTTTAGCGGAAGGATCATAGATTCTCCACCCTGTTTTAACATTCGTTGCCATATTGGCTTGATGTTCTAACGCAGGGATATTGCCTAGCGGTGTTTTCAAAGTAACTGGAACTGTCGTGTAATTTAATTTTGTATCAGTATCAAATAACTCTAAAGAAAAAATTGCATCTAAGCCATTAGCAGTACATATCTTCTGAACGGTTTCCCACGGTAAGGCTGAGGGAAAAACACCGGCGCCTACCGTTCTTAAACCCAGGTCGTTTAATAGAATCACTTCCATGAATCTATCATTTTTCATCAATTCATCTTTAAGACCTGTAATACTTTCTATGGCGCCTTCTTTATCAAGTTCCGGACCTTCAATTGATAATACCTGATCAATGACATTTGCTTTTTTGGTCTCCTCCGAGGCCTGACTTCTATCAAGGACGCCTACCTTTTTAATGTAGGAAGGCATGGATACAGGCGCGGGCTCTTGCACGCTCATAAAAACTAAGTCTGTTTTACAAGAAGAAATTATGAGGGCAAATAAAACGAAACTAAAAAGTTTATGCCTGTCAATACATTTTCCTTTCATGCATGGTATCGGTTAAATTATAAAACTTGATAAGATCTGTTAATACCAAATATAAAGCCCTGCAAAGACATATTGCCTTCAGCGTAAGATAATGGATCTTTTAGCAGCTATTTTAGGTATCAACTCCTTGCATGAAGCCTGTAGCTGCGTAATAATTAAAACAATCACCGCCAAAACTGCATTCTTGACGCGGTGGCTGAACTAATATTATTACAAAAAATAGTATTATTGAACCCAGTTTGCTAAGAGGCGAAATTAATGACCAAATGAGTAGCTCTAAAAAATTAATTGTTACAGTAAAAGTCGGTTCTAACGTCATTACGAATAGCCAGGGTTTCCCTGACGAAATGGTAATTAGCAATATCTCAAAACAAATAAAAGTCTTACGCAGTGAAGGTCATCAGGTGATTCTTGTTTCCTCCGGGGCCGTAGCAGCAGGCAGAAGTATATACAAAATGCCTAAAAAGACAGACACCGTAGTGCAAAGACAAGTGCTAGCTTCTATCGGACAGGTTAAATTAATTTCGTTGTATAAAGACGCATTTGATAAACAGGATATTTTATGCTCACAGGTATTGGTGACAAAAGAAGATTTTAAAAGCCGCAACCATTATCTGAATATGCAAAATTGCATATCTGCCTTACTGAGTCATAACATAGTGCCTATACTAAATGAGAATGATGTAGTTTCCGTAACCGAATTGATGTTTACTGATAACGATGAGCTTGCAGGTCTTGTCAGCGCAATGATGAATACAGATCTGTTGATAATTTTAAGTAATGTTGATGGTGTGTATGATGGTGACCCCGACCAGCCAGGCACAAAAATTATTCACGTATACGATTCCAAGAATATTAATTTAGCTGAAATCGCCACAGGCAAAAAATCTGGATTTGGGAGAGGTGGTATTTTAACCAAAGTGCAAACTTCCGAGAAAATTGCAGGCATGGGTATACCGGTACATATTGGCAACGGACGAACAACAGACATCATTCAAAAAATCATTAGCAATGAGCAGATAGGCACACGCTTCCCTGCACAGAAGTTGGCGTCTAATTTTAAGAAATACATGGCACATGCCTATGAAGAAGCTAAAGGAAAAGTGGTAATTAATAAGGGAGCTAAAGAAGTCTTGCTATCAGACAAGGCACATAGTCTACTACCCATCGGTATCATACAAATCATTGGAACATTTAAAAAGGGTGACATTATTAAAATTGTAGATGAAAATGATCATGAATTAGGCTTAGGCTTAGCTAAATGTGATGATAAAAAAGCAAAAGAATCTATGGGATTGAAAAATCAAAAACCTGTGGTTCACTACGATCACTTATATTTACATTGATGAATTGGCTTGGTAGATAGATATAAGAATTAATATGTTAGAAAATACATTTAAAGCGGCCAAAGAAGCAAGCCGCAAGTTAGGCCTTTTAAACGACCAAAAAGTAAACCAAGTTTTACTATTGTTAGCGGATGACATTGTACAAAATACGCAAGTTATTCTTTCTGAAAACCGTAAGGACTTAGACCGAATGTCTGAGCATGCGCCTATGTACGATCGACTTAAGCTAACTGAACAGCGAATTAAGGAAATTGCACTTGACCTAAAAAATGTTGCTTCCCTACCCTCTCCACTTGGAATACTTCTGGAAGATAAAAAACTCAACAACGGTTTATCGTTTAAAAAAACTACCGTGCCCTTAGGCGTTATCGGAATTATTTACGAAGCAAGGCCTAATGTCACCTTTGATGTGTTTTCATTATGCCTTAAGTCAGGAAATGTTTGTCTGCTGAAAGGTGGAAGTGATGCCGAATCTTCCAATCTAATTATTGTAAAAATTATTCGTGATGTTTTAATAAAATGCGATATAAATCCAGACATAATTACACTTCTACCTGCTGATCGATCGGCCACAATTGAACTTTTACAAGCAGTAGGGTATGTGGATGTCATCATACCTCGTGGAAGTCAGAATTTAATAAATTATGTAAGAGAAAATGCCAAAGTACCTGTCATAGAAACCGGCGCTGGCATTGTTCATACTTACTTTGATGTTACTGGCAACGTTCAGAAGGGGGCAGATATAATTTTTAATTCCAAAACAAGGAGAGTGAGCGTGTGTAACGCATTAGATTGTTTAATCATACATGAGGAGAGGTTAAACGATCTACCTACATTAACTAAGCAACTAGCGGAAAAAGAAGTACAACTATATGCGGATAATAAAGCGCTAGCTATCCTCAAAGGTAAATATCCTGATAACTTACTTAATGCCGCGTCACCGGAACATTATGGCACTGAATTTTTAGATTATAAACTAAGTATCAAAACCGTAAGTAACCTAGATGCTGCTTTGAATCACATCAACCAATATAGTTCGAAACATAGCGAAGCTATTATTGCCGAAGATGAAGCGATAATAGATATCTTCATGAGAAATGTAGATGCGGCTGCAATTTATGCTAATGCCTCAACTGCTTTTACCGATGGAGGCCAATTTGGCCTCGGAGCAGAAATTGGTATCAGTACACAGAAGCTACATGCACGTGGCCCAATGGCCTTGAGAGAAATGACTTCTTATAAATGGCTTATAAAAGGTGATGGAGCAGTACGCGTTCCTTAATTGAAGAAGCCGGTGTATCATAAAAGATTAATAGAACCACGTTGATACGCTTTTGGCCTACTGAAAGAAAAATTGTATTTTAGAGATTGCATTCATGAGCAGAATACTCTTATTCTTTACTATCATCATTATCTTTCTACCGGGGTGTAGCAAAAACACCAATAATTCTACTTCTTCTGTTGTTAAACCAAAATATCACCATCGTTTGTTCGATCGTAAAAAAGACAAACGCACTAAAAGGACGCAAACAGTAAAAATGAATTAGTACTGATATATCTATTTGATACCTTAATATTCCTTCTCAAGAACTAACACGGGCATGAGTCCACTCCTTGGTGTATTATAAGCAAATAGTTTACTTATATTAATTTAGCCGTAACAATTTGCTTTATACCAATAAGCTTTTTTTAAGGAGGTATAGCAAAAAAAGTCCCGCACATAAGTTATATGAGCGGGACAATGATTATAAACGTTCTATTAAAGACCTTTAATCAACAGATCAAGGTTTTTACGGAAGAATTGCTTATACGATTTTTGTTGACCTGTGTGTGCAGAAATGATAGATCCCAGTAAAGTAGCCATTAAGCCATTTGAAAGATCACGGTTTGAGGCAGATTTGGATATTTCCTTTTTAGAAACAGCTTCTGACGTAAACTTTTCAAATAGTTGCTCTAATGAAGGCATTTCGACAGCATTGATATTGTCATGATTAGGGAAGAAGAACTTTTTCTCCTCTAACTTTACAGGAAATGGCTTTGTAGCCCTTCTCATATCAGCTAAATAACCTACCAATCCCAACACAAGACCAGGATGAGACTCATATAATTCACTCATCTTATCGAAGATGAAATACATTCCTTGAGTCCCCTCCTTAGGTTTTGCATTTAATTCAACGGCTCTGTTTAAGCACCAGATTCTCAAATAATATAGTAATACATCTTCCTTTTGTGGAAAATATTTAAAGAATGTAACTTTAGATATTTTCACTTTGGCACATAAATCCTCAACATAAAGATCATCAAATGACTTTTTGCCGACGAGCTTTAATGTATTCTCAAGTACATTAACTTTTAAGCGTGCTGCTTTCTCTTTTCTTAGACTCATATATTATGATTAAAATATTTTTGGCGAAATACACATTTTAAATTGACTTAATCAACAACAATATGATGAATAGTCTTTTTTTAGTTTAATTAGTCATTTATTAATGAGTAAAGGTCTTGTACTTATAATTAGAACAAGTGAAATAAAGTTCACTGTGTATAAAAATAGTATAAAAAATCTGATTTATGTCATATTATTTACCTAGGTACCCGATTAAGGAGGCAGCGTAAATATTACACAATAGTAGAACTATGATTGGGTATTTCCATTTTAAAAAGTACGCCCTCTCCAATAGTCGACTCAACACTTATCGTTCCTCCCAATTTCTCTATGGTCTCTTTCACGATATATAAACCCAGGCCAGCACCCTCGCTTTTATCGGTGGCCCTGAAGAACATGTCAAAAATTTTCTTTAAAAGATTTGCAGGGACCCCAATACCATTATCTTTAAATAGCACAATGGCACTTTTTTGTGAAATATCTATATCTACGGTAATGAATGACTTTTGCTTTTGTGTATCACGATATTTAATTGCATTAGAAATGAGGTTATTAATAATAACCATTATCCTATATGAATCTGAGTAAAAGGGGACTGGATCATTAACATCTATGTGTTTTTCTATCTGATCTGAGCCATCTACATACTGTAATTTTTCAAACCCGTCCTCAATTAACGATTGCATTAACACCTTTTCAATCTTAATACAACTACGCGCATTGCGTGAATAGTCAAGGATTTCCTTTAAAGTATCGTCTAGCTTGTTGATGCTGTGCTCCATCATACCAAAATAGCTACCGAGCTTCTTATCTAACTGCACATCATTCATGCGAGCCAAATTAAGTAAACCTAGAACTGACATTAGTGGCGCCCTGAGGTTATGCGATACGCTGTATACGAAACTATCGAGCTCTTTATTAATTTTTACTAACTCCTGATTCTGCTCACGTAGCGTTCTTTCAGCCTTGACTCTTTTCTGCTCCATCTCTTTCTGCTTAATGGAGTTAAAGATCGCAGAAGGTAATCGCACTAAATTGGATTTTAAAACATAATCATCGGCGCCTTGTTTCAAACAGCTAACTGCAAACTCCTCAGAAACTGCCCCGGTAACAAGTATAAATGATGCTTCAGACGTATGGTTTTTACAAAGCTTTAAAGCTTCAATAGAATTAAATTGTGGAAGAGAATGGTCAGAAAGGATAACATCAGGTTTAAATACCTTTAAAGCGTCAATAAATTCCTCCCGCGTATCAACACGCTTAGAAACAAACTCAATACCGCTCTTGTTCAGTGCACGTTCTATTAAACCTGCATCATCAGGAATATCTTCCAACATCAAAATCTTCATACCTTTTTCCATGAGCACATAGTTTATAACTGCGGCGGCTGATTTAGCAAAAGCCAGAATAGACCGATTTCCGAAACTACTTTCATAAATTTTTCAAACTCTACGGGCTTAACAATATATGCATTTACACCTAACTTATAAGACTCTATTATATCTCGCTCTTCCTTGGAAGATGTAAGTAAAACAACGGGAATCACCTTTAATCTCTCGTCTACCTTAATCTTTCTTAATACTTCTATACCATCAATCTTGGGCATTTTTAAATCAAGCAAAATAATCTTTGGTAAGTTTTTAGTAGTATCTAACAAATAACTTAACGCTTCTTCTCCATCATGAAGGTGAATGAGGTGATTTGCCAAATTGTGCTTTTTAAGTGCGCGAATAGTTAATTCAGCATCTTCATCATTATCTTCTACTAATAAAATGTCTACATTCTGAAAATTCATTGTTACGTAAATTGTTTATGTGGGTATTGTAAAAAAAAACGTTGCTCCTTTATTAACTTCAGCTTCTGTCCATACCCGACCACCGTGCCTCGTAACTATTCTATATACAATTGCTAAACCAACGCCTGTACCTTCAAAATCTTGTATGGTGTGAAGTCGTTGAAAGACACCAAAAAGTTTATTAACATAAGCCATATCAAAGCCTACACCATTATCCTTTATGAAATAAATTACTTCATTATTACCTATTGACGATCCAATTTCTATAATAGCAACGTCTTTCTTACGTGAATACTTTACTGCGTTAGAAATGAGATTTTCCCATACCTGGCGTATCATCATTATATCACACTTTGCTGGGTAGAGTTTTTGAAATGAGAACTTTATTTCCCTATGCGATTCACTTTCAAGTTGTTCCTGTATTATAGAGTGTATAAGTTGGTCAATATCATAATTTGATTTTATTAATTCCTTTCTACCGATCCTTGAAAAATCCAATAAATTGTCAATGAGTTGGCCCATGCGTTTGGCATTATTTATAATAACTTGCATGAGTCTTTTGCCCTCACCATCTATTATAGCACCATAATCTTCTTCAAGAATTTTTGCATAGCCATTTATAGATCGAAGCGGCGAGCGCAAATCGTGAGAAACAGAATATGTGAAGGCCTCCAGTTCTTTGTTCAATAGCTTTATCTTATTTTCAGCTAGTTTGTTCTCTGTAATATCAAAGGCTGTAGACCTGCTTCTAATATACCTGCCCTTATCATCAGTAACTGCAGTCGAGTTTAAAATAACCGGGAAACAGGACCCGTCTTTTCTTATCAAATCAAATTCTATATTATAAATAAAACCTTGAAGTTTGAACTTTGGAAAATTTTCAGAAAAAGCCGCTTTACCCTCATTAGTTAATATATGGCTAAACTTTACCACGTTTATAATCTCACTTCTATTATAACCAATCCAGGATAGAAAGGTGTTATTTGCTTTTACGAAAAAGCCCCTATTATCAAGTGAGTAATATCCACATGGCGCATTCTCATAAATATCTACAAGTTCACTTGAACTTATTTTTAAGGCTAACTCTGCTTTTGTTCTTGCTTTAAGGCTAAAGTAAATAGCTATAAAAACCAGAGTTAAGATCAGCCCTGTGGTGGATAATAAGGCATATAAGGCATAATTAAATTCAACAAAATTCGCTTCCATTAAAGCAATGCGTTTTTGCAGAAGCCTTTTCTCTTCATCCTGTAAATCTTTGAAGACTTGATTAATTTCTTCCATCTGGTGTTTCCCTTGTAAGGAGTGAATTATTGCGAGCGCCCTTTCGAAGCTAACTTTACGATTCTCAACAACCGTATTAATAAATTTTACTTTGTTAGCTACAAGCGGTATCAGTATCTGTATTCGTTTTTGCTGGTTGGCATTATCGCTGGTTAGTCTTATTAGGTTCTGTAAGTGGTTATGCATGGTATCGACAGCATATTCTATAGGAGTAAGGAAGTCTTTGTTACCAGTTAGGACATACCCTCTTTGATTACTTTCCATAGTTAAGATTATGGTAAGCGCTCGTTCTGAATGATATAACACTTCGTTGGTATGAGATACTAACTTACTGGTCTCAGCAAATTTTTTGCTGTTCTGAAAAGCGTAGACGCCTAGCAGGACTAGACTAGTCAAAGCAAGGCCGAAGCCAAAAAGCACTCTTTTTTCGAAATAGAACTTCATAACATTATATTATGTACTCTCCAGGGAGTACAGGATCACCTTTCAACGAGTGATGCTATGATAACTCTACTACTTTTAACATTAGTAAAAGGGGCTATTGAGCAGTAAATATTAAGGTATAAAAACGTGCGTAATTCTTATGAGCGTATTATTAAGGCTGGTTCAGAAGTGATGTAATGTTACACGAAGAATTCAACGATCTATTACGAGAGTACTGCATCTACCAGAGGTAGATTAAATATCATTCCACTAAAAAAATTATATAAATCAATGTACCTTTTTCTGCAATTTGAATGTAAACAAATAATCAATTTATGACAGGTGATATACATTTGTGATACACGCAACCGTTTCGCTTAAAATTTCTTTATGGTGAACTCAACCCGCCTATTGAGTTTCCGGGTTTCTTCTGAATCATTGCTGGCAATTGGCTTTGCGCCACCATATCCTTTACCTGTCATACGTTTAGCTTCTATTCCCTTAGTTATAAGGTATTGCTTCACTTTGTTAACACGCTCTTGCGATAATTTCACGTTGTCTACATGAACACCGCGGTTGTCGGTATGGCCATTCAATTCGATTTTGATTGAGGGATTGGCATTAAGAAAAGTAGCTATTAGATCTAGCTCATCGTTTGATTCAGGAAGTAACGTTGATGTTCCTCTTTCAAATAATACATTTCTTAGATTTACTCTAGTACCTATCTCAACAGGCTGCAGTTTAAAATTCATTTCCAATTCATTCATTTCATATCCCTGTATATCAAACTTTTCAATTGCACTTACATAACCGCTTGCCTCTATATTAACTGTATATTGAGAGACAGGAACATTTACAGTAAATCCATCTAGCCCACTAGTTGCTATATTTTTTATAGTGGATGAAGAAAAGCGTATTGATGCATTAATGGGTTCGCCGGTTTTAGCATTGGTGACCTTACCATAGATTCTAACAGAGGTAATGGTATCTTTTAAGATTACGACTTCTACTACCTTTTTTACTTGCGCTATCGTATCTATGTAAATTTGTACCACGGCCTTAACCGTATCTGGTTCAATACCTTTGGCAGGATGGTATATATTAATATCTCCATAGCCATCGCTATTTTTAGTGGATGTGAAAATTGAAAAACCTAGGTCATTGAATTCCCGATAAAATAATTCTCTACCTTCTGAATTGACACCCTCTGTTATGCTCACCGGCTCCGACCAATTTGACCAGGTGTCATCAAGTCGTTTAGAAACGTAAACATCAAAACTTCCCTTGCCCTTCCTTCCATTACTGGAGTAAAATAAGGTTTTGCCATCCTCACTTAAAGAAGGTGATAGCTCTTGAAACTGTGTGTTGATTTTACTACCAAGATTCCTAGCTTCAGTCCATCGCCCATCTTCATTGAGACTAACATATATATCTTCCACGCCTCTGGTACCATACGTCTCGGCAGAAAAAATAAATACACCTTTATCGGCCGTTATGTGTCCACTTAAAATGTGTGATTTATTTTGAAAGTAAGGAATGGAAATATTTTCAGGCCTTGACCAGCCATGGCCATCATTTTTTGAAATTGAAATACCTTGAGTCTTAGCTATACCACCTGTTTCATTATAATGACCTAATAAAAAAAGCTGATTTCCAGATAAGGATATACCTGCTACGGCATTGTAACCATTGTCGTTTAATAGTTGACCACCATGTATAGGAGCATTCCATTTATCATCAACTAAGATAGAAAGCCAAATATCGCCTGGATCTTTTTTGCCTCCAATATTTTTAGGATGGTTGGCAACTGTAAAGAAGAGTGTTTTTCTATCCGGACTTAAAACCGGCTGAAGTTCATCGAAAGGAGAGTTAATTAACTTGAATGAGTCTGTATTAACTATTTGAGCATAAACAGATTGAGCCAAACATAAGAGCACTATAAAAGGTAAAAATTTCATTCCATCGCGGCAGTTTAATCGGCAAATATAATCTTATAAGTATAATTTTGTGTGATGTAATAATGTGTTATGTTTTTCTTACAGCGTTACTTGAAAAGGGGTATAAATCATATTTTGAGGGTATCATACGTAAGTAAAATCAATCCATCAACATTTAGTTAATTTAAATTTTACTAATCCACTTATTTCCTTTTACTGTAAAGCGCCAAGGAAGTTTGGCGTCCTCACCGGCATAATCAATACCTATTCTTTGGCTTACATCTATCTTACTGCTTGAAAGGTGGTGGCCTAAATCCTCAATCCAAACTTCATCATTCAATAGAAACTTTGCATTAAAAGATCGATCAATGCCTAATGCCTTGGTCAGCTTGCCCGGGCCCGACGTTAGATGAAAAGCTGAATTTAACTTTCCTCTTCTTAGTTTCATTTCTTCAATTCCTACAAGCGGCTCAACTGCCCTCACTAATACGGCATCTGCAAGGCCTTCTGTGCTAGTCACTACATTAAAAAGATGATGCATGCCGTAACATAAATATACATAGGCATGTCCGCCACTACCAAACATGATGGCGTTACGTTGCGTTTTCTTAGCGCCAAAAGCATGACAACCTCGCTCCTTCCACGAATATGCTTCCGTTTCAACGATCAAACCCGCCGTTATGATGCCGTCGATATTGGTAAAAAGTCCTTTACCGAGTAGATCACGTGCTACCCTAACCACATTTGTCCGCTCATAGAAATCTACTGGCAACTTCATATTAAATTAATTTCTGGTCTTCAAAGATTACTTAACTTGGCGACTTCAAAAAAACAAACATAGAATTATATGAAAAAATTACTATTAACCGTTGTGATGGCTGCCTCATGCTTGCTAACTCATGCGCAGGTCCAAACTCCAGCTGCCAGTCCTGCCGGTTCAGTGTCAACTGTAGTTGGACTAACTGATATAAAAATTGATTACTTCCGCCCACGTGCTAAAGGCCGTAAAATCTTTGGAACGGAGGCAAGTGTTGTTGTTCCTTATTCACAGATATGGAGAACAGGTGCTAACGCTGGAACGAAGATCACTTTTTCTGATGATGTTAAGATTGAAGGCATTGCCGTTCCAAAAGGTGAGTACTTAATCTTTACCTGGCCAAGCGCAACTGATTGGGCAATAGCTTTATATAAAGATATTACATTAGGCGGAAACACTGAAAAATATGACAAGGCGAATGAAGTAGCAAAATTTCAAGTAAAGTCGACCAAGCTTAGTGATAAGGTAGAAACCTTAACATTTAATATTGGTGACATTGCTGATGACAGCAAGAGTGCTAAAGTTCAATTAGCATGGGAGAACACTTCTGTAAAATTTACTGTAAGTACAGAATATGATGCCAGGGTTATGAAGTCTATAGAACAGGGCCTCAAAGTGAGTCCAAACAATTACTTTTCTGCAGCAGTATATTATTTAGAGACTGGCAAAGATCTTAACCAAGCACTTACATGGGTTAATGAAGCTTTAAAATCTAATCCAAAAGCATTCTGGATGTTACACCAAAAAGCTAAAATTCAAAAAGCACTTGGTGATAAAAAGGGTGCTGCTGAAACTGCTACTGCATCTTTAGATGGCGCTAAGGAAGTAAGGAACAGAGATTATCAAATGATGAATGAAAAACTACTGGCTGAGCTTAAGTAGTTTAAACTTAAAAACTAAAAAGGCAATCTTCAGGCTGCCTTTTTAGTTTCATATAATGAATGTAATCATCTAATTATCAGGTATTAATAAATTATTTACTTTTATAAACTATAACTTGTATGTTTACTTAACAAAATATATCATATGAGTAAAGATTATCTCGGTGAGTTTGAAGAACTGATTTTAACCATGGTGGTTTTTTTGCATGAGGACGCCTATGGCGCCGCAATTACAACAGAGATTGAAACCAGACAGAAGCGGGAGGTAAACCTTAGTGCAGTACATGTTACACTTTATCGACTCGAGGATAAAGGATTTATTAAATCATCTTTAGGAGGCATTACCAACGAGCGTGGGGGAAGGCGGAAAAGATTGTACACAATTACAAATGCGGGCATGTCGTTGTTGCGATCCATGAAGGAAGCGAGACTTGATTTATGGAAGTTGATTCCACAGCTTAACACATCAGGTCTATGAGCGTAAACAAGGTCAATCCCCCACAATGGATATTACGTGTACTTCAGGCGTTTTGCCCCGCACATTTACTAGAGGAGATTAAGGGTGACCTTATGCTACCCCCGATACTACTATTAAGTCAGACCAAATTATTCTTTTATTCCCTAATTAGTCAATCATATCTTGCATACTTCAGCCGGACATCAATGATAAAATATGGTGATAATAACAATAACTGGAGGTAAAATAAATATCGCTACCGAACTTTATTACTTTTCTTGACTGTTTGTGCATAAACAAAGCATGAAGTAAGAAGGTATACGTACAAAAGATTCAAAATATGGAAGAAAATATACTTTGGTCGGAAATAGAAAGTCAGCTTGAAACGTGGCTAGTTGCAAGAAATGGTGTAAGCCCTAAAGCGCTATTTGTATCTCCGTTCGACATGAAGATTTTGCAAGGTATGCTAAGATCAAATTTGGGAGGTGATGTTTTTCCAGGACAGATCCTTGCTTTTCGTAATGTGCCGTTAGTTGAAGACCCGAACCTACATCCGCACGAAATAAGATTTAGTGAGGATTAAATTGAATAACCGTTGCCTTAGCATGAAATTCATTTTGCTGTCGTGCATCTCGCTGGAGTTTATCTTACTTAACAAATAACATTTTATGTGCCTTTTCAGGCCACACACAAATAGTTGCTGATATATCCCGGATCAGCCGCTTTAGTCCCAATACTCATCCATTAGCTGCGGTAACATACGCCAATACTAAGTAAAACATCCCTGATAGGATTGCCTTCGCATTTTGGTCACGAAACAGTCAGTAAAGGTGATTAAGAGTCATTTTTACTAACTATTGATATAAAAAAGAATTTCTTCTCAGATGTTTTAGGGGATGTTTGTTTTGGTATGCTCTACCCAGATTAATAATGCTTTATGAACTGGATTGGCTCAATTTCCAATATTTTATTTCCCTGGAGGATTGCGCTTTCAAACGATGTTTGTCATATGCAGTTTTACTTACTTATTCGTTATGCCACAGGGTCAAAAAATACAAATCCTTAAAATGAGCCCGACATGTGAGTCGCTGCATAAACTTTAAACTAAAAAAGCGAGCTAGCAGCTCAAAGCTGGCAGCCAAAAGCTATAAGTTTGATATGAAAACTTCACAGCGATTTACCTAAAAATGAGGCAACTTTCATAAAACGATTTGGTATTTTTTGGGTATTTTTACGAGTCTTTGACAAATCTTACTATTAAACCTATAATGACTTAAAATGAGTACAAGAAAAGTAATTCACTCAATAGTGCTCCTGTGTCTATTGGGATACCCTGTAAACCAGGCATTTGCCCAGCGGGTAGAAGGAAGCTATTTCCCAATTTCCACTCGCCCTGATAAATTATATCTGATATCAGGTGATCTGCCCTATTCCCACAAAATTTCTATGCTTACCCTTGCGGGTCTGCTTGCCAAAACAAAACCAGAATTGTTGTGGGAGATTGGCGGACACAGAGAATTAGCAGAAAAAGAAGGCATTATCATTGACAGAACTTATTTCGGCGGCGATCGCTACCCCGCACTGTTAGAGTTTTATGCATCACGACTCGACGGCTACATTCTATGCACCGGCAAAGAACGTTCTGTAAACGTGGCTGTATCGCTGGCCAGCAGTGAGAATGCAGTGGTTATTCCCGAAGATATGGAATCTGTCGCTATTGATGCCGGACTTACCATGGTACTGGATGTTAGAGGCAAAGATGAAATATGGATGATGGATAACTACGCCTCCCGTTTCAACAAAAACATTGCTTCTTACCAGGCATATATGGATGATCGCGCTACGGCACTCCAGGATTTTACCGTGTATACAGGCGCCGCGCAATTTTGGGATGATAGCCCTACAGGGCCTTATGCTACAAAAGTATACGCCAATATGAATACAGGCGCTGTCTTTATGGGCTACGTACCCGATGAATTTGTTTCGGTGAATGAGTTATCAAGCCGTTCCTTTTCCCTTATTCCTTCAGATTGGGCACGAAATCTCTCCACTTTGTGCAACATACCCGTTCCCATAAAAAAACAACAAGCCGCTGTAACGCCTTACAAAGTAGTACCGAATGTACATACGGTGTGTTTTGTATTAAGCGATGGCGATAACCTGGCGTGGACATCAGGTAGTTTCAACGACGTTGGAAATTTCTCCAATCCCATACGGGCAAAAATCAATATGGGTTATACCATTACGCCTTCTCTGGTAGAACTGGCCCCCACTGTTTATAATAAGTATGTTGAATATGCCATCAGTACACCAACAGGCAGAAATGTGCTGATAGCCGGCCCTTCAGGTTCATCCTATCTTTACCCCACGCCGCATACCGATCTGGCAAACGAAATGAAAAAGATGAACCGCTACCTGAAAATGGCTGATTTGCACATTGTAAATGTAATTGACAAAGATAATGCGCATAATCCCGACCCGTATTTGAGGCAGCCTAACGTTGATGCCCTGTTCTATTATTCTTATGGAGCACAATATACAGGCTTAAAAGGTGAGATTAAATGGTACAAAGACAAACCAAGTATTGCCGCGAGAGAAAAACTGTGGGGCGGTGGAGATCGCCTCAAGAATGATGCAATTACATCAACCCTGGCAACTGAGTTGAATAAAAAATCAACAGATATTAATTCTGCGGATGGTTATAGCCTTGTACCTGTTCATGTATGGTCCATGAATGTGTCGGATGTTTACAATACCATCACCAAATTAAATCCCAACATTCGGGTTGTAGCGCCTGATGAATTTGTATGGCTTATTAGAAAAAATCTTAAAAACCTGCCGCTTGGAAACGGAAACGGTTTAATAGCAGACTATTTCACAGGCTATAATTTCGGCGCCTTGCAATACACTGAGGCTAATCAAACGATAGACTTTGATTGGGGAACGCTATCACCGAATACGGATAAGCTTGGCAATGATCAATTTTCAGTTCGGTGGTCAGGCCAGATCATGCCTCTTTACTCAGAGGAATACACTTTCTACACAAACAGTGACGATGGTGTAAAACTGATTATCAATGGAGAAACTATCATTGATGGTTTTGCAACAGATGGCGCACCTGAACGTAATGGTAAAATTACACTCACTGCTGGCCAGAAATATGATATTAAACTCGAATACGGAGAAAAAGGCGGAAATGCCTTCTGTACCTTAGATTGGGAAAGCACTTCCCAGGCCAGACAGGTAGTACCCAGAGATCAATTATTCAGCCACCCTTCATCAGTTGGAGGTGTTACATTTTACGACGATTGTAATTACCAGGGCATTGGGGCCGGATTGTATGCGGGCAATTTTACATTAGCTGACCTGGTATTAAAAGGAATTCCAGACAATAATATCTCATCTGTTAAAGTAGCAAAAGGCTATAAGGCTATTGCTTATACAGACGATAATTTTACTGGTGAGTCGCTTTCTGTTACAGCTGATAAGTCATGTCTCGCTACCGGACATTTTGATAATAAAATTTCATCGATAAAAGTTGTGGCTAATGGTATTACTAATATGGAAGGCCCCTTCTTTCTGAAAAACAGAAACAGCGGGTTGTACATAGACGTAGTCGGTGGTCCTGGTAACACATATGACGGACCGAATATACAGCAATGGAATATTGCAAGTTCGACCAATCAGAGTTTCAGATTTATAAACAATGGCGATGGCACTGTTCATTTACAGGCAGTACACAGCGGAAAAGTTGTATCGGCCATGGGCATGTTAAATGGTACTGGCTTTAAACAGTCTGCCTATGCAGGCCTGGCCACTCAAAAATTTATATTATTGAAGAATGCATCTGACAATTATTATAAAATTTTTGTGGCAAGCACCGGCAAATTAATTGATGTAGAGAACGCCAGCACGAAACCTGATGTGCTGCTAATGCAAAACGACGACACAGATCAGCTTTCTGCACAATGGGAATTAGTCTCTGCTCCCGATGTACCGGCGGGTGGTGATGGATTAACAGGTAATTATTTTGCCGGAATGAATTTTGAAACGCCACTTTTTACAAGGAGGGATCCTGTTATTTACTTCAATTGGGATCAGGGCGCACCAGGCAGCAACATGAACACAGATGGATACTCAATACGATGGACAGGAAAGATAAAGCCGAAATACGATGGAGAGTATACCTTTTATATTACCAGCGACAACGGCAGAAGATTATGGGTGAATGACCAATTAATTATTGACAAATGGATAAATGACTGGGCAGTTGAGTACTCAGGAACGATTACACTTACTGCAGATCAGAAATATGATATTAAGCTGGAATATTTTGAGGATGGCGGTGGAGCTGATATCGCACTATCGTGGTCACACGCATCTCAGCCGCAGCAAATCATTCCGGAAGTATACCTGTATAGTACAATTCCGGATGAAGTGTGTACCGATTGTGAAATAACGGCTGTAAATGAATTTCAATCAAACAGGGAGCTAAGGGTATACCCGAATCCAACGAAGGACGACTTAACATTTCCTTCTATGGCTAAATTAAAAACCATTAGTTATACAATAACCAACGCTACGGGTGAGCGCATGGCTACAGCTTCAGCATCGACCAATCGTATTGAAGTTTCATATTTAAACCCGGGTATATATGTCATCTCCATTTGGGATGGCAAGCAATATTTCCGGGCCAAATTTATTAAGCAGTAACAAATAGTTATTTATTTTCTAGAAGTGAATGGGCATCTATTTGAGGTGCCCATTTTTTTTTAGCCAGTTATCGAACGTTGGAAATAAAGTAAAGATGCGGGCGTGTCCTGCGGGCCGTGCTTTTCATTGCAAGTCCTCGCCCCTATTACCCCCTATTGCACCGGCCTTCGCGGCTGTGGGCTTTTCATTGCAATCACTAACGCGGGTTTGCGCTAAGAGAAGGTATTAATCGAACGTTGCTATTTATTTATTCTATGAAAGAAACTATCTTATTTATTTTGATTTTTGCGATAAGATGCACAACAGCGGTTGGTCAAAAAGAAATTGCGATAGAAGAAATTACAAACAAATGCAGCACGTTAGATCAAATAAGTTTCCGAGCACCCAAAGAAATGGATTCGGATGTGCTGTTAATCTGTACTTTGTTACATTTACAGCGTGAAATTGAATTATCAATATTTGTGAACCCTAGTCAGAATATTGATGAAAGTCATTTAAAAATCAATGGCTATTAAATTGACCGAAATGAAGAAATTAAGAATTATTGATATACTAGGATTGTGCATCATAACTACAGTTTTAACAATCTCAACAAAATCTATAAAAGCAGATGACAGGGAAAGCATTAGCAATAGGTATAAAGACATTCGACACTATGGGACAAAGGAATTTATAAATATGGATTTGGGAATTATAGGTTATTTTCCAACCAAAAACCATTGGTCCAAAATATCCAAAAGCATAAGAATAGTCCCGATAGATTCTTTAAGATACATCGACTCATTAGACATCAACAAATTAGCGGACACTTTGTATGTTAAGATATATTCTCAAAATTATATTTGTCACAGTAGAAATACTTACAAAATAACCAGAAACACAAATAAATCAATAGATACTTTAATGATTTATAATATCGATGTTGACTTAAAAATGAAGGCTATAATTGCAGATGCAGAAACCTTTCGAGTAAATAATTTTACGATAGGTTATAGTAAACATTGGCCAGATTGACAAAAGGATAATATTTAACAAAAACTACCGTTAATCCTTCAAATAACATTCAGCCTCGCAGGAACAGATCAAGATTTTATCATACCGTTCACCGCTGTAGAGCAGATAGAATTGAGATGAATTAAAATCATTTTTTTTATCCGGATATACCTCTTTTAAGGACGATTGCCGATCTCTCAGGCACACCATAAATTAAAATTGTGATTTTTCAGGTTACTCAGACATGGCAATACGTATAGCTTTGCTCTTAGGATTTCATTATACTATAAATTTCAATTCACCTATCAATCTAAGAACATTACCGAGTTTTGGAGACGATGGCATACTCACTCTAAACTTGCCTTCGTGATTATTTATATTTCTCACTACGAGGATAGAAAAATGGAAATTAAAGAACATACATAATTCTAATGATCACCCATGTCGCCCATGTAGATTATGACATGGCGCCTCATGGGCGTTTTATTATTTGATGGGATTATGTTACCCTGGTATACCCTATTGAGTATAATTTTGCGTGCCCTTTTTAAGGCTATTTTTGAATTCATTTCCAATAAACAGTACAAGAGCGTAAACAATTAGTAATAAAGAATTAGGACTTATCCCCTGTTTACGAAGTCACTTCACGCGAGTGTGAAGTTGCGCGCAACTGAAGCCTTTTTTTAAAATAAAACTATGTGGATTTGGAAATAATGAATAATAGTATCACTTTTATAGTGTACTATTAAACTAGTATACTAAATAAATAAATATGGTCTACATAAGAAACCTCTCTTTCCGGTACAAGAAAAGAAAACTGGTACTAGACAATCTTGATCTTGAGCTCACACCAGGCAGCATTTATGGCTTGCTCGGCAGAAATGGAGCCGGCAAAAGCAGTTTGTTATATAACCTCTGTGGATTACTGTATCCTGAAAAAGGAATTATACGCGTATTGGATGATGAACCAGTCCAAAGAAACCCCCATTTACTTCAGAAGCTATTTCTCCTTCCAGAAGAATTCTACCTGCCCAACGTGAACATTAAAACCTACCTGGCAACAAATGCTCCCTTCTATAAAACCTTTGATAACGAAGCATTTTACAAATGTCTGGCTGACTTTGATGTGGATGGAAATGTGAACCTGCAAAGTATTAGCTACGGACAACAGAAAAAAGTAGTTATAAGCTTTGCCCTGGCAACACGTGCGAAAATTATTCTTATGGATGAGCCTACAAATGGTTTGGATATACCCTCTAAAAGACAATTCAGAAAAATCATTGCTGGTACTTTACATGATGATCAGATCATTGTTATTAGTACCCATCAGGTAAAAGACCTTGACAGCCTCATTGATTTCGTGTTGATCCTTGATGATAAAAAGATAATCCTTCACGAATCAGTTGACAGCATTACAAGAAAGCTGTTATTCAAGCAGGTAATGCAGGAGGATGAAGTAAAAGACCTTATTTACAGTGAAGGTGCATTGCGTGGATATGCCACAGTATCACTTAATAAAACTGGTGAATTATCAAAGTTTGATATGGAGATGTTCTTCAATGCTTTGATAGTAGAAAAAAATAAACTCGTTCCATTATTTAAATAAAACATACTATGCAACTCTCATTCAAGCGCCTGCTGCTGCTCTTTAAAAAACAGTGGGTGGATAATCAAAAGTTATACTTATTTGGAATGTTTGCAATGGCTGGTATCATGGCTTTCGCTATTCTTTACACAGGCACCACAGGCCCCTACGGGATCACTTACGGTAGTCAGGAAGCGATATTTACTATGGGGCTATTAGGTATCGGGGTAGTTTTCTCATCAACGCTTTTTAAATCATACGAAGAAAAAAGCAAATGTATTCAAAATATCATGCTCCCCGCATCAGTACTTGAAAAGCTATTGGTGGCATTGTTTTATGCATTGATACTTTTCCCTATCATATATACCTTAACTACCTATCCCTTATTGGTTATTGGAAATTACATCGACAATGAAATTACAGGCAACTTCAATAGGCTCTGGGATTTTAAGGACAGCTATGTTATAAATTTGGCTTACTTTTTCATTCTCATACAATCATTCTTTCTCTTGTTCAGTATAGTCTTTAAAAAATATGCTTTGTTGAAAAGTCTCTCTCTGGCAATCATTCTTATTTTTTTAGCAAGTTTTTCTGCACATCAAATGAGCCAACGCACATTCAAAAATATCATACCAGAAAAATTACCAGCGCAAGTGATGGAGCTGCTTAAAAACAGACCTGAACACTTTACCCTTGAGTCTACTTGGCCATATCAGCCTGTGCGATTTTCACTATACGAAAAATCACTTCAGTTAAGATTCTCAGGTGCTCTATCTATAATCTTTAATATACTCTTCATCCTTGTTTTTCCGTTTCTGTGGCTGATTACGTGGTTCAGGCTGCGGGAAAAACAATTATAAACTGAAAGGCGTAACACAATGGAATTCAAAGATTCTAATGCTATTTACCTGCAAATCGCAGATTATATATGCGATCAGATCCAAATCAAAAAATTGAACGCTGAAGAAAAAATTCCCTCGGTAAGGGAGCTTGCTGTTCGCTTGGAAGTTAACCCCAACACTGTAATGCGTTCTTATGAATATTTGCAACAACAGGAAATTATTTATACGCGCCGGGGCATGGGATATTATGTAGGTTCTAATGCACTTAATCAAATTGCAAAATCAAGAAAAGAACATTTCCTTAAAGAAGAACTCCCTGAATTATTTAAAAAAATGGCACTCATGAACATAGAACCAGAGGAGCTGCAGGAACGATTTGAAAAATTCAAAAGATACAATAAGAACAGTAAATAATGACCCATGAAAACAAGCAATAAACTTTTAATATTATTACTCATAGCTATACCAATATCACTTTGGACATACAATTTGTGCATGAAGCAAGCCTACTTGCAGGGCAATTTCTATATTGAAAATTTGTCAATTGATACTGTTTATCAGGACTTACCATCATTCAACCATATTACTATAGATGGACGACTGCATTATAAAAACGGATGGATGGGCTCCAGTAGTTTCAACGTAAGAATAATCACTTCTAATAATGAAAAATTAAATCTTTATCAACTGTACAAACCCTCTCATTTAGATGATGTGTTGCAAGCTAAAGTCGAGAATGACACACTTTTTCTTTCTTTATGCAAGGAAAATGTAAATCAAAACTATTTCTGGGGATCCTTAATCGTAAAAGTACCACAGTTAAATTCGGCTAAGTTTAATTATGGAACCTTCTCTCTTGAGAACCTCTATTCAAAAGCATTTTCCCTCTCCGTATCTAATGGCACGGTAGATATAAAAAAGTCGATTATCAGTCACACAAATCTTCTCTCAGACAGTTCCACCGTTAATATTAAAGGAAGTAATTTGCTTGATACAGTTCTATACACTGCTGGCACAAAGACACATCTATGGCTGGATAAGGGAAATATCAAACATTTAAAAACTGATACTAGCCGGGAAGAAAACGCTAAGATTACCATTAGTGGCGAAACCGATGATATGTTGAGCTTTTTTGAAGCGAATTACTCTCAAAAATAATACTGCCTGTAGCTGGACAGTACCATCACCCATATTTATTACTTTAAAGCGCTCATTGCTAACTAGTTTTTTCAACGTAATATTGGGAAGTCAACTTATTATTTGGCCTTGTGGACACAGACCAGGCCATAAGTTAAAAGAACTATTACAAATTATATTTCGGCCATTCTCTATGCAACATAACATACAAAGGATTTTTCTCCTATCCATTCTTTGGCTGGTAATCCAAAACGCAAATGCAAACGTGCAATTGGCAAAGGTATTTGGTGACCATATGGTAATACAGCGGAACCAAGACATCGTTGTTTGGGGATGGGGTTCACCGAAAGAAAAAATCGTAGTAAGCTTTAAGAGTCAGAAGAAGGCGACTACTGTTGATAAGAATGGCAATTGGAAAATCACCCTCCTACCCGAACCAGAAGGAGGTCCTTTTCAATTGGTTGTAAAAGGAAAAAATTCAATTACACTAAGCGATATACTAATTGGAGATGTCTGGCTTTGCTCTGGTCAATCTAATATGGAGTGGTCGGTCGCTAATAGCAATGATGCGAATAATGAAATTAAACTAGCAAACTATCCCACAATCAGACATATTGATATTCCAAATACCGTAGCTATGTCACCCCAAAAAGATATTACGGGTGGAGAATGGAAAGTTTGCAATCCTAATACGGTAGGAGAATTTACTGCCGTAGGATACTTTTTTGCCCGATCGCTGGTAAAAGAATTAAACGTACCAATTGGTTTAATAAACTCCACCTGGGGAGGTACAATTTCAGAAACGTGGACAAGTAAGGATGGGTTAGCACAAAGCGATGAGTTTAAAGATTGTATTGCTAACATACCCAAGTTAAGTCTTGATTCATTAACCAAACTCAAAGCGTCTGAAATAATGAATAAGGTGAATTTGTTGCAGGACGTTTTACCAAAAGATTCTGCGGAAGCGTTTAATTGGAAAGACCAGGTTTATGACGCTTCATCGTGGAGAACAATGAAAATACCATTAGCATGGGAGTTACAAGAACTTGGTGACGTGGATGGGTTTGTATGGATTCGAAAAACATTTGAATTAAAAAATGATCCAACAGGAAAGCCGGCCACACTCCATCTCTCCATGATAGACGATTCTGACATAACCTATTTAAACGGCGTAAAAGTTGGCGGTTTAAATCAAAAGTGGAATGAGCAGAGAAGTTATACTATACCTTCAGGTGTCTTAAAAAGTGGGATGAACATTATAGCTGTACGCATAGAAGATACAGGAGGTGCTGGCGGAATTCTTGGTGATGCAAATGATGTTAACCTACAGATTGGAAACGAAGTGCTACCATTATCTGGATATTGGTCTTATCGAGTTGAAAGCATACGAAAAGAGACCTCCGCTGTTGGGCCAAATTCATACCCTACCCTATTGTTCAACGGTATGATTAACCCAATTATACCTTTCCGAATTAAAGGTGTTATTTGGTATCAGGGAGAATCAAATTCAACAAGAGCATATCAATATCGGAAAGCTTTTCCGTTGTTAATAACAGATTGGAGAAAGCATTGGGGCACGGGTGATTTTCCTTTTTATTTTGTACAGCTTTCTTCTTACAATGAGAACAATGGCAATAGCATAAACGGTAGCACCTGGGCCGAATTGAGGGAAGCACAAGCTTTGACGCTTTCATTGCCTAACACAGGCATGGCTGTAACCACTGATATTGGCAATCCCTATGATATTCACCCACTGAACAAACAAGACGTAGGTAAACGTTTGGCAGCTCTTGCTCTCAATAGAACGTACAACCAAAAAGTATTAGATAGTGGACCTACATTTAAGTCGATGGAAATAACAGATGGTCGTGCTGTTATACACTTCAACAACGTAGGCAACGGTCTCGCTGGGCACGACCGATATGGATATGTTAAAGGATTTGAAATTGCAGGAGAAGACCGTCAATTTCGATTTGCAAAGGCTTCCATCGAAGGCAACCATGTAATCGTTTATAATGATGAAGTTTCTAAACCGGTAGCAGTTCGTTTTGGTTGGGCCGATGATGCTTCGGACTGTAACTTGTTCAATAAGGAGGGATTTCCTGCCGTACCTTTCAGAACAGATCAATGGAAAGCCTTAACTGAAACAGTTAAGTTCTCTTTTAAGTAATCTCGCTTGTTGTAAGTAAAAAAGGAAAATTGATAGTCCTTCCTTCGTTTAATACATTGAATTGAATCCAAAACCACAGCGCACTAAACGTTAAGTCATGTTTTTTGATTTTACTTGGTTCTTGACCTGCAATGCGTTTTTGCGCATGAAAGTTCTGAGAACCTTGAAAGCAATGCGTTTTTCTTGAATACCAAATCTATTCTTACATCTTTCTTTTTACTTCTACACCTAGTGCCTTAAGGATAACTTCAGTTAACCGCTTCATTTGATTAATTTCCGTGATAATGACTCATTTACCTAAATGAGCATTGTTATTAAACTGCTGCTTATAAGTTTATAAATAGGCCATAATTTCAATATCTATGACTAAATTTTTCATGCTCCCTTTATTGCTGGTTTTGCATATGAGCGTAAACGGTGGCAACAATCCATTATTATTAGCATCGAATCAGGTTTGCGTTGGAAGCAGTACTTTGTTATCAGAAATCATTATTACCGAATCAGCAGCAAGTGATTTTAATATTATTGGGTCTGGCACTATCATACTCGAGGCAAATTCAGGGTCATTTGGTTTAGGTGGTGGCGAAACCGTTACTCTTTCCGGGAGTGCTTCAGTTACCGCTTCAATAGTAGTTTCCGCATCTCAGGTTGTGATTACCCTAAATGAATCTAACAACAATAATGATAGCGAGCTAAACTCCATTTCAATTAAGGGATTGAAGTTTATTGCTCCCAGTGCAACCGAATACCAGGTAGTTTATGCGCCTGCAAGTACAATTGCTATCAATGGCATGAGTCCGGGCACAAAAGTGGCTGATATAACGGGCAACACCCCGCCTACAGCCACTAACACCGGGTTTATTGAATGTAGTGGCCGGTCGCTGAACTACAATCTTCAAAATAATATCGGCAATGGTGTACCATCAAATTTTATGTGGGTAGCGGCAAACAACCCCAATGTAACGGGAGAGAGTACGGTATCTAAATATAGCACCTACCTTAATGATACGATCATTAATAAATCGGGCGTAGCACAAAACCTAATTTATACCATCACACCTACTGGTTTTACGGCTGGGTGTCAGGGCAATTCATATACCCTCACTGTTACAATCAATCCAACTCCAGACGTTATTATCACGAATAATACACCTGTGATATCAAATGGTGGAACTACAAACATTTCTTTAAGCAGCAGTATGCCTACCGTAGCGTTCATTTACACAGTTGCAAATCCTGTTGAAATTACTGGGGCCACGGGAGGAGCCGGAAACCTAATCATACAGACGCTCACCAACAGTGGCGGGCAAGCGCAGCCTGTCCAATATTCTATTACGGGTACTAGCGTTGTGGGCTGCCAAAGTGATAACAAAGTAGCTTACGTTCAAGTAAACGGATTTCAATCTGTCTCCTCATCTGATTCACTTGCATTGGTAGCTTTTTACAATTCAACGAATGGACCAAGTTGGTCAAATCAAATCAACCCTTGGCTGATTGGCGCCGTAAATACCTGGCTTGGTGTAACAGTCAGCGCTTTTCGAGTAACAGAAGTGTCACTACCTGAAATGAATGTAACGGGTTTTCTTCCTCCTGAGCTAGGCGATCTTACTGCACTTACATCCTTCGAAGTGATAAACGTTACCCAAGGAGTTGGCCTAAACGGCACAGTTCCCTCACAGATAGCAAACCTCACGAATCTAACAACATTAAGACTTTCGGGAAACAACTTCACGGCATTTCCTAGCGAGGTACTGACATTAACGAACTTAACAACACTAGAACTTTCACGCAACGGCTTTATGGGAACTATACCTAACGCCCTTGGAAACTTAATAAATCTGACTGAGCTTGATCTGTCGGGCGATAAATTCACTGGGACCATCCCAGACCTATCAACGATAACCGGACCTGTGGCTATTAATCTTGAGCATAATGAACTGACCAGCCTACCCAATGTGTCAACCTGGAATTTTAATTTATTGGAGATAGGTTATAACCAACTCACTTTCGAAGATTTGGAGCCCATTCAAGGAATTGCCAATATGAGTTATAATAACCAAAAACCATTAGGCAACGTGCAAAATGTAAAATTGGGGCGTGGTGAAACTTTCACAGCTTCATTCACTGTAGGCGGATCTGCCAATCAATATCAGTGGATAAAAGGAGTCGAACCTATGCCGGGAGGCAACTCTAATTCTATATCTATTGGTGATGTTTCGCCAGTGAATAATGGAGTCTATAAACTTCGTATTACCAACTCCACTGTACCAACGGTTACGCTATTTAGCCAACCTATATTTCTAACGGTATCATCAGTTTTTAGTGTCGACTCACTTGCCGCGGTGGCACTTTTCAATTCGACCGGTGGGGCATCATGGGTGAATAAAGAAGGGTGGTTGTCGGCACCATTAGAAACATGGCAAGGGCTGATATTTGGCGATGGCAGAATAACTGAAATCAATTTACCGGATAACAATTTAACCGGAACACTTCCTGTTGATATTGGTAATCTTGCTGAACTAACAAAACTCGATTTAGGTGGTAGTACACCATACGGAAAGTCGACTAACCCGAATAGAAATAAAATTGGTGGATCGATCCCGGGTTCATTGAATAATTTGGTTAACCTTAATTATTTGAACCTAAGCAGTAATGAGTTAACAGGTACACTTCCAGCAGTCTTCAGTAGCCTAGTGAATCTAACGGAATTGTCTTTGACCGCGAATAAACTAAAGCTGGGTAATTTTCCATCGCCCATATTATCCATGACCAATCTTGCGTCATTAAAGCTTTCTTCCTGCGGGATAACAGGTGCGATACCAGCAGCCTTCCAAAACATGGTGAACCTTCAGTCACTCATTCTGAACGACAATCAGATTACCAATATTCCACTCGAGCTAGCATCTTTACCTATACTGTACACGTTGTATTTGAACAACAATTTGATTACTGATATCCCTGATTTTTCAACACTGCCTGTACTTACCGAAGCCCATGTTCAAGCTAATAAATTAACCTTTGAAGACCTGGAGTATAACACAGATGTAGGTCCGCTTACCTATGTACCACAAGATAGTGTTGGCGTTAAAAATCAGGTTCTACTTCTGCCCGGTGCATCTCATACTATTTCCACATCTGTTGGTGGCACTTCTAATCAATATCAATGGAATAAAGATGGCGTTGCCATTGCTGGCGCAACCGGGTCATCCTTCATAATCACGTCTGCTGATATTAGTAAAGAGGGTTCTTATGTGTATGAAGTTACCAGCCCATTAGTGCCAGGTCTTACATTAATTTCAAGGCCAGTTAATCTTAAAATATCATCATTGAAAAGAGATTCGCTAGCCTTGGTTCATATTTACAACGCCACCAACGGTAAAACATGGACAAATAAAGCAGGCTGGCTCACCGGTAAATTATCAACATGGTTTGGCGTAACTATAACAGCCAACCGGGTAAGCGATATCAAGCTAAATAATAACAACCTGAACGGCGCTATTCCTCTCGAAATTATTGACATAGCTAATTTAAAGACCGTTGATATTTCAACAAACAAAATTACAGGCATTCCAGATTTGTCACCATTGACAAAATTAACATCTTTTAATGTGTCCGGAAACAAACTCGACTTTGGTTCACTTGAATCTAACAAGAGCTTGCTTGCAAAGATCAGCTACTTAAATCAAGCTAATTTCGGTATGATTATACAAGACTCTGTTCAAGTAAAAAGTTACTATGCTGTAAGTATATTTACACCGGGTGTTAATAACCTTTACCAATGGAAGAAAAATAATATTATTATTCCAGGGGCAACATTACCTACCTTTTTCATTGAATCTTTGGATAAAACTAATATGGGAACCTATATCTGTACAGTTACCAATCCCACAGTGCCTTCATTGGTATTAACCTCACTGCCACAAACTGTCTTAGCTGTTACTGATCTTACCGGAATATTATTTGCCGGTTCAAACAATCCTGCAACAAAAGGAACAGTGACTTTGTTAAAAATTACACAAACAGGGGGTTATGACACCTTAGGCGTTCAGAAAATTGATGAATTGGGTAACTATAAGTTCAACAAAGTAGTATTAGATGATTACCAGTTGCTGGCATTTGCTGATACATTAACGTATGTAAAAGCATTACCTACATATTATTCAAAAACCATTTTCTGGGAGGAGGCTGAAACTATTTCAATAACAAAAGACTTGAACATTAGTTATGATGTTATGTCTGAATTTAAACCTTCACCCTCAACTGGCACTGGAGTGATTAAAGGTATACTAGAGGAAGAATTAGGTGACAATGGTGGTAGAGTTAAGGGTAAAGGCAGAGTAGAAAACGCAGGGGTATGCGCACGTAGGGTTGAAAGTGGCGGAAGAACTAAAGACGATGTTCTTACTTTAGCAGGCTATGTTTTTACTAATGAAAATGGCGAATTTGAAATTAATCATCTGACACCCGGTATATACAGGCTTAATATCCAGTATCCCGGCTACCCGATGGATGGAAACTCTTTTATTTCAATTCCAATTGGCTTAGGTGATGCATCTCAAGTTCAGGTTGAAGCTACTGTAGCTGAAAATAAAATAAGCGTACGGCAACTTGTCATTAACGGTATAGAAGATCAGCAAGATTACATGGCCGAAGTATATCCGGTGCCGTCAAAAGAATCTGTTAAAATCAAGTTCGCTTCTCAGGCTTCGTCTAGAAAAGTTGAGATGATGGATCTTATGGGTAGAAGAATCCAAATGGCAAATGCAAATGAAAAACAAATTTCTTTGGATGTACGCAGCCTTCCGCAAGGCATGTATTTACTTGATATAAGGGATAAAAATAAAAGCGTTAAGAAAGTCCGTATTGTTGTTGATTAGAACGAAGCCGGGATAAATTAATCACGAATTAAAAACAATGTTTATGAAATGGCCAGGTATTTTCCACTTGGCCATTTTCCATTCCATCACAAAAAAATGAAAACATGAAATCAAATCTCCTGCTTCTTGTATCGTTATGTTCATTTCATTTTGCGCTATCGCAGTCAGCTTTCTACCCAACGCTGGCGCATAATCACAAAGAAGGAGATTATGAAGCATGTCTAAAATTTGTAGCTGATGTAGAAAAATTATCGATTACAAATAAGGACACTTTAAGTGCCAATAGCTTTTCATTTGTTGGCGATGCCTATTATCAACTGGGTAAACTTGATAAAGCCCTCCCCTGGTTTGAACGTGAAAAGAAATTACGGGCAGCGCTCGGTCTCACGGGGACTGAGGAATACAGTAGCACACTTTATAATTTAGCTTACATCAATTTACAAGCTGGTCACTATCCACAAGCAGGTATTGCCGCTGATCAACTCATAGAAAATGATAAAAAACGCTATGGTCCAAGCGCGGATGATTTTGTTTTTTCAGTTTTAACTGCCGTAGATATCTACATACAATTAGATCGATTTAACGATGCTGAAAAGCTATTGCAATCAACCATTAAACGCCAAGCAAAAGGTGCAGCCAATCAAGGCATTTTGTTAAACACGCTAGGTGACTTGTATACGTTAACCAATCAATTCAGTAAAGCCACCAAAACACTATCTGAGGCTGCCAGTATACTTGAAAAAACACCAGGTCCTCAGTCGCAGGAGTTTCTTAACGCTACCATCAACAAGGGCATATTGTATATGACCCGTGGTAAATATCCGGAAGCGGAAGAAGCTTTTGATTATGTCTTAAGCCATCTCAAATCATCAGACAGAGATTATCTGGCAACGTTAAACAACCAGGCCTTGATTTATCAATACTTGGGTCAGTTTGACCGCGCTGAAAAAAAATTTCTCGAGATCAAATCGCGTGATAGTATCTCAGTAGGCGTCATGCATCCTGATTTTGCGCTGACTTTATCGAATTTGGGTGTAGTGTTTAGTGATGAAGGAAAGCATGGGCGCGCGGAAAGAGTACTTCTTCAGTCACTCGACATTCAGAAAAAGCTTAATGAAGGAAAGACGGTATCATTTGCCCGTAAGCTCAGTAACCTGGCGCGGGTTTATCGGGTGGCAGGTTCACCTGCAAAAGCAATTCCTTTACTGGAGCAAGCTTTAATGATTTATAAGAATAAGCTAGATGATAAAAGTCCGGAGTATGCAACGGCTGCTTATAGTCTAGGCATTGCACATTGGAAAAACGGAAAGGGAACATTGGGCTTTAAGTATTTAAAAACATCTGCTGCCATCCGCACATCTAAGCTCGGTAAGAACCATCCGAAGACAACAGAAAGTTTGCAGAAGATAGGCGAATATCATTGGGAGCAAAAGCAATTAAAAGACGCATATCGTTCTTTTGGTCAGGTGTTCGACAATTATTATCAGCAAATAGGAGTGACTTTCCCTGCGCTCACAGAAGAAGAAAAAGCTAAATTTTATTATAACAACATCAAGCCCGCTATAGAGAAGTATAATTCATTCGCTATGGATTACTACAAGGAAAACCCCCTTGTTCTAGGTGATGTTTATAATTATCAGGTGAATACCAAGGCTGCTATAATGTACGCTACTGAAAAGGTTAAACAAGCCATTCATACAAGCAAGGACACGGTGTTGATAAAAGATTTTGAGACTTGGCAGGAGCAGAAAGAACAGATTGCCAAGCTATACAGTCAGAATACCGGGCGAGCCAAATTGGATTCACTTATACGACGAACTGACCAACTCGAAAAAGAACTCACACGTAAATCAGCCGTATTTGCAAAGCAGTTTACCCGAAAAAATATTACTTGGCAAGAAATTCAGCGCACGTTAAAAAATGATGAAGCTGCAATAGAAGTAGTCAGATTCAGATCTTTTATGCCAACCAACGGGGGAAGATTTCAGGATACAATTGCCTACGCCTTATTGGTGCTAACATCACAAACAATCAATCAGCCAGAATTAATTTATGTCAACAACGGCGTTCAAATGGAGGGTAAGCTGTTGAATTCATACCGCAATCATATTCAATATTTTCAAGACGATGAACGTTCATTTGCAAACTATTTTAAAGGATTGTCGGTATACTTAAAGCAAAATAAAATCAATAAAATTTATTTCTCTCCCGACGGCGTCTATAATCAAATTAACATAAGCACCATTCAGAATCCGGATACGAAAACATATTTAATTGATGAATTCGATATACGAATACTCACCAACACGCGCGAAGTTGTTGAAAGTTCGAAATCAACAGCCACTACCAATACATCAACGACACTAATAGGTTTTCCAAAATTTAATTTAGAAAGCAAAAACGTTACAGAACCAGGGGCGCATTCCATGACGCGTGACGGTACACTTACCCGGACACTGCGTGGCGGGCTACTTAGGGTGATGCGTGGTGATGAGGGTATATCTGTTTTGCCAGGTACACAAAAAGAAATTCAGTTGATCTCACAACTTACATCGAAACCAGATATTTATCTGGAAGAAAGGGCTGGCGAGGGCGTACTGAAAAATGTAAAAAGTCCGGGGGTATTGCACATAGCAACACATGGTTATTTCCTGGAAGAGGATGATGTGACAACACAAGCGGATGATGTGAAATCAGACTATGTACCTAATCCTTTGTTAAAGGCAGGAATCATACTTGCAGGTGCAGAGAACTTCTTACGTACAGGCATTGCCGTGAATGATGCAGGCGATGATGGCATACTCACTGCATATGAAGCTATGAATCTAAATCTTGATAACACAGACTTGGTAGTGCTTTCTGCATGCGAAACAGGGTTAGGTGTAGTTAAGAATGGTGAAGGCGTGTACGGCTTACAACGTGCTTTCACGTTAGCAGGTGCGCGTAATCTGATCATGAGTTTGTGGAGTGTTGATGATGCGGCAACGCAGGAACTTATGTCTCTGTTCTACGAGGAGAAACTTAAAAATAAAGATCTACACGTAGCCTTTCGTACCGCTCAACAAAACTTAAAAGCAAAATATCCAGATCCCTTTTATTGGGGTGCTTTTATTATGGTTGGGATATAAAGGACAAGTTAGGCGTGGTCCTATAAATACATTTTGATAAATGCATGGTTCGTCTATGGGGGCACCATGACTATTGCATGCGCAAAGATTTTTCAAATTGATATTGATAGAACGTCACAGTCACCTTTTTTCATTTTCCAGGCGCAGAAGAACCCTGGCGATGAATTGATTTGCCAAGCACAAACTTATATTGAGGAGAATTTAAACGAAAGAAATTCATTCAAACAGCTAGCGTCGAAACTTGCCATTAGCTGACGAAATTTCGATAGACGTTTTATCAAAGCTACTGGCATACACCTGTAGAATATTGCAAAGTGTAAAAGTTGAAGCAGCAAAACGAACTTTAGGAAAAGGTAAGAAAAGCATTTTCGAAGTGATGAACGAAGTAGGCTATTCAGATGATAAAACATTTAGAGAAGCTTTTAAAAAAATAACAGGCCTATCTCCTTTAGATTATAAATCGAGATATAATAAAGAAACTGTTTTAGCTTAGTTTCATCATGTAAGCACAATTTTACATGCCCACAGCTATGACTTAAGACTTGAAGTAGATCCTATCTAGCTTAGCGAATTACAACTCTCTTACTTACATGTTTCTTGCCTGATCGAATCGAGACTACATAAGTTCCTGAATTTTGTATAGACACTTGCGTTGTTCCACCAGCAGACAATTTGGTATTATACATTTGTTGACCCAATGTATTCACTACCGTGATATCAGAATCTCCAAACATAGCTGGAATAGAAATATAAAATCTGTTGGTTGACGGATTGGGACTGAGTGTAATCAAATCATTTTCATCATTGGTGATTCCAGTAGTCGCATCTATTATTTCAAGCGCCAATGTGGCCGCATCACTCGTACCACAAGCGTTTATCGCCTTTACTGATAAAAGGCCCGATGTTGCAGAACCATCGAAATCTAATGAAATATTGTTACTGCCTGGCTCATGAATTGTCGCTCCTGCCCCATCGTAATCCCATTCATAGATTACAGAATTGTTATCAGCTACCACGTACGCATTTCCATCAGACCCTTTAAATGGGTTAGTTGTTCCAGCTATGGCAGAAGGTTGTTCAGGGGCTTCGTTCACAGAAATGTTTATTGTTTGTGGCTCGCTAGTCAATCCATTTTTCGTTGCTGATACAGACATTATTCCGGACGTAGCCGCAGAGGAAAACGCTGCAACAATATCATGACTTGTATTACCTGATATGATTGTCATCCCCGATCCTGTATAGGTCCAGTCATACGTGGCGTCATTATCAACAGGTACCGAATACGTAACATTCGTAGCATCTTGGCATATGTTGTTTGAGGATTCCGTAAAATTTCCTGGTTGATGTGGATAAACGTTGAAAGTAACCGAAGCTGTTGTCGTTACGGTGTAATAATAGCTTAACGCAGCCTTAACAGAAATGGTGTGGGCACCTGAAGCAGCATTAAATATTGTATAAGAGTAGGGCCTTGTTGTCTTGGTTGTGAGCAATGTAGCGCCCTCAAAAAACTCCACTTTATCAATGTACCTTGACCAATGAACATCAGCGAACGCGTTAATTGTAACATCATCAGATTCAACATATGATGCCATGTCTTCAGGTGTAAGGATATCGACCCGTGGTTCGAAAACTTCTACGGTAATAGGCTCCGCGGTTGATACATTACCATCATCATCCGTAGCTTTTGCTGATAAGGTGTATATGCCAGCAGTGTTTATAATAAGAAGATAACCGTATGGATTGTTTGCGGTAGCATTGGAAAGCTTGGTATCACCGTTGTAAAACTCAACCTTCGAAATCGTTCCATCTGCATCGGCAGCGCTTGCCTGAATAAACAAGGGAATTGTTTTTGGCGTAAACAAATGATCGATGGGGTAATCGATATCAAGGTAACTTCTAGTAATCATTTTCACTACCGGCGTTTGATCAGTACCCAAAGGTATTGTTCCCGAGATACTATATTCCCCAATTGACGCGTAATCAGAATAACCAGTTGATAGTGGATTGAGGTAACTGGTTCCATCTATAAAAATATAATAGGTTCCGGCAGTAAGGGTTTGTGTAATTGAACCAGCCAGTAAGTTTTGATGATCTGATGATGCGAGCACAGTTCCAGCACCATCTTTTAATTGCAGTAGAATATCAAGGTTACTCATAGCCGTCTGTGCTCCTGAATTATTGGGAGCATATGAAACACCGTCTGCGTTGATAATTACGGTACCTCCTGTAGTGGAAAAAGCGTACACATCTACATCAGCAGCAGAAGTAATAACGCCTGTATTTGAAATGGGTAATATGGTTCCATTGATATCCATTGTTAAAGTTTTTGCTGTTGCTATGGTACCGCCTACATCATCAGTTCTATAGCCAAGTTTTGATGCCAATACGCCCAGATCATCTTGCGCATTATTCGCGTTCTGATATTCACCTTTTGACCATTGTATTACATTGCTGGAATGTGAGCCACCCATGATAGGTGACCATGTATTGGGATCTGTGCCATGTCCGTTATAGTAAGCCGGCACGGCAGTCGTGCCATCGTGCGTAAGTCCGAAGGTATGACCCAGCTCATGTGCTCCTACTTCTGCTGCTGCTTTACCTTTATTGTATTTTGTAAATGCAAAACAAACTTCATCTGTGGTAAAGCTTCCGAGAAGCGCCGCGCCTAATACGCCTATCCATTCATCATCTGGTGTAAATATACATTTCTGCCTTTTGCCAATTGTTGCATTATTAAACACAACAGAATCGGTCGTAACATTAACATCGAACGGAATAAAATCTTCGCGTATTGTCTTCCAAATTGTAATGATATCGCTTTCAGAAACATTAGCAGCAGAAAGTGTTAATGACGGACCTGTATAAGTAGTAGGGGTGTATTTTTTAAGCGTCGTAGCAGGGAGAAATTGTCCATCAAAATCAAGATAGATTACATTTACGCTTCCTGGTTTGCTTTCCAAATGGTATGCCTTTGATGTTGAAGGTGGAATACTTAAAATATCGGCTAACGCTATCTTTTTTGATGGTGATAACGACACAGGCGAATTCTTATAGCAGTTTGATATACTTTTTACATTTTGCGCAATTCCCAGGTGAGAAGCGCATAACATAATACCAACGATAATTTTTATTTCACATGAAATTACACCCAACATGACTTTCTGTGTCTTCACCGCTATTGACATAATAATGAGTATGATGTTTACGTCTTATAAAGTTAATTTTATAAGTTGTTTTGACTTGCCCAAAAATGACTCAGTTAACATCAAATCTTACGAGTGTAAGGGTGTTAAGCCGCTAGCGTATTAGTTCTTGATACAGACCGAAATATCTATATACAACTAAATGCTTGCAGTGTTCTGGATGGCATGGCTAAATAGTTTGGTAGTGCTCATTTTTCGTAAAATGCTCAGGTTAATGAGAATGATCTCCTATGGCATAGCATTTTTTGCCAGGGTATTAGCATCATAAACAATACCATCTACATTTAAATAAAGGCAGTTGCAAATCGTTCGCGGCAGTTAAATACGCCATTGACCTGTACCGATTAATATCTATCTTCACAATTTTTATTAAGAACTATGACCGTTAATCGATGGGATAACTTCTGGACAAATGAACAAGGCGCATTTAATGACATCATGTACGTTAACACCTTCTTTTTTGCATCTGAGTTAAACAAATTACTTAAACTTAAAGCGACCGATAAAATATTAGACTACGGATGTGGTCCTGGATATTTTTCAGATTATTTTGCGCGGTTAACTACAGATAAACCCGTGATTGAAGGAGCCGATCTCAATTCATCTTATGTAGCGCTTTGTAAAAAGAAACACCCCTCTTCAACATTTTTCATTATAACAGCAGATTCGTCGGCCAACGAGAAAATATTACGTAAACAATTATCTGGCAAAAAATTTAATTACTTTATTCTGCTAAGCATTGTTCAATACTTTGAAAGCGTGAAAGATCTTGAAAAGCTCGTGGCTACACTTGCACCGTTTCTTCAGCCAAATGGAAAATTGATCATTGCTGATGTAATCGATGACAGAACCTCTTCTGTGAAAGATGCATTATCTTTATTTTTAAAATGTACACAGCAAGGGAAGTTAAAATCCTTTTTTAAGTTTATCCATTATGTAGTCTTTTCTAATTATCGAAAGGTAGTGAACGACATACCGCTTCTCAAAATATCTGAAGAGACACTAAAAGAAGTTGCGAAACGCAATACAATGAATCTTACTAAAGTTGCTGGGTTAACAATTCATCCAAGTCGAAGCAATTATGTGTTAACAAAAGCATCGTTGTAAATATGAGACATTTACCACATAAAAAAGTTAAATCACAATCCAATTGAAATAATGACGACCGATTTTAAAATATATACAGTTTTTAAAGACATCAGGTTTTGGATAGCGCTTTTATTCCTGGTAAGAATGTATGGAATAACAATGCCACCACTTGAAATGGGCCATAACTGGCGGCAAACTGACGGCATGATGGTCGCTAGAAATTTTTATGAACACGACGCCAATATTTTGTACCCACGTGTGGATGTTGCAGGTGAAAAGACGGGCATAGTGGGATGTGAATTTCCAATACTCAATTACTTGGTTTACCTTATGTCTGTCGTGTTTGGTTTTGAACATTGGTATGGAAGATTGATCGTATTAATATTTTCATCCGTCGGTGTATTTTTCTTCTATAAGCTCATCAAAAAATATTTTACAGAACCCGCTGCCTTCAATGCTTCTATCATTTTGCTTGTCTCGCTGTGGTTTTCTTACTCGCGAAAAAATATACCGGATGTCTTTGCATTGTCTTTATGCATTATCGCTTTGTATTATGCATTGAAATTTCTGGGCGAAGGCTCAGCTAAAAACCTCCTGATTTTTTTCGTATTAGGCTCCCTTGGATGTCTTTCGAAAATTTTAGCTGCCACCATTTTGACTGTGCTAGCCATTCCGATCATAAGCAACGGCATATCACTAAACAGAAAAATTATATTAGCGATTTTTTCTAGCGCAATATTACTTCTAGTTTGCTGGTGGTATTTTATATGGGTGCCATATCTCAATTCTACTTATGGATTTGAAGGTCACTTCTTTATGGGAATGTCTTTTCATCAGGGTATACATATGATTTATGAAGAACTCCCAAAAGTACTAAAGCGATTCTACTCAACGCCGTTAAAATATATTGGCTTCGCCGCTTTCATTTCAGCCATTTTTTTAACAATAAGAAAAAAACAATGGCTGCCTTTCTTTGTCTTTTTGATCCCTTTCCTTGCATTTCTTACACTTTTAATTAAAACTGGATCAAGCATAATCGGCGACAATTATTACATTCTAACCGCTATTCCCTCAATGGCATTTATAACGGGTTACGGACTTACATTGATTAATCATCCTAAAGCTCCTATAGTCATTGTTATAATAATTAGTGTGGAGTGTCTAGCAGCTCAAATTTATGATTTCAAGCTCAGGGAAGTTTATCAACCGCTTGAAAATTTAGAATTAATAATGGACAGGTTTTCTGAAAAGAATGAACTCGTGGCTATGAATGGTGAAACGCATTACCCAACTGCAATGTATTTTGCTCATAGGCGTGGGTGGATGGCGCCCAACGAAATGTTTTACGAACCTGCCTATATTGAAAATATAAAAACGAAGGGCTGTAAGTATATTGTAATCTTGAAAGAGATCTACGGTGACGTAGTATTGCAATATCCAGAAGTTTATGAATCGAAATCCTTTAGAATATATAAGTTAAAATAATTGTTATAGATCCACAGATTTGTATGCAGCACAATAACAAAGTTTCAATCATTATACCGGTCTATAATGAATCAACTAATATAAGGTTGGTCTATGATGAACTGCTGAATGTGTTCAGCAAATTGCCATACAACTATGAGATTATATTTATTGATGATGGAAGTATGGACGATTCGCTTGATTTTATCAAAGGGATTTCAGATTTAAATTCCAATGTATTCTTCATCGAACTTTCAAGAAATTTTGGTCATCAAAACGCATTGAAAGCTGGCCTGGATATAGCAAAGGGCGACTGTGTGATTTCAATGGACTGCGATCTGCAACACCCACCTGAAATTGTGGAACAACTTTTAGCAAAATGGAAAGAAGGATATGATGTGGTGTATACCAGAAGAAACGATGACAAAAAATTACCGTGGCTAAAACGAAAAACGTCAGCAATCTTTTATATCCTCCTTGATAAAATCTCTGACTTGAAACTAGAAAAGGGAACAGCTGACTTCAGGCTAATTAACCGGAAGGTTTTAAATGCTTTCTCACACTTAAATGAGAGTGAACTCTTCATAAGGGGCTTGATCAAATGGGCAGGCTTCCGTCAAGTAGCTATTGACTATGATCCAAGAGAACGATACTCTGGCGAGAGTAAGTATAATCTAAAGAAAATGCTCTCTTTTGCACTGCTTGGAATAACGTCATTTAGTGTAAAACCGCTTCGCTTAATTGCTTTATTAGGGCTTGGCTTGTTTTTATTCTCAATGATCCTTGTACCCTATGCCCTTATAAGTTATTTCATCGGCCAAACAGTTTCGGGATGGACGTCTCTCATGATTACAATCATCTTCTTCGGAAGTCTACAATTGCTGATGATTGGTATAATGGGCTTGTACATGAGTAAAGTTGTAATTCAATCAAAGCAACGACCGCTCTATTTTATTAGGGATACAAATTACAGTTCTAAAAAATAACGCTGTGAGGCAAGTACTACTTTCGTTTGATATTGAAGAGTTTGACATGCCCTTGGAATATGATATTCCAATCTTGTTTGAGGATCAGATTAAAATATCGCAGCAAGGAACTGAAACTATTCTTAACATACTTCTAGCGCATAATATTCAAGCTACCTTTTTCAGCACCGTTGTATTTGCAACGCACTCCAATCACTTAATTGAACGTATTACAAAGGAAGGTCATGAGCTCGCGTCTCATGGATTTCATCACTCCACCTTTAAAAATGAAGACTTACTTACCTCGAGAATTGAGCTCGAAAAGATTTCAGGCAAAAGTATAACAGGGTATCGAATGGCACGAATGATGCCTGTAGAAGATAAAGAAATTGAAAAGGCTGGATACATTTATAACTCATCTTTAAATCCAGTTTATTTGCCTGGCAGATACAATAATCTATTAAAGCCACGAACTGTATTTAAAGTTAACAACCTAATACACGTTCCCGCATCTGCGACACCCTTTCTCAGACTGCCATTATTTTGGCTCTCATTCCATAATTTTCCGTTGTGGTTCTACAAGCAAGCGTGCAGACGAACGATTAATAAAGACCATTATTTAAATCTTTATTTCCATCCATGGGAGTTTACTTCACTTAATAAATCGCACCCACAACTACCAAAATTTGTTATGAAAAATTCTGGACAAGAAATGATTACGAGGTTCAATGAACTTCTTTTGTGGATGAAGAAGCATGGTTACACTTTCAGCACCATAAATAACTTTTTAGCAAAATAATATTAACCTACTTTGTCAAGTTACTGTTTAAATGACTTTACTGACTAGAATCGGCAAGAATGCCCGATCAAAAGCATCTCCTTCTGCGGCAATAAATATTTAGCCAGATTACATGTGCAGTGCCGCAGTGAACCTATTGAAAGTACGCGCAGGCTTTTAGCAAGCCTGCGCTTACTTTCAATATCAAACGTCCTATCCGCCATGCGGATAGGATACTTAACTCAGGACTGCAGCTCTGATGCATTACCTCTTGGCAATTTTGATTAGCTGCAGAAAACGTGCGCTGGATTTGTGCTCAAATTTTTCGTTACCAATATTTGGTAACTTGACAAAGTAGGATTAAGAACGTTTTGCGATGTAAATACGATAGGTCATGCTGCAGCCATAATTCTTGAATATGGAAATCAAGAGATAGAAATTTATCTAATCGATCACTATTTTATTGCGGCACAGGTTGTGGATAATTTAGAAAAAAGTAAACCAGCGATAAGTTAAAGTACGCGCCGGTATTAAAAGATATTGTCATAAGAGAAGCAACGCACTTAAGCTACAAAGCGGCCACCATTGACAAATAGTAATCAGTATGTATACTTATCAAATATAAGTTCCAGTTCTTTATAGAAAAGCTCATCTTTTGCATTAACCGGATTTGAGGAACTCCCTTGCTTAATTTCTTTAATTAATGTTGCATAATGGACTAGATCAACAGGCGAAGTCATCAACGCTTTCAAATCGCGTAGTAAAAATTCACGTTTTATATCGCTGAGGGGTTTTTCATATTTACTTTTGAAGTACGATTCCAAATTGTCAACTATGAAAAAATGATTGATCAGATCGTCACGCATTTTCTTGATCAATTCAATTATTTTCTCCGTAGATAACTTTTCAAATTGTGTAGACTCAATCATAAGGTATGTCAAGAAAGGGAAAGTTTAGAACAATCGTTATAGTACTTCAGTCTATTGAATAAAAATATCTAGCTTAATCAATAAGCCGATAATTATTGACTTACACACATTTGTTCTAATATATTTACATTTTCTGAATATTTTATTATATGACACAAAAAATATCTCTGTTGGCTATAATGCGTCTATTTACTTCCTCAGCTACGCCAAAACTAAGCGTCATTCCAGCGCTACCCATCCATTCACAATAGTTACGTTTCCTTCCGGATGAAGTATTAGATCAATGTTTCTTTGATTTTTGAATAAACCGTTCCAACGTTCCGTTATTCTAAAATCACCTAGCTCGACGAATGAAACCAAATAGCTCATAATAATTTCATTCACAAATTCATAATCACAAAAGGCATAAGCGTATCGCTGTAATGATGAGAGTCGCCAACTATAATTCACCATAGTTATTCTTCGCCAGCAAAACATGCACACCGTTTTTTTTATAATTTTTAGATACACGATCGTACTTAGCGTTTAATTTATTTTTGAAAATGAAATAATACATGCTCCCTTGTGGATGTTGTTAATTAGGCTTGGTTTGTATTTGGGCACTACGGGCCTTTTAATAGTATATTCTTTGATCAACTTCTCGCTACATTTCAATATGCCGCCATAGTTGGCTTTGTTATTTATGAAACCGATGCATTTGGATATTGAGGAAGCACAAGTGTATATTATTCATAAAAAGAATTCAGTATTTTAAAACTCAGCTGACTCAATTCTTTGTTTCTATAGCAGGCGTGGTGCTGATTATAGGATCTATGGCGTACTTTTATTTCAGAGTAGTTTCTGTTTCTCGATACTTCATTTTGTCTTGTGAAGTATAAGGCCGTGTAAAATATGTAATTACATCAAGTTCTTTTGCCATTTGCTGATACGTGATTTATATTTACTCCGCTCTTTTAGAAAAATCAGAATTTCTCCAGAATTAGCCACCTTCTTAAGGCCATGATATTTTCCAGTAACCAGCTGAGAGTTAGAAGAAGCGGCTTGTGGCTACTACTCTGCGCCATCCTCATCATCATTTCGACCATCACACGGCTTTTACTAACGGCCAAGTCGTTTTCTGAGGTCGACTTTACTATTATTAACAGTCTTGGAATTATTATATTAGGTTTTCTATATGACCTCGTTAACGCCATCTATTTTACTATCCCACTCGTTGTTTACTTATGGTTAGTGCCCGATAAGATATATAAACAACATTGGCATCGCTTTGTTCTGTACACGTTGTTCTTCTTATTTACATTTCTCCTGATTTTCAATGGCGTAGCGGAGTGGTTTTTTTGGGACGAATTTAATGTTCGGTTTAATTTTATCGCAGTTGATTATCTTGTTTATACTACTGAAGTGATCGGAAACTTAAGGCAGTCATACCCTTTAGGATGGATCATTGCTGGCGTAACTGTACTTTCGATGTTTATCGTGTTCATCATCAGATCCAGAATAAAAGACTCTACCACGCACTACGTTCCATTTAGAAAAAGAACGAAGTATGTTGGCCTTTATGGCGTGCTATGTGTTGTTATCCTCTTTACGATAACAAGCAAATATCACCGTTTTAGTAATAACTCATATGTAAACGAATTAGCCGGAAACGGCATCTACGAATTATTCGCAGCATATCGTAACAATGAATTAGACTATGAACAATTCTATCGTAGTATGAAAAATGAACAAGCGTTTGATCTCACTCGCCAACGTATTAAGACGCCAGAAGCTGAGTTTGTAAGCGCTGAAAGATTTAGCATAGAAAGAAACATTGTCAGTTCTGGTAAGGAAAAAAAATTGAATGTAGTGCTTATAAGCGTAGAAAGCTTCAGTGCTGACTTTATGAAATTGTTTGGAAATAAAGAAAATATAACCCCATTTCTGGATTCCCTATCTAACCATAGTCTCGTATTTACCAACCTCTACGCCACAGGTACACGTACCGTTCGTGGTCTTGAAGCATTATCACTTTGCGTTCCTCCAACGCCGGGGCAATCTATCGTGAGAAGGCCCGACAACGAAGAATTATTTTCACTAGGAAAAGTATTTCACGATAAAGGTTACAAAAGTGAATATATCTATGGCGGCTATAGCTATTTCGACAACATGGGGTATTTTTTCGGTCATAATAGCTATGAAGTAGTAGACCGTTCGGCCCTGAGCGACGATGAAATTGACTACGAGAATATTTGGGGAGTTGCAGATGAAAATCTGTTTGATCTAGCAATCAAGGAGCTTGACACTAATTCAAAAGAAAACCCTGTCTTTGCACATATCATGACTACCTCTAATCACCGTCCGTTTACATATCCCGAAGGCAGGATTGATATTCCCTCGCACACAAGCAGAAGTGGTGCCGTAAAATATACTGATTACGCCATTGGCAATTTTATAAGGCAAGTATCTCACAAAAGCTGGTTCAAAGAAACAATCTTTTTAATCGTGGCCGATCATTGCGCATCAAGTGCAGGTAAATCAGAATTGCCTGTAAAAAAGTACCACATCCCGATGCTGATCTACTCACCTGAAAATATACAGTCAGGAGTGATGGACCGGTTGATGAGCCAAATTGATATAGGGCCAACACTATTGGGCATGCTGAATTTTTCTTACACAAGTAAATTTTTTGGTTACGATATGTTTAAGTTGGAACCTGGGCGAGAACGCGCCTTCATCAGCACCTACCAAAGCTTAGGGTATCTAAAAGCCAATAAATTGGTCATTCTTTCGCCACAGCTCAAGGTCGAGTCGTTCAAGCTATCCGATGACCAGGAACCTAGGAGCATAACCAACGAACCCCAAGTAATCAATGAAGCCATTGCCTGGTATCAATCAGCCAGTTACTCATTTAAGCATGGCCTAATGAAATAAATTTAATACCTTCTGCCGCCCAAATCATGTGACTAGCAAATCATGAAAATTCTAATTATCGAAGACGAAAAGCAGCTTGTAAAAAGCATGGTGCAGTTCCTACGTCAGGAGAACTACGTGTGCGAAGTAGCTTATACCGCTTCAGAAGCCAAGGAGAAGATCCTGCTATTTGACTATGATTGTATCTTGCTCGATATTTCCCTGCCCGATGGAAATGGCTTGACGATTCTTGAAAATCTTAGGGACCACAATAAAACGGATGGCGTCATCATTATAACAGCCAAGAATTCAATAGACGATAAAGTAAAGGGATTGAATCTCGGGGCCGATGACTATTTATCTAAACCGTTCTACTTACCAGAGCTAAGTGCCCGTGTGTCGGCCATCATACGCAGGAAGCGGTTTGATGGCATCAATAAAATAAGCTTTCAAGAAATAAGCGTTGATCTGCTTGCCAAGACAGTCTCCGTACACAATCTTGCAGTAGAACTAACACGAAAAGAATTTGATCTTCTTATATTCCTCATATCAAACAAGAACAGAGTCGTTTCAAAAAATGCAATTGCTGAACACTTGTCTGGAGACGATGCCGAACTGATGGATAAATTTGATTTTATTTATTCTCATATAAAAAACCTGAAGAAAAAGCTAACGGAAGCAGGGAGCGAAGATTACATTAAGACCGTGTATGGATTGGGTTATAAATTTACGGCATGAGATTACTCCACGTCAGTTTACGTAGCTTACTTTTATATTCCATGATACTTGTTTTGATAAGTATTCCGGTATCCATTTTATCTATACGTGCAATAATCAATAAAGAGGTAGATGAATCGCTTGCGTTGCATACCGATCAATTCATTAAGCACGTTAAAAGCTACGAGTACCTGGAAGATCTTGAGATGGATTTGAAAATATGGGATCAGCTTTCCTATAACATCATGCTCACCCCATCCGATGCAACAACGACCATAAGGCGGCGGTACAACACAATATCCATATTTGATAGCATCGAGCAGGAGTTTCATCCGTTTCGAACGCTGTCCTCCAGCGTAGTAATAAAAGACAAGCCATATCTGCTTACCATCAAAATGTCATTATTAGATAACAATGAACTCATAATTGCATTAGGTATTGTTCAAGCAGTCGTTATCGTATTTCTAGCAGCAGGGTTGCTCTTGCTAAATCGTTCGTTATCTAGAAAATTATGGAAACCTTTTTACAATACCCTTAATCAATTAAAAGCATATGAGCTAGATAAAAGTGAATCCATTATTCCGGAGAAAACAAACATCATAGAATTCGATGACCTCAACAAAACAATATGTCATTTAACTGATCGAAACAGAAAAGTCTTCTTGCAGCAAAAAGAGTTTATCGAAAATGCCTCGCATGAGTTACAAACTCCCCTATCCATCTTCCAATCCAAACTAGATAACCTAATGCAGATTCCCGGACTTAATGAAGCTGGAGCAGCAACGCTACTCGATCTGGAGGAAACAGCTCAGCGTATGGCTAGACTCAATAAAAATCTGCTTTTACTCAGTAAGATTGACAATGATCAATTCAATGAGGTAGAAGAAATAGATGTCTCACGACTGGCAGATATGTTGTTATCAAGTTTAAAACAGCTGGCCGATATGGATAATATATCCGTTCAAACTTCAATTAATCCATTAACGATTAAAGCCAATTCTACTTTAACAGAAGTTTTATTGACAAACCTTTTTCACAATGCCTTTCGGCATACTACTTCCAATGGAAAAGTAATGATTGAAATAACTGCTCGAAAACTAACAGTCACAAATACAGGGAATCCACAAAAAATGAATTCACAAAAAATGTTTGAGCGATTCAGTAAAGAAAGTAAAAGCGAAAACAGTTCAGGTCTAGGACTAGCTATTGTGAAAAAAATATGTGATACCTGCTTATATGAACTAAACTACTCCTATCAGGAAGGAATACACACTTTTTTTGTAAAATTTTGATTCGATCGTTGCAATTCCAAATTGCATACAGAATTGTCATTGAATTTGAGGGAAAGTTCAAAGCTATGAAGAGATTAGTTATTCTGTTTTTATTAATAACACACGCTATGCTTGCATTATCACAGGTTAAGAACGTAACATTATCGGGTACTGTAAAGTCGAAAGTATCAAAGGCAAATTTATCTTATGTTAACGTTATTCTAAAAAGCGAAAAGGACAGTTCATTTGTGTCTGGCACTGTGACCACCCATGAAGGTAGATATACGTTGACTAATGTGAGACCCGGAAATTATTTTCTTGAAACATCTTTCGTTGGCTATCAGACCAGCGTAACACCGATAGTCGTTGGCAAGCTAAGCGAGTACCTTGACCTAGGGGAGTTGCATCTTGAAGAAAACTTAACATCACTCAAAGAAATAGTTGTAACTGGAACACAAGATGCCGTTTCCGAAACCCTTGAAAAGAAAACCTTTTCTGTGGCTGATAATGTAAATCAACGTGGCGGTTCGCTTATGCAGGTAATGCAAAGCTTGCCCGGTATCACAATGAACGATGAAGGCACTGTACGAATAAGAGGCAGTGATAAAATCATTATTCTGATCGATGGAAAGCAAACCGCATTAACTGGTTTTGGTAATCAACGTGCGTTGGATAACATTCCGGCCTCTGCCATTGACAGAATTGAAGTCATTAACAACCCATCAGCAAAATATGATGCGAATGGAAACGCCGGGATCATTAATATTATTTATAAGAAAGAAGTACAAGAAGGATTTAATGGAAAGGTTGGTCTTACGGCAGGGTTAGGCGCATTGTGGATAAAGAAAGAAAATTATCCGACTATACGACCGCAATATCATGTCACACCCAAAATCAATCCATCAGTTTCGCTTAACTATCGGAAGAAAAAAATAAATCTATTCCTTCAAGTCGATGACCTCTACACCCAAACACTAAATAAGAACGAGTTTGTAGACAGACATTACGATAATGGTGATATGGTAAGGCAACAAACGAAGCGGAATCGTACAACAAACGTCATAACTTCAAAAGGTGGATTCGACTGGTATCTCGACGACAAAAATACGATAACGCTTTCAGGGTTGTTTAGCTGTGAAAAGATACTCGACCGCGGTGATGAACCTTTCTTTAATAGCAATCTTTCAGAACGAACACGGCTGTGGCAGTTTCTAGAAGATGAATTAAAAACTACGGGTACTGAAGTTGCTACCTGGCAGCACAAGTTTAAGCAACCAGGCAGATTATTTAACGTGGGCGTTAACTATACTTTTCATAGAGAAGATGAGAAATATTTTTTTACGAATATCCTTCCAACGTATACCGGACTAGATTCTTTTAAATTAATTTCAGATGAGCATGTTGGTGATTTTAACATTGACTATGTACACCCGCTTAAGTATGGAAGATTTGAAACTGGAATCAAATACAGGCACCGCTATATACCAACCAATATGCGTTTCATTCCCGGCCTTAATTCGCCATTGGATGTAAATGCCGGAGGATCGGCAACGTACAGTGAAGTAATTCCAGCAGTCTATGGCAATTACCTTTTCGAAAATAAAAGCTTCGAAGTTGAAGCCGGCGTTCGGGTTGAATATGTAGAAATCCATTATGAAGTGAATCCCAATCACAATACTTATAAAAGTGATGGCTATAATTACACGCAGCCATTTCCTAATCTTCGGTTAGCCTATAAGGTAAACGACAGTAATACGCTTTCTGTCTTTTACAATCGCAGAGTAGACAGGCCAAATGAAGTTGACATACGCATCTTCCCCAAATACGATGATGCAGGAATTATTAAAGTCGGAAATCCAGGTCTTCGTCCGCAGTTTACAAACGCGTTCGAACTGGGGTACAAAAAAAACCGGCAAGAAGGATATCTATACGCAGCATTGTATCACAAACGCATGGAAGCAACCATTACACGCATTGGCAGCATAGTGCCTGGAAGCAATCTTATATACAATATTTTCCAAAATGCAGGACGTAGTTATACTTCAGGAATGGAAGTGATAGTCTCTCGCAATGCAGGTACGTGGGCGATCTTCAATCTTAACCTCAACGGCTATCAGAATGTCATTGAGTCTTTTCATGTAGTCAATAAATATCCACAGGAGAATACGTTCTTGTCGGATAGGCAGAAAATCTTTTCAGGTAGTATAAAACTGAATAGTCTCATACATCTTCCTAAAAAATACGATGTTCAAATAACAAGCGTTTATATAGCACCAGATGTCGTTCCACAAGGGAAAACGTATTCCCGTTTTTACATCGATCTTGGCATTAAAAAGGCTCTGCAGAAAGGTAAGGGGGAGATATTTCTAAACGCTACCGACATTGCCAACACGCTGCGAATTAAGAGAGAAGTGAAAGGCGATGGCTTCAGTTATGTGAGCGCAGATTATTATGAAACGCAAGTGATTCGTATCGGATATACATACAAATTCTAGTGATACAAAAATATTAACTTAACACTATGCAGACCTGGATTATATACGCCATCATCTCCATGATCTTCGCCGGATTAACTTCGGTACTTGCAAAATATGGACTTCAAAATATCAGTGCAGACTTCGGACTTGGTATTAGGACAACTGTAATCTTTGTAATCATTACGACTATCAATTTGATTGGCGCAAAATACAAGGAATTTACTAACCTGACTTCACTACAAACAACACTACTTGTTGCCTCAGGCATAACAACAACCCTCAGCTGGTTATTTTACTACAGAGCCATGAAAGACGGTTTGGTCTCATACGTAGCGGCTATTGATAAGGCTAGCATTCTTATTACACTCTTACTTTCTTTTTTTTTATTGAAAGAGCCCATGACGCTAAAAATTATAATCGGAGGAAGTTTAATATTTGCAGGCATGCTCGTTCTGATTTGGAAGTGATAAAAGTTTTTAACAGAATAGATAAATTTTACTAAGCTATCTAGGCCCATGTTTATGGCATTCATGCTAGAAATTTGATGACGATTTCTCACTTAAGAAGAATTAAATTAAGTAAGCTTCAGGAACATAATCATTGGGATCTCAACTTACGACCAGATAGTAAACGGATGACAAAGTAGTTTTTGACCAGATTTATTGTTCATTAAAGTTATCGAAACTACCTAATTTGAATCAGTCATCGTAAAAGATAATCAGAAATTAACTGTTATTTTGTAAGCCCATTTCCTCATCACACCTTGGTTCCAAAGTTAGATACATGAGCGTTGTAAAATATATTCCCGTAGAATTGTCTGACATCGTAACAACAGCAGACCTGATCCTAGCGGTCGATTGCGTGGAGCCGTTTACAGAAGATGTTTCTGTTAAAAGTGCCGACCCTAAAACGCCTGCTCCGCCGTTTAAGAAGAAAGGTTTTATTTTCAGGGTTAAGGGCATTCTAAAGAACAGCGAGAAGATAAATGTTCCGCCAACTATACAGGTTCCGAACGAGGATTGGCGGAGATCATTAAGTCAGCACAAACAGAAGTATGCTGACGGAGTCAGCAAATCGTATGACGTAAAAAAATACGCAACTGAAGTGCGTTCAATCAAGAATGCAAACATAATTTTCCTTCATCATTTTCAAGGTACATACGAACTTGAAGTTAAGGGTGCATTTGAATCGAACGAGGCGCTTGAAAAGATCACCATACTTATTGCGGCAGAATAATAGCTTCTGGCTACTAGCTCGACTTTTAAAGTATTATGCAGGTAACTCACATGTCAGGCTCATGTTAAGGATTTGTATTTCTTGACCAGGTGCCATAACGAATATATAAAAATGCAGATGACAGTCATCGTTGAAAGCGCAATCGCCCCAGGGAAATAACATGTAATATTGGAAGTTGAGCCAATCCAGTTCATAAAGCATTGTTAATTAAACTGGTTAGCGTTCCGGTAAAACAAACATCTTTCGTAAAACATCATGAGAAGTAATTCTATTTTTATACAATAGTTAGTAAAAATGACTCTTCTATCTACTATCATTTTTTCCAGGTAGAGCGGTTCGTTTCCTCCCCGCTCCCCTACAGACCCGG
>CAXSCR010000032.1:0-52474 GCA_964235605.1 uncultured Cyclobacteriaceae bacterium | reverse complement strand
CACAAAAATAAAAGCAAATAAAGAACAGAAAATATGTACTTCGTGGTGTGGATACTGTAAAAGCATCCTCCTCCGTTTGGTTGTTAAGACTGATATACCAGAGCCTCACTGGTGATTAATCGTATTGGATAACCTATTTGTATCGTCAAATTTGAACCACGTGAGCCAACTTTTGCATAATATGTACCACTATTCAATTCATAGTTGTAATCGGCCTCGGCAATTCACTTATCCCTTGATTATAAATTATTGAAAGCTTAATAAATCTTTTTCATAGTTAAAAAATTGCAAATCAATTCCGGTAAAAATGATGTGCTATTTTATCAATTATTGTGGATGTATGAGTTCCTCTAGAGAATGATCTGGGAACATTTTCATAGCTCGATCGTACTATATGATTAACGTTAAAGCCCCCGACGATATTTAACCTAAATAATATTAAATAAAGTATATCATCATTAGGCATTTGGTGACTCAATTTGGAAAGCAACTTTACTCTGCGCTCAACTTTGAACCATTTGCAGGTTGCTATATTCCTTTCAATTCCAAAATGGTATCTATTTGTAAAAAGGTAGGAACCGCTCGTACCTTTTGACATATCTTTTTTTGGATCGCCGTATTTGAGTACTAACGCTGTATTATTAGCTGCCTGCCAGCCTGTAAAAATATCCAATGATTGTTAGACTTATACTGAAGTGTTAAATCAAAAGTAGGGTTACATCAAATTTGTAAACTCCATAGCCAACATCAGAAGATGGTTTTACACTATAACAAATGAGTTGCTTAAGCCTAGAGCGGGGATAATTGTACAATAATTAGGGCCTGCTGAAAAAGTAAATATTGATATTTTTTTGGGTGCGGCTTTGAAGCCGACACCCATTTGCAATTAGTGAACATGATTACAATTGTTTGGAAAAGGGTGTTACAAATTCATCGTGCAAAGGCTGACCTTGATTGAGGTAGCTTTGTTTCGATGCACGGTTTTTTACGGCTTTTGGCATTTTTCCTAGCACTTGATTTTTAAAGATCAGCAAAAAATCCATGTCCTATTAAAATTTACAATGTTTTAAAGAATTTTAAACTTTTTCAGCAGACCCTAATTATAACATGTATTCGCATCAACAATTTAATAATACTATAAATCTTGGATTACATATTCTCTACTCCAAAAACTTTGGCCATAAAAAATCGCATGGAAGTCATAATGGTGCAGACCTTTGCTTCGTCCATCATCACCTTTATCACCTTCATCGTAACCCCAGTCGTCGATTTTGGCTCATATCCGGCATAATACCACTTAGTTGGTTGTATGTGTCTACCCCGTCCCATATTCCAGTCCAACCTTTAAATTGTATTTTAGTCTTGGCTTGCAATGAAAAGTAAATACCTGCTTTTTGATAGACAATTTTATTATCCTGTCGCAAGTCATCAACATAAGGTGGTACCAAAAATCCTCATCGCTATGTCCATCTGCTCCACTTTCTTTCCAGCATATTTCGGTTCTTCCGCTAAATGAGGATGTACTACTACCTCCTTCTTGAAGGATCGTAAGTACATCATCAGATGTAGAAAATACTAGAATATTTTTGTTCTCTGAATTTTCAATTTTTAAATCTTCAAGTTGATCCTTATTTGTTTTAGGTAATATTAAAACTTTTTCTTCCTGAAGGTTTATTTTAAATATGTATTCGCCAATTGCAATAATTCCGTCCTGATTTAAAAGAGACGATAGAAAATCATTGACTCGGCTATTTCTTGTTCCTGTGTTGTCATTTGCCTTCCACCTTTATCATAAACTAGCTTATCATAATTCTTTCTTAACGAAACATACTTTGATTCATTGCCTACAAATTTTACAAATAATTTTTTAACCTCATTATCCTTGTTATCTACAAGATTAACATACGCATCTACCGTTTTAAAATTTAAGATACCCTCCTTAACTTCAACTGAGTAAGGATTATATGGGGCCTTCTGTATAGTTTCAGATTCATCCTTACATGAGGCGATTACAAAAATGGATAACATGACGGCTTTCGTCAACGGGCTTCTCATAAAGTGTGTTATCATAATTTTTTGGGTTTATTTTGGACAAGCATACATATTATGAGTTCAGAACTCCTAACCTGTCATTTCCTTCCGGCTAAAAAAAATTATAAAATTTTAACCTTCATATGGCACGAGACTTCAAATCCGTGCATCGGCAGGTATCTTTATTTAGAATCATTTTAAACGCAAAGGCCCTGGTGTTATGATCATATAAGATGGCGATAAATTATCAAGACACAGTATCTTTGGTCCAATTCAATGTAATTGCATGCAACTATCAGAAAAGCTAAAACAAACAATTCGCGATATTGAGAACTATCCAAAGCCTGGTGTATTGTTTAAAGATATAACACCCGTACTCGCTGACCCTGCTTTAATGAATGATGTGGTAAACGAGTTTGTCGAGCAATACAAATCAAAAAAAATAGATGCCATCATTGGTATAGAAGCACGTGGATTCATTTTTGGATCTATATTAGCGCATCGCTTAAATTGTAGTTTTATTCCAGCGCGTAAATCAGGAAAACTTCCATATAAAACAATAACACAAGCTTACGCCCTTGAGTATGGCATAGCGTCGATAGAAATGCATGTTGATTCTATAAAACCCAACTGGCGTGTATTAATTCATGACGATCTATTGGCTACCGGTGGTACAGCTGGGGCTGCTGCAGAACTTGTTAAACTCTCTGGTGGTAAGCTAGTAGGATTTTCTTTTCTAATTAATCTCAGTTTTTTGCCAGGTGAACAAAACCTTACAAATCGTTTTGGTGTTAAATCACATTATCTCGTTAATTTTTAACTGCCTTTTGTTATAAACTTTTTAAAATGTTATCTATTATACTTGTGCCAATGTTTCCATTAAGTTTACTGCCCATTCCTGGTGAACTTGTTCCGTTGCATATTTTTGAGCCTCGGTATAAACAATTGCTTCTTGATGCAGAGAATAATGATATCACCTTTGGGATTTATTTCATCCACGAAATTAATGAAAGCAAAATAGGCTCACTCATGAAGCTTGAAAGTGTAATTAAAAGATACCCTTCAGGTGAGTCTGATATAATTGTAAAGTGCCAGGATGTATTTACAATGAGTATGCTCTATCGTACTTTTAAAAATAAGATGTATCCAGGTGGTGACGTAAAATTAATGCAACCGGATTTATACAGTATGCCAAGTGAAGAATTATATGCATTATTCACGCAATATCTATTAATGAGAAATATTACTAATCCTTTCACTGCCTTTAATCTTTACCAGATAGCAAATGAATTGAATCTTGATCTAGTTGACCGCTATAAGTTTTTAACAGCCTCTACAGAAAAGAAGGAGCACTTCCTTATTACACGTTTCAAATATCAGCTTCATATCTTACAACAAGAAGAAAAAAGCAAAGATCTTTTTCATCTCAATTGATTCATCAACGATTTCTTTACTGATGAAACATTCAATAATATCTATTATCTTACGTTGTCAAGTTATCAAATATTGGTATCGAAAAATTTGAGCACAAATCCAGCTCACGTTGTTGTGCAGCTAATCAAAATTGCCAAGAGGTAATGCATCAGACCTGCGGTACTGAGTTTAAGTATCCTATCCATGGCGGATAGGACGTTTGCTATTAAAAGTACGCGCAGGCTTGCTAAAAAGTCTGCACGTGCTTTAATAGGTTCACTTCGGCACTGTACACGTAATCTAACTAATATTTATTGCCGCAGAAGGAGATGCTTTGGATCGGGCGTTCTTGCCGATTCTAATCAGTAAAGTCATTAAACAGTAACTTGACAAAGGAGGATTAATATTTATATAAAAAGCAGCCACCTTGCTTACGCCTTTTATTTATATAATTATCAAAATTGGGATTTGTGACTTTAAACAAACTAAGCTATTCGCTGCTTTCACATTCATATAATGTCATTGCAAACGTTTGTTGAAATTTTTTGTATCTATTGTTCATTTAAAGTTGGTGTATAACTCCGTTAGTAAGTTTTCTATTTAAAAATTTCCGCAAACGATGTTTCAGTAAAAAAAACAGGTTTACTTACAGCAACCCATCTTTGATCAGGGGCGCCCGTATATTTGAATCATAAACGAAAAATAAAAAACGAATATGAAATCAAAATCACTTTTCATCGCGGCTCTGGTAGTATTCTGTGCAGTGATCTCTGCACTTGGAAAGGAAGAACCCACTAAGGTTGGGTTAGCAGTAATAAACATTAAAGGTACAGAGATTTTCAAAGTTATATACAAAGGAGAATCTGCTGGTAAAGTTAAATTGCGCGTTATTAGTAATGATGGCAAAACAATTTTAACTGAAACATTGAATAGTGATAGTGGCTTTATTCTTCCGCTAAACTTCAAAGGCATTCAATATGGTGAATACACTGTAGAATTAGTTGATGCCGATGGTAAGAGAGTAGAAAAAGTAAACCACGTTAAAAAGACGACAGCTATCAAGAACATTCACATAGCTAGAGTTGCTAATGAGAAATCTAAATACATTTTAGCGGTGTCAAGCGTAGGCGCTGAAATGATCACAGTTGATATCTATGATGCACAAAACAATTTGGTTCACACTGAAACAAAAGATATAACAGGAAATTTCGCTCAGATTTATTCATTGAAGAATATTCCAAGTGGTTGTAGCTTTGTAGTTACAGATAAGACTGGAAATTCTCATACTGTAAAATTTTAAGAATAAGTTTAAAGTTAAATAGATAGTAGAAACCCCGCTGGTCGGGGTTTTTTTTATGTTAATTTTTGAAGGTTCATGCTATACCATTGCTTTATATAGTAGTAAATAATAGCTTGCTCCATGGATAAAGTATTGATGAAGGATAGATTTTTGCTACTTGTATTTATATTAACTTTTTTAAGTGCTTGCTCACAGCACAAGGGCACTTTGTTTCAATCAATAGATTTTACAAAAGAAAATCTATTTACAAATAATATTGAAGGACCTGCTTTTGATAAAGAAGGGAGTTTGTATGTGGTAAACTATCAAAAGGATGGTACTATCGGTAAAGTTAGCCCAAATGGAGAGGCATCTCTGTTTTTAACGCTTCCGAGTGGGAGCACAGCAAATAGTATTCGGTTTGATTCTAAAGGCGATATGTATCTCGCAGACTACACAGCTCATAATGTCCTTAAAGTTAACATGCAGACAAAAGAGATAAGCATCTATGCGCATGATAACTTCAACCAGCCTAATGATTTATGCATCAATAAAAATGATCAACTATTTGCTTCTGATCCCAATTGGAAAGAGAGCACAGGGAAAATATGGAGAATTGATAAGAGAGGTAAAGTTGTTTTGTTAGCCGACAGCATGGGTACTACAAATGGTATTGAGTTAAGTCCTGATGAAAAAATATTATATGTCAATGAAAGTGTGCAACGCAAAATTTGGGCGTTTGACGTTGATGAGCGCGGAGACATTTCTAATAAAAGGCTATTTGCAGCGGTTTCTGATTTTGGATTCGATGGCATGAAGTGCGATCAAAAAGGTAACTTATATATTTCCAGATATGGAAAAGGAGCTATCTTGGTTTTATCTCCCGCAGGCAAAGAAATTCGAGAAATAAAATTAACAGGTAAAAATTGTAGTAACCTCGTCTTCGGTGGGGTAAATAAAGAGGTTATCTTTATAACACTGCAGGATAGAAAGGGTATGGAGAAATTCCTTAATGATACACCGGGAAAAAATTAATAACGGCTACTTATTAACTTTGCTCAATTAGTTCTAATCGCTTAACAACAGTGTTGGGCACAAGCACCGTGCCTGGCGATAAAACTGCATTAGCGCCAATTTTACATTGATCGCCTACTATAGCTCCGAATTTATCAACTTCTGTTGATTCGCTTATTCCATTTACTATTATTTTAATGATTTTATCTTTTCGTTCGTTATAATGATTAGCAATGACTGATCCCGCTTCCATGTTAACATAAGATCCAATAAATGAATCTCCAATAAAATTAAAATGCGCCAGAACAGTGTTTGAGAAAATGAAGCTTGATTTTATCTCGCATCCCGGACCAACACTTACGGTATTGCCTAAGAAAACACCATTGCGGATATAGGTATAAGAAGCAATAAAACATCCTGCAGAAATTATTGCCGGGCCTTTGATGGTAACATGCTCTTCAATCTTAGCATCTTTATGTATAGCAACATTGTCATGAATTTTGAAATCACCGCCTAATGTTTTTATTTTTTTAGTAACAACAAGTGGGGCTGCACCTGTAATTTCCCATAGCAGTTCTTCTTGAAGTTCTGGAAAAAGCTGAATGAATTCCTGAATATATAAACTTGGGTTTATCATGTTATTATAGTTCGTAAAGTTCAAGTGGAAGCCCGTCAGGATCTGAGAAGAATGTAAAACGCTTACCTGTAAATTCATCGACACGTATTGGCTCAGTGCTTACGTTTTTATTTTTCAAGGCTACGATTGCTACTTCTATATTTTCAACTGCAAAGGCCAGATGTCTTAGGCCGCATGCTTCTGGCTGAGAAATTCGTTTTGGTGGATTATCAAATGAAAATATTTCAATCACATATTGATCACCTAATTTGAGATCTAATTTCCAAGATCGCCTGTTTGCTCGAAAGTGCTCACGGACAACGGTAAATCCCAATATGTTGGTATAGAAATTTTTGGATGTTTCAAAATCCGAACAGATGATGGCAATGTGATGAATAGCACGAAGCTGGATCATGAAAAATTATTTTGAATTGAAATCTAAGTATTTTAGGTAAAAGAATTTTGGTTTAACGGATTTTAATCATCGGGTCGTTTGGTTGTCAGTATTTTGCCTCGGTTTCCAAGCTACCTTCATACTTCTTCGCGGCATTGTTCACAACTAATCCTACTTGGTCAAGTTACCAAATATTGGTATCGAAAAATTTGAGCACAAATCCAGCTTACGTTGTTCTGCAGCTAATCAAAATTGCCAAGAGGTAATGCATCAGAGCTGCGGTCCTGAGTTTAAGTATCCTATCCGCATGGCGGATAGGACGTTTGCTATTAAAAGTACGCGCAGGCTTGCTAAAAGCCTGCGCGTACTTTTAATAGGTTCACTGCGGCACTGCACATGTAATCTGGCTAAATATTTATTGCCGCAGAAGGAGATGCTTTTGATCGGGCATTCTTGCCGATTCTAGTCAGTAAAGTCATTTAAACAGTAACTTGACAAAGTAGGACTAACCTATGCTTATTACTGATTCGTAATTTTATGGCAACCCTACAGCTATAATAACTGTTGCTAGCATATTCATTGCGCCGTTCGGCACCAAAATATAAGGTCGAATTTAAATATAGTGCTGCGGCTTTAAAACTTTAAAAAATCGAGCTAGCAGCCAGAAGCTATAAGTTTGATATTAAAAACTTATAGCGATTTCCCTGCCTTTAAGCGATAATTGTAGTCCGTTTTAAGATGTTTGCTTGCGAATTGAGCAACATTAACTTTCAACAGGTCATGAATGTGGCATAGCTTCATTTGAGATATCTTGTTGTGTAAGCCCTAAGAATCAAATTGTTTTGTTATGCTTCATTATTTTGTAAAAGCCTGATGGCTCAAATGATGTTTTTTTTCGCGTAATTCAATGAACTAATTTGGCCATAAAATTTAACTATGAAATTTAACTATGAAACGAATACTCGTTCCTACTGACTTTTCAAAGCCTTCTCAAATAGCACTAGATGTCGCACAAGATATTGCTGTGAAGGCAAGTGCAGAAATAATATTATTGCACATCATTGAAGTTTCCGCAGGTGGTTCTTATAATGTAGAAGGTGAAGTAGATCACAGTGATCATATGGAAGATAAGCTCTTTATGATGAAGTTGATAGACCGAGCCAAAAAGCAACTGGATAAAATAAAGAGTGATCCTAAGCTAGCGAATGTTAGAATTAAACCATTGCTTAGGCTGGGCACGCCTTTTCATGGTATACAAACTATTATCACAGAACAGAACGTAGATCTTGTTGTTATGGGTACTTCTGGCACGGGTCAATTAGAAGAATCTGTTATTGGAAGTAATACAGAAAGAATAGTTCGGCAATCATACTGTCCTGTGCTAACAGTTTATAAAAAACCGGTTGATCAATATTATAAAAACATTGTTTACGCTACTTCTCTTAATGAAGATGAAGAAGTGTTTTCACGTATTGTTCGCAAAACACAACAACTATATGAATCTACTATTCACTTGGTTCATATCAATACGCCAAGTAATTTTGAGCGAGATGTTGTTGTGCGGAAACGAATGGAAAATTTTGCGAAAAAATTACAGCTTAAAAATTGCACTATCAATATTTTCAATGATCGCTCAGAGGAAGAGGGTATCATTTACTTTGCAGAGCAGGTAAATGCTGATCTCATTGCTATGGCAACACATGGACGTACAGGGTTTGCTCACGTTCTATCTGGCAGCATTGCAGAAGATGTTGTAAGTCATTCAAAACGACCTGTGCTTACTTTTGTATTAAAGCACAGAAAGAAATAATCCTAAAACTATATAATTGAACATGTTTAGGCGAAGCTTTTTAAGTGCCACATGAAGTAGCAATGAAAAATTATTATGAGATTTTAGGCGTAAATAATAAGGCTTCTCAGACTGAATTAAAAAGAGCGTATCGCAGGTTGGCCGTTCTTTATCATCCTGATAAAAATCCAGATCCAACTGCAGAACAATTCTTCAAAGAAGTTAATGAGGCTTATTATGTACTAAGTGACACATCTAAGCGAAGTCAATATGATTTTAAATTACATAATCCATTTAGTGACTTCGTACTTCCAATAGAGCCTAGACCCTATCATCGAGATCCTGCTTATCATAAAAGGCGAACAAATACAGGGGCTCAAGAGCGCAAGCCTACCCTAGAAGATTTAATGCGCGATTATCTCCCTTACTTCAAATGGCTAATTTGGGCGGGTTTAGTCTTTAGTTTGGTCTTTGCTATTGATTACCTTTTGCCAAGGCCATCGTCTTTAGAACAGATTAGTGAAGTTTCTTCGGTATACAGAAACAGGCAGACCTATGGCTATACCGTTATAATCACGAGTTCGGGTCGGAAAATAATTATGTATGAAGATGCCGGAAATTTTATACACCAGGTAGAGATTATAGTTGAATACACACCAATATTGCAGGTTGTACGCAAAGTTTCTGACGTTACTGAAAGGCATGTAGCCATGCTAGATGGAATTTATGGTCCTGTATTTATCATACCCATATTTTTATTTTTCACGTCTATCATAGGTTTTTTATTTAGGAATAATATCGTTTACGCTTTTAACATAAGTGTTACAAATGGAATATTGATTATTTTAGTTCTTTACTTAATATCGAGTACATGAGTAAAAAGAATGATTGGAAAAAACGTGATGGCGTTGTGTATTCTACTGAATCAAACTTTGAATTTGCTTATAAGCAAAATGAAGAGGTAAATTCCCTGCCACCCCAGCAACAAAATTTAAAAGTATTATTAGATAAAAGCATGCGAGCCGGTAAACAGGTAACGTTGGTAACGGGTTTTGTAGGAACCCCCAACGACTTAGATGTCTTGGGTAAACTGCTGAAAACAAAATGTGGCGTTGGTGGCTCTGTAAAGGATGGAGAGGTAATTATCCAAGGGGACCTCAGAGATAAACTCATACAGATTCTTCATAAAGAAGGCTATAAAGCTAAACGTGTAGGCTAAGCCGCTACAAATTGACGACGAGGTCTTTATTTCAGAAACCAGTATCAATAAAATAAAAGGGGCATGATCAAGAAGCGCCCTTTAGAGGATTGACAGCCATATCAATCTACTGTAATAATTTTCTGCATTCTTTGAATGCGGATGGCAGCACACTATCTTTGGCGGAGGATGAATCAGCAATATCTTTCTGAATTCGGTGAAATTCTGCTTTATATAATTGGGTCAATATGCTTTGTGCTGGTGACGTTTACAACTTCGCGTATTATTCGCCCGGATAGACCTAATCCAGAAAAACTTTCTTCTTACGAAACAGGTGAGGAGTCCACAGGCCCCGCCTGGACGCAGTTTAACATACGGTTTTATATTGTTGCCCTCATTTTCTTACTATTTGAAGTAGAAATTCTGTTTCTCTTTCCATGGTCTACCGTGTATGCAAGGAAGGAACTTATTGACGAGACCAATGGGTTATGGGGTTGGTTCGCTATGATTGAAATGTTAATCTTCATATTCATCTTAGCGTTGGGCTTGGCGTACGCTTGGGTAAATGGATACCTGGACTGGATAAAGCCTGAACCAAAACCAACCTTACAAAAGCCAATTGTTCCTAAAACCTTGTACGATAAGATCAATGAAAAATATAAATGATTTTTGAATTATTACGATGGGTCTTTTAGATAAAAAATTTGATACGGGCGGCGTCATTGTAACCAGACTTGATGATTTACTAAACTGGGCGAGGTTATCATCTATGTTTCCAATGACTTTTGGCATTGCTTGCTGCGCGATAGAATTTATGAGCACCGGTACAGTATATGATTTTGAACGTTTCGGAATGGCGCCTATGGCATCGCCACGTCAAGCCGATGTGATGATTGTTTCCGGAACTGTAACTTTCAAAATGGCCGATAGAATTAAAAGATTGTATGAACAAATGGCTGAACCTCGCTATGTTATTTCAATGGGTTCATGCTCTAATTGTGGCGGACCGTACTGGCAGCATGGCTATCACGTTGTGAAAGGTGTGGATAGAATTGTTCCAGTTGATGTTTATGTTCCTGGCTGTCCGCCAAGACCCGAAGCACTAATTGGTGGATTTTTAAAACTGCAGGAAAAAATTAGAAGTGAAAGTATGATGGCGCCTAAAGCACTAGAAAAGTTATTGGAAAAGAAAAGTCCTGCTCATGTTTGATCATCTACTTCAATCAGTACAAGGCCTGTGCAAACATGGTTTGGCTGTAGCCGATTTAAATGCCTCACCTAAAGCAATTAAAATTCCTAAAGAAGACCTTGTTGAAGTTTGTAATTATCTATTACAAAATCAAGATACATTTTTCGACATGCTCTCTTGTCTTACTGGAATCGATAATGGAGTTGAGGCTGGTACCATGGAAGTTGCTTATAATTTATATTCCATCCCCTATAACACCCACCTTATGTTAAAGGTAGTGTTGCCAAGAGAAAATCCAGAAGTAGACACGGTTTCACACATATGGAGAACAGCAAACTGGCATGAACGCGAAATTTTTGATATGTTGGGAATCCACGTCAAAGGTCATCCTGACTTGCGTAGAATACTAATGCCAGCCGATTGGGATGGGCACCCGCTCCGAAAAGATTATAAACACCAAGAATATTACAGAAACATAAAAATTGAATATTAACACCACGATCCAAACGTCTGCCTAGTGCCAACCGATTTTATTCAATATCAATATAAACAAGATAACCTCACGCTTTCAGAGCCAGGTAAGTTCGATGCCTCGAGTCTTCGCGCTGAAGAAATGATTGTGAATTTAGGGCCGCAGCATCCATCAACGCATGGTGTGTTGCGACTAGAAGTATTGATGGATGGAGAGATTATAAAAGAGGTGGTGCCTCATATTGGATATCTACATCGTTGCTTTGAGAAACACGCAGAAAATCTTCCTTATAATCAAGTTATACCTTTTGTTGATAGACTTGATTATGTAGCTTCTATGAATAATGAGCATGCCTACGCAATGGGTGTTGAACGCATGCTGGGTATTGAACATCAAATTCCAAAACGAGTAGAGTACATCAGGGTTCTTGTAGCCGAACTCAATAGAATTGCTTCACATTTTATTTCGATCGGCACATATGGCATGGACATAGGAGCTTTTACCCCCTTTCTATGGGTTATGCGCGACCGTGAACATATTCTCAGATTATTAGAATGGGCTAGTGGCGCACGTTTACTTTATAATTACATGTGGATAGGTGGGTTGTTTTATGATTTACCTGTTGGATTTGAAGATCGGTGTAGTCAGTTCATCACCTACCTGAAACCAAAGCTTACTGAAATTGAAAAGGTATTAATCAATAATAAAATATTTGTACAACGTACCGCAAACGTCGGCGTTCTACCTTTAGATCTTGCTATTAATGCAGGTGTTACTGGCCCCATACTTCGTGCATCGGGTTTGCGTTATGATTTGCGCAGGGTAGATGGTTACTCAGTGTATCCTGAATTAGAGTTTAGTATTCCTATAGGCGAAGGCAAAATGGGATCGGTTGGTGATTGCTGGGATCGTACTTGGGTTCGTATGCAAGAAATTCATGAAGCAGTAAAGATTATTGAGCAGTGTCTTACCAAGCTCACCGGTGATCATAAGCGTTCAGCTGATTTCGACCCACAAGCCTTGGTACCCAAAAAGATAAGACCTAAAGCACAAGATTTTTACATCAGAGCGGAAATTCCAAAAGGGGAACTTGGTTTCTTCTTTCGTGCTGATGGAAGAAGTGATATACCCTTTAGGTGTAAATGTAGATCATGTAGTTTTGTTAATCTCTCCGTGTTGCCAGACATATCCAAAGACATTCTATTAGCAGACCTCATCGCCATTCTAGGCTCAATAGATATTGTATTAGGTGAAGTTGATCGTTAGTGGTAAATCACATAGCATAAAAGGTATTTTTACAAGGTATAATTCATAGCTTCAGCTCATGCTCAAAGTACTTACGAGACAGCAAATAAGAGATCTCGATGCTTACACAATAATGCATGAGCCAATTTCTTCAATTGATTTGATGGAACGCGCTTGTATGCAATTTGTATCTTGGTATACACAGCGATTTGAGACCTCAGCAAAAGTGAACATCGTTTGTGGTACGGGGAATAATGGTGGTGATGGATTAGGTATTGCACGACTTTTAAGCACCCTAAATTATGACGTTGAGGTATCGGTCATTCGTGGTTCATCACAAGAAACCCCTGATTTTAAAACCAATCTTGAAAAACTAACAGTAAGTAGAGTTGTAGTAAATGAGATCACTTCAATAGAAAAAAATCTCTTTACCAATTGCCACATCTTAATTGATGCCTTGTTTGGATCAGGTCTTTCAAGACCCGTAGAAGGAATTTACGAGCAAACAATTTTATGCATAAACCAGATTGATGCTATTCGTATTGCAGTAGATATGCCTTCTGGACTTATGGCTGATGAACCATCAGAGGGTGTTATAGTAAGCGTAAATTATACAGTGTCATTTGAGTTGCCTCAGCTTGTATTTTTTCTACCAGAGAATTACACCCACACAGGTGAGTGGCATATTATACCCATAGCATTAAGTAAAGAGTTCATCGAAAATTCTGATTCCTCTTTCTTTTTACTTGAAAAAAAAGATATAGATACTATTAAGAAGAAGCGATCAAAATTTGATCATAAAGGAACCTTTGGAAACGCACTCTTAATTGCAGGCAGCTACGGAAAAATGGGAGCGGCCGTCTTGGCTGCCAAAGCTGCCATGCGGTCAGGTCTTGGTTTACTAACAACACACGTTCCGAAATGTGGTTACGCCATATTACAAACGTCATTTCCAGAATCTATGGTTAGTGTTGATTCACATGAGAATGTATTCTCTGAAATTCCATTAATAGAAAAATATGATGCAATTGGTATTGGTCCAGGTATTGGCGCAGATAAAGAGACTGTGCATGCGTTTGCCTCGCTACTCAAATTTTATAAAAGGCCAATAGTTATTGATGCAGATGGTCTTAATATACTCTCAGAAAATAAGGCGCTTTTAAAACTTATTCCAGAAGGAAGTTTACTTACACCACACACCAAAGAATTTGAAAGGTTGGTAGGTGTTTGTAAAAACTCGTTTGAAAGATTAGAAAAGCTTAAGCAATTAGCGCATCAACTTAAGTCGTATGTAATTTTAAAAGGTGCTTTTAGCGCTATAGCAACACCAGAAAAGAACGTATTTTTTAATCCCACAGGAAATCCCGGAATGGCAACGGGTGGTAGTGGAGATGTGCTCACTGGGATACTAACTGGACTAATAGCTCAAGGATATTCTTCTCGAGACGCGGCCCTATTTGGTGTTTACATTCATGGTTTGGCAGGTGACTTGGCCTCAAATCGAAAATCTAAAGATGCTATGATTGCGTCAGATATAATCGAATTTATGTCAGAGGCCTTCAAATTCATCGAATCTCAAATTAAATGAAATAATTTATCTGAATCTGTAACTTTTGGGCCACATTTTGCATCTAAAAGACGACACAACAAGCTAAGTGATATTTTATTGTTCATAACTTTGTTTAAATGTTTGACGTATAAACCGAAAAAAGAAATGCGATTTATTCTAATTAGTATTTTATTAACTATAGCTTTTATTGGGATTTCCATAAAAGGTAAATCGCAAGAACATAATCAGCATGCTAAAGGCATATTAATTTATCCTAATCCAACTAATGAATCTTCAGAATTTATAAATGTTAAGGTCGCATCTTTAAAGTCGGATAATGTAAAACTCGCGCTTCATAACATTATTGGTAACGAAGTACCCGTTGAAACGGAAATTGTTGACGAACATCACCTTAAAATACGAATAAGCGACCTAGCAGCAGGCTATTATCTTATAACTGTAAAAAACGAAGAATCTAACTTTCGCGCTATTTATAAGATTCTTATAAGATAATTTTTACATTGTTGCGCTGGTAAAAGCTTTTCTATTATTAAAGGATTCTATTTATTGGGCTTCATTATTTCCTATTGTAGTAAGCCTATTATTCACCTTCAAGCTTCATGACCTTAATTAAATCACAGTCGTCGTAGGACAATTACGCTCTCGGTAGTGGTTAGAAATAATTTAGATTATTCTAAATAGCTTGCAAATTTGAAATCGCGTTGCGATACTTGCACTGTTTATAATCAGTCTAAATAATGAAATACTTTTATATATCGATTTTTTGCGTTGCACTTATCAATATCAGCAGTTTTGCCCAAAGCGGTACCATTAAAGGTAAGGTTAAGACTAATGATAGCGAACCTGCACCTTATGTAAATGTCTTCTTAAAAGATTCAAAAGACGGTGTATTTACAGAATTAGATGGTTCGTATACCATTAAACATATAAAAGCGGGCAACTACATTATTGTAAGTTCTTTCGTTGGCCATACACAACAGGAAAGACCCGTATCGGTTAAAGCTGGTCAAACTACAGAGGTTGATTTCACGCTACAGGAAGATGCTAAACAACTGGCAGAGGTCGAAATTGTTGGTTCAAGAAGCCTCAATGAGCGCACCACTACAATTGGTAAAGTAAATATTGATCCAATGGATTTACCGCAAAGTATCGTGGTACTTGATCAAGTGGTTTTTGAAAGACAACAATCATTAAACCTGGGCGATGTATTAATCAATACGAATGGCGTCTATGTTATGGGAGCCTCTGGTGGAACGCAACAAGAAATAGCGGGTCGTGGGTTTGCTTTTGGAAGTAATAATACTTTTAAAAATGGCGTTCGTTTTAATAATGGTATAATGCCAGAGATAAGCTCCGCCGAACGCATTGAGGTTATAAAAGGCAGCGGGGCTATTTTATTTGGACAAGTTGGCGCTGGAGGTGTCCTTAATATTATAACAAAGAAGCCTAAATTTGAACAAGGTGGCGAAGTTGCTTTGCGTATTGGCAGTTACGATTTTTATAAACCATCGATTGATGTTTATGGAAAAATTAATAACAATAATAATGTAGCGTATCGTGTACACGCAAGTTATGAGAATGGCAGAAGCTTTCGCGATAATGTAAAATCCGAGCGCATCTATTTTAACCCCTCTTTTTTAATTAAGGCTGGAAAGAAAACTGAAATACTTGTTGAAGGAGATTATTTAAAAGATAACCGCACATTAGACTTTGGTACAGCAGCAATTAAATATGAAATAGTAGATCTGCCAAGAAATACATTTTTGAATACTTCATGGGCTTACTACAATGGTGAGCAAAAAAGCACAACAGTAACTGTTAAGCACCAACTTAATAGTAATTGGAAGATAGCAGGCATAGTGGCTTATCAAGGATACAATCAAGATCAATATGGTACCACTAGACCAAATGGAAGTGAAAATTTTGTAAACTCCGATGGACAGTGGATAAGGGGACTACAGCGAAGCGGAATTATTCAACAGTATTACATCGGACAAATCGATCTTACAGGTAAATTCAGTACTGGTAGCATTGAACATACACTGCTAATGGGAGCTGATATTGATAAATACCTTAACAAAACAAATGTGTATGCGTACACCAATGCTGCTGGCAAAAATGTATACGATACAATCAATGTATTCAGTCCAAATATAGAACAGCAACGCCACGACATTCCTGATATACAACGGACGAAAGTAACACTAAATCCAATTAATCGTGTAGGTGTTTATCTTCAGGATTTAGTATCAATTACTGAAAATATAAAAGCACTTGTGGGATTACGTTACAGTTATATCGACTCTAAAAGTACAACTTATATGAATGACGGAACGAACGATCCAACGCTTAAAAATTTCCCTGATGCTTTTAGTCCTAGGTTGGGTTTGGTTTACCAACCTACAAAATCAATGTCAATGTTTGCTAGTTATTCAAATTCCTTTGAACTCAATTCCGGCGTTGATATTAATAATAACTCTTTACCGCCATCTTTTCTTGATCAATTTGAGGTAGGAATCAAAAATGAATTGTTCAAAGGCTTATTATCCGCGAATGTAACATGTTATCAAATTGTCAACAGTGATTTTGCGCAAACAATACCTGGTACTGTTTTTAAAGAATTAGCCGGCGAGGTAACAAGTAAAGGTTTTGAAGTAGACCTAATGAGCAAATCCTATTATGGGTTCTCAATCATTTCAGGTTATAGTTATAATGACACACGTTACACGAAAAGCAATGTTTATAAAGATAATAGTCGCCTTCGTTACAATCCACAGCATACAGCTAACATGAGTATTTACTACGCCTTTACACAAAATGAATTATTAAAAGGGTTTAATGTAGGCTTTACCACATTCTATGTTGGAGAACGTGTAGCTGGCAGATCTACAAGACTTAATGTTAAAGATGACAGTTATAAACTTATGGCTATTCCAAACTACTTTCAGTTTGATTTATCAACGGGATATACAAGAAACAATTTCTCAGTCCGCGTGAAATTATCGAATCTACTAAATCAACTTAGTTATAACGTGCATGATGACAATAGCGTGAATCCAATTGCGCCTAGACAGTTCTCAACTACAGTTGCCTACAAGTTTTAATAAGATTTTTAAAGTAAGTGTGTGCTTCTCCTTGTACTAACAGGGAGTCTTGGTTTTAATTTGGGTATTGTCATTCTAAATTGGTAATGCCCATAAACATCGTTCTGATTATCAATATTTATTAACTGTAAGAAGTTAATCGCTTAACTTTTATTTTCCTGCTTCCAGAACATGGTTCAACTGTTATCTTTGCACCATGTCTCAACAAATTTTAATTCTTGATTTTGGATCTCAATACACTCAGCTTATCGCTAGAAGAGTAAGAGAACTAAATGTTTATTGCGAAATTCATCCTTTTAACAAGGTCCCAGCCATTTCTGCGGATATAAAAGGTGTTATTTTATCTGGAAGCCCCTGTTCAGTACGTGACGCGGGTTGTCCGCAAATAGACCTTGCGCAGCTTGATGGGAAAGTCCCCGTACTGGGTGTTTGCTACGGTGCACAGTTAATCGCTCACCAAAGTGGTGGAAATGTGTTGCCATCACAGATACGTGAATACGGTAGAGCGAAGCTTTCAAAAGTTGATCACCATAATCCACTATTAAAGGAAATTACCCTTGATACCCAAGTTTGGATGTCACACGGCGATACCATTTCTTCTGTACCTGATAGTTTTGAAGTTATAGCAAGCACATCTTCTGTCGCGATTGCAGCCTTTAAAATCAAGGAAAAAGAAATTTACGGAATTCAGTTTCACCCAGAGGTTACGCATACAACAGAAGGTAAAAATCTACTGCGTAATTTTGTGGTTCACATCTCAGGCTGTGCCCAAGATTGGACCCCAGATCAATTCGTTGAAGTAACTGTGGCTGATCTCAAAAGCAAACTCGGTAATGATAAGGTTGTTATGGCACTATCTGGAGGTGTAGATTCAACCGTGGCAGCTGTACTCGTACATAAAGCCATAGGTAAAAATTTGCATTGTATCTTTGTGGATAATGGCCTATTGAGGAAGGGTGAATATCAGCAAGTTCTTGATTCCTACAAGCACATTGGTTTAAACATCAAGGGTGTAGATGCGAAGGAAAAATTTTATACAGCGTTAGCAGGTTTATCAGAACCGGAAGCTAAACGAAAGGCAATAGGCAAAACTTTTATTGAGGTGTTTGATGAGGAATCTCATAAGATCTCGGATGTGAAATGGCTTGGGCAAGGAACAATTTATCCGGATATCATTGAATCAGTTTCTGTGAAGGGCCCATCTGCTACTATCAAATCTCACCATAATGTGGGCGGGCTTCCTGCCACAATGAAATTGAAAGTTGTTGAGCCCCTAAGCACGTTGTTTAAAGATGAAGTGCGTATAGTGGGTAAAACGCTCGGTATAGACCCAAATATTTTAGGAAGACACCCCTTTCCGGGTCCTGGCTTAGGTATTAGAATATTGGGTGATATCACGCCAGAAAAAGTAAGAATACTACAAGAAGTTGACAGCATTTTTATAAATGGACTCAAGCAACACGGTTTATATGATAAAGTGTGGCAAGCTGGAGCGATTTTAACACCACTTCAGTCCGTTGGTGTAATGGGCGATGAACGAACCTACGAAAGAGTAGTGAGTCTACGAGCTGTGACAAGTACAGACGGTATGACAGCCGATTGGGCGCACTTGCCTTATGAGTTCTTAGCAGAAATGTCAAGCGACATTATTAACCGTGTTAAGGGTGTAAACCGTGTGGTATATGATATCAGCTCAAAACCTCCTGCAACGATTGAATGGGAATAGTTGGTTCAGGTTTAGGTATCAAGTTCGTGGTTAGATCTGTTTATTACTTATCTTGAATCTCGACTAAGAGCCGATTTGTGGCTTGAACCCAATTTGAACATAAACCTAGAACCTTGAACTTGTGGCCTCGAACTGAATAAGAATCATGATTAAAAGAATAGCTATAACTTTTTACCTACTAAGTTTAATTATCGTTGCTCAGTCGCAAACTGATTTTAAGCAACCGTACTTCAATGGGAAGAATTTTTTCCGGGAAGGCAAATACAACTTAGCAATGGAGAGTTTTAAAAAGGTTACTCCATATGATCAAAGCAATCCTTTCTCAGAGTATGCCTCTTATTACTTTGCGCTCTCGGCTTATCGCCAAGGGTATATGGCCGTCACAAAAGATATGTTGCTTAAAATAAAATCACTTTATCCCAAATGGGATAAAATGGATGAAGTTGACTACTTGTTAGCGGCGGTTCATTTTAATGGCAAAGATTACTTCCAAGGATTAAAACTCTTAAATGGTATAAAAGACGATCGATTTCAGCAAGATATTAACTCGCTGAAACAACAAGCTGTAACATCCATTCAGGATGTTGAAACGCTACGCCTGATGTCTGAGGAATATCCAAAGGATGAGATCATAGCAAAAGCATTCGCTAAGGCACTATTAAAAAGCATTTCGAATGAAGACTACAAGGCGCTTCTTGAAACGGTCATAAAGAAATTCAATTTTAATCGCGGTGAGTATTTTCAAGAAGTGCCGAAAACTGTTTATAAAGATATGTATTCAGTTTCTGTATTATTTCCATTCATGCTAAATACCCTAGATCCAACACCTACAAAAAAAAGAAATCAACCCATATTAGATATTTATGAAGGCATGCGCCTAGCAGTTGATACCCTATCTAAGCAAGGTATAAACATTAATATGCGTGCATACGACACAGAGCGTAATGCTGGAAAAATTAAAAAGATTTTAGCCGCTGAAGAATTAAAAAATACAGACCTCATTGTAGGCCCATTTTTTCCTGAAGAGAACAAGATTGTTCACGATTTTTCCATGTCAAATAAAATCAATGCGTTTAATCCTGTTACAAATAACAGCGATCATATTGTAACGAATCTTTTTGCGTACTTATTCCAACCTTCATTTGAAACACTCGGAAAGAAATCAGCAGAATACGTAGCGGCCTCAGCTCGTAAAAAAAACTGCCTGGTTATTTATGGAAACAGTAAGCGCGATTCATTACTAGCAGCCAATTTTATTCAAAAAGCAGGAGAACTCAACCTTAAAGTTTTAACATCCCATAAGGTTAATAAGGAATCAGTTACAAAAGTTGTTACGCTACTAACCACGGCTACAGAATACGATGAGTTTCATTATCCAAAAGAATTTACAATCAAGAAAGATAGTGTAGGAAGTATTTTTGTTGCTTCTGATGATGCACTTATATATTCTAAAATCATTTATAGTGTTGAAACACGAAACGATGGCATTGTGATAGTAGGCTCAGAGACCTGGCTTGAAAATGCAGACTATGAAAAATATGAACGTCTCGGCATTGTACTCGCATCACCTAACTACACGTATAGAGCAGGAAAGAACTATCAGATTTTTCTAAAAAAGTATATCAAAACCCATGGATTAGGTCCCTCAACTTTCTCTAGAATGGGTTATGAATTCATGCTTTTCGCAGGTGCACAATTAAAAAAGAATGGCGTTTATTTCCAGGAGGCGTTAAACAAAGAACAATGGATTCCTGGATTCTTAACCCAAGGTTTTAATTATCAATCAGCCCGAGATAACCAACTTGTGCCCTTCGTTGGCTTTCGAGGTGGTGAATTAGTACTATTAGGAAAACGTTAGATTACTATCAGTATTTACGAGGTAGTAAGCCGTAGCGCTCCATCATCAATCCCTCAACATTTTATGATTACTTCGAAAAGCCAATCCTTATTTGAGAAAGCAAAACAATTTATTCCTGGTGGTGTCAATTCTCCAGTTAGGGCATTCAGGGCGGTAGGTGGAAATCCAATTTTCATGAAGCGTGCAAAGGGCGCATTCTTGTATGATGAAGATGACAATGCGTATGTAGACCTAATTAATTCTTGGGGCCCTATGATTTTGGGGCACGCCCATCCACTCATTGAAACGGCAGTGAAAGAGGCCTTATCTCACTCACCATCTTTTGGCGCGCCAACGGCACGTGAAGTTGAAATGGCTGAGTTGATTTGTAGCATGGTGCCTTCCATTGAAAAGGTTCGAATGGTAAACTCGGGCACGGAAGCAACCATGTCGGCCATTCGTGTAGCACGTGGTTTTACAGGACGTGATAAGATGATAAAAATGGAAGGGTGCTATCACGGGCATGGCGATTCTTTTTTAATTGCTGCAGGTAGCGGCGCGTTAACATTTGGCGTTCCTGATAGCCCCGGGGTAACGAGAGGAACAGCTATGGACACGCTAATCGCACCTTTTAATGATCTTGATGCAGTAAAGAAATTGATCCAAGAAAATCCGAATCAGATTGCTGCTATTATTTTGGAGCCTGTGGTTGGTAACATGGGTTGCGTGCTACCACAACCGGGTTATTTGCAGGGACTACGTACTTTATGCGATCAGAATGGCATTATTTTAATATTCGATGAGGTAATGACGGGCTTTAGGTTGTCAGCGGGTGGTGCTCAACAACTATATGATGTTAAGCCAGATCTCACCACGTTGGGGAAAATCATTGGTGGAGGGCTACCTGTTGGGGCCTATGGTGGTAGAAATGATATCATGGATTTTGTTTCGCCTGCAGGCCCTGTTTATCAGGCGGGAACTTTATCGGGTAATCCCATGGCAATGGCTGCGGGACTAGCTATGTTAAAGTATATAAAGAGTCATTCAGAAATTTATAATCAGCTTGAAGATGTCGGTGTACAGATAGTTAATGGCATACAAAAGCAACTCAATGCAAAAGGAATGCATTACACTATCAATCGGGTTGGTTCTATGTTTACGCTTTTCTTCACTGATATAAAGGTGATTAATTTTGATACAGCCACTCAATCAAACACGCTGGCTTTTGCGAAATATTTTCAAAACATGCTGCAGCGCGGTATTTATATGGCACCATCTCAATACGAGGCTATGTTCCTTTCGGTGGCAATAGATCAGGATATTATAGCTAAAATTCTAGATGCTAGCGCAGCCTCGTTAAATGACATGTAATCAATATAAAGTCATTCACTCACATAATTTGTCTTAGATAAATAGGCAGAAGTCTGTTGTTGACATAAGTTGGCTTTTTTATTAGAAGCAATTTGGTTTAAATTAGAGTTGAAAGAATTGATTTTATGAAAAATCGTGCCCTTGTCTATACCATAGGTTTTGCATTAGTTGGTATAATAATGACTTTATTGGTCACTTACGTACAACGAAAAACTCTTCAAACCACAAAACATAACGTACCTTATATAACACTAGGTGATAATGTCAAGAATCAAATAACGACTACCAGCTTATTAATTGAGCAATACGTTGGAGGAAATAACAGTCTTAATTTTGAAAAAGATGTATTACCCAAATATTCGACATCACAAGTAATATTGCAAGGCGCCTATGATGGCAAAGCGACAATCTTAGGGGAGTTTGAAAAGTCAAATGATGAAGAAACCCAGGCGAATCTAAAAGAAACCATCATTGATCTCGAACGCCTTTCAGAAGCAGCAAAAAATAAATGGAACGCAAGACAGGTGCAGGCTATTTCAACTGACAGTTCCTCCATTGATACACCGCCGAACAGCATCGAAGAAGATCAGAAATACAGCGCAGCACATCAGAAATTTCAAGCAACATTAACGCGGCTTGTAGATCACGTTAATAATGAAATAAAATCAGACGCTAACTTTCTAAATACAATATCCTGGCTTTCAATTCTTGTGCTAGGTTCCTCATTCATATTGCTAAGTGTCGTGTTATATCGTCACCAGCATGGTAATGATAAAATGAAAGTAGAAATAGATATGCGCTTAGCTATTCAAGAAGGTGTAACAGAAAAGCTTTCCGGTTTTATTGATGCCGTTTCTGCAGGTAATTATGCTGTTAATTTAGAGCTAGAGGGTAATGAGAGCAATCTCACCAATAAGTTAATTACCATGCGCGATAAATTGAAGGAGAATACAGAGAGTGAGTATAAACGCAGCTGGACAAACGTAGGCCTGGCGCAAATCGGAGAAATTTTGAGGGTAACAACTGCCAATGCTTCCGAACTCTACGATGATATCATTCAGTTTATTGTTAAGTATACCAAAAGCAGTCAGGGAGGCCTATTTATTATAAATCAAAATGACGAAAACGAAAACAAGATATTTCTTGAGTTAGTGTCATGTTATGCATTTGAAAGAAAGAAATTTTTAAACAAGAATGTTGAACCTGGTGAAGGCTTAGTCGGCCAATGTTTCTTGGAAGGTGAACGTATTTATTTAGCCGAAGTTCCGAAGGATTATATATCAATAAATTCAGGTTTAGGTGGATCAAAACCAAAGGCATTACTCATAGTGCCTATGAAGTTAAACGGCAAAGTTTATGGGGTAATCGAATTGGCGACCTTTACAAAGTATCAAGATTTTGAGATTGAATTAATGGAAAAGCTCGCTGAAAATGTAGCATCCACAATCTCTACCGTTAAAATAAACCAAAGCACAAGTATTCTATTAGCTAAAACACAGCAGCAAGCTGAAGAGATGAGGGCTCAGGAAGAAGAGATTCATCAGAGCATGGAAGAGCTGGAAGCTACGCAGGAAGAAATGCGTAGAAAGCAAATGATGGTAGAGAACGAGTTAATCCAATCACAAGAGCAGACAAAAGCATTAAAACTTCAAGAGACAAAGTTGATAGAATCGCAAAACACATTACAGGCTATTGTAGACAACATACCACGCGCTATATTTTGGAAAGACAAGGATCTTAGGTTTATGGGTTGTAACAGAATATTTTCTGATACTGCTGGCCTTGCGTCGCCCCGTGATATTGTAGGTAAAACTGACTTTGATATGCCATGGAGTGAACAGGCAGATGCTTACCGTAAAGATGATCTGGAGATTATCAAAAGTCGTGTGGCGAAGTTGAATATTGAAGAGGTAAATGTTAATAGTAATGAAGAGCAGTCATGGGTGATGACAAGTAAGGTGCCTATCGTCAATTTAAGTGACGACGTTGTAGCCATTCTCGGCATGTTCGAAGACATAACTGAACGCCGGCTTAAAGAGGCGGATATAGTACAAAAGTTAAAAGAACGTGATGATGCACTTGCCGAAATCGAAGAACTTAAAAGACGCTTACAGGCAAAAGGGTGACATTCTCTATGCCGAACCGTATATACGTGGTAGTTCTGAGTTACAGTATGCTTTTCCTATCAAGTATGCCTTTTAGAGCTAATCAGGCATATGATGAAGGAGAAGCGTGAGGCTTGTATGAATAAAATTTCCTATTTTTACTGAATATCTTTTTTAGGCTATGATCAGAAAGAACCATTTTTTAATCTTTTTGTCTGCATTATTGTTCAGTTTCTCAGCCTTTTCTCAAGGCGAACGTAAAGACAAAACAGCCGTTACGTATGAAGAGATTTATGATGAACCCTATTCAGTCAATAAATTATTCATTCAGTTTCAACCCTTGTACGGCGAGCTATTTGTAACCAACGTAAATGCGGGTTTTGGTGCGGAAGCTAGCTACTACCACAAAGATAGATTTGATTTGAGAGTACATTTCAGAAAAACATATAGCCAACGTTTTTTTGATTTCTCCCGCGATTTAGCTGTTAAGAATAATGACGTTGAAAATCGTGTTCAAGTATATAATTATTATGAGGCTGGTGCTACCTACCATGTAAAGGATTTTGAGCAAAGCTCAAAAACTAAAATGTATTTATTTAAGAATAGTTATAAAGGAAATAAGTGGGCGGCCCGTATTCCCTTAAGTGCTGAAGTACCTTGTAAGGTTAGAAAAATTTATGGTGCGCGCTTAGGCGCTATACTTTGGAATAGCTCAACCGACATTGGAAGAGCATTAGAGAGACAAGGCCTAACAAATGAAGATCTAAAAAATTCAGAAGGCGTTGGGTTGCCACAAGATCGAATCGTAAATGGGCGTGTTACACCCTTTGATGTATTCAGCAATATTTCCACGGTAGGATTATATGTAGGCGGTTCCATGTCATGGATTAAAAATATAGCTGTTAACTTCGATAAGTTTGAAGAAGGTATTGATGACCTTATGTTCACGACCTATCTTGATATTCTGGTATCACCGTCTATCAAAATAGAGGACGTGGTCTATCAAGACAGGACTTATAGCATGAGTCCTTTGAAAACAAATATGTTTGGGTTCCGAGCTGGTATAGAAGGAAAATTCAATCGTACTTGGAGTTGGGCCTACGGCGGCGAATTTGGTTACAGGCCGAGCTTACAAGGAAGAGGTTTTTATGCACTCATTAAGATCAGTTTCCCTGTCTTTGGTACCAACCTTGATTATAAGGTCGAGTCTTTTGGTAAGTAATAATAATCATCATTATCCTGATAACGTCACCCATTTTTAGAAAGGTAAAACGATTTCGTAAACGTATACTGAGATGAATAGTTTAAAAATGCTTAATTTTTTTATCGTACATTTCAAATAGTCTATACTTCTGTAAGACTTTATCATTCAAATAAGCCACACCAAAGAAATAGTTTTAGATAATTCAGTATTAGTTAGTTACTAAAGTCTGTTTTTTATGATTTAGATAATATAACAGTATTTCATTGCCTTTGGTTGAAGTGTGATTCAAAGGCTGAATGTGGATAGCGTTTCTTCTTTAATTCTCTATGTTCGTTTTTTGTATTTGTAATTCTTACTTTTAATAAATCTCAAAAATTATGACCAATAGAAAAAAGGTTAGTGTATTAATAGTTGATGATGATTATATAGCCAGAATAATTAACAAAAACGTAGTTGAATCTTTCGAGCAGTTTGACATGGCAGTTGAGGAGTTGAATAGCGGTTTAGAAGCACTTCAATTTATACAAGAAAAATACCAGCGTGAAAATAAATTTCCAGATCTGATTATACTGGATACGGCAATGCCAGTTATGAGTGGCTTTGATTTCGTGGAAGCGTTTAGACTAATTGATACCCTGGGTAACACCAATATAATCATCGTAACATCATCAGATAATCCAGATGACATAGAGAAATCAAAATCTTTAGGTATTAAACATTTTTTAACTAAGCCTCTTACTTTCGAAAAATTGAAATCAGCGATTTTAGAAACAATTGAAGTAAGCTAGACGCACACGTATAATTCTTCTTAATATGTACTAGACTATTTTTCCAGGCATTCCACAGATCTTAAATGGGAACATGCCATGTTCATATTTAATGTTGGTTTACCTGACCAATGCGTGATATAAGAATATGAACGGTGTGTAGATACTATTTCTTTACAGGTATAGATTCAATAATTTCAATTTCTGTTCTACGGTTTATTTCACGGCCTTGGGTTTCATCATCATTTGAAACGATTGGCTTTTCAGAACCAAAGCCAACAGCAGAGAGTCTGGAAGGTGCAACACCATGTTGAATGAGATGCTCAACAACAGCTTGTGCTCTTTTTAATGATAACGTTTTATTGGAAGCAGGTTTTCCAACATTATCTGTATGTCCATTTATTTGAATCTTCATTTCTGTATTTGTAGCCAATAATTCACGGAGGTTTTCAAGTTCTGAAATGGATTGGGTTTTCAAGTCAGATTTACCTGAGTCAAAAAAGATATTCTTTAAAACAGCTTTCGAACCCACCTCTGCTTTCAACATAAGGATATGTGTGTCTAACTCCATATACTCAGAGAAGTCAGGTAAATTAAAATTTATGGAGTTAAATAGATATCCATTTAGTTCTGTAGCCACGCCATAGTTACCACCATGAGGAATGGTTATCTCAAAGTCCCCAGTTACCGGATCAGAACTTATTCTACTAAGAATAACATTCGTTTCATTATCAATTAAAGTTATGCGGGCTTCTAAAGGCTGGGTGTTATTAGCGTCAATTACTTTTCCTTTTAATACAGTTACATTTTTTTTATCCTTTTGAGCTTGAACAATAGGAGCTATGTAATCATCATTTTTTGGTTGTACATGATTTACTGTACTGTCTTGCGCTACTACAGGTTTAGTTTCATCTTCCAGGGGCGTCTCGGGATCAAGGAATATTACTTTATAAATATCTGTGTTGCCGATACAATCCTTACGTGAAGATGAAAGGTAGGCTGTTTTATTATCAGCAGAAATCACAAAGAAGTTTTCGTACTCAGCAGAGTTTATAGGATATCCTAAATTTTCAGCGGGCTGAAACTTGCCATCTTTAAATTCACTTTTAAAAATGTCATGTTCCCCTAAGCCTACACGGCCATCTGACCCAAAGTAGAGGGTGTTTCCATCCGGATGGATAAAAGGAGCGTCTTCATTTCCTGCGGTATTGATGTTGGGTCCTAGATTAACAGCTTTACCCCACTCTCCATTTGCATCCCGCTGGCTTATATAGATATCAAGTTCACCAGAACCACCTGGTCTATTGCTTGTAAAGTATAATTTATTACCATCTGCAGAAATGCATCCGGAGGTCTCCCAATAGGTTGTATTGATATTTTTGTTAAGTGCTTTCGCTACAGACCAGTTTTCACCATCATGAGTTGAAACATAAAGATCACCTGCGCCTTGTTCGTAGTACAAAAAAAGCGTCTTTCCATCAGGTGAAATTGAGGCGGCGGCATCGTGAAAAGGAATGTTAATATTCGGACTTATCTTTTCAGGGGTAGTCCAATGTACCGTATTGTGATTGGCAATATAAATATCCTCATAGTTAACTGATGATCCTCTTTTTGCCGCCTCTTCATTTGCTGATTTTCGATTCGAAGTGAAAATGAATTTGGTACCATCAGCTGTTATTAAAGGAGAATAGTCATCAAAAACGGAATTGATTCCACTACCAACATTTACGATCTGTACATGTTTAGGTATTTTTACAAGTGAATCGCCCAAAGCGCATTCTTTAATTTTAAAATCGACAACTGAAGCTAACCGCTTGTTCTTTTCTTTGAAGATCTCGTATTGTTTTTTGGCTTTAGCGTACTGGTGTGTGTATTGATAGGCCTCACCCAAGTAGTAATTTATTTCGCTGTTAAAATTAGGTTTGATGGCGTGTACTTTTTCTAGATAGGTTACTGCTTGATCTTTAGTGTGACTAATAAGGTAGGCTTTACCAAGACTATAATACACTTCTGGATTACCCGGATTTAGACGTTCTGCAGATAGGTAATTTTCTATGGCATTTACATAATCTCCTTTGGCTGCGAAACGATCAGCTTTTGTTAGATAGCTTCTATAATCCTGCCCAGACGTTAAGGTGGTTATAAAAACAAGGAAAGGAAGTAAAAGGAAAGGGTTACAGTTTTGCGTAAAGGAAACTCGGTTCATGTGTATATCAGCTACAGGAAAGGCCCTATAACAATATTAACATTTTTTCTGTAGACAACCGAGTATTAGTGTGCTTTTGATAATCATTTTCTGTACCCACTGCCTCGCACCGCCCTTCCCGGCATTGCCCCAGTATGCTCACCCTTTTGTAAAACTTGTACCCCATTTACAAAAACATGTTCAACGCCAGTTGCATATTGATGTGGGTTGTCAAAAGTAGCATGCTCTTGAATGGTGCCGGGGTTAAAAATTGTAATGTCGGCGTAAAAACCATCTACTAGTTTCCCTCTTTTATCTATTTTCAAACGTTCCGCAGGTAATGCAGTAAGTCTTCTAATTGCTTCCTCCAAAGAAATCAATTTATCTTCTCGAACATATTTGCCAAGTAATCTTGCGAAAGTTCCATAAGTGCGTGGATGCGCACCAATTTCGCTGGCATTTTCTGGAATTACCTGAGAGCCAGCATCTGATCCAAAAGTTACATACGGCATTTGTATCATGCGCTTTAAGTTATCTTCAGATATTAAAAAATAAATAGCTTCAACTCTTGATTTATCTTTTATAATAAGGTCTAACACGGTCTCATCAGCGTCTTTTCCATGTAGACGCGCCACCTCGTCAAGGCGTTTGCCACGGTATAGTTTGTTTAAAGAATCTTTTCTAAAACCAAGCATCATAACATCTCTGGGATCTGAGTTTTTTGTTGGAATGCCAAGTCTCATCTCCGATAATACCTTTTTTCGTATAGCGGGTTTCTTTAATTGCATGCGCATTTGTTTTGCGCCACCTTCTTGTACCCATTTTGGTATGCGTTCATTTAAGCCCGTGCCAGAAGCATTATAAGTGTACATATTCGCAGTAATTTTTAGTCCTGCCTTCTGGGCACTATCAATTTTATTGAGCACCGTATCAATTTTACTCCAATTTCTGCTATGGTTTATTTTAAGATGGTATATCTCTGCAGGTATATTGGCCTCTTTTGAGATTCGAAATGTTTCATTCATTGCACTCAAAATAAAATCACTTTCACTACGCATGTGTGTGATGTACATGCCACCATACTCCGCCGCAACCTTCGATAGTTCAATCAGTTCTTCCGTTGTTGCGTAAAGTGCAGGTACATAAATCAGAGATGTTCCAAGCCCCATAGCTCCCTCTCTCATGGCTTCCTTTACAAGGTTTTTCATTTGTCTGAGCTCATCGGGTGTGGGATTTCGGTTGTCATTTCCTAGCACATAGTAACGTACCGAACTGGCACCAACAAAAGACGCAACATTAGGTGTAACACCCTTTTTAGTTATCCATTTGAAAAAACCATCTAAGGTAGTCCAGAGGCTATCTACATTTTTTGTTTTGCGTTTTAGCGGAGCGGGTGACCAGCCTTCACCAAATACTTCTAATGTAACACCTTGTTTTATGTTGCTCATTGAACGACCATCGGCTAATAGATTACGATCTGCCCAGCTTAACATGTTAATGAAACCAGGTGCGACGGCTAAGCCCGTTGCATCAATTTCCTTCTTACCAATGGCATTTGTTAAATTACCAATAGCAGCAATAGTGTCATTTTGAATAGCCACATCACCCACAAATGATGTTGAACCCGAGCCGTTGTAAATTGTTCCATTTCTAATGATGGTATCAAATTGCTGCTTGGGTTTTGAAACACAGGCAAGTATAATGATGATGACAACTGAAAAAAGTAAAGCAATAAGTGGATAGCGCATGGTATTTAACAAGCACGTAATTAATCAGCTTTACTGAGAAAAGAAAGAAGATGGAAAAATCAATTTATGTGAAGCAAAATGGGAATGATAAATAAGGTGTCACCAATAGTTATTTGACAATTCTGCCAAGCTTCATAAACACAGGGAAGGTTACAGTTTTCTGTTTTTCAGACGGCCATACCGCTTTCAATTTTTCTATGATTAAATCAACCGGATTGTGATTGTTTGTTTTAATATATTTTTGAGTTGCTGACCATGATGTAAGGTAGCCAACGAATTGTTCTAGCGTCCATTCTACCTCTATTTTAAATTTAGGACTTGAAATTTTTTCAAAAGGAAAAATAAGACTGCTATATTCATCCTCTACTAACTTTCTTGCTTTATCCCAGTAGGGCCCTACGATATTATTATAGAATTCAAGAAATAATTTATCGACATCAGGGTTTACAGAACAAAGTGCATATCCCCACACCGCTATTAAAGAATTGTTTTTGCCAACACGTTTTGCCTCTTTATAAAATTCATCAAGGTCAAACCAATGCAAAGCCTGACCTACCGTGATGAGGTCAAATGTATTATCTGTGAAAGAGGTTTTTTCAGCGCGACTTATCGTGTATTCAATGTTATTGGCTTGAAACGCGTTATCAAGTTGCTGTTGACTTATGTCGGTAGCATAGATGGCTTTAAAGTGTTGAGATAGATATTGGGCAACTTGTCCATTTCCAGTGGCGCAATCCCAAGCGCATGTTCTATTATTAAGATGTTGAAATATAAATTTATAAAGGTCTTCTGGATAAGAGGGACGGAAAGTTGCATAAACCTGAGAATGTCCTGAGAAATAATCCTTTGCTTCCATTATAATTATTATACGCAATCACACGATAGAGGTTGGTGAATTCAAATTACCAACTAACTCAGGGAAATCGGTTTTAAGTTTTTAATATCAAGCTAATAATAGCTTCTGGCTGCTAGCTTTGAGCTGCTAGCTCGATTATAAGTACTTGAACAATAAAAAGCTCCTCTGTAGAAGGAGCTTTTTTAAGTATTTAAGATTTTACAAGTATGCCTAATTCTTTGAGCTGCTCGGCAGAAATTGTAGAAGGTGAATCAATCATCACGTCTCTGCCTGAATTGTTTTTCGGGAAGGCAATAAAGTCGCGAATAGAATCGGCTCCGCCGAAGAGCGAGCATAAGCGATCAAATCCAAAAGCAATACCGCCATGTGGAGGTGCACCAAACTCAAACGCTTCCATTAGGAAACCAAATTGCTTTTTAGCTTCCTCATCAGAAAAGCCAAGTTTTGTAAACATTAATTGTTGTGTCGGTCTATCGTGAATACGGATAGAGCCACCACCAACTTCAGTACCATTAATTACCATGTCATAGGCGTTGGCTCTTACCTTGCCTGGATCTGAGTCTAGTAGATGCATGTCTTCTGGTTTTGGCGAAGTGAACGGATGATGCATAGCATGGTACCGTTTTGTCTCTTCATTCCATTCAAGTAATGGAAAATCAATTACCCATAAAGCAGAAAATTTATTCTTATCACGCAACCCCAATTGCTCACCTAAGAATAAGCGGAGCTCATTTAATTGTTTACGCGTTGCATAGACTTCACCTGAAAGTATTAGTAAAAGATCGCCAGGGTGCGCGTTTAATTTCTGCGCCCAAAGATTTAATTCAGTTTCATCAAAGAACTTATCTACCGATGATTTAAGGGTGCCATCGGATTTAACCTGAACATACACTAAACCTTTTGCTCCAACTTGTGGTCGTTTTACAAATTCAGTTAACTCATCAATTTGTTTCCGGGTGTAGCCTGCGCATCCTTTCGCGCATATTCCAACTACCATTTCTGCACTATCAAAAACTTGAAATCCTTTGCCTTTGGCAACATCATTCAATTCCACAAACTTCATATCAAAACGCGTATCAGGTTTATCAGAACCGTAGTGTTTCATGGCGTCATCGTATGTCATGCGCGGCACAGATGGCATGTCGATTCCTTTTACACTCGAAAAAAGGTGGCGAATTAGTCCTTCGAAAATATTTAATATATCCTCTTGTGTGATAAAAGCCATCTCGCAGTCAATTTGAGTAAACTCGGGCTGACGGTCTGCACGTAAATCTTCATCGCGGAAGCATTTTACAATTTGGTAATAGCGGTCGAAGCCCGACACCATTAGCAATTGCTTGAATGTTTGAGGAGACTGAGGTAACGCATAGAACTCACCGTTATGTATGCGTGAGGGCACTACAAAGTCGCGTGCGCCTTCTGGGGTAGATTTGATCAATACTGGTGTTTCAACTTCTATAAAACTTTGAGCATCAAGATAAGTACGGGTTTGTTGACCCATTTTATGTCTTAGCTGTAATTTTTCACGTACTACATTTCTACGTAAATCGAGATAACGATATTTCATACGGAGGTCGTCTCCTCCATCAGTCTCATCTTCAATGGTGAAAGGAGGAAGCTTCGCTGTATTTAGTATGGTGAGCTTTGAAACCTTTACTTCTATTTCACCCGTAGGTATTTTGTCGTTCTTTGAAAGCCGTTCTATTACAATTCCTTCAACTTGAATTACAAATTCACGACCCAGTTGTCGTGCGCTGTTCATTAATTCTGCTTCAATCTTTCCATCTTCAAACAGCAATTGGGTAATTCCATAGCGGTCACGTAAATCTATCCACAGCACACTACCCTTGTCGCGCTGGCGTTGTACCCAGCCGGCTAGGGTAATATTTTTATTTACTTCAGAAATTCTAAGTTCACCGCAGGTGTGGGTTCGTAGCATGACAGATTTAATTAATTAATTTAGCCGCGAATTTAATAATACTTTGACTCTCCAGTGATATGCGGAAAATTAAAAATATAATGCTAAAAGGGCTTTTTTGCCTTTGTTTGTTGGGTTTAGTTTCTTTTGTGAAGCCAAAACTGGTTAAGACAAAACTTGCCGGAGGTATTACAATTCTATTGCCTAAAGATTGGCAACCTATGGATGCAATGGATTTTACGGAACGTTATCCGTCAGTTCGTGCTCCTCTGGCTGCTTATACAGACGCGGAAAGGACGGTAGATTTAAGTATTAATATTTCGGCAACCCAATGGCCTGACACAGATATTGAAATGGCAAAGGGCTTTTTTAAAGCTACGTTATTTAATGTTTTTGATAAGGTTGACATACTAAGTGAAGGTGTTCGTGAGAGCAATGGAAAGAAATTTATTTATTTTGAGTTTAATAGTAGGGTTAATGGTAGCAAAAAAGAGGAGGGCCTACGCGAACCTGTATTAAAATACAGCTATATCCAATACCTAATTGAGCCCGGACGAACATTGGTGTTTAGTTTCAGCAGTCCACAACGCAAGCAGCAAGAGTGGCAGGAAACAGCCCGTGAAATGATGAACAGCGCTCGCGTAAAATGAAATAAAAGATACAGATTTGCAAAATGATCAGGCTCGGCATCGATAAGTCGCAAAATAATCATGCTAAGTTTTCTAACTATAAATTCATGATAGAATTATACACAGATGAGTATTTCATGCGTGAAGCATTGAAAGAGGCACAAAAGGCATTTGAAATTGATGAAATTCCTGTGGGTGCAGTAGTAGTGTGTAATAACAGAATTATTGCCAGAGCTCATAATCAAACAGAAAAATTAACAGATGCTACCGCTCACGCGGAGATGCTTGCGGTAACGGCGGCGGCAAATTACTTGGGATCAAAGTATCTTAACGAGTGTACACTCTATGTTACGCTTGAGCCGTGTGTAATGTGCGCAGGCGCTTTGCATTGGGTACAATTACAAAGGCTTGTTTTTGGATCATCTGATATACAAAGAGGTTACAGCTTAGTAAGTAGCCCGTTACTTCATCCAAAGACGGAAGTGGTGAGAGGCTTAAAAGCGGTAGAGAGCAAAGCACTCATCGATCAATTCTTTAAACAACTTAGAAATAATTAAATAATAAACTTATGACAATGGAACTTAAAGGAAGGGTAGTACAAATATTACCAGCACAAACAGGTACGGGCAAAAAAGGTCAATGGAAAAAACAAGAATTTATTCTTGAGACTCAAACCCAATATCCAAAAAAAGTCTGCTTATCTGCCTGGGGCGATAAGATAGATCAGTTTAATCTTTCTGAAGGTGAAGTTATAAATGTAGCCGTTGATCTTGAAAGTCGTGAATATAATGGACGTTGGTACACAGAAGCACGGGCCTGGAAGATTGATAAAAATGGTGGTAGTGGTGCTGGAAATATGGAAGCCCCACTTCCTACTGAAGAGCCGTTTATGAGTGGGGGTGATACAACAGATGATCTTCCTTTTTAATCGTTCTATACGGTTAATTATATAGAAAATTCGAGTCGTCTTCAAGTGTATAAGATTTCCTTCATACCGTTATGATTGTATATTTGACCACTTTTAAAACATGTTTAACCCTTAACTAATTAATACTATGGCTTTTACATTGCCCGCACTTCCTTACGCATTTAATGCGCTTGAACCACATATTGATGCACGTACCATGGAAATTCATCATGGCAAACATCATCAGGCTTATGTTACTAATTTAAATAATGCACTTGCAGGTACTGATGCTGAGAAGATGACCATTGAAGAAATTTGCAAAAACATTTCTAAATATCCTGCTGCTGTTCGTAACAATGGCGGAGGTCATTATAACCATAGTTTGTTCTGGACTGTGTTAGGTCCTAACGCAGGTGGTACACCAACGGGTGCTTTAGCGGATGCCATCAAATCTGCTTTCGGAACTTTCGAAGAATTTAAAACTAAATTTGCGGCAGCCGGAACAACACGTTTTGGTTCAGGCTGGGCTTGGTTAATCTTAGATGGTAGCGGTAAACTTGCTATTACTTCAACACCTAACCAAGACAATCCGCTAATGGATGTTGCCGAAGCTAAAGGAACACCTATTCTTGGATTAGATGTTTGGGAGCACGCTTATTATCTTAATTATCAAAATAGAAGACCAGACTATATCACAGCGTTCTGGAATGTTGTGAATTGGAGCGAAGTAGCTAAGAGATTTGGGAAATAGTTAATAGTTAATCGTTAATCGTTAATCCTACTTTGTCAAGTACCAAATATTGGTATCGAAAAATTTGAGCACAAATCCAGCTCACGTTGTTCTGCAGCTAATCAAAATTGCCAAGAGGTAATGCATCAGAGTTGCGGGCTTGAGTTTAAGTATCCTATCCGCATGGCGGATAGGACGTTTGCTATTAAAAGTACGCGCAGGCTTGCTAAAAGCCTGCGCGTACTTTTAATAGGTTCACTGCGGCACTGCACATGTAATCTGGCTAAATATTTATTGCCGCAGAAGGAGATGCTTTTGATCGGGCATTCTTGCCGATTCTAGTCAGTAAAGTCATTTAATAGTAACTTGACAAAGTAGGATTAATAGTTAATAGTTAATAGTTAATTGTTAATAGTTCAAGGTTCATGGTTCATGGTTAGGCGGATGTTCTACTTACTTCTACTAATAATATCATGGTTAGTTAACGCTACCTATTAATTTGCACTATCTACGATTAACTATTAACGGATAACTATTAACTACTTAACTAACCTGGAACTAGAACTAGAACCTTAACCTCGAACAAAATTCTCATCTCATCGTAAACGGAATCTCTAACTGTTGTTTTGTGCTGTTTACGCCATACAAATAACCCCTGCCTTTAAATTTTTCGAAAAATTCAATCACTTCATCTGGCTCTTTTACACGTACACGGTTTATAGCGATGATGGTGAAATTTTCAGGGACGCCAATTTGTTTAAGTACACTATTGTCTTTGATCTGAAAAACTTTTACACCGTATTGTGTCGATTCTAATTGGGCTCCTAATGAAGAAGCGCTAAATATTTTTCTTTTAATGATCTCGGTAGTTCCATTAATGTTAACCAAGGTAATGGTAACTGTGTTTGATTTATTGTTTCTACTATACGTAAACGTAACTTTGTCTCCGGGGTAGCGATAGCTCAACTCTTCCTCAAAGGCACTTTGACTGTTGATGTCTGTATTATTGACTTTAGTGATAATATCACCAAGTTTCAACCCTGCTTGAATTGCGGGACCTTCTTTATCAAGACGTTCTAATAAAACACCGCTGTAGTTTTTAACATCTGTATTTAGATCATACTTTTTTGCATGTTCATAATCATACTCAACCACACTACCACCAAAGAATCCCTTTTGAACAATACCATATTTCACCAAATCGTCGAACACTTTCTTTGCAATATCTACCGGTACAGCAAAGGCGTAGCCCGTATATGAGCCCGTGCGAGATAATATAGCAGAGTTAATTCCCACTAAGTCTCCATTCTTATTTACTAAAGCGCCACCTGAATTTCCTGGATTAATAGCGGCATCTGTTTGAATAAAAGATTCAATCGGAAATTTATCTTCTAAGATTCCAATTCTTCTCCCTTTTGCACTAACAATTCCCACAGTAACAGTGGAAGCTAAAGTGTAAGGATTTCCTACAGCAACAACCCATTCACCTACCTGCAATGTTTTAGAGCTTCCTAATGCTATGGCAGGTAAGTTTGTTTCGTTGATTTTAATTACTGCCAAGTCAGTAGAGGGATCTGTTCCAATAAGTTCAGCAGCATACACTCGCTTATTATAATTAACTTCAATACGTTCTGCTGATTCAACAACGTGGTTATTGGTAATGATGTAGCCGTCATTGGTGAAAATTACCCCAGATCCACTGCTAACTTGTTTTTGTTTGCCGCCACCACCGCCTTCATTAAAAAACCAATCCCAATAGGAGTATGTAACACCTTCTGAAATACTGTTTATATATACTACACTCGGTGTGGCTTTTGTAGCTGCCAGGCTAAAGTCTACAGGTGCTGTTGCATCGGCAGAAATGGGTGTTGCATTAGATGATCCGTGATTAATGATTGGTGAATCATAATTTACAGCGCTAAACTGTGGCTCATTTAATGATGAGATATTTTTTTGAACGGTAAAAAGATGCAAAGAATAGGCACCTGCAAATCCTGATAAAAAGGCAATCAATACGATCTTAAGCGTTATCTTCATGGGTGGTGTAATTTACTAATCCTGCTAAGGACGGCTGATAGTGGCAAAAAGTTTTAAAACTTTCCAGTAAGTAAACGACAAGCAAGAAATTTAAGTCTAAAAACAAAAAGGTTTTTAATTGAGACATTTCGGATAAATTCCCTAATGACTATTTTTTGTAAATGATGCTATCGACGATTTGCGGAAGCAAGTCTAGCCGAAGCGCTATTTTTTTACAAAGTTCTATTTCTTTGGGATTTATATCCCGGTCAATTGAGATTATGTCTACCAGGTCTTCGATTTGGTGCACTCTTTCGGCATGACTTTTTGGAGGAATAAAGCCTACCGTGTCAATATTATCTTTTATATTTTTGATCTCGGATTCGGAGATTTCTAGCTGGGAGGCAATAAATACAAGCAACTCCCATTCGTCATCCGTTAACTGCCCATCTGCAAGCGCAACGGCAACTAGGTTTTTAATATGACTTCGTCTTACTCCATTTTCATCGGAGCCAAAAATTTTTAAGAAATTCATTGCTTTAATCTTTATTAAGAAATAACGTAACAAAAACTCACCTAACAATCTTATCACGGAAGTTTTTTTATAGATGTAATGAATGATTGCGGATTGCTGAAAGATACCACACGTGTTGATCCTATCCGATTAACATTCACCTCCAGTATTTGCTTATCCCATTGGCTTGCTCGAACGGTATATAAATCTCCAGTTAAGGATTGGTCATTTTGTGTGAATCATGCTTCAAGAACATTGTCTCCATAAATTTTAAACCTATTAGAGAATCATATTGTGCTTTTTAGTTTTACGATGCTCTTTCAATGTTTTTACTTAGTTTTGCGCATTCGGAAAATGGCACAAAACACCTACAAGTCAAATACATTTAAGAAACCTGAAAAGGAGAAAAAAGGAAAGACTACGCGGTCTAAATTTAAATTCAATTTTGCGTTTATAAAAGATCCGCGTTTTAAATTGGCTATTGGCTTTTTTCTGATGATTGCAGGCATTTATCTCTTTCTAGCCCTATTATCATATCTTATCACAGGAAAAACGGATCAAAGTGTTGTTGAAGCTCTAACAGGTTCCTCCTTAATGGAATCTGGTAAGGAAGCAGAGAATTGGTTAGGGTTATACGGTGCGGTCGTCTCACATTATTTTATTTTTAGGTGGTTTGGTATCTCAGCTTTTTTTATTCCTCCCTTTTTATTTATAGCGGGTTTTAAAGTTGTGTTCAACAAAGAGTTACTTAGAATTTTTTCTTATACGTTATTCGCAATTTTTGCTGGTGTGTGGTTAAGCCTATTGCTGGGCTATATGACCAAAATTACTGAGGGTGTAAGTGAATGGAGCTTTTTAGGAGGCGGACTTGGATATCATCTTGCGGTACTAAGTGATGGTATGTTTGGCTGGGGTACATTTCTTATACTTATACTTACCTTATTTGTCTTTATCATCTTCTATTTCAATGTAACGGCTATTCCACTTTTTTTTAAACATGACCCAAAGGCCATGGGTAATGATGCCATCATTCCAGATGAAAAAGATGATGATCCACTATTCTCAGCATACACCGACGATAAAGATAACTGGCCCGAACAAGTTATAACACCCGCAGCGACTAAACCCGTTCAAGTAGCTCCACCACTTAAAGAGTTAAAGTTTGAGGTCGAACGACCTGAACCAGCAAAAAAGGACACTGCTGATCCCATATTTATTATTGAAGAAGCTCTTGACACAGATGAACTTGCTGAGAAGCTTGTGGAAGAGCAAGGCGTATATGATCCAACATTGGATCTAAGCAGCTATAAATTTCCACCACTTGAGTTGCTAAATGAGTACGAACAAAATAAAGCAGGTGTAACGCAAGAAGAACTTAATCAGAATAAAGATAAGATTGTTGCTACACTCGTAAACTTTAAAATAGGTATCCAAAGCATTAAGGCAACCATAGGGCCAACCGTCACCTTGTATGAGATTGTGCCTGATGCAGGTATTAAAATATCCAGAATAAAAAATCTTGAAGATGATATAGCGTTGAGTTTATCAGCTTTAGGTATTCGTATTATTGCGCCTATTCCTGGCAAAGGCACAATTGGTATTGAGGTTCCGAATAAAAATCGTGAAATGGTAAGTATACGCTCTGTCTTTACTTCGCCAGCATTTACCAAGACAGATAAAGAATTGCCTATTGTAATGGGCAAGACTATTTCAAATGAGGTATTGGTAATTGATTTAGCTAAGATGCCGCACTTACTTGTGGCGGGTGCTACGGGTCAGGGTAAGTCTGTAGGATTAAACGTAATTCTAACTTCCTTACTGTATAAGCGTCATCCGTCACAATTAAAATTTGTTTTGGTGGATCCGAAAAAAGTAGAGATGTCGCTCTTTAGTAAGATTGAACGACATTATCTTGCTAAACTTCCTAATAGTGAAGAAGCTATTATTACAGATACAAAGAAGGTGGTGCATACACTTAACTCACTCTGTATTGAGATGGAGAACCGGTACGAGATATTGAAAGATGCTGGCACCCGAAATTTAAAAGAGTACAACGCCAAGTTCATTGCACGTAAATTAAATCCAAAAGAAGGGCATCGTTTCTTACCTTACATTGTGTTGGTTATTGATGAGTTGGCTGACTTAATGATGACCGCTGGTAAAGAAGTAGAAACACCAATAGCTCGTTTGGCTCAGTTGGCGCGTGCCATTGGTATACACTTGGTAGTTGCCACACAAAGGCCTTCGGTAAATGTTATTACGGGTGTTATTAAAGCCAACTTTCCAGCGCGTTTGTCTTTCCGTGTAACATCAAAGGTAGATTCAAGAACGATTTTAGATACAGGCGGTGCAGATCAGTTAGTAGGGCAAGGCGATATGTTGTTTTCAACCGGATCTGATATTATCCGTATACAATGCCCATTCGTTGATACACCCGAAATTGAAAAAGTTTGCGAATTCATTGGCGCTCAACGTGGCTATGATTCAGCGTATATGCTACCAGAGTTTGAAGGTGATGATGAAGGTGGCCCTGGAGATGTAGATCTTTCTGATCGTGATGCTCTTTTTGAAGAAGCAGCTCGATTAATAGTTATGCATCAACAAGGCAGTACTTCTTTAATACAAAGAAAACTTAAACTTGGCTATAATCGTGCGGGCAGACTCATTGATCAACTTGAGGCTGCGGGCATCGTAGGGTCTTTCGAAGGGAGTAAAGCGCGTGAGGTGCTTGTAAAGGATGATATGAGCTTGGAACAATTATTGAGTAATCTTAAAGAACGACATCAAAAATCATAATTAGTAATACCTTAAGTTTATAGAATGAAAAAATCTGTTTTTGCTATTATTTTATTGGTTTTGGTTAAAACCACCTTTGCACAATACGATCCCAAAGCGCTTGAAATATTGGAAGCCATGAGTAAGAAATATAAAGCCATACCAGCTTTTGAAGCCAATATCTCATACATTCTAACGAATGAGGCTGAAAAAATCAACGAAGAGTTTAAAGGTAAGATTACAGTAAAGGGCGATAAGTTCCGTCTCGCTCTCCCTGAGCAAGAAGTTATCAATAATGGTACCACCATTTGGACTTACTTGCCAGACGCTAAAGAAGTCAACATTGATAATGTTGATTCGAAATCAGACGAGGTAACGCCATCTAAATTTTATGAAATTTATAAAAAGGGATTTAAATACATCTATTTAGAAGAAAAAAACGAAGGCGGTGTATTATGTGAGGTTATTGATCTTGTTCCTGAAAAAAAAGATGCCCAATTTTTTAAGATTAGAATGAACATAGTTAAGAAGGATAAGAGCATTCAAAGCTGGACCATGTTTGATAAAGGCGGTAATCGATATAAATACAGCCTGACCAAATTTACACCCAACGTAAAGGCCGATGATACATTTTTCACTTTCGATGCTAAGAAGTATCCAGGTGTTGAGGTGGTTGATCTTAGGTAGTTCTTAGTTGTTAATAGTTATCAGTTAATAGTTAATAGTTAATAGTTAATAGTTAATAGTTAATAGTTAATAGTTAATAGTTATCCGTTAGCAGTTAATCTAATTAACATAGGCATACTTCGGGAGAAGGATTCACAATTAGTTAATGGGTAGATGAACAGTGAGCAACTCTTTGAACAGATAAAAAAAAAGAGCTCCTATCTCTGTATTGGTTTAGATACAGATTTAGATAAAATACCAAAGCATCTTTTATCATCCGCAGATCCTGTTTTTGAATTTAATAAACAAATTATCGATGCTACACAGGCTTATTGTGTAGCCTACAAACCCAATATTGCATTCTATGAGGCACTTGGCCCCAAGGGTTGGGAGAGCTTACAGAAAACGCTGGATTATATTCCAAAAGATATTTTTACAATTGCTGATGCCAAAAGAGGAGATATAGGTAATACATCATCGCTCTATGCAAAAGCATTTTTTGAAACGCTGAATTTTGATTCGATCACCGTTGCGCCGTATATGGGTGAAGATTCAGTAAAACCATTTTTAAACTTTAAAGATAAGTGGGTTATACTTCTGGTTCATACATCCAACTCAGGTAGCGCAGACTTCCAATTAATTGAATCAAGCGTTACAGGTAGAAAACTATATGAAGAAGTGTTAATTAAATCCCAGCAATGGGGAACACCTGATCAATTGATGTTTGTGGTTGGCGCCACCCAATCAGAAAAAATAAAAGGTATTCGAGCGCTTGCTCCAAATCACTTTTTTCTTGTGCCTGGTCTTGGGGCCCAAGGTGGAGATCTAGAGCTAGTTTCTAAATACGGTATGAATAAGCAATGTGGCTTACTTGTTAATTCTTCAAGAGCTATTATTTATGCATCGTCTGATGAAAATTTTGCCAAATCTGCAAAGCGAGAGGCGATAAAAGTGAAAGAAGAAATGAGTGGATTATTAGATAAGTATCTTTAATAGTAGCTACCATCTTTTTATAAGCCACTTTGTATAATTATTAATCTGATCTCTATATAATTGCAAAAAAGTCTACTTAGTATAAATGGTGTCTTGATTTTACCTCCGTAAAATCGTAAACTCGAATTTTTAAACCCTCATTCCGTGCAAGAAGCCCTCCTCCATTATCTTTGGCAATTTCAGTATTTTGGCAAAAAAGACCTCTGTACTACAGATGGTGAAAGTATTCAGATTTTTAATCCTGGTTTTAAGAACACCAATTCTGGTCCAGACTTTTTCAATGCACGCATCAAGATTGGAAGCATTGAATGGGTAGGAAATATAGAAATTCACATTAACGCATCGGGTTGGTTAGATCACAAGCATGATAAAGATCCCGCGTATGAAAATGTGGTATTACATGTGGTTTGGAAAAATGATAAGGCAGTTAAAATGCGTGATGGTTCACTTATCCCAACGCTAGAGTTAAAGAATCGGGTAGATGAATCATTGTTATTAAAATATAGTAAGCTTATTAATAGTCCGGAGATAATACCCTGTGCAGGTGTCTTTCATAAAGTTGATGATTTACTTAAGTTATCGATGCTTGATAAATCGCTTATGAGCCGGCTAGAAACAAAAGCACAACTTGTGCTCGATGTGTTACAGCGTACCAACAACGATTGGGAAGAAGTATGTTACCAACTGCTATGCAAAAATTTTGGTTTTAAGGTGAACGCTGATCCGTTTTCGCAATTGGCGCAATCTTTACCCTATAAAACATTACTTAAGCATGCCAATAAACTTTTGCATATTGAATCTATGCTATTCGGCCAAGCGGGCTTTTTAGAGAATAAAGACGGTGACGCATACTATAACCTTCTACATCGTGAATATTCGTTATTAAGTCAGAAATATCAGCTTACTGGTAAGCGACTAAATAGGTCGCAATGGAAATTTTTACGCTTGCGCCCTGCTAACTTCCCAACAATTAGATTGGCGCAATTGGCTACCTTACTATATCAGCAGAAAAATATATTCTCAAAAATAATAGCTGCCGATAGTATTGGAGTGATCCGAAAAATTTTGGGTATTCAACAATCTGCCTATTGGCTTTCCCATTACCAATTCGGTAAGCAATCAAAAGAACAAGTTTCTTCATTTGGAGAAATGAGTGAAGATAATGTCATAGTGAATACAATTGTTCCAATACTTGTTGCTTATAGCAAATCAAAAGATGATCAATTATATATGGATCGTGCCATTGATATACTACAGCACATAAAAACCGAAGACAATTCGATCACACGGAAATGGCTTGGTGCTGGGTTAAAATGTAAATCAGCGTTTGATTCTCAGGGACTACTTGAGTTGAATAATAACTTCTGTGTAAGGCGCAGGTGTCTTGAATGTACTATTGGTGCTTCTCTGATAAATCCTGCATAATGGAAATTATAATTGGTATAGTAAATTGTGTTATTCTATTATTTCTGTTCTATAAACATAGTAGAACCAATCTTTTCTTAACATATATATACTGGCCTGCACTCATCATCAAACTGGTGGCTGGTATTTTACTTGGACTGCTTTACACCTATTACTATTCGGTTGCTGATACATTTGGCTTTTTTGAAGACGCCACAAAATTTTCTGCATTAGCCAAAGAAGATATAGTGAATTACCTAAGCTTTATATGGACAAGTGATGAGTCGTATCCTTTTTGGAGCAACCTAAATTATACACAACCACGGGCGGTTTTTTTATCAAAGATTGTGAGCTTCTTCTGTCTCATTACAGGCGATAATTATTGGCTCATTTCACTCTACTTTTCTTTTATCGCTTTTGCTTGTTCTTGGCGATTGGTAAACACCATCATTACCCATTATCCAGAATCAAAAATAGCAGCCATAATTTCATTTTTATTTGTTCCCTCCGTGGTATTCTGGAGTTCAGGTCTTGTTAAGGAATGCTTAGCGATGGGTGCTTTATTTTATATATCATCGGTATTTTTAAAAGTGTGGCATAGAGATAAAATAAATATTACTGAAGTCCTCTTAACGATTTTGTCTTTATGGATTCTGTGGCAATTGAAATATTATTATGCGGCGGTTTTTTTACCTGTGCTCTTTACGAGCATCATTGTGAAATTTATCCTCGTACCTGTATTTAAAATTAAGTCATCAATTTTAGAAATTGTTATTTGGTTTAGTGTCTTCGCTGTGCCGCTATTTCTAATCAGCTTATCTAAAGAGAATTTTCATCTAGATGTTTTCTTTGAAGTGATTGTAAAAAATTACCACAGCTTTCAAAACCTCTCAAGCGAAAACGGTGCAGTTCATTTCAATGATCTTCAGCCTAATTTTTTAAGCATTCTCTACAATGCACCATGGGCATTAGTTTCGGGTTTATTCAGACCATTTCTTTGGGAAGTTGATAATTTGCTTCAGGTCTTACAATCGGTTGAAAGCGCTATTCTATTTATTTTGGTAATAACTTCTGTTATGAATTTTATCAAAGGGTATCATTCGAAGCACCGTTTGCTTATTCTTTCATTGATGGTTTATGTTGTACTTCTGTGTATTTTCTTAACGATCTCTTCACCCAATTTTGGTACGCTCTCGCGGTATCGCATAGGTTTTTTGCCTTTTCTATTTTTTCTCTTGTTGATTGATAACGCTGTTGTTACCAGCTTATCTGAATTCATTCAAAGTTCAGTAGCTCGCCTTGTTCGGTAGTTTTGGTGGTTCTACCTTTGTTCTTTATTAATTGATATTATGGACAATCCAGTAATTATTTTTGGTGCTAACTATCTTGGTCGCTCTGCTAAAGAAATCTTCGAAAGCAATGGCAACGTAGTCTATTGTTTCTTAGATGATAATAAAAAACTTCATAATACAGAGATTGATACAGTTACCGTATTAGGAAGCACTGATGATGATGGCTTTTTAAAATTGATTGGTAAAAAGTGTGAAGCGTTTATTGCTATCGATGATAATAAGCTGAGAAAAAGTCTAGTAGCGCTTTTACAAGAAGAACGTAAAGTTCAACCCGTAAATGCAGTTCATAAATCTGCAATCATTCCTGAATCTGCAGATATAGGATATGGAAATTTTATTGATGCAGGTGTAATAATTGGCGCAGGTGCAAAAGTTAACAACCAATGTCTGATTCATACAGGTGCCATAATTGGGGCCGAAGCCATAATTGGAGATTTTGTTCAAATTGGAGCAGGCAGCATTATCAATTCAGGGTCGGCTGTTGAAAACGAGGTATTCATAGGATCAGGCGTTACAATCGTTTCCGGAATAACAATTGGCAAAGGTGCACGCATTGGAGCGGGTTCCGTGGTGGTTGCTCCTGTTAAGCCCGGGGATACGGTATTTGGAAATCCTGCTCAAAGTATTAAAAGTTAGCAAGTAAAAGTCAGGGGTGCTGGGTTTCGATTGATAGATGAGTTATCTTCAACATCCACGTTTCGTGTTTTGGATACAAAACCCCTAGTGCATGTCAAAGATTTCAGAAACTGACCTTATTCTCAATGATGATGGCAGTGTCTATCATTTGAACTTATTGCCAAAACATGTTTCAGATACCATCATAACGGTAGGTGATCCCGGGCGTGTTTACCAGGTAAGCCAACACTTCGATGACATAGAGTTCGAAATGAATAAGCGTGAATTCATCACGCACGTTGGTACTTTCAAAGGAAGAAAAGTCACTGTTATCAGCACAGGCATAGGACCGGATAATATCGAGATCATATTTACGGAATTAGACGCCTTAGTAAACATCGATCTCAAAACCCGCGAACCAAAAAATCGTAAAAAGAAATTAAAAATTATTAGAGTAGGAACTTCGGGTGCCTTGCAGGAAGACATTCCGTTAGGTTCACATCTTATAACTGACTATGCTGTTGGGTTAGATAATCTAATGATATTTTATGATTTAAAAATGGATGACTTTGAGCAAGAGATAGCGCAGGATATTCAGGCAAAGACCCATCTCCCTTTTCAGCCTTATGTTGTAAGAGGTTCTGAGGCCTTATCGAAATTAATAGGCGATGGAATGATTAAAGGTAACACCATAACCACCCCGGGGTTTTATGCGCCGCAAGGGCGGCAGGTACGCATCCCTTCGAAATATCCTAAGTTGCTAGATGATTTAAATTGTTATCACAACAAGTCAGGTGATTTTTGGCTTACTAATTTTGAAATGGAAACAGCTTCTTATTATGCCATGGCTCGCTTATTAGGTCATGAAGTAGTTAGTGTCAATGCAATTATTGCTAATCGCATGAAAAACAAATTCTCTAAAGATCCTAACAAAGTTATTGATGGGTTGATTAGAAAAGTGTTAGACCGGCTTTAGGATTAGCATTGAGAGCTCATCCATATACCATACTATCCATTCGAAGTATATGTTGACCAGCATTGAATGAATCTTCAATATAGAATCCGGTGGATAATTTGTTCAATTACTAGTTCTTCATCAGTCTTATCTTGCTTGCCGCGCCAAAAAATTCTGATCGGATGTTTTTTCATGTATTCGACATAGCGCTTTGCGTGTTGATACTGTTCTGTGGTAAAAGTAATTGTAAAGCAGGTTTTTACACATTGTGTTTCCATAGTGTATAATTTGCAATGTTTATGCCATTGGAAATGTATATAGAATTCGTAAAAACAGACTTTTCAAATCCATCTTTGCACGCTGGCGGGCATAATTGTTCACCGTTGGGATGTATCCTTAACGGCCGGCTTTAAACTTTGATTAACTTGCTTACGTAACGAGATTTTTAAATGAGGAATTGTAAAATTTTCACCTTGTCAAATGGTATAAGGGTTGTGCATCAATATATAGCTACTACTAAAATTGTTCACTGTGGAATTGCATTAGATGTAGGTAGCCGTGATGAGACAAAAGAGAACCAGGGAATAACACATTTTTGGGAGCACATGGCTTTTAAAGGAACAAAAAAACGCTCCGTGCTCGACATCATAAATTCATTGGATACAGTTGGCGGCGAGCTAAATGCCTATACAGACAAAGAGAAAGTTGTTTTTTATGCGTCGGTCCTTACTGAATATTTCGAGCGGGCCATCGATGTATTAAGTGACATTACTTTTAATTCCATTTTTCCTGAGGCACAAATTGAAAGAGAGAGAGGAGTAATTCTGGAAGAAATGGCCATGTATGAGGATGATCCAGATGATTCTTTGCAAGATGAATTAGAAGCTGTTATTTACAAAAATCATCCTATGGGGATGAATATTTTAGGTAAAGAAGAAACTGTTAAGTCGTTTAAAAAGAAAGATTTTACCACCTTTTTTAAAGATCATTTAAGTACCGATCGAATTGTGTTTTCGTGTGTAGGAAATATCGCGTTGGATGAAGTTGAAAGAATGGCCAAGAAATATTTGGAGAACAAACGTCCAGCAAAGTCAACGGCAAAGCGTAAAAAATTTAAAACGTATACTCCGGGTGAAGTAATTTCAAAACGTCCGATTAAGCAATCTAGATGTGCATTAGGGCGAGATGCTTATAGCATTAAAGACACTAACCGTATACCATTTTATATGTTAGTCAATATGCTAGGTGGCCCAGGCATGAATTCACGGCTAAACCTTGCCTTACGCGAAAAATTTGGGTTCGTATATTCAATTGATGCGCATTATTTGTCTTACACTGATACCGGTATGTTCGCGGTTTTCTTTGGAACGGAGCCGAAGCAGATGAACCGTTGCATTAATTTAGTAAAGAAAGAACTGGCAAGGTTTTGCGAAAAGGCATTAACCAGCCGTCAACTCATTGCTGCTAAAGAACAGATTAAAGGCCAGCTCGCCATGGCAGAAGAAAACAACTTAAGCCTCATGCTCATGATGGGTAGAAATATTTTAGACTTTGGTAAAGTGCCGGCTTTAGAACAGATCTTTAGCACCATTCAAGAAATAGATTCACCTACGCTACAAACTATTGCGCAGGAGATGTTCGTTGAAGATAAATTAAGTTATTTAATTATGGAGCCGAAGTGAGTTAAACCATGGAATTTTTGGATCAACACTTAACCCATTATGTGGAGCACCACACCACACCAGAAAGCGATTTACTCAAACAGATTAATCGCGATACACACGCTCATGTTTTAAAACCACGGATGCTTTCGGGCCATGTGCAAGGGCGGGTGTTATCTATGCTAAGCTTCATGATTAAGCCACATACCATTTTAGAAATAGGTACATACACGGGCTATTCAGCAATTTGTCTTGCGGAAGGGCTGGCGCCGGGCGGAAAGTTGATCACGATAGACATTAACGAAGAACTTGAAGACAGGGTAAGAGCCTATTTTAAACACGCTAATCTCACCGACGTTATCGATTACCGCATTGGCAATGCATCTTTGATAATTCCTCAGCTTCAAGGGGAGTTTGATCTTGTTTTTATCGATGCAGATAAAGAAAATTATGGCCACTACTTCGATATGGTCATCGACAAAATGAAGCCCGGGGGCTACATCTTGGCAGATAATGTACTTTGGAGCGGTAAAGTTATCGAGGCGAAAACGGATAAGGACACCCGCGCTATACAGGATTTCAATAGAAAGGTTCACAATGATTCACGTGTAGAAAATGTTCTTCTACCGATCAGAGATGGTATTATGATTATGAGAAGACTATTTTTGTAAACCCATTGTGTGGTAAATAAAGCTTTAGTGTACATTAACGGATAACCTATTGAAGATGAAATTTCTTGCAGCGCTATTTCCTGTAGCCATCTTAATTGCCGGATTATTAACCGCATCGGCACAAGTGCCACAGGTACCTCATAAAATGGAATTTGCCGGCATTACACTCACTATTCGAGACGATGCCCGAAAAGAAATACAGAAAGATGTAGATGCGCTGACTCAATCTCCAAGACATCACGACCTAAAAGTGGAGCGTGCAAAAACTTATTTTCCAATCATAGAAAAAGTATTTCAGGAGGAAGGCGTTCCTGATGACTTCAAATACCTTGTTCTGCAAGAGAGTGCTTTAATTGCTGATGCTGTTTCCGTCTCAAATGCTGTAGGCTTTTGGCAGTTTAAAGATTTTACCGCCCTAGAAATGGGTATGCGTGTAGATAAAGAAATAGATGAACGTATGAACATCGTATCAGCTTCGCGTGGTGCTGCAAAATACTTTAAGAAGAATAATATATTTTTTAATAACTGGCTTTATGCACTACAGGCCTATCAAATGGGCGCTGGCGGAGTGTTAAGGTCCGTAAAAGATAGTGAGAGCGGCGCAAAGCATATGGAAATTACCAGCAAAACATACTGGTATGTTAAAAAATACCTCGCCCATAAGGTGGCATTTCAAGAAGCCGTAAAGGGTCCTGGTCAAGTTAAAGTTATCATGTTTGAAAACAAAACCAGGAAAACATTAGCTGAACTGGCGGAGGAAATTTCCATAGATGAAACATTACTTAAGACCAATAACAAATGGATTAAATCAGGAGTTATTCCAAGTGATAGAACCTACTCCGTTTTAATTCCTTTAGTAGGAAATGTAAATGATATAAAAGTAGCAACGGTTTCAAACCCTACATCTTCACGGGTAGGTTCACCAACCGTTTCCAGCATTTTAAAAGAAAGCAAGAAAGTTAACGGACTACTCACCATTGTAGCTAAGGAAGGGGAGAGCCATACCAGTATGGCCGAGAGAGCTGCGGTGGAATTGACTGAGTTTTTAAAGTGGAATGACATTTCTATTACAGATCCTGTTGTAGCGGGTCAGGTTTATTTCTTAGCAAGAAAAAGAACGAGAGCAGCCACAGCTTATCACCAAGTGTTGCCGGGTGAAAATCTTTGGACCATCAGTCAAAACTATGGCGTACAACTCAAAAAATTAAAAAAGTATAACCGATTGCATAGTACAGCTGTTAAGCCAGGAGAGACCCTTTGGCTTTCGGCTAAACGTCCGAAGGACGTTGATTATAAGGCGCAGACACAAATAGCTGAGGTTGATAACAAAGAAACTTTTGAGTGGGCTGAAAGCCGGCCGAACGTGAATGTCCCCGCCACGCTAACCAATGCGCCAGAACCGGTAATAATTAATGTGGTACCTAGTCCCAAGGAACAGCCACTACCCCCACTACCCATAGATACTTTAAAAGAAGCTACCATTACGGCAGTTCCAGTAAAAGTGGAAAGTGCAGTGCCTGCAAAGGACAGCATTATTAACATTACAGTTAAGAAAACAGAGCACGTGGTTCAGGTGGGTGAAACCTTGTATGGCATAGCACATTTATACAATGTTGGTGTAATGGATCTTGTTAACTGGAATCATCTCTCACTGCAGGCTGGTATAAAACCAGGTCAGATATTGAGATTATCAGAAGGTCAGATTGTTACTGCTGACTTAGTGATTGTAAAAGAATCTAGCCAAATAATACATGAGGTCAAATCAAGCGATACACTTTATAGCGTTGCTCGGAAGTATGGCGTAACTATAAAGGAAATTATGGAATGGAATGCCAAGACAGATTTTAATGTAACTGTCGGAGAAAAGATTAAGATAATACGCCGTTAATTAGCTATTTTAAGGTAATTAATAGATTTTATTACTTTAACGAAGCTATTTTTGCGGTTGCCTTACAAGAATTTCTAAAAAAGAATATTTTTGTAAAGACCGATTTTAGATATAGATTAGATACATCACTCAGAACAGATTAATGCAAACCGATACCAAAGCCATAGACTTAGTAATGCTCGTGGATGATAACGATACTGATAACTTCATCAGTAAACGAATCATCGAAATTACCAAGTTCGCATTACGTGTAGAAGTTAAAGGATCAGGAAAAGCTGCTTTGGATTACTTGCGTGAAAATGCAAATAAATCAGATAACCTTCCTAGTCTTATCTTTCTAGATATAAACATGCCTATTGTAGATGGGTTTGTATTTCTATATGAATTTGAAAAATTTAATGAGTTGGTAAGGAATAAGTGTAAAGTGATCATTCTTTCAAGTTCAGATAACAAGCGCGATATCGATAAGATTGTTAATAATAACCATGTGATCAAGTTCATTACAAAACCGCTTACTGAAGTTGCATTGGATGAGATCAAGCTAAATAATATCTAGTTTTATAAGCTGGGTATCACTTTTGTAGTGTATGGTTTTATAGCTTTGTAAAAAACCACACACATGAATTTAAATTATACTAGAGCGTTATTTGCTCTTTTCTTTGTTGTAGCTGCCGCTGCGACAGCGCAATCTCAAGAATTAGACACCATAAGTTATTGGAAAAAGAAGTTAACCTTTTCAGTTAACGTAAACCAATCATCCTTCTCTTCAAATTGGAAAGCCGGGGGTGTAAATTCTTTTGGTCTTAACAGCCTCTTTAATTATAAAGCAAACTACAAGCGCGATCGAAATTCATGGGATAATGAAATAGATCTACTCTTTGGGTTTGTTAATAATAAAGGTCAAGGCTTTCGTAAAACATCAGATCGTATTTATCTAGATACCAAATATGGTTATGCATTAAATAAGAAATGGGATGTTTATACCTCACTTAATTTTACAAGTCAGTTCACAAAGGGTTATACCTATCATACTGATGATAGCTCTTCGTTAATTTCGGATTTTATGGCTCCAGCTTTTATCACGTCATCATGGGGATTTGAGTATCATCCGGTTGATTATTTCAAAGTTAGAATATCACCTATCTCGCCTAGAATGACCATTGTTAACGACCCGAGACGTTTTACAAAAACCGTTGGTGAAAAGCCTTATGGCGTTGATTCTACTGAAACTACGCGTATCGAATGGCTGGCATTTCAATTAATGGCCGAATTCAATAAGGACATTGCCAAGAACATTAATTTAAAGTGGCGCTACGTAATGTATGCCAATTATAAAACCCTTGATTTGAAAACCATAGATCATCGCCTTGATGTGAACCTTACCGGTAAAGTCAATAAGTATATTAACGTAGCCGTGGGTGGCATTCTCCTGTATGATTATGATCAAGATAGTGGGGCACAATTTAGTCAGGTGTTTTCACTTGGATTCTTATACACTTTCCAGAATTATGTGGAGGATAAGTAGTTTAGTCATTGGGCATTGAGGCATTAGGCATTGGTTGAGATGTGTATACTAATACAGTCGCGGTGCATTTCAAGATGTTATAGTTTTTCACTATTGTCCGACTAAAATAGAATAAAACTGTAGAGCTATTTCAGGCGTACAT
>CAXSCR010000031.1:0-52924 GCA_964235605.1 uncultured Cyclobacteriaceae bacterium | reverse complement strand
ATTAACTATTAACTATTAACTATTAACTATTAACTATTAACTGATAACTATTAACTGATAACTATTAACTGATAACTATTAACTGATAACTACTAACTAACCATCAATGGATTCAATATACGCGCAACGAAAACAGGATTTCTCAGAACAGCTTGCTGGAATTACGAAGTTGATCAATCTTGTTTCAAATGTGCGCTTAGCTACAGCAGGGGCATTTCTATTGCTTCTGTATTTTGCATTCTCACAAAACATTTTGTTCTATATTCTCCCTTTGGTGCTGCTTTTGTTTATTATACTCGTAAAGAAGCACAGTAACCTGTATGATAGAAAAGTCCATCTTGAAAATCTTGTAAAGATTAATTCAGATGAACTTCAATCTTTGCGTGGCGACTTTTCGTGTTTTGATGGTGGCGTTAAATTTATTAACCCTCATCATCCCTATACACATGATTTGGATATTTTCGGTATCGGCTCTTTATTTCAATATCTTAACCGGAGTAGTACCATGCAGGGTGCTGCAAGTCTTGCGTCATCACTATCGCAGCCCTTACCTTCTGGTGAAATCATCACAACACGACAGCTTGGTGTCATAGAACTAGCAGGTAAGACCGACTTCAGACAACATTTCAGGGCTACAGGAATGACGCTAGAAGAATTTGCCAATGATAAACAACAATTACTTGAGTGGACAACACAGAAATCGTTTTTGTATGGCAAGCCTTTTTACTCTTTTTTACTTTGGTTCTTTCCTCCTTTAACCCTTCTACTTGTAATTGCCTCAGTCTTCTTTGATGGTGTATCACGCTTCGCCATTTTGTGTGCTATAATGCAATGGATAATTCTAGCTTTTCAAATGCAAAGAGTTAATGGATTCCATCAGTATATCAGTGGCAAGAAAAATATTTTGAACAAGTATGCCAGATTGTTGAACTTGTTTGGACGTGAGACTTTTCAATCACCTTTAATGAAAGACCTTTCCTCACAGGCATTGCAAGCAGATGAAAAAGTAAAATCGTTAGCATCATTAGTACGTGCCCTTGATGCACGTTTAAATTTCATGACAAATCTGGTTGTGAACAGTTTGTTGCTATATGATTTGCAATGCGTTTACAGGTTAGAAAAATGGAAAGATGAGAATGTCACGAATCTGGAAAAATGGATGAACGTAATTACCGAAACCGATGTGCTATGCAGTTTCGGCACCTTTACTTTTAACAATGCTGATTTCACGTTTCCTAAATTCACCACTTCACAAAAAATAACAGTAGACGCATTAGGTCATCCACTTATTTCTGCCAAAGAGCGGGTCACAAATAATGTTACAATTGGCGATGCACAATCTATTATGATTATTACAGGGGCGAACATGGCCGGTAAGAGCACATTCCTTCGGACGTTGGGTGTAAATATGGTACTGGCTTTGAACGGTGCACCTGTATGCGCTAAAGCATTTGAATGCCCTGTGATTAACATGCGTTCAGGTATGCGCACAGCAGATTCACTGCAAGACAATCAATCTTATTTTTATGCCGAGCTTAACCGCCTTAAATCAATTATGGACGAACTTCGATCAGGCAAGCCGTTACTAATTTTGTTGGATGAGATTTTAAAAGGCACTAACTCAACAGATAAACAAGCAGGCTCTATTGCCTTAGTTAAACAATTGCTATCGTATTCTTGCCTTGGACTCATTGCAACGCATGATCTAGCTTTGGGTGATCTTGAAAATGAGTATCCTGATCGGGTAAGAAATTATTGTTTTGAACCTACGATGGAAAATGATCAGCTTTCTTTTGATTATAAATTAAAGCAAGGCCTAGCGCAAAAAATGAATGCTACTTTCTTGATGAAGAAGATGGGAATAATTCCGAACTAGCTTAAAGAGTTTCTAGCTTCTGGCTGGGAGCTGCTAGCTTGGGCGGTTTGAGTTCACGAAACGTCTTAACTTATCATGAGGGCGTTGGTAGAAAGGTTTTACCGGATGAAGCGTAAGCGAGCAATGCTGAGGAGCAACTCGCCAGGATTAATGCCAGTCAGATAGTGTATTAATCCGTCTATAGGTTTACAGTCCGTAGACGGATTTTACTTTTAATACGCGTTCTGATTTATGCCTTTTAAAACCTAAACCGTCAAGACCCCCTTCCCTTTGTTCTTCTGCCAATAGTTGTCCACCGTTTCTTGATCGTACCACTCATGATGCGCTTGAGCAGACTTTAAATTATCAATACTTCCATGTGGACGAAGATGGTTATAGGTGCTGCACGCAATGGCAACTTCTTTTTGTGCAGTTTCAAAATCAGAAAATACCTCGTCCAGTAACTCTTGTTTCAAAATTCCATTCACTCTCTCAGCTAATGCATTTTCTAACGGATTACCTTTCTCGGTCATACTGATTTTAACTTTATGATGTTCCAGTAATTTTACATACTCATCGCAGCAATACTGCACCCCTCTGTCGCTGTGATAAATAAGACCATCATGATGTGGGTTAACGCTCAACGCTATTTTCAAGGCAGCCAGTGGTCCTCTTGATGATAAGTCTTTGCTCAAATAAATCCTACAATTTTTCTGCTGTATGCATCCGTAATTAATGATAAGTAAGCAAACCCATTAGTCATATGAATGTACGTAATGTCACTGACCCAAAGTTGATTGGGAGCAGTGGGAATAAAATCACGAACAATGTGAGGTACTTTTTAAAACGATGTTTCGATAAGGTGGTAATGCAGCCTCTACGCTTTCGTTTGGCAACAAGTAATCCACGGTCAGCCAGTAAATTAAACATCGCGTCCCGCCCTATTTTAAAAATGAGAAGTTAGAAAACCTTGCATTTCGTCTAACGTTTCGAGTGCCTATACGCTTGAGATGTTTTCGATGCCGTAGTACCTCTTCGATAATCACATCTGACTCATATGCTTCTGGTGAATGTAATCTATGCCTTGATAGTAGGACTGCCTGCTATAACCAAGCAGCAAACAAAGCTCGTTTATACAACGAAGCGTACTTTGTTCTACCTGCTCTACTGCTTGGTGTCAGACTTTTTTCGGATGTCGATTTTAAGTTACTCTTCGGCAATGTCGATGATGGAATTGAGCAACTTGTTGTGAAGCTTGGCTTTACGAAGCTCTTCCTGTAATTGCTTAACATCTGTTGGCAACTCTTCTTTGGGAAGATCATCATTCAATTTTGATTTTGGGTTTTACTTTCTTCACTTGCTTTCCTTGAAATCTTGATACCCAATGATGGATGACCCTGAAGTCAACCCCATGTCGGGTTCCCAATTTACGATAGGTCGATCACCCAACAAATACTCAGCTTTAATCGCTTCTTGTTCTTGAACAGTTTTATCTGATTTTCTCATCTCGTTTTCACATTAATTCGTGTAAACCTATTTCCGGACGAGACACACCCAATCTTTTTAGTTAGTCGTGCGGTGGGGCATTTTTCATTGACCACTTTCTCCACCTACTACACTGAGCACACTCTTTGCCTGGCTTTGGATGTGGGTTGTAAGTGTGGCCTGGCAATGTGTGTGCGATTTAGTAGGGCTATTTTAATTTTTTTCTTTCGGTTTACCTTCTGCAATATTCTTGGCGTTTAGCTTACTTACAATTTTTCTTTCCTGTCTTGGCTTCAATCTCTTTTCTCGTATTACCGGCAATCGCTCCACCTTGTTTAGCTATCACTTTGTTTTCATCCAATGTCCTTGGCTTCTTTTCATTTGAAATCTGGCTCAGGGGTCTTCTACTACGATGGGTATACTTTTCTAAATTTCAACAAAGGAAGGGCTTATTAGTAATGAGATTCGGTTGCATCTATAAAGATAAGTCTGGAGATATCTGGTTTGGTGGAGGTGGCGGAGCAAGTCGCTATGATGGCAAGTCTTTTAGGAATTATGTAATAGATGGAATGGCTATGAATGAGGATATAACAGGGAAATCTTTTTCAGAGCGCCAGCCTTCTGCTGTTAATTCTATTCTTCAGGACAGAAAAGGTATGTTTTGGTTTGGTACAACCGTTAATACATTCATTTACGATGGCAAAACATTCTCGCTTTTCACTGATAATGGCAAGCCTTTCAAAATTTCTTTAACATTATCGAAAACAGAAAAGGCATTATATGGCTCGGCGGTACTCGTTATGACGGCAATACATTTACTAATCTTCCCAACAGTTCAATTCTTTGTATCTACGAAGATAGAAATGGCAATATTTGGACAAATTCGTCAAGTAGCCCTTCAGAAAAGAATTGGGTACTATCGCGTTACGAGGCGAATTAAGCTTTTTAGTTCATTAAACTATATAGTGATCCATCTATAATCATTGAGCTTAAGAATAATTCTTTATACGAGTCCACGGAGGAAATTGATTAATTGTAGTGGATTGTTCCCATTATGAAAAAAAAGGAATTTGCTCTTTAGGTTCAAGCCAACTAACGGTTTAAGGTGAGGATGACTCTGAATGGCATGACCAAAAAGTATTGAAATTCATTTCCCCCTGTATAAAGACTTCGCCGGGATGCTTACTAAGGCCGGAGCACCTTTGTTAAAATTGTTAGAAGGTCAGTGTATTTGTGACGTTTGCTAATCCATATACAATTAGGATCGTTGATGTTAATTTCTTTGTCTGTATATATAACGATTGGTATTTTTAAGTTAAGAAGGGTTATCTCTTCAAGAAACGATAATCCTAAGGCATTCATACCTATATCAATAACTATAAAATCTGGTTGTATTTTTTTATAAACTAATAGTTTCGATACATTCTGTGGATTGATCGAAATAAAAATCGCGATATCTTTAGAAATCTCTTCGACTGCTTCAGAAATTATCTGATGATCATCAGGATCAACTGAGATTAAAAGGCATATTTTAAGATTAACCATCTAGACAGTGCAATTTAACCCATCTCTTATAATGTTAAAAGATAACCTTATGAAATAATCATTCCAATACCTTAACCATTAGGTATGAATTTTTTTGTTAATGCTTGCATTATAACAATTAGAATTATGAAAACCGAAAGTTTAGAAAAAGCTTATCAAGATGTGGCAACAAAATTAAAGATTCTCCGATCAGGAAAAGGATTCACAACGAGTGAAGCTTTTGCACGCATGTATGATTTACCATTGGAATTTTATTCGAAAATGGAAAATGGAAAAGGAAATATCACATTGAAATCTTTATTAAGGATTTTAGCAATCCATGATCTCTCATTGGAAGAATTCTTCTGTAATGATGTAAAAGCCGTAGCCGCTTAGCCCTTGAGGAATTAACCGATTAGCCTCGCATTATTTTAGTTCTAAAATATCTTTTAGAACTGAAAGATAGGCACTCATTGACACTGGTTTTTGAAACGCAAAATTTGCACCTGACTGAATCAATTTTGTTGAAATATCTTTAGGTAAATGTGTAGAATACATAATTATTATGGTCTCATCAAATGCCTTAATATTTCTTAATTCCATAAGGCATTCTGGCCCCGTTTTTAACGGCATGTTTATATCAATGAATATATAATTGGGCACCGAAATGTGGTCTTGTGAAAGGGTGTGTATGGCCTCTTCTGGGTAACTGAAGTCAAAACATTTAAAAGATGGTTCAAGAATTGATACTGTCTCTTTCATTACAAACAAGTCATCTGGGTCGTCATCAATCAGCACAACGGTTTTTTGCATAATTATTGTAAATCAACCAATTCTTTCATATTAACTTTTAATGCTTTGGCTAGTGAATTTAGGGTGCTGAGCGTTGTGTTAACCTCCCCTCGCTCAATCCTTCCGATTTGACTAATGGGTACATCCGCTTCAAAGGCTAACGATTCTTGAGAAAAGCCATTTTTAATCCTTACCTTTTTTAAGTTAAGACCAAATTGCTTCAAAAGTTTATCATTTCTATTGTGGGTCACTTTTACGCAAGCTCTATAATTTGAAATACATCGATCGACGCATATATGCGTTTTAGGTGAAAGGATTCAATTTTCTTACCAACTAACACACCCACATCCACAGTGATCCTTAACAAAGGAGACAGATTGAACAAATTCTTATTTAATTTTCGCGTGACCGTGAAACGAGTTACAAGGAATTCAAGGTGTATTATTATCGAGGTTAAAAGATAGGTATTTATGATACAATGTCATTTAATTAACATTGATTTATGATAATAGATTCAGTGACCGATAAAACAGGATTTTATGACGATAGTGAACTTAGGAAATAACACAGCCAAGAATAATTGCCTTGACTATTTCAATGTTTATGGGACACCGCAGTACGCTAAATGATCCCTACACGTAAGGTTAGCATAATCGAGTTTATTAACATTGCTTGGCATGACTCTGTCACGGCAATTGCAGTTCTTGTTTAGTTATAACGATAATAGAGGATGAAAGGAGTATTAAAGCAATGCGTGAATAATGCAGGAAAAGCGCAAATAATAAAGGTCACTAGAAAACCAGATAAGACTGGCTAGTGGAAACTTAAGTTCAAGATTGATACAGCTTATTTTTTCACTAATGCCTTTGCTATTTTGAAAGGAATAACTCTCAAAGAAACAAGAAGAAATAGGTGGCCAATATTTTGAAATAGTTAAGCTATCCTTTAATATTCTATCAAATTAAGTTATGAAGTCAGATTCTTTAAAGACAAAACCGCATTATATTATTCTTGATGGTTTACGTGGCGTGGCAGCGATATTGGTAGTGGCGATGCATATTTTCGAAACCCATGCTAAAACTTTTCATGAGATGATCATCAACCATGGGTACCTAGCGGTAGACTTTTTTTTCCTCCTATCCGGATTTGTCATAGGGTATGCATATGATGACCGGTGGGAAAAACTTACTCTAAAGAAATTTTTTATTCGCCGTCTTATCCGTCTGCAACCTATGGTAGTCATAGGTATGATCGTTGGTGCTTTGCTATTTTACTTCCAGGATGGCATTTATTGGCCCAAGATCAGCGATGTGTCTATTTGGAATATGTTGCTCATTATGCTGGCAGGTTTCTTCCTTATTCCTGTCCCCCCTTCTATGGATATCAGAGGTTGGGCAGAAATGTATCCTCTTAACGGGCCAGGATGGACGCTCTTCTTTGAATATATTGGCAATATTCTGTATGCCACTACGATTAGGAAAATCTCTAATATGGCGTTAGGAATATTAGTGTTTGTAGCTGCATGTTTCCTTACTCAAATGGCAGTAACTGACAAAGGAGATGTCATTGGAGGGTGGGCAGTTGATCCAACAAACATTCACATTGGTTTTGCAAGACTCCTGTACCCCTTTCTCGCTGGTTTGTTACTAACTCGTATTGCCAAACTTACCTATATAAATAATGCATTTCTCTGGTGCAGCCTTTTAATCATTATAGCACTCTCTGTCCCTCGCATAGGCGGCCTAGACCACTTGTGGATGAACGGCCTTTATGAAGCATTTGTCATTATATTCGTCTTTCCTTTAATTGTGTTCATGGGGGCGTCGGGTGACGTCAAGGGAAAGTTCTGCTTTCAGCTTTGTAAGTTTCTCGGCAATATCTCTTATCCTATATATATCACCCATTATCCTTTAATCTACACTTATACAGCATGGGTGAAAAACAACAACTTAACATTAAAGAATGCATATCCGGGGGCAATTTTACTTTTCATCTTATCGATACTACTTGCATATGCGTGCTGGAAGTTCTACGATGAACCAATAAGAAAATGGTTAAACAAAAACGATCAGATAAGAGCGCAGCTTTAACCTTATATTTTGATTTCACATCCTCAAAACCCAATTATTAGCTCATATCATTCCTAGTTTTAATTTATGGAATTTATAGATTTTCAAAGGTTAGGGATAAAATTGAGTTATTTTAATTCTGTTTGGAATGATTTCATTCATTCTAATTGGATATCAACTACATTCCTTATACTGTTTAGGGTGTGCGCCACTAATAATTATTATATACCCGACTTTTTTCTTAATAATAATCGTCTGCTATTTATTTAAAAAAAGCAAACACTTGGGGAGTTATTTACTTAAGGTAATAAATGTTTAGGCAAATGTCTATGAGTAAATTACTTTGGATATTGGTAACCATGGCATTGATTTCCTATTCCACTGATATTCCGTTTGATAAAAATAAATGGGATGAAAACCATGAAATTGAACACTAATTAAGGATTCAGCCCTTTATACGTTCGATAAATTTCTGCAATCATTTAACCTTCGTTCTAATCCAGGTGGACAGATTCGTAGAAGAAATTAACTGTACATCTTTGCTATAAATTGCTTCACGCTAGTCGGCTTTCTTCCTAGTAAAAACTCTAAAGAGGTATCTTCTAGATCCATCATACCTTCTGCAACACCAGTACCCCACATAATAAACATACCTATGTACATTTCTGGAACACCTGATTTTTCGAGAATAGCTTTAAACTCTTCAATATCCGGAGAATTATAGTTAACCTCCTTGCCCAAAGCTTCAGCAATATATGTAGCTATTTGCTCAAAGCCTATCGATGTATTGTTTGTCAAATTATAAATCTTGTTTTCATGCCCTTTTGTAGTTAAAACATTAACTGCTGCTTCGGCAAGTTCTTCACGAAGTACCCAGCTCGCTTTACCATCTTTTGCAGGGAATAAAATAGTACCGGTTTCAGCTACTTTCCCGCCCACAAAGGCAGGGATCATTTCTTGATAAATACCGTTTTGAAGAATAGTAAAATTTACACCACTTTCTTTAAGGAACTTTTCTGATTGTAAATGAGAATTTTGAAAACCAGCTATAGCAGAATTTTCATGACCATCCTTTCTTACAAAAGATGTATAAGTAATATGCTTTACATTAGCTGTTTTAGCTGCTGTAATGGCATTGATATGATGTTTTGTGCGGTTTTCAACGGCGCCACGGTCGCTACTAGAAACTAATAGCATTTTATCCACTCCTTCAAAAGCTTTTATCATAGAATCAACATCAGAATAATCCCCTATTCTTACATTGATCCCTTGTTCTTTTAAAGATTTAAAATTTTCTTCATTTCTTATTAATGCCACAATATCGTTTGCTGGAACTCCTTTGTTTAATAAATGTGCAATGGCTTTCGAACCAAATTTTCCTGTAGCGCCTGTAACTAAAATCATAATGTTTTTTATTATGAAACAAAGCTAGTATGTTACTCATACTTTTTATACTTTGTTATTAAGAATGAGTAATATACTTTTGTATAGCGGTTTAACAAGCCCATACTGATGAAAGATTTTAAAGAAATTATACTGCAAGAGGGAGAACAGCAACGATGTCCACAAAGCTATATATTGGCGTTAACTGACACAATGAATGTCATTAGTGGAAAGTGGAAGTTGCCTATAATTGCATCTTTATTACGTGGTAAAAAACGATTTAAAGATTTTCAGGATAATATCGAAAAGATCACGCCCCGCATGTTGTCCAAAGAACTAAAGGAACTGGAGATGAATAGTATTGTGGTGCGTAAAGTACACAATCAAACCTCTATTTTAATTGAATACCAATTAACAGAATCTGGTAAAAGCTTGGTTAATCTCATAGATACTATGATTGGCTGGGGGTTGGCGCACCGACGTAATGTGTTGTAAAAACCTTTTTTGGTAACTGCCTACATTCGCTTGGTTAGGAATGTTCATTACCTATATCGACAATGCCTCTGGTAATCGTTTAATCTCCAATAAAAGAAAATAACTGGCAAAGGATAGGTTGACTTGATAATTTATGTTACCCATGATGTTGGTGTGGTAACATCATAAAAAGGTGATGGTACAAAGTACTTAAGCCTCATTTTATTTTTGTCGGATGACGGTATTTTAAAATTAAACTTAAGTTCACTTATACGGTTTCTTATGTCATGAAAATACTACCAACATACTTTAGTATTGACGGTTATAGCATTGTTCCCGTTAATGATGCTATGTTATCGTCCTTTTAGCAATTGTTTGGCGGATGGCACGAACATCTATGTCCTTACTAGGATGACTGCTAATTATCCAATACTTAATAATAATAATGTCAAGCATGTCTGCTTGTTCCTCGGTAGTGTTTAGTTTTTGGAAATAGCCTTGGACCCGATAAGCATATGCTTCAGTTATTTCTGCTTTTACATTAGCAGTACTTGCAAAAATAAAGGGGATAGACGTTTCTCTTAATTCCACGTCTTTGTCTATTGATTTTTTAAAATCCATCCCATTCATTTTAGGCATGTTCATATCTGAGATTATCAAGAATATTTCACTCTTATTTTGCCTTAGGTATTCAAGTGCGTCGTTTGCATCATCAAAATATTCAACCTTCGCATCCCAGCCTCTATCTTGTAAGGCCGATTCCAAAAGTTCTTTTTCGTAACCTTCGTCGTCAACCAGAATTATCTTTCCCTTTAATTTTATCATCGCTTTAGTTCATGCACTAACGAGTAAAATTATTATGCCTCGAAAACGATTGCTTTTGACGTTTATCTAATAATTAGCTCAATGGAATAAGATTTGCCCATAATTATACCAATTATAACTGCTTTAATTATAATATGTCTTCCAAGATAAGTCCTAATCTTAAATTTTTTTAAGATGATGACTCCACTTAAATAGACTGAAAGTCAGGACGCAAATGTGTGGTATTAATGGTACAGAGAACACGAATCAATAAATATTTACGCTTCCGGAAAACCAAACTATTACTGTCAATCTCTATAATTAGCTATCTCAAAAGGCACCTTTTTTAGAACATAATTTTATTTACATAAGCAGAAGGCCGTTGAAGCAGATATTTTATGCTATTAATGAACTTTAAAAGCGCACAATTGGTTAGCAACCGTATTCTATCTGCTATGACAATTTTGTATGTTGACGATGATTCAGACGATATTCAATTATTTTCTGAAGCCGTAAAAAAAGTTTTGCCTTTTGGGAAATGTCTTTCAGCAGTTAATGGATTAGACGCCATAGGTATACTTAAAAGAATTAGACCCCTCCCCGACCATGTTGTGCTTGACTATAACATGCCAATTATGTCAGGACTCGAGTGCCTGCAATTCATGAAAGAAGACGACCATTTAAAGTATGTACCAGTTTCCGTACTATCGACTTCTTGTAACGATAAAGAAGTCGGACTTATAAAAATGTTCGGCGTAGATTGCCACAAGAAGCCCTCAACATTTGATGAGCTTACTCGGATAGTTTCTAAAATTTTAGCCTGATGTTAAATCACCATTAGTAGTAAGCTAGTTATCATTCAACTGACAAAAAAAATCTTCGATAGTAATCTTGTGAATGGAAAGTAATTGCGTAAGTGTTTTAATGGTAATGTTTGCCTTGCCATTTTCAATTCTCCAATATTGAATTAAAGGTAAATCATATTGAGCTGAGAAATCTTTTAAGGTATGGTAGCCTTTTTTAATCCTTAACTCTTTCAACTCTGACCCTATACGTCTAAGCGACTTTAATAATTTTGTACTATTCATAATGATATTTAACTTTGACCTTATAGTGTAAAAATCCTATACCACGCATTAAAAAGCATAGTTTTTTCTGGCATATATTTTTTATCTGCATTTGGTTCACATAAATTTCAACTCTTAATTTATTTACTAGTCACTAAAAGAAGCGCATATGAACTTTATTGTGTTGATTGACGAGATAAATTTAATTGGCTAACCAAACTAACATTCTTATTATAGTCTGCGTGAACTATAATAACTGGAATTTATTGTAATTTAGCATCTATTGAAAGAGCGGGGAAGGCATTACACTCACTCCAGTACAAATTTAATACTAGGAATAAGAGCTTAACTATTTTACTTCAACTTACAAAGTAAAAATCAATACTTTACTTTCATAAGTAATCTTCACAAAATAAATCCTGCTTTCAATATAGTTAAAGGAAATCAACACACATTTAACATAGTTTTAACTAGGTTTGGCCGGCTTTTCCATCTATTAATATTTAAATATGATTAAAAAGATTTTCACTATAGGGATTATTACATTGATGTTTTCTTGTGATTCCAAAAGAATACAAATCACGGAGGACAACGCCATGCAGATGCTAACCGAGTATGGTAAATCTAATCCTGAAAATGAAATTATAATTGAAACAAGCTTGGGGAACATACGACTTAAACTTTATGGCGATACGCCACTGCATCGGTCCAATTTCATAAAATTAATTAAAGATGGTCATTATGATGATGGCGAATTTTACCGTGTGGTAAATGAGTTTATGATACAAGGGGGCAACATAGAACATCAGCTTAACTATAGAATTCCCGCTGAGTTTAACAAAAAATACTTTCATAAAAAGGGCGCATTAGCAATGGCACGTACGGATGAAAATAATCCCGAGATGAAATCGTCATCTACGGAATTCTATATTATGCATGGTAGCCGTTATTCGGAGTGGCAAATTGACGACGATGCTGCCAATTTAAATTTCCAGTTAACGCCAAACCAAAGAAAAACCTATCTAACTATTGGCGGCGATATGTCACTAGATCAAAAATATACTGTTTTTGGAGAAGTTACTGAAGGCTTAGACATAGTAGATAAAATAGCTACCACTAAAGTATACGGGGAAAAACCAATTAAGAGAATTGCTTTTAATATAACCCTAATTAATATTAAGGAATAATTGTCACGGCGAGAAATCGCTTTTATGTTTTTAGATTTCAAATTATAGCTTATAGCTTAGGCGGCTAGCTTTGGCTTGCTCGATCGTTTTTTTTAAAGTTTCATGCAGGGGATTCACATGTCGGAATCATGTTAACGATATGCATTTCTTGACCAGGGCAAAACTAATTAAAACTGCAGTGACGTTCATTGTTTGAAAGCGCATTCCATCTATGGAAAATCGCTTTTAACATTTGAAGTTGAGTAGCCCAGTCATAAGCATTATTAAACCAGTTAGAGGAAACAAACACCTTTTCTAACATCATGAGAAGACAATTTTTTCATATCAATAGTTAGTATAATGACGCTTAATACAAATATCATTATTTTAAAAAGCGATTTCCTAATTATGCCCTTTTAAAGGTTTTAGTAAGTATGACAAACCATTTATTTTAATTTCATAGATCGTGGAAAGTAACATGCCTAATTTTCCAGGTGGAAATCCCTTTTTAGCAAACCATTCTAAATAACTTACCGGAAGATCACATAATATTATCCCTTTATATTTTCCAAAAGGCATTTTTTGAATAACAATATTTTCTAAAATTTCTCGGTCAGGGCAGGCTTGGTCAATTTTCAAAGCGATTCTTTTTTTATTCGTAATAGGATTAAAATAATTGATTTCATTAAAGATGACAACTGTCGGCAATTAAAGATAAGAAGCATGCAGTTATTTATTTATGGAAATTATTACTCAAAAAAGAAGCCCTTACTTAAGATTGAGTAAGGGCTCCTAACTATTATAGCATGGCGGCCTGTAACCGTCATACTTATGCTTATGTTGAAATTAATTAATATGCTCCGCCTGTGTTTGCGCCCATAAAACTTCCCCAATATGCAGTTGATTGCTCGTAACTATGATCATTTGTCTCAGGCCAATGGTCCTTATCAAAACCAGGTGCGTTTTGGAGTGTCTCTTTGTCTTGATCTAATACAAAAGCATGTTCATTTGTATCGATTTCCAATAGACCGTAAGGAACTGCGAAAAACTTTTCACCAATACCCAAGAAACCTCCGCATTCAATAACAACGTATTGTATTTTACCTTCTGTTAGATCAAGCATGATATCTTTAACGTCACCTATTTTCTCACCTTTTGCATCAATAACTTTTTCACCTAAAAGCGTAGAAGCTGTTAAATATCTTAAGGGAAAATTAGCCTTTTTTCCTTCGTGGTTTTCACCTGTCAAGTTATCTTCTATGTATGTATTCATAATACTCCTATTTAATGGTTTATTTATTACTACCTAATTAGGCATAAATAATTGGGCCAAGTATACAGATAGTAAAAGTAACACCGCTATAAGCACAAATTAATGTTTTGGCTTTGGCTGCGCATACTTCGCTTATAAACCACACGTATTCTAATGCTATATTTATATGTCTCTAAATCATTCTGCTAATGACTCACATTACGTATTCAAAAAATTATGCATCTTTTTTAATTCTACTTATAATAGTACCACTAAGTTATCAGGGCAGCCTCGCACAAGAGGCCATCTTAAAACCACTCGCACATTTGCCTGAGGTGTTGCGTGAAACATCAAGTTTGCAAGTAACTTCTAATGGCAGCCTATGGACAATCGTTGACAGTAAGCTGCCTGTGCTTTACAACATAGGTACCGATGGCAATGTTTTGAAATTTATTTATCTTAATCATAAAAATCAAGATTGGGAAGAAATGACTAAGGATGATGTAGGAAATTTTTACGTTGGAAATTTTGGAAACAATGCTAATAAAAGAAAGAACTTAAAAATCTACATCGTACCAACTCCAGATTCGCTGCCCAAAGATTCAATTATAAATTGTGGAATTATAAATTATACATATCCTGATCAAAAATTATTTCCACCTTCTCCGGCAAACATGAATTTTGACATGGAGGCAATGGTTTGGTTTCAGAAATCTTTATACCTCTTTTCAAAAAACCGAACTAATCCGTTTACTGGGTACACTAAAGTATACAAGTTGCCCACTACACCCGGCACTTATGTAGCACAGCTGGTTGACAGTGTCAATTTGGGGCCTGGCCATATGCTGCAAACGTGGGTAACAGGAGCAGATTTAAGTCCTGATAAAAAGATTCTGGCACTGCTAACGCACGATAAGGTTTGGTTATTTTATTGTTTTAAAGGCGATCGCTTTTTTTCAGGTAAAAGAAAAACTATACCGCTTAATCACTTCAGTCAAAAAGAAGGAATAAGCTTTATAAATAATACAGAATTATACATTTCAGATGAGTTGACCCAAAACATTCTTGGCGGAAATTTATATCATCTAAAGTTAGATAAAGACTACGCAAAAGAATGCAAGAAGTAGAAGCAACGTTAAAATCGTAAGCTGAATAAGCGTCTAGAATTGACGCGTTAAGATGTTCTATCTATTAATCTGATTTATTAAAATTAACTCAGGTGTAAGTAACCATTTTCAATATTATTGTTTCAATCGCCAACTTAGAAAGCCAAAACGGCAAACCCAATTTCTCCGGTGGCGTAAGATCCCTAATCATTAAGTCTATTTTCAAATAGAACTTTTCTTTAATGCACGTCGGTCCGTCCTATGTGCTGTGTCGTAAGTCTAAATTCATCTATGGTACCACATAATTAGTCGTTACTTATAAAGTTCCATTGTGCATTAGGCACAAATTTGTTAACCATGCTAGCGTAATAAATCACCACCCTCTTATACGTTTATCATTCAAAAAGCAGGGAACTTTCGTCAATCAAAAAGAGCAATGAAAACAGCGCTAGTGCTATTAAATTCAGATAGGTTTTCATTCCCTTTAATTCATTATCTTGCTCTTGAAGGCCGAAGATATGGTTGGAAAACGTGCGTAGGGAGCATGTTCGAAAATAATCTTAATAGCCTTATTAAAGAAGACAAATCTTGCAGCGATGTTTCTTTCATTACCATAACTGACTTTCGGCAGTGTGAGCAGACTTTAAAAAAGGCTGATTTAGTCATAGCGCTACTTCCTGATACAATGCTTCTACAAGTAGTGGATCGTTGTTTAATTTATGGTAAATGTTTAATCACACCTTCTAAACTTAACAGGCAAATGATTGGCAGAAAATCATTAGCTGAAGAAACTAACACACTTATCCTAATGGAGTGTGGCTTCTCGCCCGGTTTAGATCATATTACCGCAAAAAAAGCTATTGATAATATCCAAGCACGAGGTGGAAAAATTTCGTCATTCAAAACTTTTAGCGGAAGTCTAGCTGATGAAAACTGTATAAATAATCCATGGCAATTAAAATTAACCGAACCCGCCAGTGAGATCATCAATATTGGTAAACAAGACAATCGTAACTTAATTAACGGAAGATTGCAACATATTTCTTATTACCATTTATTTGAAAGAGGCGAACCCATTGCGATTAAGGGAGTGCATAATACCGTTGCAATTCCAGAGGGTGATTCTCTTTATTACCGAAATATATATCAACTTCAAGATGCCACAACGGTTTTGAAGGGTAAAATTGTTAGAAAGGGATTTGACCAAATCTGGAATCTCTTGGTCAGGCTTGGCATCACTGATCGGAAATCAAGCATAGACATGGGTAAAGATAAATCTTTTTATCACTTTCTAAATTCATTACTGCCCTACGCGGCTGATGAATCTGTCGAACATCGCTTGGTGAAACATTTTGGTGCTAGCCCAGAAGATCTAGAGAAACTGAAGTGGCTTGGTTTATTTAGCGATAAATGGATTCAAGGGTATAAAGAATTAACACCTGCCACTGTTCTACATTATCTTATGGAAAGAAAATTGGCAATGAAGTCTGATGACAAAGATTTTGTTGTGATGCAACATCAACTAGAATATACCAATGCTATCGGGTTGCATAAGTTTACTGCTACGCTTGTGGCTGAAGGTAAAAACAAACACGAATCTGCAATAGCAAAAGCATTAGGCCTTACAACAGGCGCCGCAGCTAAAGCTTTTCTGGTAGGTAACATTAAGATTAAGGGTCTGCAGATACCTAACAAAAAAGAAATCTATGATCCTATTCTTAATGAACTAGATGATTTAGGTTTTGCATTCCATATAGAGGATAAAAAGTTACATGATGTTGCCGTGCCGGCTATGAGAAGCAATTAGGGAATAGGGTTACGATAATGCCAATAAATTAGTCTTGAAAAGAGGTTAGGTTTGACAGGGCATAAATAATGATCCCTTACATTTGTAAATGTAGTGACGACGACAACCACGGAATGGTTGTGCTCGTAATTCACTAGACGTATGAGTGAAAAATACCTACACTCAATTAAAATTAAATAACCATGCAACAAAAAAAGATTCTAGCAATCTCTGGAAGCACACGAGTTAATTCAACTAATGAAACTATTCTTAAAACAATAGCAAGCTTACAACCTGAAAGATTACAGGTTGAGATTTATACCCGAACTGCAGAACTGCCCCATTTTAATCCTGACCTGGATAATGATAACGTCGCGATTCAGATCAAAGAGCTTCGAGAAAAAATTAGCCAATCCGATGGCGTTATAATTTGTACACCTGAATATGTATTTAGCTTGCCTGGCGCACTAAAAAATGCAATTGAGTGGATGGTCTCAACCACCGTATTTTCAGATAAACCCGCCGCGCTTATCGTGGCTTCGGGGTTAGGGGATAAAGCGTATGAATCTCTTAACCTTATTATGAATACATTAGGAGCAAAGATAGGGCCCTCTACAAATCTTTTAATTCGGGGTGCCAGAAGCAAATTTAAACCACAAGCAATTGATGATGCTACCTTACAAGGTCTTAAAAAATTAACAACTTCATTTATTAACGTATTGGATGGCAATAATTGAATACTGCATTAGGACTACCTTGTATCCCCCGTAAATTAATAACGAATATTTAATCCGACTCTGTTATCTGTCAATATAATTTCAATGAAAGGCTATTCGCCGCAAGAAGAAAAATTTGCAAGGGCCGCATTAGTATGAAGGTGCTGGATAAAGGCGTTCATGGAATAAACCTTCGGTGGTTCCTCGGTACAAAAAGCCTGCAGAATGCAGGCTCATTAACTTAAGTTGACTTACATTATCTGCTAGCGCGTTTATAGCCGTTAGGGTGATAGCAAATTCTTCATCAATATTTGCTTCAAAGCGCTGGTTTAAATCATTAAGCTCGTCGCTCGAGGTTAGCCCCGTTCGAATGCGGTTAAAAGTAAATAAATAAAGTCTTCGTCATGTTGCCGATAAATCTTTTTCAACTCCATAAGTTTCGGGCGGCATTCACGAAATGCATCGGCACTAAAAGTATGGACTTTCAAATTCTTCCTCGTTAATGGCATTTTTATCTTGCGGTGCAACCACGGGCGACAACTGAAATATATCACCAATAAATATTAATTGTTTCCCACCAAAAGGTATAGCTTTTCCCATATTGAGCCTTAACGATTGATCTATTGCGTCCATCACGTCCGCTCTTCCCATAGAAACTTCATCAATAATCAATGTGTCCATGTTGCATAGTATTTTCATGCGAGGATGGCTACTGCCCCATGCAAGGACTTCAGGATCATGCTTCATCAACGCACGCAGTGGAAATCCGAAAAATGAATGAATTGTACTTCCCCCACTTGTAACGCAGCAAGGCCTGTTGGTGCCAACACAACATACTTCTTAGTAGTGGTTTGTCGAAAGTAATTGAGTAGGGCCGATTTACCTGTGCCTGCTCTGCCCGTTAAAAACAAAGAATCACTTGTAAACTCCATGTATTGATAGGCCGTAGCAAGATCTCCATCCAATTGAAAAGAAGCCGGAATTACTATAGCGGGCTGCATTTTGCTGTGGCATATAATTAAGGTTATCAACCGCTTCTTTTTTTAACATGGTCGGCCGAATTTCTCCAATGAAAATGATAATTACAATACACGTCTTTTTATTGGCATTATTTTGGTTCAATTAATGGTAGGGACATCTATATCGACTTCCTGTTTAACAGTGACTTTAGTATTTAAACATACGCAAATGCAAAATCTAAAATCAGAGTTTTTCAAGCTAGATAGTATTGACCGCAGTGTGTTATTATGGACGGTTACGAATGAACCTGGATCTATTCAAAGCTGGATCGAATATGTCTCCGTTGATTACCGTAAAAGGAATTCGATAGAAATAAATATAGATAAGCTTTACAAGGAAGTAACTGAAAAAGATATATCAAAATAATAATAAACACAAGAAGATTCTCTCTCAACATCATCACACTCCTTCACCGAGAGAAGCTTCTTGCAAGTTTTTAATGTTTTGGAATGCAAACTCTAAAGCATGACCCAATTTTTTCAATCGAATTAAAAGTAAGACTCCCCCTTATTTTCTGAATAAGGTTGTTGGCAAGAAATAATCCCATTCCCAATCCCTGAGATTGTGATGAGCCGCGATAAAATACATCAAATATCTTTTGGTGATCGTTAAAAGGAATTCCAAGACCATTATCGATCACCTCAATTAAAGAATCTTGCTTTGTGGCACTTACTCTTACCAAAATCTTTTTTTCCTTTTTCTCACTATCAGCAAAAATGACTGCGTTCGAAAATAAATGCTTTATAATATTGTATACACTGTAGCGATCTGTAACCAACGGAGATTTAATGCTAATTTCTTTTGTGACTATAATGCCCTTAGCTAGAAGATCTTCCTCGTAATGATTTATAACTTGCTCAATTAAGTCTACCCCATTTATTTCTTCAGACTGGATTTTGTGTTGTGCATTAATCATATACTCTTCTAAGGAACGAATTAAACGATCCATTTTTTGCGTGCATGCCTCAATCATTTCAAGGCACTTATGTGTTTCTTCATGATGTGGGTAGTATTCCGCGATTCTTATAAGCCCTTGTATCGATGACACCGGAGCTCTTAAGTCGTGCGAACAACTATAGATAAACTTCTCAATTATTTTTTCGGCGTCTATCTTTTCCCTGGTTTCATCTTTATTTGGCGTAGCCAAATTCTCTCTTATATCCATATCAGCTTCTTCAAATGGTCATGGTTCTACTGCATAGCATCAAAGGTGCAATCTCCTGAAAGGGAATACATCAGGGCATTCCTGATTTAAAAAAATCAGGAATTGTATTGACAAACCTAAAGCATTGATCATCACTCGAGCGTTTTATCATTTATATGAAACGAAACAATTGATTGGCATTACTATCAATATATTTTAATGTGTCATATCAGGGACATCCCCGAGTCGGATGTCATGGTTCTTGATTGGAGTTATAGATGAGGTAATAAATAGTCAACTTGCATTTAAAGAAGTTCAAACCAGTTAACAAATTCGCATGATTCTATAGTGAAATTGCTCAATATCAAAATGTGTGTCTTATGTTATACGTGAAGATTGCCAAGTTTTAGAAATGAGGATAGGCCCAGATATAAATGATTACCAATGGAACAATGATTGTCATCTACAGTTTATACTTATTCGTTATGCTACTTGGCCAAGAAATACAAATCCTTAACAATGAGCCCAACATGTAAGTCACCTGCATAAACTTTAAAAAATTTGGAGCTAGCAGCTCACAGCTAGCGAAAAACTATCGTTTGATACTTAAAAGGGATTTCCCTGAAGACATCACCTATAAAGGAATAATATTATTTTTGATTGCATACTTTACCAGTTCCGCCGTGTTTCGCAGGCCAAGCTTTTCAAGTATATGAGTCTTGTGAGTCTCTACAGTCTTAACGCTTATGAAAAGTGATTCACCAACCTCTCTATTACTTTTTCCTTCAGCTACAAGTTCCAGTATTTCGTGTTCTCTCTTTGTTAAGTCTTGGCTGATTTTCTTTTCTTTTGTCTTACCGGTTTTCTCGTGTTTATAGAAGTCTTCAAAAACCAAACTAGTAATAGCCTCATTAAAATACCGTCCACCTTTATCAACCATCCGTATAGCTTCGATCAATGTAGATTTTTCAGAATCCTTATGGAGATAACCATCAACACCAGATTTAATACCAGCAGAAATGTAATCCTTACTAACTTCCATAGAAATTAAAATAATTTTTACATGCGGATCGCGCTCTTTAATCCAACGGGTTGCTTCTATACCAGTCATACCCCTCAGCATAATATCCATTAAGATTAGATTGGGTTTTAGCTGGTCAGCCATATTAACGGCTTCTTCTCCACTTGCTATCGAGCCAACTATTTCTATGTCTTCAACATCACGCAGCATAGCCACCATCCCTTCACGCATTAGACTGTGATCATCTACCAGTAAAATTTTAATCATTGGTTGTGGGTTTCGTCCATCAAATTACGAATTATTTCAAGAAGGAATTCAGTAGGGCAAGGCTTTTTTAAATATTGTACGGCGCCCAGTTGCAAACCTTGGGCTTCATTTTCCTGTGTTGCCTTTGCGGTGAATATCAACACAGGTATTTGTTTTAAGTTATCCCTTTGTTTTAGCGTTTCAACGAGCTTTAATCCATCCATTCGCGGCATGAGTAGATCCGTAATGATTAAATCAGGTATTTCATTGGCTAGTTTTTCAAGCGCCTCAACCCCATCAACAGCAGGGATAACGTGAAAACCTTCCATCTTGAGGATGTCCATAATGTTCACCAATAAATCAGGTGTATCTTCAACCAACAGAATTTTCTTCATTATGCTTGATTGGTAATGTAATTGTAAAAAGGGTTCCTTTTCCTATTTCGCTTTCAACCTGGATATCGCCCTCCAACAAATCAACTGCTTTCTTAGTAATAGAAAGGCCTAAACCTGTGCCCTGCACAACACCAACATTATTACCACGATGAAAAGCTGTAAAGATATTTGGTAGATCCTCGTCTGAAATACCCATTCCTTTGTCTTGTGTCTTAATTTGTAGTCTATCTGTCGAATTACAATCCACCATTAAAGTAATAGAATTTTGTTGTGGTGAGAATTTGATTGCATTTGTTAATAGATTAATAATAATATTACGCAATAACTTTTCGTCAGAATAAATAATATCAAAATGGCAATCTATGTCTAATTGAACTTTATGCGTTCCGCCCGTGCTCTGCTCAACATCACGAACAAGATTTTGTAAGAATGATTTAAGTGGTAAAGGCGTTACTTGCGTTTGGATCTTGCCAGCTTCACTTTTTCCAATGGTTAAAATATCATTCAGCAAAAACGTCATGTGTCTAACCTGCTTCTCAATGTTATCAAGTTTTAATGTTGCGTCTTCTTTTGAAATTTTATCCTGATATTTTTTAATAAAGCCACTCGCTAATGAAATACTTGATAATGGTGTTCTGAACTCATGTGATACCATGGAAACAAATTTGCTTTTCATTTCCACTAGCTCCTTTTCCTTCTTCAAAGATTCATTTAACGCACGTGTACGCTCTTCTACTTTCTTCTCCAAATTTTGTCGGTACTCTATGAGCTCAGTGATATTCTGGCCTACAATAAAAGCCCCAACAATTTCAGAAGATGAATTACGTCTCGGCGTTGCATTTAGAAGAACCGTAACACGTTCTTTATTTTTTGTGTAGATAGGTAATTCAATATTAGCAATGGCAAATCCTTGAAATATTCTATATAGCTGCTCATTTAGCATAGGCCACATATCAGGCTCAATAAACGCTTCAAGTAATTTTTTGCCGTAGACTTCATTCTTGTTATAGCCAGTAAGTTCGGCAACTACCTTATTCCACTCATTGATATAGCCATTGCGATCTATCCCAAAAATTGGTGTATTTGCATACTCTATTAAGTTAGCTAACTCTCTCGCTATAGAGGTAATATTTCGCTCAAACTCCTTTTGCTTTGTAATGTCAGATTGAATTGAGATAAACTTTTCTAACTGGCCTAAATCATTAAAGATTGGCGTCACCTCTAATTTTACAAAATACTTACTACCACTTTTTGAATAATTAATTAATTCTTCAGAAACGGATTCGCCTTTTATCATCTTCACTTCAATACGCTTAACCGTCGCTTCATCCGTTTCATGACCCTGAACTAAATCAAATGGCTTTTTACCAATTACTTCCCTAAGATTATACCCTGTTAATCGCGTAAATGAATTATTGATCCACTCAATTCTGTTGTTCTTATCCGTTATTGCTACGGCATTCTCTGTTTTGCTTGCTACAAGTGACAGCTTCTTAACTTCATCAAGATTGCCCATACGGTCATCAATATCTTGGATGGCCCCAATCATACGAACCGGTACATCATTTTCATAAATTACGTAGGCCCTATCAAAAACGTATTTGTAAATTCCATTTGAACACCTGAATCGATAGGTGCAAGAGAAATTAGTTCGACGTTTTTTAAAAGTATTTTCTATCTCATTTTCAAAAGCATTACAATCTTCAAAATGCACATTCTCTGATCGCCATTTACGTGAATAGGTAATGTTTTTTTCTTCGTATCCAAAAATGGTTTTTAATCCATGATTCCATACAATGGCATCGGTGGCCAAATACCAATCCCATATAGCATCATTGGTAGCCATAGATACAATGTCATATTGATCTATAAAGTACTTTAGCTTTTGCTCTATGAATTTTCTTTCGGTGATGTCACGACTAAAACATCCTGCGCCAATAACATTGTGCTGCTCATCATAGACAGGGTTCATGGTTATTTCATTAAATAACTTCTTACCGTCACTGCCTGTTGACGATTCCTCCACGATAAGTTGATTGCCTTGCAACGCATTTGTGTAACGATCTCGCCACGTTTGGTATTCCTCTTTTGTAGTTGTGTTTATTAAGATATCAGCACCTATAGGAATATGTTTGCCGCTGCTTTTGAATGTGAGTTCCTCAAATGATCTATTAGCCAAAACCAACTTATATTCCTTATCAATAAGCCAGATCCAATCATTGGTGTTATTGATCAGTGTATCAAGGTTCCGCTGACTGGACTTTAATTTCTCTTCAACTATTTTCCTATCTGTGATATCCTGATAGTTGGCCACATATGCCTTTACACTTGCATCTTGTAACAAGTTTGTAATAACGCCTTCAAGCCATACATAATGACCTGTTTTATGTTTAAACCTATATTGAAAATGATAAGGCTTACCAGGATTTAATTTTAAATTACGATATAGGGTAGTAAACTCACTTTTATGATCTGGATGAACATAGCTTAGACTTGGCCTGCCAATTTGTTCTTCCATGTTATACCCTAAGATTCTGGTTACAGAAGGGCTTTGATAAATCAGATTAGAATTTTCATCATTGACAACAATCGCATCTGATATGTTCTCTATCAAAGCTCGAAATCTTTTTTCACTCGCTTCCAATACGCTTTCAATCTGCTTTAACTCTATAGCGCCATGCGCACCATTCAATTTATGATCATCACTCTGGTATTTACTTAGGGTTTCTGCCTGTTCTTTAATTAACCTGTCTGCAACCGTTAGTTTTTCGTTACTTAAGATAACTTCGGCTTGAAGCTTTACCTGTTGCTCATTAACGATTTGGAGTTTCTTATGTACGCTTGCAATTGTATCTGCAGCATGTTGTTGGGCTGACGCAAATTTCTTATTCGACTTGTAAATTATAATCCCAATGATTATAGCACAAACTGTAAAAATAAGAATGATTGTTAATGGCATTGTTGTCAATTAAAGCGCCGTATGTCCAAGGTATATTGAAATAAAGCATAAGGTTATCGTTAGGTGCAAATGCTTTTCACCTGAATATCGGAATAAAGGAATGCGTTTTTTTGAACTCAGATTGAAAGCGTGAATCATAAAAAATTATTCGTTATAAGGTAGTCGTTCTCATGCATTATTTCAACCACAAATAGCTTAAGTAAGACATTTACTGACAGCTGAACATAGTTTTAAATCTTTACTACACCTGTAAAAGCCCTTTTTCAAATCTATTTGTGAATGACCGCTTATCTATAAGAATATTATTTCTCAGGCAATTATCAGCACCACAATTAAACAATAATTGACAGGTGTACTTTTTCAGTTAAGAAGAAACAATTCTTTTTAGTTAATTGTATTCTTATTTTTCAGATAAATGTCACTTTACTCTACACAACCGCTAGCAGAACGCATGAGACCTTCAAAACTTGAAGATCTTGTTGGTCAAGCGCATTTAACTGGTGCAACGGGGGTTATACGGAAAGCGATAGCAGCCGGAAATATACCTTCAATGATTTTGTGGGGACCCCCAGGAGTCGGAAAAACAACCATCGCCAATATTATAGCGCACGAGGTAAAAAAACCATTCTATACACTTAGTGCTGTAAGTGCCGGTGTAAAAGAGGTTCGAGAGGTAATAGAAAAAGCAAAGCACACGCAGCGTTCAATTTTATTTATAGATGAAATACATCGTTTCAATAAATCACAGCAAGATGCGCTATTAGGAGCCGTTGAAAAGGGTATCATTACACTCATAGGTGCTACCACTGAAAATCCTTCATTTGAAGTTAATTCTGCTTTGCTTTCTCGTTGTCAAGTTTATACCTTAAAACCACTTGGAGAAGCTGAACTTTTAGAGTTGGTAAATCAGGCTATAACGAAAGATGAAGAACTTAAACGGCATCAGCTAAACATTAAAGAGCATACCGGTCTTTTAAATCTTTCTGGGGGTGATGCCAGAAAACTTCTTAACCTGATTGAATTGATTGCAGAAACCTATCCAGATGGAAAAGTCGATATAACTGATGCGCTGGTGATGAATGTTGCCCAAAAGAAAATTGCTATATATGATAAAAGTGGCGAGCAACATTATGATATCATATCTGCGTTCATAAAATCGATACGGGGCAGCGATCCGAATGCAGCTGTATATTATTTAGCACGCATGGTAGAAGGGGGAGAAGATGTGCGTTTCATTGCACGGCGAATGTTAATCCTTGCATCAGAAGATATTGGTAATGCAAATCCTACAGCATTAGTTATGGCAAATAATACTTTCCAGGCTGTAGATGTAATTGGATATCCTGAGGCCAGGATAATTCTTGCTCAATGCGCTGTATACTTGGCAAGTTCGCCGAAAAGTAATGCTAGCTATGTTGCTATTAATAAAGCTATACAACTCGTAACCGAGACGGGTGATTTACCAGTGCCACTTTCCGTCAGGAATGCGCCAACCAAATTGATGAAAAATATGGGCTATGGCAAAGACTATCACTACGCCCACGATTATGAAGGAAATTTTATCAGTGCTGAATTTCTACCCGATAAAATAAGTGGGACAAAAATTTTTGACCCTGGAAAAAATCCGCGTGAGGAAGAGTTACGAAAATTTTTAAAAAATCTTTGGGGTAATAAGTACAATTATTAATTACTAAACACCCTAGCATAATACCGATAAAATGAATCAACAGCTTATATTAGAATCATCGCCAGCTTTTATTATCTTTTGCCTATTAGCAGGAATTGGTTATGCATTCCTACTTTATCAAGTTAAACAAAATCCGTGGTCCAAAATTATTAACCGGCTGCTGTTTCTGCTCCGTGCTACATTGGTCTTTTGTCTTGCCTTTCTCTTATTAGGACCTATCGTTAAACAAATTACTAACCTGTTTGAAAAACCTGTTTTTGTTATTCTGCATGACGACTCAAACTCCGTAAAAGAGGCGACTGATTCAGTAACTTTAAGAACTATAAACCAACAGCTCGTTACTACACAAAATATGTTGGCAGAAAAAGGTTATGACGTAAAGAGAAATAACCTTGAAGGGGAAGAAATTACGAATGTTGACTATAAAGCATCGAGTTCTGATCTCAATGCAGCTTTAAAGAAAATTTCAAATCGTTATGAAGGAAAAAACATTGGGGGCGTAATACTGCTTTCTGATGGTATTTATAATGCGGGCCTCTCACCTTTATACGCTTCATATAATTTTCCAGTACATACAGTTGGGTTGGGGGATACACTACAACGAGTTGACCTAGCTATAAAAAACATAGCCTACAACAAAGTTGCTTACCAGGGCAACATGTTTCCCTTACATGCAGAAGTACTTGTAAAAGGCCTTGTTAATGAAGGCGTAAACATTACAATATCACAACGTGGAAAGATCATTCATCAGCAAAGTAAAAGATCTGGTAATAACCAATTAATCGCGTTTGATTTTCAGATACCCGCTAATGAACAGGGCATACAAAAATTGGACATACAAGTAGGAATTAATCCTGCTGAATACAATGTGAAAAATAATCGCAGTTCCATTTTTGTAGAGGTTATAGAAGGTAAGAAAAAAATTCTGCTTATCTCCCCAGCCCCTCATCCTGATATTAAAGTCCTGCGTGAAGTTGTCGATAAAAACGCCAATTATGAATTTCTTTTACATATACCTGGCCTTTCTGAACAGCCACAAAGTACGCTGCAACCTAGTGAGATCGATCTTGCTATATTTTATCAATCACCAGATAGAAGTGGAAGAACAAGACAGCTGTTCGATCAATTTTCCATGAGTAAAACATCTTTGTTTCTAGTGCTTGGTCAGCAATCTGACTTGCTGCAAATTGTTAAAAATAAAATGCCATTAAAGTTTTCTTCGCCACCCATTGAATTTGATGACGTAACGCCAGCGCTTAACACCACCTTTTCAAATTTTTTATTAACAGCAGAAAACAGTTTTATTATTTCAGACTACCCACCGGTTTCTGTACACTCCGGTAAGATTCAAATGCCACTAACGGCTACACCGCTGCTTTTTCAACGCATTGGAAGCGTCACTACAGATAAGCCCTTACTTGCCATAGAAAGCGGCGAGAATCGTAAGATTGGAATATTGTTAGGGGAGGGAATATGGCGCTGGCGAATGAATGAATTTGACCGAACAGAAAATACAGTTGCCTTTGATGAACTCTTCGGAAAACTGATACAGTACTTGAGCACAACAGATGATAAAAGGAAATTTAGAAGCTACCCTGTTCAACAGGAATTTTCTGATACGGAGCCGGTAATATTCGAAAGCCAAGTTTATAATGACATATTTGAACCTGTGTATGGAAATACAATAGACTTGGGCATTACTGATGAACACGGAAAGCGAATGCAATACAACTATGTAACCAATCCAAGCAACACACGCTACCAGATAGGTGGATTAAAGGAAGGTATTTATCGCTTTACAGCAAAAACATCCATTAATGGTAAACAAGAGGAAGTAAAAGGCGAGTTTATTGTAGTATCTCAACAAGCGGAACTCCAAAATCTAACAGCTGATTTTGATTTACTCAGAAAACTCGCTAACAATACGGGTGGAAAATTTTATACCTCCTCACAGCTTGACAAACTTACCCAGGAAATAGGAAAAATACAGGCACAAAGTGTTATTCACTCTGAAGAGCAATATGAAGCACTTATCAATCTTAAGTGGTTCTTTTGGTTACTGCTTGCCTTAATCAGCACAGAGTGGTTTTTAAGAAAGTTTTATGGATCTTATTAGCACTAATTGTTGCTGAGTTTTATGTAGGCTAGACGGCCAACGTGTACTTTGTTAGCCTTATTATAATGTTGGAGAATATACCTGCTACATCATCTCACTCCCATATCTGGGTCAATGTACGAAACACGCTATACGTGATTGGAATGTTGGCCCTATTCCTTTTTGCATTAGACTTAATGGTTTCATCTTTACAGCATCTTGGAAAAAATGTGGCCGAAACAATTATCATGGCTACATCAAATCCTTTTACAGGATTGTTTATCGGCTTACTCATTACGGCTATAATTCAAAGCAGCAGCGCTACGACTGCGCTGGTGGTGGCATTAGTGGCATCGGGCTCAATAACCCTTGTAAGTGCGGTCCCCATTATAATGGGTGCAAATGTTGGTACCACTATTACAAGTACAATTGTTTCTTTGGGATTTATTAATAAGAAGAAGGAATTCAAAAGGGCAGTCGCTGCTGGTACCTATCATGATTTTTTTAATATCCTTACCGTTATCATTCTCTTTCCATTAGAATATTATTACGGAGTCTTATCATCTACGTCATCCTATATTGCCGGATATTTTTTTAAACAGACTGTACATCCAATTGATAACGAAATATCTCACGTTTGGCCCGGCTTTACTCCTGTGATTGCTTACTTAACGAAAAAAATTGCGCACGGATTTATACTAACGATTCTTTCATTTGTACTGCTGTTTACATCCATTATTCTGTTCCGAAAATTTATATCAAAATTATTACTTGTCTCGTCGCCTAATCGGGTTAGTAGGTTAATCTTTAAAAATCAATTCAAATCATTTTTATGGGGTCTGGGCACTACTGCTGCCATTAGATCAAGCACAGTTACAACCTCTTTGGTAGTGCCGTTAGTGGCTAATAAAGTAGTTACGCTTCGTAAGGCGGCTCCATTTATTTTAGGAGCCAATATTGGCACAACCATTACCGCGTTCATTGCCGTGACGTTAAATACAAATACAGCGGGTGCTATTAGTATAGCCATAGCACATTTTCTTTTTAACTGCATTGGTGTTATTATTTTTTTTCCGATACCCTTTTTTAGGGAAATACCAATTAAACTCGCAAAGGGTCTAGGAAAATTGACACTGAAGTATCGCTTGGTGGGACTGGTTTATATTCTACTTACCTTTTTCTTTATTCCATTCTCTCTTATTTATTTGAACCAGGGTCCTATTACTACACTGGAAATTACTTATGAAAAAATCGGAGCAACGAAGGAAAGAAATTTATATACAATAGTTTCAAAAATGAATACCCGCAACCAAAGTGGCGAGTGGCTATACTACACATCCACACCGCCATTAGCGGATAAAGATACAGAATTCATTTTTCCAGTCTTATTAAAAAACAATGTATTGTTTGCGCGAAAACAATTATACTTTTTTAACAAACCAGGATTTTGCTGGGATGGTGAAGATGAAAATGGTAAATATAAATCATGTATAGTGGATATTCTCTCGACCCTTACCGTGAATGAAAATAAATTTGATTCCGTTTATGTATACCGGCAAATCTATTATAAACCAAAGGCTGACTCTGTCATAAAATGGACCTATATAAGTGCGCCTTATCTAATTATTGTTAAAAAAGAAGCTATATCAAACGGACAAGTCGTTGTATCTTCAGATAAAATTGTAAGCCTTATAGAAAAATAGACACAAAATTTTTTATCACTTGGAATTTGTAAAATACATATATTGCATAAAGCAACAACGTTCATGTTAAAAGATAAACTACTTAAATTTTTCAAGATCGAGGGCTTTGTTCAAAACCTTGGCAATTACATTGAAACAAGGGTTGAACTTTTGAAACTGGAGTTGAAAGAGGAAGTCATAAAATCAGTATCGAAACTCTCCTTAATATTTGTACTGGCTTTATTCTTTTTCATTTCTTTTTTGTTTTTAAGTGTTGCGCTCGCATTTTGGATCGGAACCGTAGCTGGAAACACTGGCGGTTTCGCTATTGTAGGTGGGTTATATTTACTCCTAGGTGCAACTTTACTAATCTTTAAAGAACAGATAAATCATAGTTTAGAAAAAAAAATAATTGAAGTCGTTAACAAAAAATAGTATGGAACTTTACGAATCCGATGACAAAAACCAATTACTTAAAAAATCAAAATTGCAGCGCGGAGCTTTGAAAGAAGAAGTAAGATTGATTTCGGCACGCACACAAAAAATGTTAACTAATGCCTTGATAATAGGTGGTTCCTTCGCAGTCACCTATTTAGTAATACGCCAATTCGGTAGTTCAAAAACTAAGGATAAGCGGCGTTCTAAAAAAACACGGTATGTTGCTCAGCCGACCATAGAACCAGTTGCCATTCATAAGCCACAAGCCCCTGGCATAGTGTCGCAATTAGGTGCCACATTGGTAAGTCAGGCAACTGTTTTTCTGTTGGATATTGCTAAAGGAAAATTATCAGAATTTTTACAAACACAATCAAAAAAGAACGACCAGGTATGAACGTTCTTAACTCACTTCGTGAAAGATTACGATTTGGCAAAAAGTCTCTAGCTATATTAGTTGATCCTGATAAGTTCGACGACCCGGCACGGCTCAATCATTTAATCAACTTAGCAAGTGAAAATTGCATAGATTTTTTCTTCGTAGGTGGAAGTTTGATAACCACAACTAATCTCAGCGAAGTAGTTAAGATAATTAAAGAGAACGTTACTATACCCATTGTTCTGTTCCCTGGCAATTCAATACAAATAGAGCCGAATGCCGATGCCCTTTTATTTCTTTCCCTTATTTCAGGTCGTAACCCCGAATTGCTAATTGGACAACATGTAGTAGCAGCACCCATTATTAAAAATACAAAGCTTGAAGTAATTCCAACAGGCTATATCCTCATAAATTCCGGAAGAACCACTTCAGTTGCTTACATCAGCAACACCATTCCTATACCCGATGATAAATATTCGTTAGCAGCCTGTACCGCGATGGCCGGTGAAATGCTTGGCCTTCATTGTATCTACATGGATGCGGGTAGTGGAGCAGAAAAAGAGATTAGTGCTAAAATGATTTCCACTGTTCGCAAAGCGGTAAATATTCCGCTCATTGTTGGTGGTGGTATTAATACTTCGCGTAAAGCCATTACTGCGTTTGAAGCTGGTGCCGATATGATTGTTATTGGAAATGCGCTGGAAAAAGATCCAGATTTGCTTACGGAAATTGCTGAAAAAATTTATGAATGGAATCAGAGTGTTGCAAAATAAAAAAGCTTCATGTCTACTTCTGACATTTTTAGATGATCCCTCTAATTTCTAGTGCTACAACATTCTGAGCATTTACCAACAAAAATGTTTGCGTTTGATACTATTTTTTGGGCATGAATACTCACACAGGTTAATAATATTAACATTAAGGTTGTAAATAATTTGCGTTTTCATGCTAATAGAGGATTAATGAATAGTATATAATATCATTGCTCGTATTACTTGAACTTAGCGACCAATCCTTAGTATCGTATCTTACTCACTTGCTAAGTCCGACAGAGATATATGACCATCTCTCACCACCGTTTCTTTATAATTACTTCTATCTACAACTAACGGATCTAATAAAATAGCATTCACTTCTAAAATTACTGTTTTAATTTTTGTTTTACCTTCTACTTCTTCACCTATTGCAAGTTTCATTGCAGCTTCTCCAGCAAGCCTCGCCATTGGTTTAATAGGCTTGTATATAGTCATACTTTGCGAGCCGTCCACAATATATTCAACCCCTGATAAATCGGCGTCTTGTCCCGTAATAATTACTTTACCACTTAAATCACGTGGTAAAGCCTTTATGGCACCAGCTGCCAAGGCATCATTTGCTGCAATAATTACATGTGGTTTCTCCTTACTAGAAGCTAGGAATTCATTAGTCTTTACCAAGGCACCAATTTCACCCCAGTCTTCCATAATAAAATCTCCTATCACCTTTATTTTACCGCTTTTTATCTTTGAAGATAATACCTTGAGTTGACCGTTTCTAAATAGTGTTGCGTTATTGTCGCTGACAGGTCCGTTTATTAATAAGTAGTTACCTTCTGGTGCTTGCTTTAAGGCATATAAGGCTTGTAATGCACCTACCTTTTCATTATTATAAGATATGTAAAAGGCTACATCTTGGCTCATAATAAGTCTATCGTAAGCAATTACCGGTATATTCACTTCTTTGGCAAGCTTGACAATTTCTACTGCTTTATTGCCATCCACTGGTATCACAACTAATACTTTGGCACCTTCAGCAATTAATTTCTTTGCAAGTCTAACTTGCTCTGTATGATCTCCGTAAGCCACTTCAACTTGTACGGTGCCACCTAATTCTTCTATTTTATCAGTAAAAAATTTCTGATCTAGAAACCATCTGTCAGTAACATAGCTATCCATTAACAATCCGATCTTCTGGGCATGGAGTTGTAGCATGCTTAAAGCAGTAAACACAATAAGCATTTGAATTTTAAGAAATGTATAGCGTTTCATAAGCATAGATTAATGTGTTATTGTACAACTTATTCATTTGATGGTAATCTCTTTTAGCAAAATCCAAAAGCCCATTAGTAATATAAACCAGCCAAAAATTCTTCTGAGAGTCACTGATGGAATATGCTTTGAGAATTTATTACCTGTTAAAATTCCTACCATTGCCAGTAGTGTAATTGCTAAAAGCAACTTCCAATCCAATTGATAATTTAGCATATCGCCAAGAAAACCTACAAGCGTATTGATACCAATAATAAAAAGGGAAGTGCCTACTGCAGCTTTAAATTTTAAACCAGTTAATAGAACCAATGCTGGAATTATTAAAAATCCACCTCCTGCACCAACCAGTCCGGTTAAAAAACCAATGATTAAGCCCTCTGCTGCTATTAAAAACACCCTATGATGGCGCTCCTCATAATCTTTTGACTTCATGCCACCTTTTATCATAGAAATCGATGCCAAAACCATAAGCATAGCAAAAAGTCCCAGAATAAGAACGCGTTTTGTCAAAATGAAAGATTCTGTTCGCCAAAGCACATCAGGAATAGCAGGCACAGCCCATCGCCTTGTAGCAAAAATGCTGAACATGGACGGGATGGCAAAAAGAATGGCAGCCTTGACATTAACAAGATTCTCTTTATACTTCTGTATGGCCCCTACAAGACTTGTGGTACCTACAATGAACAGCGAGTAAGCAGAGGCCAATACAATATCTACTTGAAAGAGATACACTAAAATAGGGATGGAAAGAATTGATCCTCCTCCGCCTAAAACGCCGAGTATAACGCCAATAAAAATTGAACAAATGTATCCGATAACTTCATGCTTCATGGGGCTTTGAGCGCTTCAAGGTAAGAAGGCGCACGAAAATCATTAACAGTATTGCTTTGTACTAAATTCTATTGTACTCCACAATAAACGCATCAGGAAATTTATTCTTTAACTCCTCCCTAAATTGCTCTGCCTTTCCACGTGATGAGAATTGCCCTAGAATAAGTCCATAATACTTTACTCCTTTTAAAATTTTCACTTGAACGCGTACTTGTTTTTTGTATGAGTTTTTAAGGTTATCGGAAAGGCGCATGAGGTTCACTAACTCTTGATACGTTCCGACCTGCACGCCATACCCGTGGGGGTTGAGACGTGATATTTCGAAATCATAAAACTCTTTTTCATCAACTATTACATTCTCTATCGACCTGCCAGGCTCAGTTGATTTTCCATTACCGGGATCAATAACTTCAAGTCTCACTTCTGCTAAACCTTGATTCAAGAATCCAAGTTTTTCGGCAGCCGATTTAGAAATATCAACAATCCTATCATCTACATACGGGCCACGATCGTTAATTATTACCTCAACCGATTGATTATTACTTGTATTCGTAAGTCGCACCTTTGTTCCGAAAGGCAATGACTTGTGGGCTGCGGTAAGTTTATTGTGTTTATATTTTTCGCCACTAGCAGTATGTGTCCCTTCAAACTTGTCAGCGTAAAACGAGGCTTTGCCTGTTTGTACTTGACCAAACGCATGTATCGATAATAAAAAGAATACGATAAAAGCTGTAAAGTGATTTTGCATAGAATTCATTTAAAACAAAAATAATGTAGTTAACCAATCTATATTATTGCAACTGACTTAAAATTGAAGGTAAACAAATTATAAAGCATTGTAATACTCTTATTTTCTGCATCACAACCCCGACACTTTAAAACATTTTACAAGGCAAATTGGTTAATCCTCAAATTAGCTTAAATTTGCCCGGCAAATAATGAATCTAAATTATTTGCCATGCCACTCGATACATCCAAATTCCTTTTTGAAGCACTTACCTATGATGATGTGCTTCTTGTTCCTGCTTATTCTGAAATTCTCCCAAGAGAAACCAATACTTCTAGTAAGTTAACACGGAACATAACCCTCAATGTACCTTTGGTATCAGCTGCAATGGATACAGTCACCGAAGCTGAATTAGCTATTGCAATTGCCCTTGAAGGCGGTTTGGGTTTCATTCATAAGAATATGAAGATTGAGCTTCAGGCCGAACAAGTTAGAAAAGTAAAACGATCTCAAAGTGGTCTCATCTTAGATCCTGTTACACTTGGCCTTAACGCCACCGTTCAGGATGCTGAAAATATAATGCGTGATTATAAAATTGGTGGTATTCCAGTTGTAGATGTTAATCAAAGATTAGTGGGGATAATTACCAACCGTGATCTACGCTTTCAAAAAGACATGAACGCGCTTGTTGAAAAGATCATGACAAAAGACAATCTAATTACCGCGCCTGAAAGTATAACATTAGAGCAAGCTGAGGGAATTCTTAAAACTTATAAAATAGAAAAATTGCCTATTGTTGATAAGGAGGGAAAACTCAAAGGCCTTATCACTTTCAAAGACATTCAAAAGAAAAAAACAAAACCAACTGCTTGCCAGGATAAATTTGGAAGGTTAAGGGTTGGCGCTGCTGTCGGCGTTACGCCTGACATCATAGAAAGAATTGATGCTTTAAAAGCGGCTGGTGTCGATGTTATCAGTATTGATACTGCACATGGGCATTCTGTCTACGTTATAGAGGCTGCAAAGCGCGTAAAGACTAAATATCCTGAAATAGATTTAATTGTTGGCAATATAGCAACAGGTGAGGCTGCATTAGCCCTTGCTAAGGTAGGGGCCGATGCTGTAAAAGTTGGTGTTGGTCCTGGTAGTATTTGTACAACGCGCGTAGTAGCTGGTATTGGAATGCCGCAACTTTCTGCCGTTTATGAAACTGCAAAAGCATTAAAAGGTTCAGACGTTGCCATCATTGCGGATGGTGGAATCCGTTTCTCAGGCGATGTTGTTAAAGCGCTTGCCGCTGGGGCAGATAGCGTTATGATCGGTTCCCTACTTGCTGGCACAGAAGAAGCTCCTGGTGAAATGATTATCTATGAGGGAAGGAAGTTCAAAACTTACCGCGGCATGGGTTCCATAGAGGCTATGGAAGATGGATCTAAAGACCGGTATTTTCAGGATGTTGAAGTCGATGTCAAAAAATTAGTACCGGAAGGCATTTCAGGAAGAGTGCCATTTAAAGGTCTTGTATCCGAAGTCATTTATCAACTCGTGGGTGGGTTGAAGGCAGGCATGGGGTATTGTGGGGCAAAAGACATTGAAACGTTAAAAGAAGCTAAGTTCGTGAAGATTACAACAGCGGGTGTTGTTGAAAGTCACCCACATGATGTAACAATTACACGTGAGGCACCTAACTACAGCCGAAAGTAATTCTGTTTTTACCTATAATTGCAAAGCCAATCTAAGCTTAGATTGGCTTTTATCATTTTATGCGCATTAAAGCCATTATACGTTTGCTTCTGTTGGCGGGTATTATATCCTGGCTGTGTCTTGTATTGACTGACATTCCAATTTTAATAAGTTCAGTTAATAATATACCCCCTGATCTCCCAACGTGGTTTCCGCATATAGCGCTAAACTTTTTTCTATTATCTCTTTTTTATTTCTATAAATTAAAAACGGAAAGAGAAGACCTCAATTTTGTTGACTTACTATGGCGCGTGTTTGCTACAGGATTGGTTGCAACAGTTATTTCGTTAGCACTTAGGCTAATGGAGTATTTGTTGGGAAGCACAAAGCTCACCTCGCATATAGTTTTTCTTGATTTTATTTATCTCATCAATCTGGGGCTTTTGGTAAGCTTCATCATTATGGCTTTTATGGTCTGGAAGCGACTTATTCTTTATCAAAAGTCCAAATGGTTACTTCGACTGTGGCGTGTTTTTGAATTTGGCCTTCTTATCACACTCCTCTATAACAGTTTTAACCTGCCCTTCGTAGAGTGGCTTTATAGAGCTTTAATGACCTTGTTCATATTAATCGGATTAGTGCTTTCGGCAAACATGAAATGGGTAGCATTCCTAAATTTCCGTCAGAAATGGACAAGTTTGCTTTTGCTGTTACTTACCATTTTTTATTTAGCGTATGGATTGTTTACTAACAGTAACCTCGCTTATAGTATTAGTACATTATCACCCGGTTTTACTGATTACCGAGTACATGTTTTCATACTTTCGCTAATCAGTTTTGTAACTGTATATAGCGTATTCTCATTCCTTGTCATTCTTTTTAATTTACCCACCACATCTGTCTTTGAACAGAAGTTAGAAGAGGTTGTTAATTTTCAGCGCATCAGTCAATCAATTCAAACTGAACAAAGTGAAGAAAGCGTATACAATATTTTATTAGAAACTTCTGTTAGCACTGTGTTCGCAGATGCGGCATGGTTAGAAATTAAAATAAATGATAAAGAAAATAAATTATTTACTTATAAGACGACGGAAAAGGAATCATACGAAATTATCCACCACCTAGAAACAAATAAGGCGAAGGGTGTTTTTGATCAGAGTCCTGATAAGACAAGAAATCTATCTAAACAATTAGCGTCCTTACGTGGATCACGCTTCAGCTCTATTCTTGCTTTTCCAATCTTTGTAAAGGGAGAGAACATAGGTACACTTGCACTTTTGAAAGAATTGCCTGATGGTTTCAATAAAGAGATGACTAAAATCGTCTCTACATTTTCTAATCAAGCGGGCATTTCGATAGAGAATTTCCGTTTATTGGAAGAGGCCCTTCAAAACGAACGGTATAAAGAAGAGCTTAAAATTGCAAAAATGGTGCAAAAAAGCCTACTGCCTGCACTCTTAGAAAAAGATAATGATTTTGACATTGCTGCATTCTCAGAATCAGCAGACGAAGTTGGTGGTGATTATTATGATACACTCCGAATTAATCAAAGCTTAGTATCTTTAATTATTGCCGATGTATCTGGTAAAGGAACTACAGCAGCCTTTCATATGTCTCAAATGAAAGGAATATTTCACAGTCTTGCACAGCAAGATTTCGAGCCAAATGACTTTATGGCAAGAGCCAACCAGGCCCTTGTGTACTGTTTAGAGCGTGGATCTTTTATCTCTGCTACCTACTTTGTAATCAATAGCGAAAAGAAAAATATTAGGTACGCGCGGGCTGGTCATTGCCCAGTTCTATATTATCACGCTAAAAGCAATTGTGTAGAGTATTTCAAAGATAAAGGAATTGCACTCGGTATGGTGCGCAATAAAAGTTACACCAATTTTATTCAGGCGTATGAGTTTAGTTATGCCCCCGGAGACATTATGGTTTTATATACAGATGGTATAACAGAAGCTAAGAATAATAAAAACGATGAGTTTGGATATGATAGACTCGCAACTATTTTACTAGAGGTAAAACATTACACACCTAGAGAAATACAAGAGCACTTAATAAGTCGACTGTATGAATTCTCTGGAACAGAAAATATAAATGATGATTATACTACTATGATTGTTAAGTTTAAATAGATATAGTATACAGTAAGAGAATTCTTAGATTAAAACATAAAATTATTATAATCGTTAAAATATATGATCCACATCAAAAGACTACAGGAAGACGGAGCAGATGTCCTCGTGTTAATTGGCGAAATTGATGCCAGTTCTTCCATAGAGCTAGATTTAGCAATTGCCAAGAGTGTGGGTGAGGGATTTAGCAAAATTCTGGTGGACTGCGCGGCGCTCGAGTATATATCCTCAGCGGGACTCGGCGTATTTATGTCTTATATCGAAGAATTTAAAGACAACAACATTTTAATGGTTTTGTTTGGCATGAGTGAGAAAGTGGCAAATACATTTGAAATCCTAGGCCTTAACGAACTACTTACCATTTCAAAAGATAAAGTTCAAGCAAAGAAATTGATCAATGGATTATAAACATAAAGTTGGTTGTAGCATTGAAAATCTGAAAGGCGTCAGAGATTTCATTCGTATTTCATTAAAGGGACACGGTGTGCCTGACATGGAGATAAGTGAAGTTGTGCTTGCCCTAGATGAGATGTGTTCCAATCTTATGATACATGCTCATCATTGTAATCCTGATGACTTATTCGAACTTCATATCATAATAGAAAAGAACGTTCCTGTTATATTTGAAATCATAGACGATGGTACCGTGTTTGATATTAATCAATTCACTGAACCGGCCCTTGATAGTATTGTCAATGAAAAAAGAAAAGGTGGGCTAGGCATTAGATTAGTAAAAACTATCATGGACAAAGTAGAATATCAAAAACGAAGCGGCAAAAATGTATGTCGGCTTATAAAAACTGTGCACTTTCCTAAACCTTAATATATATCTTTACCTGTAATGAGAATCACCGCTATAACCCTGCTTTGTTGTTTGATGGTCATCACCGGCATGGCACAAAGAAAAAAGAAAAAAGAAAAACCGACTAAATCTATTCCTGTTTTTACCGTGAATAAAAAACCGGTAACTACGAATGAGTTCATTTATCTATACAAAAAGAATCATCAAAACAGTCAGGATGATTTTTCAAAAGAAAAAATTGAAGAGTATCTCACCCTCTTTATCAACTTTAAACTTAAGGTTGAAGAGGCGCGCCACCGTGGTTTAGATACTGCCGCTTCATTTGTGCGCGAGTATAATAGCTATAAAGAAGAGCTGCGTAAGCCATACTTACCTGATTCAAAATTAACAGACAGCCTGGTTAAGTTCACTTACAATAGATTGAAGGAAGAAATTCATGCTGCCCACATACTCATAAACCTAAAGCCGGATGCTACTCCTGAAGATACCCTGGCTGCTTATAAAAAGATCAGCGAAATAAGAGCCAAAGCCGTGGCCGGAGAGGACTTCGGCACGCTTGCAAGTACTTATTCAGAAGATCCTTCAGCAAAAATGAACAAGGGTGATCTAGGCTATTTTACTGCCATGCAAATGGTTTACCCTTTTGAAAATGGCGCATACAATACCGCTGTTGGTCAAGTAAGCGCAATTGTTAAAACGCAATATGGTTATCACATTCTTAAAGTTAGTGATCGTAAGCCTGCAAGAGGCGAAGTAGAAATATCGCACATAATGGTTCGTACCGGCGACAATAAGGACAATGAAAAAGCAAAGAATACCATCTTTACGGTTTTTGACCAACTGCAGGCGGGTGTGAAATGGGAGGACTTATGCACCCAATATTCCGAAGACCCTGGATCAAAAGATAACGGCGGCCGTTTACGTCCTTTTGGCGTTGGGGCTATGGCAGCGGTACCTGTGTTTGAAGCAGCCGCTTTTGCCTTAAAAAAGGAAGGAGATATTTCTGACCCAATACAATCACAATATGGATGGCACATCTTAAGACTTGAGAAAAAAATACCGTTACAGTCTTACGAGGAAATGGCACCGGCTCTAAAAACAAAAGTTACAAGAGACGAACGGGTACAAGTTTCTAAACATGCGCTTCAAAATAAGTTAAGAAAGGAATACATGTTTGAAGAAAAACCACTTATTAAATCTAAAGTGCTCGCGTTAGGAGATACCACTTTGAAAAAAGGTGAATGGAAAGCACCTGCATACCCCAACGGTGCTAAAGAAGTATTGTTCACATTGAAGGGCAAACCTTTTACAACGGCGTCATTTCTTGGATACGCACAAAAAAATCAACATCCACAAACCGTAGCCCCAGAAAAAATCCTAGATCAAATCTATAACAACTATGTTGACGCCAGCATCATCCAACTATTTGAAGAGAATTTGATTCAAGGCAACCCTGATTATAAAATGTTATTAAATGAGTATTATGAAGGCATTCTACTCTTTGAAATCATGGAGAAAGAAGTATGGAATAAGGCGACCGAAGATTCTATAGGCCAACGTAAATATTACGATCAAAATGCGTCTAAATATCAGGCTCTGGAAAGGGCAAGCGCTACTTTATACTCTGCTCCCACAAAAGATTTGGTTGAGCCACTTTTATCGTTGATCAAGAGTGACTCAGTTAAATTACAAGATTACGTCAATGAACATCAAATCAAACATGAAACTGGCTTGTTTGAAAAGGAGGAAAAACCTGTTCTAAGTAAGGTGAAATGGTCGGCAGGGTTATATCCGTCTGAGAATAACGGATTACATTATATCGTTGCCATTAAAGAAATACTACCACCAGGACCAAAGACGTTTGATGAGGCAAGGGCTGCAATCATTTCGGATTATCAGAATTACCTGGAGAAGAACTGGCTTGATCAACTCAAAGCAAAATACCCAGTTAAAATTAATGAGAAAGGGAAGAAGTATATTTTAACCCAGCTGCAGAAGAAATAACTACATGTCTCAAACTACCATACTTAGTCCTTATAAACCGCTTTCCGTAGAATGGGTCGTTCTCTTTTTGACCTTTATTTTTTCAGGTTGCGATTTTATTAAAATGAAAGAGACTAAATCTGGGGAGGAAGCAATTCGGCATGAGGCTGTGGCGCGTGTCAATGATACCTACTTTTATAAAGACGAACTTAAAGGTATTGTATCATCAGGCACGTCTAAGGAAGATAGCACCTCACGGGTGGAGGCATACATTGAAAGCTGGATCAGGAAGCAACTCCTTATACAAGAAGCTGCACGGAAAATTGATATTAATGAAGCAGAAGTTGAACGGAAAATTCTCGACTATCGCTACAGTATCATTGCCTATGAGTATCAGACGTATTATATAAAACAACATCTTGATACTGTTGTAGCCGAATCGGAAATACAGGGATATTATAAACAGAACATTGACAACTTTACACTAAAGCAGAATATAGTACGCGCCACCTTTATTAAGATTTCAGCGAATGCGCCACGTACCCAAAAGATTAAAGACCTGCTCTTTTCTAATAAAGAAAAAGATACCAAAGAACTTAAAACCTATTGTCTGAGCTTTGCCGGAGCCTATCACATTACAGATTCTTCCTGGATGGTGTTTGATGAATTGGTTAAAAATTCCCCATTAGCAGAAATCCCTAATAAAATTCAATTTTTGAAGGCTAATCCATACTATGAAACTTCAGATGATGGTTATCTTTACTTTTTAAAAGTAGCAGAATACCGCATTTCAGATAATGTCTCGCCTCTTGAGTTTGTAAAGGATGACATTAAAAATATTATTTTAAATAAAAGAAAAGTAGAACTTGCTAAGCAGTTGGAGGATGAAGTTTACAATGAAGCTGTTAATAAAAAAGAATTTGAGATCATTAGATAACCTAACGAACATAGCAAAAGAACTGATTTTTGCCTTTTTGTTATTTTCTTTTACCCAGACCATGGCCCAAGAAAATGAAGGCTTTGTGGTAGATGAGATTATTGCAAAGGTTGATAATTATATTGTTTTAAAGTCTGAGTTAGAGCGTTCTTATCAAGACTACGTGGCCAACGGGGGATCTCCATCGCAGCAAGCGCGCTGTCAATATTTAGCAATGCTTATTCGTAATAAGCTAATGATGGCCAAAGCTGAAATCGATTCAGTGGTTGTTCTCGATGCAGAGGTTGACGCCAATACCAAGAGAAGAATGGATGCCATACTAGCCCAAGCCGGCAATTCACCTGAAGATTTGGAAACAAAATTTGGTAAAACACTAGATCAAATACAAGTAGAGCTGCGTGACCAGATACGTGAGCAAATGGTAGTTGCTAAGATGGAAGATGGAATCACTAAAGAAATAACCGTTACACCATCTGACATTCGAAGGTTTTTTAGTAAAATTCCGAAGGATAGCCTACCCTACTTCTCTGCCTCAATTGAAGTAGCGCAAATTGTGCGTATTGCTAAGGTTAGCGATTCACAACTCGAGGAAACAAGAAATGTACTAATTGATTTACGCAATAAAATTCTAAAAGGAGAAGATTTTGCCACACTTGCAAGAAAGTATTCGGCCGATCCAAGTGTTGCTGTAAATGGTGGAGATATGGGTTTCGTCGGCCGGGGCCAAATGGTTCCTGAATTTGAAGCCGTTAGTTTCAAGTTAAAGCCGGGCGAAATTTCAATGCCAGTTAAAACGCAATACGGTCTCCATATAGTTCAATTGATTGAGCGAAGAGGTAATGAATATCATTCTCGCCACATTCTTATATCTCCAAATCCATCCCAAAAAGATCTTGACGATGCTAGTCGTTATTTAGATAGCCTACGTAATCTTATTTTACATGATACCATAACTTTCCAAAAAGCAGCCAAAGAATATTCAGACGATGTGCCTTCAAAAGGAAATGGAGGCTTCTTTACGGATCAAGATGGAGGGCAAAAAATTCCTGTTGATGAGCTTGATCCCATTGTGTTTTTCAAGGTAGATTCAATGAAGGTCGGTGATATTAGCCCGCCAATTGTTTATCGTACTGATAATGGAAAAGATGCTGCGCGGATTTTATATTACAAATCACGTATTAGCCCACATGAAGCTTCTTTAAAAGACGATTGGCATCGCATTCAGGCAGCTACGCTAAATGAAAAAAAAGCAAAAGTGCTTGAGAAGTGGTTCGCTAAAGCGCGTCAAGATGTTTTCATTAATATTGATGATGCCTATAATAATTGCGGCATTTTAAAAGGAGATTAGCGTTAAACAAGATTTGTAATGGGTAGGAAAAATTCCTTTATACCTTTTGCGCTTAAATAAAAAAACGAATGGCAAAATTTGCTTCAGATGTAGAGGCTGCTGACGCACTGGCAGCTGCTTATAAAAAACTAAAATCAGAAATTTCCAAAATTGTAATCGGACAAGATGATGTTGTTCGACTTGTACTAACTGGAATATTTTGTAAAGGTCATTCATTGCTTGTAGGCGTTCCCGGTCTTGCAAAAACATTACTAGTACAAACTATTGCCACGTCTCTCGATCTCCAATTTAAACGCATTCAGTTCACTCCTGATCTTATGCCATCCGATATCGTTGGTGCTGAGACCATGGATAAAGAACGAAATTTTAAATTTGTAAAGGGCCCGGTATTTTCGAACATTGTATTAGCTGATGAGATAAACAGAACGCCACCAAAAACGCAAGCTGCTTTGCTTGAATCTATGCAAGAGTACTCGGTTACCATAGCGGGGCAACGCTATGAATTACCGAACCCATTTTTTGTTCTAGCTACACAAAACCCGATCGAACAAGAAGGAACTTATCCTTTGCCTGAAGCTCAGCTCGATCGATTCATGTTTAATATCTTGCTTACCTACCCCGCATTTAAAGACGAAGTTGAGGTTGTAAAGAGTACTACATCCGACGAAGTGAAGACGCTAAACAAAATATTAACTGCTGAAGAGATCTCTTACTTTCAACATTTAGTACGTCGTGTTCCTGTTACAGATAATGTAATTGAGTACGCCGTAACACTTGCTAATAAAACACGACCTGGAATAGCTGGAGGCTCGACCACGGCTAATGAATATCTTGAATGGGGAGCCGGGCCACGCGCTTCACAATTTCTAGTAATTGGTGCTAAGTGCAATGCATTACTTAATGGAAAATACTCTCCTGACATTGAAGATGTTCAAGCGATAGCTAAGCCTGTGCTGCGACATCGTATTGTACGGAATTTTAAGGCAGAAGCTGAAGGATTAAGTACAGATGAAGTCATTGCTAAATTGATGCAATAATCACGATTTGCTTGCAGAAGATCTATAGCTGTTTTTAATAAACCGTCTTAAGCGTCATAAAAGATCACGTTAGTTATAGGTTGAATTGAACTGACGTACGTGCTATTTATTTTCTTTGATCTGTAAAATTTCTTTGTCTATAAAATTGCATCAAGCAATCCATTTTGGCGAACGTCTCCATTCATGTACAAGAACTGTAAGCTCATTTGTCTTCAGGCATAAATTGATGTTCACGAAAGCCTTCTATGGTTGGGTTCCCAATCAATCAATACCTCCTTTTTATAAAAATATTGGCTAAGGGCAAGCGCCGACTGGGAGAATTCTTCTATTCCTCGCTTAGTAGAAAACAAATTTGAACAACTGGTACACCCACCCATCCACATGCGAAAGGATACTTCAATTCCGAATTACGTTTTTTTTACTTCTATCAATTTCTTAATCGTTAATGAATCCTTGGAACTATCAACTGTTAAACGGTACTTGTGAGATGGCAGAAACTGTATATTATATGAGATAATTTTCAGCAGCATAGCTATCTACTCGCTCTTGTCCTCCAGGGAAAAAGCGATAACTGCAAACTTATTCTGTACAAATGACTTGGGTCTGTAGATCAAAAGAAAAATGAACAGGCATAGCTTAATTGAATATGGGATCACCTTTATTTTCTGGGGGTTGCTCATTGTTTAACTGGCTTTGGCATATAGCTTCCCGAACACATCCGATTCCAGAGTTTATAAAGATTATTCTTTACCGCTTTATCAAATGCCTTTATGGTTACATTGTCTATGCCTCCTGCTCCCTGATTGGATTTTACCTTCTCATAAGCTGCTGCTATGAGTGTTTTCGGAATGTTAAACGACTTTGCTTCTTGCATTAATTCCTCCTAAATCTCTTTAGTTGTGTGAGAGGCTATCGGGGAAGTTCCGGTGGCCTACTCGACCCATCTGCCACTGTGGAAGTAAGCAGGAAGATGAAAGATTAAAACTTTTAATAATTGAAAGAATGGCAGTCTGCAAACTGGAACTGAATGAAGCAAAGACAAAGATTGTTTACTGTAAAGATGAAGACAGGAGAGATAGCTACTTACATGAGAAGTTTGATTTTCTGGGGTTCACTTTTATGGCCAGAAGGTCAAAGAATCGCTGGGGCAAATACTTTGTGAACTTCAGTCCGGCAATAAGCACCAAGGCCAGGAAGAAGATTAATAAGGAGATAAGAAGTTGGCGCCTGCAAACGAGGTCAGATAAAAGCCTGAAGGACCTGGCAAATATGTTTAATGCCAAACTTCAGGGATACATTGTCTACTACAGTAAGTTTTACAAATCGGCCATGTATCCACTGTTCCAAAGACTGAACGGAAGGCTGGCTCACTGGGTGGAACGGAAATATAAAAGGGTAAGAAGACACAAGACAAGAGCGATCAAATGGTTGGGGAGTATGTGTAAACAAAATCCTAACTTGTTTGCTCATTGGAAATTTGGAATTCGCCCACCAATGGCATAAAAAAAACATTGGAGACTGAATAATAGGAGCCAGTTTCTTTGCTTCATACAAGGAATTTCCACCTGTAAAAACAACGTCAGATTTTGAAAACAATTCGGCTTCGAGATCTTTTAATTCCTTTGGAGCAAATGCAAAATTTGAAAGCTCATCCATGCAATCAAAAATAGTAAGTGACGGATTTAAATGCCTGGTGAATCTGTAGGCCATGGGCGTATAATACCAAGCTAAGCTATATAATTTTTGATGATGCGAGAGTATCACGTCCGTATCTGTGAGAAGGCTATCGCGGAAGTTCCGGTGGCCTACTCGACTGGTTATCCATTGCAGAAGCTATATTGAAGCATCGCAACTCTTGTCAGTGCTGGAAATACGTTTAAACCAATGTGGCTTAACAGCGCATCCGGAAAAGACGAAAATAGTTTACTGCAAGAAAGACAAGCGGAATTTAAAAGGTTATCTTGTTCAATTTGACTTCTTAGCTTTCTTCCCATACGTAAGAAATTAAAAGTCGGAGGAAGCTTTCTACAATACGACTGCATGATGAGTCGAAAATCGAAAGTACGTATAACACAAGAACTCAGGAAGTCTGGTTTTCATAACAAGAGCCAATGGTCGATACAGGATTTAGCAAATCAGCTAAACCCGAAGATTGCCGGTTGGATACAATATTATGGAAAGATCAGCAAGCGAAGTTAATGCCTGTTTTCTATTTTTCTATTACCTGCACCAACGCACGATACGTTGGATATTGAACAAATACAAAAGCTTTAAAGGAAGCAAAGTGAAAGCTATGGCCTGGTTAAGAGCGATTGGAAAATCATATCCCAACCTATTCTATCATTGGGGATTAGGCTATAAGTTATTCTGATGCTAAACAGAATAACAGATTACATATAAGAGCCGTATGAAGCGAGAGCTTCAAGTACGGTTCTGAGAGAGGTTTAGGGGTGAAACTCCCCTTTACCTACTCGACTATGCATTGTGCTGCGCATTGCACACTCTTAACCACACGGATGGCAAGGCTTTGATTGTGTGTCGGTAAGTGTGGCATTGGTGTGGTTTTCGTAGGACTGTGATCAAACATATTTCTCCCTTTGCTGTTACTCCGTCTTTAAGCTCTTATTATAAGATTTCTAAACGCTGCTTTCATAGTCATGGAATTTTTCATAATTGTTTCTTCTGTCTCATTCCATCTTTATTACATCTATAGGGTTCATCTTTCCGGCTTTCCATGACGAATACCCAGATGAGATTATTACAAGCAAAAAGGAAATAGTCGCCACCAAGAAAAATAAAGCGCTGCCGAGCTCTGCCCGATAAGCAAATTCATTCAGCCATTCTTTCATTGACCAATATGCGATTGGTAAAGCAATAACATTAGCGACTAACGCAATCTTCATAAAGTGGCTGACATGCAAGACCGTAATTTGGTTTGCCGTTGCACCGAGTACCTTTCGGATACCAAATTCTTTCATGCGTCTTGCGGACATGTAAATTGAAAGGGAGAAAATTCCGAGAGATGAAATTAGCACAATAATCCACGTACTCAGTTGAAGCGCTCTAAAGGCTTTCTTCTCGTCTTGATATTGGTTATCATAGATATCTTCAATTATGCTGTAGTCAAGGAGAAACCCCGGTAGTATTTCTTCATACTTCTTTTTAATAGAAGCTATTGTCTGATTTAATGGACCATTGATTTTTATATGCACGCAGCTACCCGGCCAATCTGACCATGGTAGTCGCATTACTAATGGATCAATTTTCTTATGAAGTGAATAGACATTGAAATCTTTTACCACCCCTACCACCGTGCCTTCCCATTTCTCTCCCTCTGTTTCTTCATAACCAGAACTAATTCTTTTACCGATGGGATCATCCCAACCGAATTCTCGAACGGCAGATTCATTTACGATAAAGGCTGTGTGGGAATCAGTTGAACTATTAGGATCGAATGATCGGCCTGCAACTAATGGTATTCCGGTTGCCTTAAAAAAGTCATGGTCAAAAAACACTTCATTGAGCATCATCTGTTTTATTTCACCACCAATCTCAACTCTATACCAATCGCGGTAGTACCCGGCACCAGCAATACGAAAAGTTGAATAAGAAACAGCCTCGACACCAAGTAATTTTTTAAACTCGTCTTTAATCACGGGAATTTTTTCCGATGGGAACCGATCCGGTGTATAGACCACAATCATATTATGTCTGTCGTAGCCAGGGTTCTTTGTTTGTATAAATTCAATTTGCCGACCAACAATAAATGTAGCACTGATGCAAACAATAGAAATAGTAAACTGAGCCAATAAAAGTATTTTACCTGTAGATGAATTTTTTCCAAAAGAACTTCCCGACTTCAAATCGTTAATCGGATTATTTATAGCCAGTCGATAAGCCGGGTAAGCCGTAGATAAGATAATTAACAATAGCACGGTTAGGGCAACTGAAATCATAACAGTTGGTTCGAACAGCATTGCAAAGCTTAGATTGCTATCAAGTGATTGTAGAACTTGAGGAAATAAAAAGTATAACACACCAATACTCAGGATAAGAGAGGAAAGAGAAACGAAGAAAGCTTCCAAAATAACCTGAATAGCAATCTGCTTCTTTCTGGCACCTAATACTTTACGCACTCCGATTTCCTTATTCCGTTTATGAAAGTCTGCAATGGAAAGATTAATATAATTGATGCTGGCTATTACTAACAAGAAAATTCCAAGTAATGAAAATACATATACATACATTCCATTTCCCTTTGCACAAAATTCGGCATACATGCGAGGAGCCAAATAAATATCTTTGAGCGGTTGGAGAGATATTGCATATTCCTTCTCCAAGCCATCTTCACTTTTAGTGATTCTATTTCTAAGTAAGGGTATCGCCTTAGAAGAAAATTGTTCTGGTTTACCATTGTTGTTAAGTCGTAGGTACAGACAAGTTGATCCATCAATATTTATTTCCCATGGATCAATCGCCAATTCCATGCTATCACGCAAAGAGTTAAAGGGTAGCAATGCTTTAATACCCAAATGGGAATTATGAGGCATATCTTCTATAACAGCCGTTACTTCAAAACTCCTATTGAACCGATCAGTAAAGGATATCGATTTGTTCAGCGGGTCTTCATCACCAAAAATTTGCGTGGCAAGAGATTGGGTAAGAACAATCGATCCGGGATGATCCAGCGCGTGTTTATCTCCTTTAATAAATTGAAAAGTTAACACGTCAAAAATAGAACTATCGGCATCTGAAAATCCTTCAAGCCGAAATGATTTGTCTTTATATTTAATGAGGTAGTGACTTGGGCTTCTCAATCGGGCATACGATTTTACTTCGGGGAATTCATCCTTCAATGCTTGGCCAATTCCGGTTGGAACAATTGCATACTTGGCCATTTCCCCATTCTCTCTCCATTCGGAATTTACTCGATAAATATTTTCATAGTCTTCGTGGTATCGGTCAAATGACAATTGAAAAGAAACATAAATAGCAATGACCAAAAAGCTGAGCAATGCTAATGTCAGACCACCGAGCTTAAATGTAAAGTTGATTTTGCTTTTCAGTAGGTGACGATAGGTAGTTTTAAAATAGTTTTGAAACATGGGCATCTGATTTAACTCAATTGAAAATTTGTTCCTTAATAGTATGCCAGGTCTAAAGAACCGTAGCGCAGTAACTACAAACCTTAACTTAGCTTTTCGCTCACCAACCGTCTTTATATCATAGTTGTAAATCTCTATTAAATCTCCTTCTATTTGTTCAAATAGCTCTTCGGGGCAAATTGCCCTGAGTAATTTTCCCGCCCATAATGGAAGAGACCTCATTAATTATTGATGAACTTTAATTGAGGAACCATCTTCCATAAATCTATTCGTGTCTCTTTCATTGCTCTCAATATTGCTACGCCACCACTTGTAATCGTATAAATTCTTTTTCGTCTTCCACCTCGTTCATTGGTCGCACCCCCGACTTTCGATTTAATATATCCTTTATCTTCAAGACGATAAAGTGTTACATGGACTGCACTTAACGTTACTTTTCTTTCAAGCCATTTCTCAATTTCAATGGTTATAGCAGCTCCATAGGCATTTTCTTGATGGGCTGCTACAATAGTTAAAATCAATTCTTCAAAGTCCCCTAAAAACCCTCTTGCCATTTACTTCTGATTTGTGAAGCAAATAAGCGAATTAATTGAACACGCACAATATGGTTGGTCATAAATTATGTCAATGAGTCTTAGTGCACGATATACTGTCTGTGGACTGAAAACTTCTCCACTATGTGAAAAACTCTTCGCGGAGAGTTGTTTTTAAAATCCTCGTTGCCCCAGAACGCTTAAACAAAAACTCAAGCTGATAACAGTAAAACTACACCAAGTACTTTCAATGAGCGCATAGCCAAATTAAAAGAAATTCAAAGAGGTTGGATTAACTACTTCCGTATGGCAAGTATGCAAGTTAAACTTAAAGAACTCGATGGCTGGCTACGCAATAGATTGAGGTACTGCATCTGGGAAAATTGGAAGAAACCTGAACGAAAAAGAAAGAATCTAATTCGATTAGGAATTAAAACCGGTCAGGCCTATGCGTGGAGTAGAACCAGAATGGGTGGATGGCCTGTGGCACAAAGCCCAATATTAGGAACAACCATCACAATAGAAAGGCTTATCAAGAGGGGTTATGAATCTATGTTCTCCTATTACGAAAAAGTAGCTCCACAACTTAATGAACCGCTGTATACGTGACCCGTACGTACAGTGGTGTGAGAGGCGAACCTCATCAGTTACAACTGGTGAGGCCGCCTACTCGATTAGCGGTTCGGCTTTCTGTTTTGAAATTCGGCTCTGTCTACTTTGTACCAATTATGTTTGATTCCTTCAAGGTCAAATGTTTCAATAAATTTTAGTCCCACCTTTTTTAGAATTTTGTTTGAACCTTCATTTTCACAGTTTGCAATAGCATAGACTTCTTTTGCATTTAGTTTGTCAAAGGCATAGTCTAAAGAAGCAAATGCTGATTCAGTTGCAAATCCCTGTCCCCAAAATCTTTTAATTAACCTATACCCAAGGTCGTAATAGTTTTCATGATTGTTAGTTTCTTTTGTGACAAATTCTAATCCCGTCCAACCTATAAATTCGTCAGTTATTTTGTTAATCATTGCCCAACGTCCTACTCCGTAATCAATATACTGTTGTCTGACAAAATCAATCGCTTCACTTACTTTCTCTTGGGTTGTTATCGTTTTGTTTCCTAGATATAAATGAACTTCTGGGTCAGAGTGAAGCTCAAACATTTCATCAATGTCTGTTGGAAGTATTTCCCGTATAAGAAGCCTTTCAGTTTCTGTAATAATTTTCACTTTGGGATTTCTAAATACTGGCACTGTCGTCTTTAAGCTGACCGCAAACGCTCGTGTATGCGCAGTTTAAATTTACCTTTAAAAATAATTAATCAAATTTAAATTGCGTATACACATTGTTAGCGGCTGGCAATCTAGTGCAACGTTAATTCTTTGTCCTTTTCTTTTTATTTGTCGGCCGGACCAAAGTCCCACAGCTATTGCAGGAATTATTCCAAACATTGTCACCCAATACAGTGGCTTGAAATAGTAGTCATAAAAAGGGGTTCCGAAACCTCCTATGTTGTCAATTCCCTCTTGAATAAATCCAACCGAACTACCAATTAGTGTCCCGGTGATCAAAGTCAGAAGTCTGTATTTCATACCAGTGAACGTGTTCTCTAAATATCTTTTTTGTTTTAACTCGGCTATCATTTAATCCTTAATTTTAATTTATTGTTTGTTTTCACAAAAAATATCAGTTACCCGCACTTATTAGTTCATCAATAAGCATTTATTGTGTTCTTAAATGACTCATCATTGCCAGAAGAAAGTATTATTTAACTCCAACACTGAATTTTTCATCTGGAACCCAATGCCCATCTCTATAATTTAAATTACCAGACGCTATAGCTCCAGTAATTTCAAAAAACAAACTTACAAATGCCTGGTCGCCTTTTAATTCCATTTTAAAGCGATAAAAGGGTAGCTCCTCAGTATCAAGAGAATCTAAGCTATGCAAAATACTCACTTGATATCCATTCTGAGTAATGGATGGATTACCATCTTTAAATTCGCTTTCTTTTAAAAGGATATAAATTTTTTTATTATTCTCTATAAAAAATTTTACCTTACAGAATTCCAGTACATGCGGCAAATTCAACACTTTTTCAATGAGTTGAACCTTTTTCCTATTCACACTTGAGTCTTCTTTAATCTGACTCAAATCCATGGAGCGTTGTTTATCGTCGGATTTGATATTATTACAACTGCCTATATTAAACAAAAAGACTAGGTATAAACACATTTTCATAAAACAATATTTATTCTTTACCACGAAACTTATGAGGATGATATATTGAATCTGTTTTCTTTCCAGGGCTTGAAGGAAAATTACCAGAAGGATAATCAAACCAAAAATCCTTTTGCCCGTTACCTTTATTTTTGTCTGGATTAGGCCTAAAAGGGTTTGGAATTGGTCTGTTATTTAACCAATTATCCATAACTCGCTTCTTATTCATCCTTAGAATTACTTCGCCATAGGCATCTTTTTCAAAAGCATTTCCTTCCTCTCCACCATCATAAGCAGTTAAACCATTTGTAAAATACTCGTAATGGACTGACTCATGAAGAACGGTTACAGCAACTAAAAAACAACATATAATCCCGGTCTTTTCCTTTTGCATTCTCTAATTCTGTAACCAAATCAATATTTTACAAATATCGTAGATTCTCCAAGGTACTTAACATATACAGGAGTTTCAAGACCATCATCATATCTAAGAGGCTCCAACTCTGTGGGTAATACGGTAGGTCCCTTATCCCAAGTAAATACTTCTTTTAATTGTGCGTCAGAAAAACCACCATGTTTTTTTAATTGAACTTACAATTCACATTCTTTTTATTGCCAAGATAACCTGAATAACCATGTTCTAGATAGTTCGCTACCCTTTTAACATTTCTCGAAATCGTGCGAATAGTATAAAAATCCCCATTACATCAAAATTATTAACAGGATTATTAGCATATCCGTATGGACTATAGCTCCGATAATTTTGAGATAAAACATCCATCTTTGAAAATCTGCCGATATATGGCTTATACATCCTAGCTCCGTAGTCTAACCAATTCAATCCAAGTTCATCTTGTTTTTCTTTTCCGTTATAGGTGTAGTCATTGACAATGCTATTTTCTCGCGAATATGAGTTGAAGGCTAGACCAAAAGGATAATAATCGCTGTTTGTATTATAGGTGTGTAATCGGTAAATAATAGTGTACCAAAAATGGCAACTAGGAGTGTACCAAAAAT
>CAXSCR010000030.1:0-53412 GCA_964235605.1 uncultured Cyclobacteriaceae bacterium | reverse complement strand
ACGGTCTGATAATCAAATACAATTAACGTCTTTTTTTTGTCGCTGAATCGCTGATCCTGGTGATGCTGTTTCTTACTCTGGAAAGTTTTATTCCAAGCATGGTGATACTTACGCTAAACAATGGAACTGGTCTCTGAAAGTTTTTCCACGGTGCAGGCGCATATTTATATGCTTCTAAAACCAATAACACAACGATTATGGATGAGAACGAGAACTCTTGGTCGTTCACGTCAAACGCATCATTACCAGCATTTGATTGGGTACGGACTGAAACGGGAGCAATTCTTGGAGAACTATCAGTTTATACCGTTGATAATAACGGATATAAAAATTATGCTACTGTATTAAAAGTAGAGGTACAATTTAAGCCTAATAAACCGGTTATATCAAGCCTAACAAATACAACAAGGGATATTACGTTATTTTTTAATTCATTAGGTGCTACCAGCTACAAGATACATTTTGGTAGGTGGAAAGGTGGCCCTTATAACGGCCATGCTACAGAGGGCGACTCGCCTATTAAAATAGGTGATAAGACTTCATTTACGATAACTCAAGAATTTCTTTATAACTACGATCTTTATTTTAAAGTCGAAGCAATTAACTCCCTTGGTTCCAGCTTTAGTAATGAGGAAAAAACTGGCGATGCAATAGATGCAACCTGGTGGCCTGTATCGCTATGTAAAGGAGTAAGCGTAGAGATACCAGTTAAAAAGACCCTTGGTATAAATCCAAACACAATTTTTACTGCGTGGTTATCTGATGTATCTGGAAGTTTTGTAAATAAACGAAACATTGGCAGTACGACACCTACAACCTCTTCTGCTATTCAAATTTTGATCCCTGCTAATGTTGAAACTGGTAGCGGTTACAAAATTCAAATTTCGGACAATAGTTCGACTCCAATTGCTACAGAAACTACTATACCATTTTCAATTTCAGGATCTGCACCTGTGATTTCCAAACAGCCAATTGATATTACTATTTGCGAAAACAAGATTGTCAGTTTTGTAGCTAAAGGCAAAGGAACAGTAAGTTACTTATGGGAGGGTCGGTTAAAAGGTGTTATTAAAGACATTACAAGCGCACCATTTAGTGGCGCAAATACCGCCTCCTTAAAATTAACAAGACCTGAATATTCATACAGTGATTATGAATTTAGATGCATCATTACCGGAAATGGCTGTCCTACTTATACAAGATGGGCGAAATTGACAGTAAACAAAACGATCGAAATGGGAAATTTTGCAAACAATTTTTGTGAAGATGCCCTAATTAGTATTCCATTTGCGGCGGATTGTGAGACATTTAATGTATCAAACACCTTTATAGCTCAAATGTCAGATGAGACCGGCAGCTTTGCTAATCCAGTACAAGTAGGCTCACTACAAGGCACAACATCAGGGGTAATTTCAGCTAGAATTCCTGTTGGTAAAACAGGCAACGGATTTAGATTCCGTATTGTTAGCACAATGCCAGCTTATACAGGAATTGATCATGGAAGATCGTACACCATTTTTAAGGCCATTCACACTTATGCGCCATCAGCATGGCAAATTTGTGCGCGGACTAACTTTACTACTGCATTTTTAGTAGGTTCTTGTCAATCATTCCAAACTGGAAATGTTTTTACGGCAGAACTATCAGATGCATCAGGAAGCTTTTTAAACCCACTTAAGATAGGTACGCTTACTGGTACTACTTCTGGAACAATAGTCTGTAACGTTCCTGTAGATATGCCTGCTGGTACGCATTACCGTGTTAGAGTGATTTCGTCAAAACCATACAGAATTGGTGGAGACGATGGTTTAGATTTATACATAAAAGATAAGTACAATCTTAAAATTTCGTCAGCACGATTTGGCGGTACTTGTACGGGTGAAACGTTAACATTCAATGTATCAGGTATACCAACGGGTGGAATTATCAGCCCTGTTTTCTCATGGATGGTAAATAACACGGCAGTTAGTTCAGTTTATCCATTTTCCTCTACTACCCTGAAAGGTGGCGATGTTGTAAAACTCAGATACTCGCAAGTGAATGGGTGCAGTGCTACAATTGTTGAAACAAATTCGCTGACGGTTGTTAAGGATGAACAACCAGCCAGAATTGTAACTCCACCTGTACAAAACGGAAACTGTGGTAGTGAACCCGTTACCTACTTTGTAGAAGCCGGTGGTACTAACTTAAAATACCAATGGATGGTAAGAATAGGTGCAGGAACCTGGTCAAACGCTAATGATTCTGAGGGCTATGTAGGCACAAAGACTTCAAGGCTTACTATTCCAGCTAATCCCATTTTTATTGAAAGGGTTTATAGATGCATGATAACTGGTGCATGTAGTGGATATCCACAAGTTGTATCAACATATACTAGCCAAATCTATTGCTTGGCTTCAAATGCAAATGCACGTGGAATAGCCGTAGAGGAAACAGAAGAACGCTCTAGTTTAATGAAAGGGTTGTCAGTCTACCCTAATCCAACTACCAAGGAAGTAACACTTACAAAGTCAGATAACCTTGCCAGCAGCTACGTTCGGGTTTTAAGCCAACTAGGAAAGGTGATGTATGAAGGGACTTGGAATGAGTCGTCTGGCAAAACCTTTACAATTGATTTGGAAAATTATGCCAGTGGGATTTATTGGTTACACATAGATAACCATGTGTACAAAATCATAAAGATGTAAGATCAACTATTAACAAAAAGCCATCCTTAAATAGGGATGGCTTTTTTTTATTATAAATTGAAGCTCAATACCTAAACGCTGTACAATGAAATATTTTATTAACTCACTGTTTACACTGATAACATTAACTGTCATTAGTGTCAGGTGTAAACATGATGTTGAATTCACTCCTGAACCTGGCCGAATTAATAATGAATTCAAAAGTTATACGGTCTTTCCAAAAGGAAGTTATTGGGTATATGAAGAAACGGACTGGGGTGGTAGGGATAGTGTTTACTTAGCTAAGTCAGAAATTGCTTTTGATAAAGAACATAATGGTGAAAAATTTGAATGCCTTTACATTAGTAGCAGAATGAACAATGATACTATTGTTGGTGCTGCGTTTCCTTCGGAAGAAGTTGGGAGAGTATACAAGTATGAAGAAAACTGGATTAAGGATTATTCCAGACGGTATGTTCAATACCTTGATCACTACCCGGCGGGTTATGAATTTCAATATACAGATCGTTTAAAGGTCAAGTATGAAGGCTTTCTTACCAATTTTGAAGTTAAAGGAGTAACGTATAAAGACGTCAAGATATTTGGTCAAGTTATTACAATAAATGCTTTACAAACTGAGAGAATATATTGGGCAAAAAATGTTGGAATCATAAGGCGTGAGACACACTTGGGTCATGTCTGGGAACTGAAAAGATTTTATATAAATAAATAATATAATTTTTCTTTCCGGCTCTCTTTGCATTCAACGGTTTAACGAAGAAGGAAAAAATATTTATTTAATAAGCGTTTTCAATTATTTTTTCCTTTCGTTAAATGAAATAGTTTTAACCCCTCTATATGCAATTCGAATTTTTGCAAGTGGCACTACGGTATGGCCTTACAACACCGGAACAAGTGAAGGAAAGAATAGTGCGGAACAATTTAAAATGCATCATCAGAGCTTTATACCCGTAGCCAAAGAACAATCTAATCTAATCTTAGAAAAATATGAAGCTGAATGGAAGGTTGTGAAAAAGAGAAACAAATTAAAAGGACTTAAAAAGTCACTTTTTTTTGGTGCGTCAGGCATGTTTACTGGCTATAGGGTGCAAGTCCCGAATGAGCGTTGTAGTGCGTATCATTAGCTAAGAGCAAGGGTGTCGCGGGCGGCTACGAATCTGAAGGAAGCTTAAGGCAAATCTTTGGGCTTACGAACAAAAACTGCATTTAAGAGACATACTTTACCTGCACGATGTGTTACCATAGAAACAAAATTTTAACACCGCACAGAGGTAATAATGTATATGCAGCGGCCACATGAGGAGAAAGCAAGTAAACTTACCCTGAGAGATCTTGTACTATGTGGCAGCGAGAGAAGCGCATCTCAAAGCGGCAACAGACTATATACATATAGGCTGATAGGTCAAATGAGGAAATTCGAATGATAGTCTATCTATAAATCTTGAGGCTTACTTAATTTGGATTAAACTCGTAAGGTTAATATAAATAAGATATCCAAAGCTAGTTAAGTCCTAATTCTGCACCGTGTTAACAAGTGCTCATGTAATCATAGTTATCAGTTTAACAAAAAAGCCTAAACATAGTTCTAAACAGCTTATTCATTGTTTAAAGCATCTTCCGCCCACGATTCCCTGTAAAAGCCTTTAATTAACTTTCTATTCTCCATTATTATTATCTTAAATTCCTCATTCATTCTCTTTTTCTTACTTCAATTAATAAGGCTGCCGTCTTTTTAGTAATTTGCTTGTAAAACACCACAGTCCCCTATGACACGCAGTCTGTCCTTAATAGTCCTCATTTTTATATCCGTCTCCTGTTTCTCTCAAAAAATACCACTGATAAATTCTGGTGAAGTAATAGCCAAGGGTAAGGAGTTGTATGACTCTGGTAAGTATGCTGATGCTGTGAAGGTCTTCAATACCGTTTCAGAACGTGACACAAACTACGTGTACATGCTTTATGAATCTGCACTTGTTTACATAGCCGATAAAAACTACGATAAGGCGCTGGAAATTTGCGATAAAGCTTTGATACATCCTGAAAGGTTTCAGCCTGACCTACTCCGCGTTCAAGCTATGGCTACCGACAAGAAGGGCGAGGTCGAAAAGTCGATCGCGCTATTTAAAAAAGCGTTAGAGAAGTACCCTGCGGATTATAACATTCTCTATAGTATGGGAATAACCTATTATAACAGTAAAGCATATGAACAAGCAGCGGAAACATTCTTCAAGGTGCTTTACCTAAATCCATTTCATAGTGGCAGTCATTTAAATCTCGGTCGTATCTCTGTTGGTCAAGGAAGAAAGACGCACGCTATGCTATCCTTAGGAATGTATTTATGCATCGCGAATTTAGATAATGATCATCTTGTCATGCTTAATAATTTTCTAGATAACCAGGTTACAGATGAAGGAACTCTTCCGGTATTTGGAACCAATGCGCCGGAAAAACTAGATCAAATTATTAAGGCTAAAATAGCCATCGATAAAAATTTTAAATCTCAAGTGCCAGTAGACGCTGTAGTAGTTAAACAATACGAAATGTTTTTTGAACAGCTAGGTACTATTAATGAAGGCACAGATGATCCTTGGGTCAAGTTTTATAAACCAATTTATAATAAAATTAAAGAACAACAATTGGTAGCCCCATTCATTTATCATATTCTCTCTTCAACAAGCAATGAAGCGGTAAAGAAATGGCGTTCAAAGAATGAAAAATCTTTAGGCGTATTTTTTGAGGCTGTCAAATCTCACCTACGGAAATACAGAGAACATTTAGATCCTAACGTGTATGGGTTTGTTTCACTTGGGTATACAAAACCTGTAATGGCCTGGTTTGATGAAGCCAACAACCTTGATGCTTTGGGAGAAAAGATAGGTGAGATACGAAAGGGTAGGTGGATACTTTTTTTTGATAATAAGGAGCTGTTTGGTGAAGGTGATTTTAATGATAAAGGTGAAAAGAAAGGTATATGGAAATTTTATAATAACGATGGAATGCTTAAAAGTATAGAGAATTATGATACCGATGAGGTTACACTGTACTTTCGGAATGGCGCTAAACGAGAACACTACTTCTCTAAAGATGATAAGCTAAACGGTGAGGTTGAGTTATATTATACATGCGGTGCATTAAAGGAAAAACTTATTTATCAATCTGGTAACAGGGAGGGAAAAGGGCAGGCTTACTTTGCATCTGGTAAAGTTAAAAACACCTATGAATATCATGAGAATAAGGGTACAGGTGAGTTTGTAACGTATTACGCAAACGGCAATATCTTTAATAAAACGAATTATAAAGACGATAAATTAACGGGTAGGTATTTAACATTGTACCCAGACGGAAAAACAAAAATTGAAGGTGAATACCTAAACGATGCACCGATTGGTACATGGAAATATTATTTCAGTAATGGAAAGGTTGATAAAACTGGAAACTTCCTAATTGGCATTGCAACGGGAGAATGGAGTTATTACGATGTTGATGGAACACTGATAGAGAAAAGAATATTTGATGCTGAAGGAAGGTATCAAGGTGAAAATAGTATCTATCACAATGGTAAGCTGCAGACCGTGTATACGTATAAAAAAGATGTCATTATTAAAGTAGCATCTTATAACAGCGAGGGTAAAGAAATTTTTAAATGCGGCGGCAATGATGGTTCTTATGCAGTAAAAACCTATTACTTAACAGGTGAGCTTAAATCAGAGGGCAATTATAAAAAGGGTAAGGTGCAAGGCAAATGGCGTTATTATTTCAGAAATGGAAAATTACGGAGTGAATATAATTATGAAGATGGGCTAGCCCAAGGTGCAGCCACTCAATATTTTGAATCTGGAGCCAAGAAGAAAAACTATGAATATAAAGATGATGAGCTGAACGGATATTTTCAGGAATTTTACCAGCACGGTCAGGTAAAACAAGAAGGATGGTTTCAAGCGGGCGCTCGCCAGCAACAATGGCTTACCTATTATCTTGATGGTACAATTGAAACTGACTACTACTATCTGTCAGATGAATTTTATGGTAAATGTTTCAATTACGCAAGTGATGGTAAATTATATTCGTTTAGCACATATGATACGTATGGCTTAGTTGACATGACCTTTTATGATTTGCAAGGTAAAGTTATGACAGTTAATAAGGTTGGTAAAGATGTTTCGACGACCAATGAAAAGTATGTTAGTAATAAAGGACCTCGGTCTAAATATCAAATGCTATGTGGAAGTTACGTGGGCAAATTTGCGCGGTGGTATCCTGATGGAAGTCTCTTCTATAGTTACACTTTTGAAAGTGGCGAGAAAGAAGGATCGTATGTAAGCAATTTTGCAAATGGTAAAAAACATATTGAAGGCATCTATCTGAATGATGAAGAAAAGGGTTGGTGGAAGTGGTATTATGATAATGGGCAACTAAACCGCGAAGGAAAATACGAAGAGGGAAAACGAGATAGTATCTGGACTTTTTATACTCCTCATGGTAAGGTAAGTTCAATTATCCCCTATAAGACTGATGAAAAGCATGGCGTAGCGCAATACTTCTCGCCAGAAGGGGTAGCAATTTTAGAGAAGTTATTTGATGAAGGTGATATCATTTCGTACCGCATCGCAAATGCGTCAGGCAGTTGGGGCGATTGGATTAAATTTACAGGTAATCAAAGTATTATTGTAAAATATGCCAATGGCAGTTCTGCATATGAAGAAGAATTCAAAGATGGATTAAGGCATGGTGCCAAGAAAACGTATTTTCAAAATGGAAAACTTTTCGATGAATACCATTATGATAAGGGCGCGTATGAAGGCCCTTACACAATCTATTACGCGAACGGCAAATTGATGCAGAAAGGTGTTTATACACATGATGAGCTTGAAGGGCTGCAAGAATCTTATAATGAAGATGGTAGTTTAAGCAAAACTGAGCTTTATAAAATGGGTGACCAAAATGGAAAATCCGTCATATATACCAAAGGTGTAAAATCAAAGGAGATAACTTTTCGAGACGACTTACCTGAAGAATAAATAATATGAGAATCGCTGTATTTGTTATCATTGTTCTTTGTTCAGGAAGTCATTGTTTATCTCAGAATGTAGATCTCTGGCAGCAGATGAAAACCCAATTTCCTGATGCCAGTGCTTTATTTGTAGCGCGTTCTGAAGTTTTAAATATTTCCATTGAAGGTGATTCACTTAGAGTAAGGGGAAATGTTTTTGAAGATATTCTGCATCTTAAAGAACAAACAGACGGAATGGCCTCTACAAAAATTTATGGCTCGCACTTTACCCAGGTAGGCGATTTTAAGGCAAAGACTTTAGTTTGGGATAAAAACCGGTACAAAGAAATTAACGTAACAAGTTTTAAGAAGAACAGTGATCGTGATCGCGGTATTTTCTATGACGACTCTTATAACTATTCTTTCGATTTTCCAGCTGTAGCAGCTAGAAACAGAACACAACTGCAATACACCGAAAATCAGAAAGATGCAAAGTTTATCCCCGGATATATTTTCGCAAGCTATATACCTGCAGCTAAAACATCATTTACCATAAAGACCACAAAAGACGTAGAGCTAGTTTATAAAGTACTGAACGACCCAAAGAATCTTATTAAGTTTAATAAAATTGAGAAAGGCAAAAATGTAACTTATGAATGGACGGTAGAAAATATTCTTGCTTTTAAAAATGAAGAGGGTAGTCCTGCAGTCCGATATTTTGCACCTCACCTCGTCTGTTATGTAAAATCATATCAAGTAAAAAATAAGAAGATCAATGTATTATCAGGTATCAGTGACCTTTACAACTGGTATAATGGATTTACAAAAGATCTTAATACAGATAATTCTGAAGCGCTTACTGCTGTTGTAGCGGATATAATGAAAGAAAGCAAATCAGAATTAGAAACCGTGAAGAATGTTTTTTACTGGGTTCAGGAAAACATTCAATACATCGCATTTGAGCAAGGTATGCGCGGACTTATTCCCCATCATGGTTCGTACGTTTGTGAGAAACGATATGGTGATTGTAAAGACATGGCTAACCTCATAGTAAACATGTTGCAAATAGCGGGTATCAAAGGTTATCATACCTGGATTGGTACACGTGACCTTCCTTATAAATATTCTGAACTGCCAACACCGCTTGTGGATAACCATATGATTGCTACCTACATCTCAAAGGATAAGCAATATTATTTTTTGGATGCAACCAGTGATTATACACCTTTCGGTTATCCTTCTTCCATGATACAAGGCAAGGAGGCATTGATAGGTAAGTCAGCAACAGAATTCGAAATTCAAACCGTTCCTGAGTTGGACAAGGAAATGAATATTATGACCGACTCAATGAAGCTCAAGTTAAATGGCCATGATATTGTAGGAACCGGGAGCAGCTCATTAACAGGTTATGCAAAAGTATTTGCAGGCTATGAACTTGATCGTGCTGAGACTGAGGATGTAAAGCAATTCGTAACATCACTTGTAGGTAAGGGAAGTAATAAATTTTATCTTGATTCGTACAAAGTATCTCATTTAGATGATCACAGCAAGCCTACATCAATAAAATATGATTTCAGGATTAGTGATTATCACAAGTATGTCGATTCAGAGCTTTATATAAACTTAAACCTGAATAAGGAATTCTATAATAATCTAATAAATATCAGCTCCAGAAAAACGCCCAAAGAACTAGATTACAAGTACATCAAATTTGAATACATAGAGTTCTCAATTCCATCCGGGTACACCATTGAATACTTGCCTGAAAATGGCAAGCATGATGGTAAATATTTAGGTTTTGATATTAGTTACCAAGTGAAGGGCGACAAGGTTTTGTTCTATAAAAAAATATCTGTGAATTATCTTCTCTTGCAACCTACCGAATTTGCCAGCTGGAACGAATCCGTAAAACTAATTAGTGAGGCTTATAAGGAATCAATTATTCTGAAGAAAATTAATCAATAAGTCATATATGAAAATTCTGTTTCGTATTCTATTTTTTATTTTGCCAGTAATGGGTTATGCTACCGATTTTCAGCCTTACGAGTGGGAAAAGGACCGCGCAAGAATTACCTTAACACCGGCTGAACAGGCATTGCCAGAAATAATTCTAAAGAGCCATACACAATATGATTACGTACTAGCGAAGGATGAATTTTGGATGTATACAACAGTTCACAAGATTATTCTTGTTAACAATACAGAAGCTGTTCAGAAGCATAATCGCATTTTTATTTCAATGCGAAGTACAGTTGATCTAGTTGATGTTAAGGCCAGATCAATATCGAAATCAGGAAAGATTGTGCTATTTGACAAAAGCAATCTTAAGGAAGTGAAAGATGAAGAAAGTGGATCGGCTTATCGAATATTTGCGATTGAAGGAATTGAACTTGGTAGTGAGGTCGAATATTATTACATACGTAAAATGGAAGCCAGTTTATTTGACCGTACTTTTATACAAAATGATGTACAAATAAAGAATTCGTCATTTGTTCTAAGTTGCCCTGCGCACCTTAAGTATGATTTCAAATCATACTATGGTTATCCGGAAGTTAAGACTGAAAGCAAGGATGGGAAGAATATTTATTCTGCCTCCATGGCTGATGTTCCTGGTTTAAAAGATGAGCCATTTTCATACGCTGGTTCTAACCGCAAAAGAATTGAATTTAAGCTTTCGTATAATACGGCACGTTCGCAAGCACGCCTTTATTCTTGGGATGACGCAGCGAAGGCTTTTTACAAAATGCTAACCACCCTTTCTAAAGATGACGAGAAAGCAGTGGATAAGTTTTTAAAGACATTAGGTGATAAAAGTTCTGCTACGCTCCCTGAAAGGATCACAAACATTGAGCAAAAAATTAAATCATCTATTCAAATAAACAAAGAGAGTGGAGATGAATCGTTGAAAAAGATAGAATCCATTCTCAAATTTAAAGTGGCATCGCGTGATGGTATTACCAGGCTTTTCATTGCTATATATGATAAACTTGGTATCGCGAATCAGATAGTAGTTACTTGTAGTAGGGAAGAAGTTAAGTTTGATCCAACATTTGATTCCTGGAGTTATTTGGATGATTATCTTCTTTACTTCCCAGCATCAAAAGGCTTCATAGCCCCATATGCTATCGAAACAAGATACCCCTTAGTACCAGCAATTTATACTGCCCATAAGGGATTGTTTATCGAGCCTTTCGCAGTTGGTGAAGTTAAATCAGGTTTGGGTTCGATTAATGAGATACCAGCCGCAGATTATAAAAGCAACGCAGACAATCTTGATATTGATGTGGCATTTGATGAAGGTCTTGCCAATAACCAAATTCGCATAAAGCGTGAGTTCAGTGGTTATAACGCCTCTTTCATTGTACCCTATTATGACCTGATGACTCAAGAGCAGCGGTTAAACATGGTAGAAGAACTAACAAAGCAAACAGCACCAGATACCGATATAAAAACATGGACAGCGCAACCAGCAGAAAACAGAAATGATAAATTTATTATAGACGTTGATTTTAAATCAGCTCATTTTCTTGAAAAAGCAGGTCCTCGCGTTTTATTTAAAGTCGGGGCGCTTATTGGGCCGCAAACTGAAATGTATAGAGATGATAAACGTGTGTTAGAGATTGAAAATTCTTTTAATCGGGGTTACGATCGTATTATCAAAGTAAATTTACCTGCGGGGTACATTGTTAAGAATGCAGATGATCTTAAGATTAACGTTGTATATATAGATAAAGACGAAACGCCATTTCTTTTTCAGTCAGATTACACAATTGAAGGAAATACGCTGAGGATCGTGATTGCAGAATACTATAAAACTATCTATGCGCCTCTTGAGCGGTATGAAGATTATAGAAAAGTAATTAATGCTGCAGCAGACTTTAATAAAGTAACCTTGGTTCTTGAGAAGAAGAAGTAGCCCGGTAATTATACACCATACATTTATAACCGGTAATATTAATGGCCCTATTCTACAAGCATATACATGTGGGATATAGCAGGCTTTTAATTTTTTTAAATCACTATAAAAATAGTTTATTTAGGTATAAGTTAATTAGTTGGTGTTAGTATCCAACTGAGCATACGCAATCAGTGTGAGCTTCTGGAGGTCAACCGAAGTAGTGTGTATTATCAACCCGAGCAGGAGTGACGAAAATTTGTCGTTCATGGGTGAAGTTGACAAATGTCATTTGGTCATCCTACGCATGGAGTGTTACAGATGCAGGATTTTCCTTCACGCTGAGGTTGGTGGCGAACGTGGAGCAGGTACGCAGGATGCTTCGCCTGATGGGGACGCTACCTATAATCACTTTTAGTAGAATGGGTACGGGCCAAACGCAATCCAGAAGCTTTTGCAGAACGATGGTGCTAACGCTGGGTATAAAAGAACAAATGCGTACCTGGTTGCTGTAAGTTACAAACGGTGTATAGTAGGATCAAACGCCCTTCATATACTTATCACATCACCAACTCGTCATAGACGGTTTGTAGCTCTCGCATTGCTTTTAGTTCATTTTTAATGCGAGCCAGTTGTATGCCTTTCTTTAATATCTCACGTGCTTTATCTTGAAGATTGAGATCCAAATATAAGTTTCCAGCATGATAATAGGAGGGAATGTAATGTTCGTGCTTGAGCAATAGTTCATCAAAGAATTCCTTTGCTCTATATAGGTCTACCTTCGAGTACTCAAGGGCCAGCGCATAAAGGTTAAATGGATCTTGAGGATCTTCTTTAAGAAATTCATGAAGTTGATCTAGCCTTACGCTCATGGTTAATAGTTCAAAATAGATTAAGTAGTTCCAAATTACTTTAAAACAAACTTAAAAGTTACATGAAACCAACTAAAAATATGCTTTGTTAATAACACGAAATGGTTTTATCTTTCTATTATGAATAATAGGGTTTTGGTACTTAATCAGGACTTTAGTCCTTTGATGGTATGTTCCGTAGAACGGGCCTTTATTCTGGTGTATTTAAACAAGAGCGAGTTGATAAGGCCTGCAAATGGTTATAAACTTCATTCTGTTACGCAGAGCTTTCCAATGCCTTCTGTAATTCGACTCAATCGTTATGTAAATGCACCATACAAAGGTGTTAATCTTACGAGACAAAATATTTTCAAACGTGATAACTTTGAATGTCAATACTGTGGTACAAAACGCGAGCTCACAATAGACCACGTTGTGCCTCGTGCCAAGGGTGGGGCAGACACTTGGACTAACTTGGTATCGGCATGTAAAAAGTGCAACGCAAAGAAAGGTGACTTTACGCCCGATGGAGCCAACATGCCATTGAAAAGAAAACCTTATAAACCTTCATACGCCATCTTTCTTAAAGACCACATGAATGGTCAGGCGGGTGAATGGGATGCCTTCTTAAGTGATTAAATAGTCCATAGTCGATGGTCCATAGACTACTCCGTGCCAGAGAGGTATATTCTGATCTGGTCGATAAGTTATTCAGATCTCATCCCAAGAGAAAGCGGTCACTATTAATAAGTCGATGTCAATGGTCTATAGTCGATAGACGACTCCATCGCAAGTGTGATCTTTTAACTGGTCCACATAAGTTTTTCTCCGTATCTCGTTCAATAGATGTCTATACTATTGACCATCGACCATTGACTATTAATATACCAATCGGTATAATTTGAATCATCCCACCTAAATACCATCTAAATATAATAGTCATGTCTAGCTATGGACCATGGACCATCGACTTTGGACTATTAACCACCATCGACTATTAAATATACCAATCGGTATAATTTAAATATTCTTTTTATATTTGCGCGTGACTAAAGCAGAACGTACCCGTCAGTTTATTATTGAGACAACGGCGCCTTTGTTTAATACAAAGGGGTTTGATGGCACGTCATTGTCAGATCTTGTAGAAGCTACCGGGCTAACTAAGGGCTCGATTTATGGAAACTTTAAAGATAAAGAAGAGATATCAGTGGAAGCTTTTCGTTTTTCAATTGGTAAGGTGCGAGAGATGGTGCGGCAGGAATTACAAGGAGTAAATACCTATAAGAAACAGCTCTTTGCGTTGCTTGATTTTTATGCACGCTATGTTTTTGACCCGCCTGTGCCGGGAGGTTGTCCATTACTAAATGCGGCTGTAGAAGCAGACGATAATCATAGCTCAATGCGCAAAGTTGTCACCAAAGAATTGATGGGCACCATTGATTTCATATCTATGCTTTTAAAGAAAGGAATTAAAGCAGGGGAGTTTAAAAAAAATATAAAACCAAAAGAGATTGCCTATTCATTCTTCTGTTCAGTAGAAGGGGCAATCATGTTTTCAAGGGTTGAAAGATCACGTGAGCCGATGGACATAATCGTGCGTCATTGCAAAAATATCGTAGAACAAATCAGTAATAAAACATGAATCAAAGAAGAGTTGTAGTAACAGGACTTGGGGCGCTTACACCGCTTGGAAATTCAGCACAGGAATTTTGGAATAATCTAATTGAAGGAAAGAGTGGCGCAGCACCTATCACTAAGTTCGATACGACTAAATTCAAAACCCGTTTTGCTTGTGAAGTAAAAAACTATGATCCTTTAAATCACTTTGAAAAAACTGAAGTTAAAAAATTAGATCCCTTTGCACAGTATGCTTTGGTAACGGCTACCGAAGCAATTAGCGATTCAGCACTTAATTTGGATCAGATAGATAAAACAAGAGTAGGTGTAATTTGGGGATCAGGTAATGGTGGCTTCTACACCTTTCAACAAGAGATGATGGAGTTTGGAAGGGGCGATGGTACGCCGCGTATAAACCCATACTTCATTCCAAAAGTAATAGTTGATATTGCCTCAGGATGGATCGCCATGAAATATGGTTTTATGGGATTAAATTTTACCACAGTTTCAGCTTGCGCTACATCAACCACGGCTATTATTGATGCTATGAATTATATCCGATGGAATAAGGCCGATATCATAGTTACCGGTGGTTCGGAAGCTGCCGTAAATATGGCAGGTATAGGTGGTTTTAGCGCCATGAAAGCGCTTTCAACACGTAATGACGATCCTGCAACAGCATCAAGACCTTTTGATGTTGATCGCGATGGTTTTGTAATGGGAGAAGGTGCCGTCGCGTTGGTATTAGAAGAATATGAGCACGCTAAAAAAAGAGGTGCAAAGATTTATGCGGAAGTCGCTGGTGGCGGCATGTCTGCTGATGCATATCATTTAACAGCCACACATCCTGAAGGCTTAGGCGCCGTACTCGGAATGAAATGGGCACTAGAAGATGCCGGCCTAACTCCACAAGATGTTGACTACATGAATCCCCATGCAACCTCAACACCACTGGGTGATGTAAGTGAAATGAAAGCAGTTACCAAGTTGTTTGGAGAGAAGCCCGATCACCTTCATCTAAGCGCAACTAAATCCGCAATTGGCCATTTGCTTGGGGCTGCCGGCGCTGCAGAAGCCATGATATGTATTAAAGCAATTCAAGAAGATATTATTCCGCCAACCATCAATACAACAACCATTGATCCGGCATTGCCACAAGGTTTGAATATTGTATTTGGTAAAAAGTTTGAAAAGAAAATTAAAGTTGCCTTAAGTAATACTTTTGGGTTTGGGGGTCATAATGCCAGCGCTGTCTTCCGTAAAGTAATTGATTGATAACGGAGATATACTTATTCATTGTTGTCCGGGTAAAATTGAATGACGCTGTAGCGTTCCTTTTCAGACTTCCAGAATATTGCACTTAAATGAGCGAGATGCACTGGAGAAGATAAGTGCCACTGCGCCGAATTAACTTATAGACACAGACAAAAATTGCAGTTCTTGCAGAGAGAACATTGTAATAATCGTAACGCTGTTTGCGCCCGATCGTTACAGTTTTTATAACCATATTTCTCTGGCGCTTGTGGGTGGCAGACAAAACCTCGTTTTTTTATTTGATTTGAAATGCCTACGGGGCCTTCGCACATCTTCAAGGCCCTAAGTATGAAATGCAATCTTATCGCTACGATTATTGTGCCAAATCGTAGCCTGAACTGGAATAAGACTTCTACCCTTGATGTTTCATCTGGCTTTTATTATTATTATTTACCCCCGTTATCGTTTGGGTTATGAAAGTTAGCTAGACTCGATGGCACAATTATTTATACATCTTGTCGATTATTAAAACACTTTATCGATATATATTTACTATATGGTTAAATGTTTTTCTCAGATTAATTGACATATAAAATTACCACCTTAAGCAATAATTATGGATACATCATGAAATTTTCTACCCCTGTCTATCAAAAAAAAATTGTCTAATTAAACTTTAATCTAAAATGAAAATAGAATGCTTACCAAGGGTTAACAGTTATCTGTTAACGAAATTATTACTGCTTTTTATAATATCTTTTAAATCAGCAACAGCACAAGTTGATTTAGTCAAGGACCTCAATACTGCCGGCGATCCTTGGAGCCAGAATGTGCGTAATCTCGTAGATGTAGCAGGAACTGTATATTTTGTATCTGAGCAAAGCTTATGGAAAACTGATGGTACACCTGAAGGTACTTTACCAGTTAAGAAATTTAAATGGATTGATAATTTAATAAACCTAAATGGCACGCTATTGTTTGCTGCAAATGACAGTCTAAGTGAGGATGGTATCTGGAAATCGGATGGAACCGAAGCAGGTACACTAAAAATTAAGACCGCTCCTAGTTCATCAAAGTTTACGCTTGTTAATGATTACTTATATTTTAGTTCAGGGTCTGCAATTTGGAAAACGGATGGAACCAGTGGGGGCACCGTGCGTGTCAAAAAGTTATCATCGGGCAGCCGCGTAACACATAGCGCATCTGCAAATAATAGTTTTTTCTTTGTTGCAAATACAGGTGGGTATGGATATGAACTTTGGGTAAGCGATGGCACCGAGGTAGGTACAAAAATTCTAAAAGATATCATGCCAGGTAAAAAAAGTAGTGCACCAAATTACCTGACAGCATCAGGTGGATTTTTGTACTTCATGGCCAAGGACCCGGAGCACGGTCAGGAAATTTGGAAAACGGATGGAACAACTGAAGGTACTGCTCTTGTAAAAGATGTTCGCCCGGGTGCAATCAGCAGCTTTCCACGCGGTTTAATTGATGTTAATGGAATGGTATTCTTCATAGCAAATGATGGTGTTCATGGATTTGAATTCTGGAAAACCAATGGAACTGCTGCAAGCACTGCATTAGTAATTGATTTGGAGCCAGGTAGAGTTTCTGGTTTAGACTGGCTTCACAACATGGGTGCTGCGGGTTCACTATTATATTTTCAAGTAGGATATGATATTTATATATCCGATGGCACCACTAGCGGAACACAGAATATGTTTACCACATATGATTTTTATGACGGCGGAGAATTCAAAAGCGTGGGAGACGTAATGTATTATATGGACACAAATGGTGTACTGCGGCAATTTACTGGCTTCCAAGACCGTGAAATACGTGATACAGATGGCGAGGGTCATTATTACTCTGCCTCCGGTTCTCAATTAACCCCTTCGGGTAATCTGATATTCTTTACAGCCGCGAATGAAAATCTTCAACCCTGCTTGTGGCGCAGTGATGGTACCTACGAGGGAACTTTTACGGTTAAAGTTAAGGAAGGATCTATTGGTAGTTTTCCATCGCACCTAACCGATGTAAATGGAATTCTATTCTTTAGAGCGGATTACGGAGACTATAATTCTGCACTATGGAGAAGTGATGGCACAGCGACAGGTACGCAAGTGATTACTGAAAACTATTCAGGAAATCCAACCAGTTTTAAGAATGGACTATATTTCACATCCTATAGTGGTTTGTGGAAAAGTGATGGTACAGTTGAAGGAACTGGACCTGTGAAAGACATTAACAATAGTCCGTCACAATTAAGAAATATAAATGGCACATTATATTTTAATGGCTACAGTTATCCTGAAGGACATGAGCTGTGGAAAAGTGATGGCACCGCAGCAGGCACATTTATGGTTAGAGATGTTCCAGGTGGAAGTGGTAATCCGAGCAATTTTGTAGGAGCAAATGGATTGGTATTTTACACTGCTCAGCAAACGGGCTTTGGCATTGAACTATGGAAGAGCGATGGAACAGCAAGTGGTACAACAAGGGTGAAGGATATTAACCTTGGAAGTAATTCCAGTAATCCGCATTCTTTAGTTAGTTTAAATAATGAACTTTTCTTTATCGCTTATCAACCAGGTACGGGGTACGAATTATGGAAAAGCAACGGAACTGAAAACGGAACTCATATTGTAAAAGATATCAATCAAAATGATGACGGTGTACCCGCAGATATCTGGGATTTAAAGGTACTTGATAATACATTGTACTTCCTTGCAAATGATGCGGCTTCAGGTACGGCTTTATGGAAGAGTGACGGAACAACCTTGGGTACAGTGAAAGTAAAAAATTTCTATGATGGAAATGAACACATACACATATTGACCTTATTCAATAATGAAGTGTATCTATTAGTAAGCGATCCATCGTTTAAAGATGAAGCGTTGTGGAAAACCGATGGCACGATAGCAGGTACTACACGCGTTAAATGGATAAGCGATGAAGGCTCTTACTCTACTCCAGCAACTGAAGAACTGAACGGAAAGCTATATATTAATCTTACTGTTCAAATTAACCATTACGTGCCAGGTACTCAAATATGGAGAACTGATGGTACTGAATGTGGCACATTTAAAGTGGAAGATACCCGTAGCGGATCAATAAGTTTAGAACGTTCTGGTAATACGCTTTTTTATGCAGGTGATTATGGGAACGTAGGCATTGAGCTATTGAAAATTAATGAAAGCGAAATAACACCGCCAACTTGTGCACCACTTTCTGGAAGAACCGATGACGCCATAGTGAATACACAAGAAGTTCAATCCGATGAATTTGTTTCAACTTTTCCTAATCCGTATCAGCATAAGTTTTCCCTTCGTGTTAAAGGAGCTGACAATGAAATTTATAAAGCATCAGTAATAAATTCAAATGGCATTATCATTGAAGCTTATTCAGAATTAGAATGCAATGTTGAATATGGTCTAGGTGGAGGCTGGAATAATGGTGTGTACCTTATTAAAATTCATAAGCAAACAGGCTCATTCACTAAAAAAGTTATAAAGAATAATTAGCATAATGCGTTAAATTAGTAACGAATAACCATTTTAAAGAAGAGGCTGTATTGTGGGCAGCCTCTTTTATTAACCCTATTACAAGGAAGTTAAATGCATTGAGGCAACTATTAAAACAGTGTAAGGTTATATGATAATGGTATGTCAAAGGTATAGCCTAATAGGCCGATATAATGACCATGATGAACGTTTAATCAAGTAAACGAATAAGATGAAAAAGGCTTAAGTTTAAATTGGGCCTTTTGCTATTATTAGGTGAGTTACATCCTCCACAATCTTATTCTTCAGTGATCTGAACCGTATGAATTAATTAGTACACCTTATACATTTTATAAGCATTATTTTTAGGTCTCGAAAAACAACATAAGTATTGCTATGCTTTATGCTAATACACTATGGTTTATTTTTTTTCTCCGTATTCAATAAAAAGATCTTGGCACATTTATTTATGTAAGTGTTCTGTCTATTATATATGTTGATTTAACGACACTTTCAACACTTTATCAGCAAAGCCGAACACATTGCTAAACATTAATCTAAACATGGAAAAAAAATTACCTCTAAATGAGCCTGATTTTAAATTGGGTTGTAACGGATATAGAGTTGTGCTAATACTCATATTCGCTTTCTTTAACACCACTGCGTTTTCGCAAGTCAAACTTGTAAAGGACATTAATCCAGTTAATGACTTTGATCATAGTGAATTTGGAAGTTTGACTAATGTGAACGGGACTTTATTTTTTGTTTCAGACGCCACTACATTATGGAAGTCTAATGGTACAGAAGCGGCTATTCGACTTAAGGAGTTTATTAACATAAGCTATATGGTTAGTATAGGCGATGTACTGTTTTTTGTTGCCAATGATGGCGTAACAGGGTATGAACTCTGGAGGAGTGACGGCACAACTGCAGGAACTTTGCAAGTCCGAGACATAAGGTTAGGGCCTTTGAATAGCCGCATTGACAATTTTACAAATGTTAATGGCGTAGCGTATTTCACAGCAGATGACGGAATAAGTGGATTAGAAGTTTGGCGAAGCGATGGTACCAGAGATGGAACCAGACGCGTAAAGGATATCATAAAAGGTATGGCATCCGGCAAACCCACTAACTTGATTAGCTATAATAATAAACTATTTTTTGTTTCGAATGGTCCTGGTGGTTATGAGCTTTGGAATACAGATGGAACTGAGAAGGGAACTTATGTATTGAAAGACATTATGCCAGGTAAGACAAGTAGTTCGCCGGAGTATTTAACGTTATCAGGAGGGTTATTGTATTTCAGGGCCAAGCATCCTACGATGGGTAAAGAACTTTGGAAAACGGATGGCACACCTGTAGGAACTGTTGTTGTTAAGGATATTAATGAAGGCGCCAGTAGCTTTCCAGATAGATTAATTGATGTTAACGGGACTTTATTTTTTGTGGCTAATGATGGCAAGCATGGATTTGAATGGTGGAAAAGTAATGGCACATCCGAAGGAACTACGTTCGTCAAAGATATAATCGAAGGTAAAACCGGACTTACGCCATGGTTATCTCACGATAATATTGCATTAAATGGACTGCTTTACTTTCAATACCTCGGCACCATTTATCAAACTGACGGCACATCTGATGGCACTATAGAAGTTACTAACCTAGATGGCGCGTATGATGCTGTTCATTTTGTAGCCTTTAATGATGATTTATATTATTTCGACGTCTATAACGAATTCGGTTTAGTAAGTCTCAACTCCACATCCAAAGTTAAAGAGATTACTGGTGAACCCTACTACTGGAACTATAATCTTATTAAGTCGGGTAATGCATTGTATTTTTTAGCAATGGAAAACGGTGGCGGCCCTGCTCATTTATGGCAAAGTGATGGAACGGCTGCGGGTACACATGTCTTCAAAGAAGGCGTAGGTATTACTTTGAGTAGTTATCCATCTAATCTTACCAACGTTAACGAAACTTTGTTCTTTACGGTTAGACGTAGCAATAATGAATATGGAGATGAGTTTTGGAAAAGCGATGGAACTAGTGAAGGAACAAAAATGATAAAGCCAATATATGCGGGCCTTATCACTGATGTGAATGGCATTGCATACTTCTCATCAGAAAATCCTGATACATATGAACGGGAACTTTGGCGAAGTAATGGGACTGAATCTGGAACTTACAAAGTTAGTAGCGTTGATCCAAAAGATCTAACGAATGTTAACGGCACCCTATATTTTGTAAATGATTTCGAATATCCAACTACCTTACTATGGACTTCCAATGGTACAGAATCTGGTACTAAAAGGGTTGTTAATGTTGGTAACGAAGTGGCAATGTTTCCAAAAAACTTAACTAATGTAAACGGAATACTTTATTTCACCGCAAGTGATGGAAGTACAGGGAGGGAGTTATGGCGTGTAAAGGATAATGGAGCGATCCTCATTAAGGATATAAATCCTGGAACCGCATCAGCCAATCCACAAAATCTGGTGGCACATAATCAATCTATATTTTTTATTGCGAACAGCGGCACAAACGGTTATGAACTTTGGCAGAGCAATGGTTCAAAATCTGGAACTGTAATGATTAAAGATTTAAGTGAACATCAAACTATTTATGATGTTAAGAATTTAATATCTATTGGTGCAAAACTTTACTTTGCAGTGCGAGATGATTCAGGCTGGGCGCTTTGGAAAAGCGATGCAACAGCCTCAGGCACTATAAAAATAATGGATTTCGCGGAAGGAAATGAAAACATAGATATTTTTAGTGGATTAAATGAGGAAGTCTATTTTATGGTGAGCGATGAAAATTTCATGAACCACCAGCTATGGAAATCAAATGGTACAGACATAGGCACAATTTTCTTAGCCCAAGTTGGTACACTTAATCAAGAACTCGATGTTTCAGATGTTGTAAAAGACGGTATTTTGTATATGAACATCGCCGCAGAATATGAATATCAAATTTGGAGAACAGACGGAACAACTTGTGGAACATTTCAACTTACTTATGGAAATAATCTATCACAAGGAATGGTTAAATCAGGATCTACTATCTTTATGGCAGGTGAATTTAAAGGAACTGGTGTAGAGTTGCTTAAGTTAGAAGCAAATGAGATTAATGCACCAGCTTGCGATAATATAACAACATCAGAGAGAGCCAAAGGTTTGGATAATCTGTCTAATTCTGAATTTTCTCTTGATGCTGAGAAGATCATTTCAAGTTATCCTAATCCATATCACAGTGAATACAAACTTCGTGTAAACAGAAATACCAATGAAACCTATCATGTTCAAATTTTAAACATGAATGGAATCCAAGTAAGCACATATTCCGATTTAAAATGCAATGTTGATTATAATATGGGCGCGGCCTTGAGTAGCGGTATCTACCTTATAAAAGTAAATCTTAACAATAGACTTATCACCAAGAAAATTATTAAGGACAATTAAGTATTTGATTAGAAGCGAAGGGTAAATTTCGTCTCTACATCGGGTTCGGATACAACGGAAATAGATCCATTATGCATTTGCATAATTTGACGAGAGAGGCTCAAGCCAATACCTGAGCCTCTCTTTTTTGTTGTATAGAAAGGAACGAAGATATGTTCAAGAGCTTCTTTAATTATTCCTGAGCCATTATCTATCACTTCTATTTTAACGGAATTCTCATCGTAATGAGCAACAAGTTTAAGTATGGGGTCTGTTGTTTCAGTTAAAGCTTCTATACCATTTTTTAATAGATTAATTAAAACCTGTTCAATCATTTCTACATCGGCTTGAATGGTTAAGTATTCTGAACTGCATTTATAGGTAAAATTGATACGGGTCTTTTTTAACTCTGTCCTCATCAAATGGGCGACGTGTTCAATGAGGGTTTTTAGACGTACGGTTATAAGGGTTGGTTTGGGCAGGGATGTATACTCTCGATAGGCATCGATAAATTTAATAAGCCCGCGACTTCTGTTTTCTATGGTGCTGAGACCTTCACGTAAGTCATCAGCACCTTCTTCTTTTAATGTGTAATGGTCTTCCTGTTTCTCCATGTCATGATCCAGAATCTCACGAAGGGTAGAAGTGAGTGAAGATATGGGTGTGATGGAATTCATGATCTCATGTCTCAACACGCGCGTAAGATTTTGCCAGGCTTCAAGTTCTTGTTTTTGTAACTCGAATTGAATGTTTTGAATTGTTACAAGTTTTACATCCTTTCCCCGAATACGAAATTCAGTTGCTTGTATGGTAAGATGAAGATTCATCCCACTTTTGTAAAACTCGCTTTTGCCCAGAGCAACACTATGTATAGCATGATAAAGAGCAGGGTTAATTGCGATTAGCTCTCGAATGTTTTTTAGCGTTGTTATGCCTATAAATCTTTTAGCATTTGCGTTGATTAGTTGAACATCACCCTCCATATCAAAAGAAAGAATACCTGTGCGTACTTGCTGAACAACCGTATTAAGATATTGCCAGTGTTCTTCTTTTTCTGAACGTGCTTTTCTAAACGCTTCTAATACATCATTAAATGCTACGTTTAAATCTTTGAAGCTTTTACCAAGTTTATTATCTGCGTTGAATCCTGAGATGAAGTCTGAGTATTTCACAGATTCAAGGAAGCGTGTTAATTTTTGATTAGTCTGACTAATGAATTGGAAAATTTCGGACAGCTGAAAAATGATGATGGCACCTATAAACAATCCAGCCAATAACATGTTCGGTTTAGTGATCATGTACATGAACAAACCTAACGTTAACGCCAAGTAGATTACCCGTAAAAAGACGCGAGCACGAAAATCTTTTAATCCAAAGTTCAAATTGTAGGTTTTAAGTTCCAAGTTCCAAGTTCAAAGTTCTGGGTTTGATTGCTAAATTACAATCTAAGATTATCAATGTATCACCAAGCCTTCCTAAATATAATGCAAGCGAAGGCAGCATGAATACTAAAGTCCATGTTTCTCCAGCCTCCTATAAAGCGAGGAACGCGTGAGCCCCAGTTCAGAAGCGGCTTGTGTAATGTTGCCATTGTATTTTTTAAGCACCTTTCTGATGAGCAGTTTTTCCACCTCTTCTAGATTGTATTGTTCTAAACTTAGGTTACTATCTTCCTTCGATATGGTTTGAGTGAAATTGAAATCTTCAGGCTGTAACACATTGCTATTGCTTAAAATTACAGCGCGTTCAATAGCATGTTGAAGTTCGCGTATATTACCGGGCCATTGATGCTTGTGCATTCTCGTCATGGCACCTTCATTTAATTCTGAAATGCCCTTGTCATATTTTTCCGAATAGTATTTTAGGAAATGGGTTGCCAGCAACGGAATGTCTTCAAATCGATCGCGTAATGCTGGGATCTCAATTTCTATGGTGTTAATCCTATAAAGAAGATCTTGCCTAAATTTATTGTCTTGCACCATATCATACAATGGCATATTGGTAGCGCATATCAGTCTGATGTTGACGGGTGTTTCTTTATTCGCACCCACACGACTTACACGTCTATTCTGTAAAACGGCGAGAAGCTTAGCTTGAAGCATCATCGATAAATTTCCGATTTCATCAAGAAATAAAGTTCCATTATTAGCGAGTTCAAATTTTCCAGCACGATCTTCTTTGGCATCGGTAAAAGAGCCTTTCTTATGGCCAAAGAGTTCACTTTCAAATAACGTTTCTGTGATAGAGCCAAGATCAACACTTACAAAATTTTCACGATGTCGTGAAGAATTACGATGCATAGCGCGTGCAATTAGTTCTTTACCGGTTCCATTTTCGCCCAAAATTAAAACGTTAGCATCTGTCTTAGCAACACGATCAATGGTTTGAAAAATTCGCTGCATGGATGCACTCTGACCTATAATTTCACTATAACGATCATTTATTGTTTGGTTAATTTCATGATTTTTAAATTTCAGGGTTTCTACCTCATCGCGCGATTCTCTGAGTCGCATGGCTGAAAAAAGGGTTGCCAGCAGTCTTTCATTTTCCCAAGGTTTTAAAACGAAATCAGTTGCGCCTGCCTTGATTGCTTTCACAGCCATTTGAATGTCGCCATAGGCTGTGATCAGCACAACAACAGATGATGGATCAATTACCAATATCTTCTCTAGCCAATAGTATCCTTCGCTTCCGCTGCTTACGTCTTTGGTGAAGTTCATGTCTAGCAGAATGACATCATAGTCTTCATTGCCCATCAAAGCCGGAATGGCCGCCGGATTTTTTTCAATATCAACTTGAACAAAATGTCTCTTCAAGTGCATTTTAGCCGCCTTAAGCAAATCTTCATTATCATCTATAATAAGGATCTTACCGTGTTTTTGTTCCATTGCAAAATTAGATTTAGTCTCGTTGTTCTATTAACATTATCGCCCGCAGTTGGGCAAAGTTGATACCGAGATTTCAAATGTTAATCGCGCGCTAAAATAGCCTTATCTAAGAATATATTGGACTCCAATACGTTCGCATTCGGACAGCCCCGTTCATATGTGAACTTGCAAGGACTATATTTATGGGTATAATTGATGAAATAACGCATTAACCCAATTGGCACATTTGTTGGCTTACTGCCCGCATTGATCGCCAAATGCTAGCGGCTGATTATTTACATCACAGATAACAACTTAGAATGGACAAGAAAATAGAAAAAAAGAATTGGACATTAAAGCGGGTTGCGACTTATGGTGGCATTGCGCTTTTTGTTGGATTTGTTGGATATCAATTAGTATTTGCAGACACACGCTCTAAACTGAAAATTGAAAAAGATAAGATTACCATTTCTGAAGTTAAACGCGGTGTGTTTCAGGAGTTCATTCCACAAACCGGTACGGTAGAACCTAGTCATACCGTTTATCTTGATGCCATTGAAGGTGGTACCATAAAAAGAGTGGTTGCAGAGAGTGGAGCTATTCTAAAGAAGGGTGATGTTGTTCTTGAGTTAAGTAATCTTAATCGTGAACTTAGTGTCTTACAACAGGAAGCGTCATTAAATGAGAGTGTAAATCGTACGCGTGATACAAGGCTTAGTATTACGCGTAATGATCTCGAGCAACGGCAAACATTAGCCTTGGTAGAAAATCAATTGCAAATATTAGCGCCACAGTATAAAAGACAAAAGCAACTCTTTGAAAAGAAACTAATATCAAAGCAAGAATTTGAAAAAACAGAAGCAGACTATAAATATAATGTTGAACGCAAGCGCATTACATACGAAGTTTACAAAAATGATTCAGTGGAACGAATCAGACAAATCAAAGAATTGAATTTATCAGAACAAAGAATGACGCTTAATCTTAATGGTGTTGGAAAAATTCTTGACAATTTGATTATCCGGGCGCCAATAGATGGACAACTCTCAAGGCCGCAATTAGATGCTGGACAGAATGTAAATAGTGGGCAGCGCTTAGGTCAAGTAGATATTGTAGGAAGTTATAAAGTGCGCGTGCCCATTGATGAATTGTATTTGCCGCGTATTACAACAGGTTTACATGCATCGACTACCTTCAATAACAAAGATTATGAGTTAGAGATAACCTATATCTATCCAACCATTCAAAATGGAAGATTCGAAGTTGATATGAATTTTGTTGGTGAAACACCTCAAGGCGTAAGAAGAGGCCAGTCATTACGGTTACGCATCGAGTTAGGTCAATCTTCTGAAGAATTACTTTTACCAGTGGGGGGGTTCTATAAAGATACCGGAGGAAACTGGGTTTATGTTCAGGAAGGCAACCAAGCAGTGAAGAGAGATGTAAAATTAGGACGAAAGAATACCGAAAATTTAGAAGTACTTGAAGGATTAAAACCAGGAGATAAAGTAATAACTTCTTCTTATGAAAATTTTGGAAACAATGAAGTTCTGCTCCTTTCAGAATAAAACTTAATTGAGAACTAGTTCATCGGAGACTAATTAATATGCCAAACGTAAATTTGAAATCATAAACAATACACCATGATCAAACTTAAAAACCTCGAAAAAGTTTACACTACTGAAGAAGTAGAAACTACAGCACTTAACAATATCAACCTTGATATCAAAGAGGGAGAGTTTGTAGCTATAATGGGTCCATCTGGTTGCGGTAAATCCACGTTGTTGAACATACTAGGGTTACTAGACAATCCTTCCACAGGGGAATATCATTTTGGCCAATTTGAAGTGGCAAAATATTCTGAACGCCAGCGTGCACAGTTGCGCAAAGGCTCTATTGGTTTTGTGTTTCAGAGCTTTAACCTAATAGATGAACTTACTGTTTTCGAAAACGTAGAACTTCCCTTATTGTATCTTAAGGTTCCGGCAAGCGAAAGAAAGCAACGTGTTGAAGTAGTTCTTGAACGCATGAATATCATGCATCGTAGAAATCATTTTCCACAGCAACTTTCGGGTGGGCAACAGCAACGTGTAGCCATATCACGTGCTATTGTTGCTAAACCCAGTGTAATACTTGCCGATGAGCCTACTGGTAATTTAGACTCTGCCAATGGTGAAGAAGTAATGAAATTGCTTTCACAACTGAATGAAGAGGGCACTACTGTTATCATGGTTACTCACTCACCATACGATGCCAATTACGCACACCGCATCATCAACTTGTTTGATGGTAAAGTGGTAACAGAAAATATAAAAGAACATTTTCATATATAATCTTTGAAGAATTTGCTAACAAGCGAAGTCATTTTTTTATAGAACATTAACGTTGTTGCAATTATTGAACCTGATTAAAAGCATTGCGTCTTCAGTATGTTATGGGCTTTGCTTTAGCTATTGGTATAAAGTTTTGGAACATCCTTACCTCTGGTGAATACATTAGGACATGAGTAAATCAGTGCTATCCGCTAGGTATTGTGGTACATATTGATCAGAATTATTGCGTTATGAATAATATCGTTTGTAAGTATATATTAAAGATGTTTTGGAATTGGTGTTTGCCTATGTAAAATTATACAGAAGTGCTTGTTCTTGCTAAGCGCACAACTATACTTTGTTAGCAGTCGCTAACTCTCTGCGCTTTAACCATTCAAAAAAAGCGATGTTAATTAGCAGCATAAGCATACCATAAAAAACATCTTCAAAAGGAATTGTTCCCAATCGTATTCCTAAATTCTCTGCATTATTATACCAAACAACTTCTCCTTCAATAAATGACCCAGTCAAAATTCCATTAACGATGAAAAAAGGAATAAGTATAATAAGATAGGAAAAGTAAAACCTGCTCATATAAGTAGGTTTTAAAACCAACGTAATATAGGTTAAGAATAATGCGAGTGCTATAAATGTAACACTTGTATATAATCGGTTAAAGAAAAATAAACCAATAGATAAAAGAACAGTAATAAGTACGATGGAGATCGTCTTGTGGTATTTAATGAGGTGATCTTTTTTTATTAAATATTGCAGTACATCATACGTAAAAATTGATGCGTACGGAATACAAATGAAGAACAAAACCTCTTCAATAGGGATATTTAAAAAGTATACTCCAGTAACATACGCTGGATTGAATCCCCATACCCCCAGATTGGTGAACAAAACATCCCAGCCAATAAAAATAATTGTTGTTAATAGGGTTGATAGCCATAGATATTTCCACTTCTTATAGAATGGCATCTTTGGATAAAAGCTGGACAAAAATGGAACTAGTATAGCCAGCAGGTCAACGGAGAGATATAAGTATTTTGAATTCAATGATTATGCTTGTCTAGTATTGTGATTATTGAAATTGCTTTTTTGAAATAGTTTCTCCAATACAAGAAATCGATAATCAAAAATAGCATTTACTTGTTGCCCTACAAAAAGCCAGTTTATCAACCTTCCTAAAAATCCATAAGGTATAGCGTAGCTTATTTCATCTGTCATTTCAACACCATGCGCCACTTCCTTAAAAAAATGTTGGTGGTGCCATAAGGCATATGGACCAAATCTTTGTTCATCAATGAAGTAGTTGAGATCAGAGACATGGGTAATTTCAGTAACCCAATTTGTATTAAAACCTGTAAATACTTTGATGGCGTAAAAGATCATTTTTCCTGGATACATCTTATCGGCACCTGAACTATGAAGGATTTTAAACTCCATATGTATAGGCGTAATCTTTGAAAGATTTTGTGGTGATGAGAAAAATATCCATGCCTCCTGTAAGCTAATAGGAAGATGTTGTGTTCTTTTAATATGATATACTTTCATAGTTGTTAACGTGAATTTCGGGGCTTATAATTTTATCAAGTCATCGCTATTCAATGCTTGCTTGTATATTCTTAATACACGTTCTCGTGCAAAAGAATGATCAACAATAGGCTTTGGGTAGTCACTCATTCCAAATTCAGGTACCCATTTTTTTATGTACACTTTATCAGGATCAAATTTTTCTGTTTGGCGTTGTGGATTGAATACTCTGAAATACGGTGCAGCATCACAGCCAGAACTCGCCGCCCATTGCCATCCACCATTGTTAGCAGCAAGATCATAATCAAATAATTTCTGTGCGAAATAGGCTTTACCCCAACGCCAGTCAATGAGTAAGTGTTTAGTTAGGAAACTTGCAACCACCATACGTATTCGGTTGTGCATAAATCCCGTTGCTTCAAGTTCACGCATTCCGGCATCAACAATAGGATATCCAGTTTTGCCTTTACACCAAGCCTCGAATTCGCCTTCCTTGTTTCTCCATTGTATGTGGTCATAGGCTGGCTTAAAGGCTTGGTTTGTAACGCGAGGGAAATGCGATAATATCATGTGATAGAAGTCTCGCCAAATGAGTTCGTTCAGCCACACATCATTTTTCTCTAAAGCTATTTGCGCAAGCTTACGAATGCTTATTGTTCCAAAGCGAAGATGAACACTCAATCTTGAGGTGCCACTTATTGCAGGATAATTTCTTTGTTCGTGATAGTTTTCAATAATAGTTTGAATAATAACTCTTCCAGGAAAGACTGCGCCTGTTGTATTAAATCCAATGTTGGCTAATGAAGGAATTGGAATTGGCGGAGTTCTTTTGAAATGTTTAAGATACTTTTCTGTTGGATAAGACTTAAGATAGAACGCATTTAACTTCGCTTTCCACTTCCGACTATAAGGCGTGAATATAGTGTAGGGCCTTCCATCGTCTTTCAAGACTTCATTTTTCTCAAAGATAACCTGATCCTTGAAAGTCTTTAAGGTCGATCCCTTCGCTTCGAGAATTTTTCTAATGCTCTTGTCTCTTGTAAGGGCATAAGGCTCGTAATCATGGTTAGCATAAACTGCTTTAGCTTCAATATTATTAAAAAGCTCAATTGGGTTTCCATGTAATACAAGTAGAGAACTGCCAATATCAAGAAGTTGTTGTTGGAGTAATTTTAGCGACTCAAGAATGAATTCTACCCTGCGATCATTTTTGTCGTCGAGATTACTTAAAATCTCAGTATCAAAAATAAAAATGGGTATTACGTTATTGTTTTCACGCAGAGCGTGGTATAGGCCAGCATTATCTTGCAGTCGCAAATCTCTGCGAAACCAAAACACTGCCGTTGAGTTATCAATAAGTTGCTTCGTATGTATGGCCATTTATCTGGTTTAAAGGGATACTCCTTTAATGAAACAGATAAAGTCTCGATTTGTTCGAATTAATAGATTATAAATTAGCGGTCTGACGAAGGTGTGAGATCACCATACGGATTTCGCCATAGGGGTAATTATCGCCCAAAGATTCTTTAATAGGGGCAAGCATTTTATCTCCCAGTTGTTTTACTACCTTTTCTATGGCATGAACTTTATCAGCTGATACAAATTCATGGATCGATAGTTCACCCATTTCTATAAAATAAGCTAGGTGCGTTTCTATGGTAGTGGCACTCATATCACGTTCAACTGCAATTTGTGTAATGCTTCGACCACTTTTAAATAATTCAAAACTCAGTAACTTGGTATCTGTTATCTTATCTTTTTTCTCCTTGCGTATCTTTTTGGGTTTCTTTAAATGGATTTGTGTTTTTATGCCATTCGCCCGGCAATAAGCTGATATTATCTCCCAGAACTTTCCACCATATTTTTCTATTTTTAGGTCTCCGAAACCAGAGATCTGACCAAAATCTTGTTTGGTTAAGGGTAAGTAAGTGGCAAGTTCAATAAGCGTAGCGTCAGATAAAACAAGATAAGCTGGTACATTTTCTTCGTTAGCTATTGATCTTCTTAAGTTTCTGAGTTGGTCGAACAGCACTGCATCATATGCGGTAGCTATCGAATCTACTTCTTCAACTTCTATGATTTCTTTTCTTTGGGTGAGCATTACTTTTTCTAACCCCCTTAGCACAGCTTGACTTTTTTCAGTTAATTGTATCACCGGGTATTGGCCATCTGACTTTTGTAGATAACCTCTGCTAATCAATTCATAAATATATTTCTGCCAATCATCTTTACTTACGTCGGCACCTACACCAAAGGTTTTAATGTCTTTATGTTCAGGCCTTATCTTTTCTGATCCGGAACCACGTAAAAAATCGATGACGTAACCAACACCAAATCGCTCTTGCAAACGATAAACTGCAGACAATGCTTTTTGTGCTATGATAGTTGCATCAAACAGATCTGGCTTGGTAAGACAAGTGTCGCAATTACCACAGTAGTCAGGTGCGGGTTCATCAAAGTAATTCAGTAGATATTTTCTGCGGCAAAAGGAGATCTCTCCGAAGCTTGCCATCTTATCGAGCTTCTGTAAATTGACACGCGTCTGTGATTGATTGCCTTCTACCTGAGCAAAAGAGCGGAGCTTGTTAACATCGGCATAACTGTAAAACAACAACGCCTCACTATTCAATCCATCTCTACCTGCCCGTCCTGTTTCTTGGTAGTAGCCTTCAATGCTTTTGGGCAAGTCCATATGAACTACAAATCGCACGTTAGATTTATCGATGCCCATACCAAAAGCAATCGTAGCGACAATGATTTTTACGTTATCCTTTAAAAACATTTCTTGATTCTTCGCGCGTATTTCTCGCTCTAACCCAGCATGGTATGGAAGAACTTCATAACCTTGTTGTCGAAGATCTTGTGCGAGTCGTTCAGTTGATGCACGAGATAAACAATAAATTATACCGGAGTCATCTTTATGGGTTTGTAAGAATTCTAACAATCGATCAAAACTTTTTCGTTTTGGCTCAACAGTATATCGTATGTTAGGTCTATTAAAACTCGACACATAGGTTGTAACATCGTGTAGCTGTAATTTATCCAGAATGTCTTTTTGGGTGAGTTTATCAGCGGTAGCTGTGAGCGCAATTATGGGCACACCGGGCATGTCTTTCTTTAGCCTGGAGAGCATTAAGTACTCTGGTCTGAAATCATGTCCCCATTGTGAAATGCAGTGGGCCTCGTCAATTGCGATTAACGAAATTTTAAGTTTTTTGAGAAAGTCAATGAATTCATTATCTGTTTTTAATAATTTCTCAGGAGCCAGGTACAACAGCTTCAATTGATTAGATACAAGTTGTCTTTTAATTTCGTCCTGCTCATAAAAGGATAAGGATGAATTTAAATAAGCCGCTTGAATGCCGTTTAGTTTAAGGGCATCAACCTGATCTTTCATCAAGGCGATTAAGGGCGAAATCACAATGGTTAGGCCCTCAAAAATCAATGCGGGTAGCTGGAAACAAAGCGATTTACCGCCGCCTGTTGGCATGAGAACGAATGTATCTCGTTTTTGTAAAACGTTATTTACAATTGACTCCTGGTTATTTCGAAATGCCTGGAAGCCAAATTTTTTTTGGAGTAGAATGTGGGTAGTTGAGGGAGTCATTTTAGTAAATCACAGTTTTATGCAAATTTAAGGTACTTTTCAAATATTAACTTAATGTTACGCCAATGTCAAATTGATAACTTTCGGGTAATGTTGTGTAATTTATTTTTGCAGCAAGTATTAAAAAACTCATCCACATGGTAAAGTTAAGAACATTTATTCTTGTTGCTTTTATTTCTATTCAGATGACTTTTGCCCAGACAAGAGACAAAGTAAGTCAGTCAATTGAATGGTCTTCATTAAACTCTACAATTAAGCTTCATAAAAAAATTGGCGTGTATGTAGAAGGAAATTTTCGTTTTGCGCAAGATTTACAACCTCAACAACATCAATTTAGAACGGCCCTTGAAATAGGAATTGGAAAACATTTTGTAGTTGCTCCAATTGGATATGTTTACACCTGGAATTACTTATACGGTAAACAACCAGCGGGATTTATAAATAATGAACACCGCATTTTTCAACAAATAGTTTTTAAGAATTCTTATAATCGGCTCTATTTTAGCCAACGATTGAGAATGGAAGAAAGATTTATTCAAAATCATAGCTTAAATGTAGATCAAGTTATAATTGGCGATTCTTACTCGGATGAACGTTATAGGTTACGTTACAGAACACTTGTAAATGTGCCTTTAAACAATACTAAAATTGAAGCTGGTACACTGTTCGCCAGTGTTTGGGATGAAATATTTCTAAGCTGGGGTAAGAAGGTAACGTATCATTCACCTGATCAAAACCGCATATATGCAGGTTTGGGCTATCAAGTTACTAAACCCTTTTCTATACAAGCAGGCTTTCTTTATCAAATAATTGTAAAAAAGAATGGGGCACAGCAGGAAAATAATTATGGCGGATTAATTCAGTTGACTTACAATTTTGATTTCACAAAATCCAATTGAGGGTAGACAGTTAGGGTCTGCTTTTACTTATTCGTTATGCCCCCTGATCAAGAAATACAAATCATCAACATGAGCCCGACATGCGACTCACCTGCATTAAACTTAAAAAAATCGAGCTAGCAACTCAAAGCTAGCAACTCAAAGCTAGCAACTCAAAGCTAGCAACCAGAAGCTATAACTTTGATTTCCCTGCTATGCCGCTATTTTAATGAGCTCGGGGTGCTGCATGATAAGTTTAAACCAATACGTATAAGCATCCGGATTTTTGTTCATGTCTTTCCGTAGTGACTTGACATCAACAAACCTCCAATCCTCAACTTCATCTTTGTTAATGAAGGGCTCGCCATTGTAAATGCCTATGAATACTTGATCGTATTCATGTTCGATAAGATTGTGATCAAGATTGGTCTTGTATATAAATTTATAGGCAAATACCGGATTAAGGTCAATGCCCATTTCTTGTTTTAACTTACGGTTTATTGCCGTTTGCATGCTCTCACCAGGTAGGGGATGGCTACAGCACGTGTTCGTCCATAAACCGCCACTATGATATTTTGTAAGCGAACGTTTTTGTAAAAGTATCTCACCCTTTGTATTGAAAAGCAAGATTGAAAATGCACGATGCAACACACCCTTACGATGGGCTTCCAGTTTTTCCATGGTGCCAATCGTGTTGTCGTTCTCATCAACAAGGATGACGTCTTCCATTAAATTAAATTTAATTGGTGTTTAACGTACGAATATGCAAGTATCGTAGCCTTATGTCGATTGTGTATACTTATTCTACTCTTCAACACATGTTCAGAAGGTGTGTTTCTTATCTTCCTAAACAAAGCTAAATAATAAACATACGCTATATATACACCGAATCGCGCAGAACGAGGTAATTGCTTTATGCCTTTATATCCTTCTACAAAATCATGTTCAATACTTTCTTCGATTTTCTTCTTGCTTTTCTCATTGAATTGATCCATTTCAATGCCGGGGAAATAAATTCTTCCCATGCCTACATAGTCTGCATTCAAATCACGAAGAAAATTGATCTTCTGAAAAGCTGAACCTAAATGCATTGCGTAAGGTTTCAATTTCTCATACATCTTATTATTGCCTTCACAAAAAACGCGAAGACACATTAGCCCAACTACTTCCGCTGATCCAAGAATATACTCTTTAAATCCTTTTATATCATATTCCTTTCTTGTTAGATCCATCTCCATACTTTTCAGAAATATGTCGATCAGTTCGTGATCAATACCGTATTCGTGAACTGCGGTCTGGAAGCTATTTAAAATCGGATTGAGATTTATCTTTTCGTCAAGGGCGATATAGGTTTCGTTTCTGAAACGATTAAAAAGAGTTTGCTTATCAAAATCATGGAACGAGTCTACGATTTCATCTGCAAATCGAACGAAGCCATAGATAGCGTATATCGGATCACGCAATTGTTTTTTCAGGCAACGAATACCCAAAGAAAATGATGTACTGTAAGCGTGTGTAGTTATTTGGCTACATCGCAGGGAAACTTTATCAAATATCTGTTTCATGGGGGGTATTCATGAGGTGTAAATTTACAAATTTCCTATGTTTTTCAATGACTTGGTTAGCAACAACCTGTCCGGAAATTAAAGAAGGTGGTACGCCTGGCCCTGGAACTGTTAACTGCCCAGTGTAATATAGGTTTTCTACATTCTTATTCATAATTGATGGTTTCATGTTGGCGGTTTGCATTAAAGTGTTAGCAAGGCCATAAGCATTTCCTTTAAAGGAATTATAATCAGTTATGAAATCTTTATGGGCATAGCTTCTCTTGTAAACTATATGTTGCTTTATTGATTCTCCAATCAAAATTTCAAGTCTATCAATTATTAAGTCAAAGTATTTTTCACGGGTTGTTGCTTCGTCTATTAGATCAGTTGCTACCGGTATGAGGATCATCAAATTTTCATGTCCTTCAGACGCCACAGATGGATCAGTTTTGGAGGGGCATGATATATAAAACTGTGGCGCTGTTGGCCATTTCGGATCGTCATATATTTCTTTTGCATGCAGTCCAAAATCCTCATCAAAAAATAAAGTATGATGGAGCAAGTTCTTTACTCGTTTGTTCAATCCTAAATAGAAGATTAAACTTGATGGAGCCATAACCCGTTTCTGCCAATAGGCCTCATCATACATTCTATACGCTCTCGGTAAAAGGTGTTGTTCAACATGATGATAGTCTGCACCTGCTACTATATAGTCGCATGCATAAAAAGAATCATTAGCCTTAATGCCTTTGATTTTGCTATTCTGTAATTCAATGGAAGTAACTGAACTGTTAAATTTAAATTTTACGCCCTGCGCTTCAGCTAATGCTACCATGCCCTCAATAATTTTGTGCATTCCCCCCATGGGATACCACGTACCTAGCGCCATGTCAGCATAATTCATCAAACTATAAAGTGCAGGTGTTCTTTCTGGTGTAGCACCTAAAAACAAAACTGGGAATTCAAGTAGTTTTATAATCCTGGGATTCTTAAAAAACATTTTTATGTACTTCGAAATGGACTGGAAAACATGCAGTTTAAAAACGCCCTTGAATAATTCTATATCGGCAAACTCCAATACCGAAAGGCCAGGCTTATAGACCAGGTCATTCATACCGATATCATACTTATATTTTCCTTCCTCAAGAAATTGTGATAGTTTAATACTACTCCCCGGTTCTAGCTTTTCAAATAGCGCACCTAAAGCATTCACACCTGCTGGTATATCAAGATGATCGCTTGTATTATAGAAGATGCGATATGATGGATCCAACCGTTTTAAGTTGTAGTAGTCACTTGTTTTTTTATTGAACAGATTAAAATATTTCTCAAATACATCAGGCATCCAATACCAGCTTGGCCCCATATCAAACACAAATCCTGCTGCTTCGTATTTTCTTGCTCGGCCTCCTGCTGTACTATTCTTTTCAAATACGGTTACATCAAAGCCTTCTTTGGCTAAACATGTTGCAGCTGCTAAGCCAGCAAAGCCGGCCCCTATGACTGAAACTTTATTATTATCCACCTACGAATCTGGTTGAAATAATTTAATATCCGGCCATCTTTCTTTGTATTTCCTTACGTGCGTGAAAAATTCTATTCTTTACAGTACCTATTGGTAAACTCAAGTGTTCAGAAATTTCTTGATACTTATAACCAGATGTATACATTTTAAAAGGTGTCAGTAATTCTTCTTTAAGCTCATGAATGTTTTTCCAGAGGTCGTTATATTCATGACTTGAACTGGGTGATGAGAAGGTATGCGTATCTTCTACATTCAGAAAATACAAATCTTTTGTTGTGTCGTGCAGGGTTCTATTGCGCTGCGTCTTTCGGTAATTGTTAATGAAAGTGTTGCGCATGATGGTAAATAGCCAGCCCTTTAAATTAGTATCTTCTTTAAACTTTTCTTTGTATATAAGGGCTTTAAGCATGGTGTCTTGCACGAGGTCATGACATTCTTCGGTATTACGTGTAAACCTTCGCGTAAATGAGTTTAGTGTACTCCTTAAGCCTGCTACCTGGTCGGTGAATTCTATTATCTCCATTGTTTAACTTTTTAAGTTAATTGTTAAACAATTCTACGTCTAATCGGTGAAAAAAAGGTTTACCGAGGCAAAAAATGAAGTACGCTGTTTAACGGCAAATGAATCCACCCTCATTTTTTTGATTTTTGGGATGGCACCGTTAAACAAAGTGTGCTTATTTCATGGTTTGAAGAATTTCTTTCAATTCCATAGCGCTTTTAAACACCTTGATGTTAGGCGGAAAGTGAAATGACGTCTGTCTCAATAGGGCTCCTGCCGCAAGAATCCGCGATTTCGCAAAATCAGTTGATAAAGCCATTAAATAGCTGTCTAAGTCTTTTGGCGTTGGAGTTGACGTTAGAGAAGTGATAAGGATATGGGGTTTATGGATGGCATAAACAGTTTTTAGGTCAGAATAAGGAACCGATTGGCCTAAGTAATAAGTTCTAAATCCATGTTTACGAGCAAGGTAATGATAGAATAGGAGGCCTATCTCATGTAATTCATTTTCAGGTAAAAAAAGCATAACCCGAATACCTGTTGCAGGTGGTATAGGCAAGGTAGCGATTGATACAATGATCTTTTGCCTAATAAGGTTTGAAATAAAATGCTCGTGGGCAGGTGTGATGTTGTCAGTTTGCCACAATACACCGATCTTATTAAGGAATGGATAGATGACTTCGGTTACTGTATTCTCGAAGCCTAGCCTTTTTTCAATTGTTACAAGCTCTCTTTCAAATTTCTCCTCATCTAAATCGATCATTGCAGTGACTACCTGATCGATATGAAAGTCTGCTTTGTTTTCGTGAATACTTAATTGCTGTACTTTCTCGCTTAATTGTGCATTCGTTAACGTGGCAATGGACGATATCTTAATACCGCTGCTATTAAGTAACGAAACATTGATGATTTTCTTGAGATCTTCATCATTGTAGTAACGAATGTTTGTGTCGGTGCGCTGGGGATCAATGATGTTGTATCGCTTTTCCCAAATGCGTATAGTGTGGGCCTTTATACCGGAAAGCTTTTCAAGATCTTTTATTAAGTATTTACCCATTTTTATATTCCATTAACACATTAACACTAGCGCGGACGAATAGTTTAAAGCTTAAAAAATTAAAGTTATAACATGAAAGGCTAAACATTCAATTATTTTATATGAATGGATTGCTAGTGGCTTAGCGATTTGGATAAGTAGGAATTACGCGTGCTTTTCTTGCTGTACTAACTAAAAGCGGGGTTGGCGTTTTCGGAAAATGAGACTACGTATTAATTGCCTAAGTTGACACACTTGGTGTTGTCGGGATTTATTTACCGGAACATTTATAAAATAATATCGAACTCAGTATCGCCACTTTCAGGATACAGTAATTTAATAACACCATTCAGTCTACGTGCAATTAGTTTGGCTTCATACAGGCCGAGACCAAATCCTTTAATTTCTTCCGTGGCGACGACAAATAAATCAAACACGCGGGGTGCCTGATTCTTAGGAATACCAATTCCATTATCACAGATAGAGATTTTTGTTCGGTTATCTTCCCGTTTCACTTCAATGTGAACGTGCCTGTTCTCCTTTTCTTCATCTTGATACATGATCGCATTTTCAATCAGATTTGTTAATAGTTTCCGTATTAGATAAATATCTGACTTATATGAGCCTGCTTGCACTAGCCATTTAAATTTGACATGCTTAGCATCATTCTCATTCTTTAATTCATCTATTATATCCTGTAGTAACGCGTTGTAATCCACGTTTGTAATTTTCAGATCCATCGTGTTAAACTCATGTATTCTCATCAATCGCGATAGCTTGTCGTTCATCTCTTCAGTAGTCGAGTCCATGCGTTTCAATATTTCAAGAATCTTTGGGTCATTAGATTCCAAGCTACCTAAGTAGCAAAGGCCTGTTATGGTGGCAATCGGTCCCTTTAAATCATGTGCTGAACGATAGATAAATTGGTCGAGCTCTTTATTAGTTTGATCCAGACTGGCATATGTGTTTGTTAATTGCTCGGTACGCTCTTTTACATTTTTTTCTAGGGTTGCGTTATAGCGTTCAAGCTTTTCATTCTTATCGTTAATTTCTCTTGTTGCTTCTTCTATTTTTTTATTTTGTGTTACTATTTGAGAGTTCTTTACAGTTATTTCGTTGTACTGTTTTTCGAGGATTACGTTTTTCTCCTCAATGTTTTCCTTCTGTGATTCAATCTCTTTTTTCTGTGATAAAATTTCTTTTGTTCTTTGGTTTACTTGTTTTTCTAGAACCCTTTTTTGTTGCTTTATGATACGTACACGTATTCTATAAATGAGATATAACAAGCCTAAAACAATGACAACTTGTAGCAATTTGAACCACACCGTTTTCCAAAAGGGGGGAGAAATATTTAGCGTAATAGACTTAACCTCATCGCTCCAAACGCCATCACAGTTGGAGGCTTTCACTCGAAAAATATACTTACCAGGATCTAAGTTCGTATAGGTAGCTGTGCGATTTTTAGCATCTGTGTAAACCCAATCTTTATCAAATCCCTCCATCATATAGGCAAACTGATTTTTTTCTGGAATCGAATAATTTGATCCTGAAAATTCGATTGAAAAAACATAGTCTTTATATGATAAATAGATTTCATCTACAGTAGAAATTGACCTTGCCAAACGGAACGGTTCATCTTTATGAACCCCTATGGGTACAGGTTTATTAAATAATTTGAAGTCAGTAAGCATGACTTCAGGTTTGTATGGATTATCTGCTATGCTATCAGGAAAAAAAGACGTTACACCATTTGTACCACCATAATATATTTTACCTGTATGACTCAAACAAAAAGCTTCTGGATTAAAAACGTTGTCTTGTAGTCCATCATCCCTTGTGTAATTTCTAAATGTTTCTGCAACGGGATTGAATTTCGAAATACCACCTTGTGTAGAAATCCAAAGATTTTCTTTGTCGTCTTCTACAATTCCAAAGATGGCGTTATTCGGAAGGCCATCTTTAACCGTGTAAACCTTGCATTTACCCGTCTTGCGATCCATTTTATTTAAGCCAATCGAGGTCCCTATCCAGAAATCTCCTTTATGAGACTCATAAATTCCTGATATATGGTTGTTACTTAGGCTAGTGAAGTCTTCAGGGTTGTTTTTATAGTGTATAAAAATATCAGTCTCAATAGTTTGACCATGTACGACTTCTTTTTTTTTCTCGTGTTTATCAAGCCCGCCGCCGGCAGTTCCGATCCACAGCGTTCCCTGCCGATCTTCATACATGGTAAAGACCACCTCATGTGATAGTGCGGTAGGGTTTGCGTTATCAGGTAAGTAATGCGTAACGGTGGGGTGATTGTAGTCGGTCTCCCCATTGTTTAATTTCTTATTAAAGTTCATTTTATTTAAGCCGCTGCCCCATGTACCAGCCCACAATGTTCCCGTATGATCTTCAAGTACGGAAAAGATTACATTGGAATTGATCGTGTTTGGTATGGTGTCTTTATAAAATGAAATAAACTGTGCTTTCAGTTTTGGATCACGTATGAATTTCTCGGGAAGCATCCACAAGCCACCCCGATCTGTGCCTATCCATAAATTTTTAGAGTTGCCACTATGAAGAGATAAAATCTTATGCGAATTCATAGCGTGTCTATCTTTTGGATCCGGTGTATAACGAAAACATTTTTTTGATTGTGGGTCAAGCCGGTTTAATCCACCTTCAATAGTTCCGATCCAAATATTCCCTATAACATCTTCATTAAGAGCAAAAACATTATTGCTACTTAAGCTGGACGTGTTATTTATCTCCTTTTGAAGGATATTAAATTTCTTTTTACGGCTATCCATTTTATTTACACCACCTCCATCCGTACCTAGCCATATTACTTCGCTATGATCTTTATACATACATCGTACAACATTATAACTTAAACTAGTTAAGTCATGCGGATCAGGTAGAATGTGTTCAAACCGTTCAGTCTTGGTGTCAAGAATGCTAATTCCTAGTTCTGTTGCAATCCAAAGTTTGCCGGGCTCAAATTCCTTGACATCAAATACATAATTATTAATAAGGCTATTTGGATTTTTAACATCATGTTTAAAGTGTGTGAATTGCTCCGTTGCCGTGTTGAATTTATCCAGGCCTCCGCCCTCCGTTCCGATCCACAGAATGCCAACTTTGTCTTCGTAAATACTTATTACACTAGGGTGCCCAAGACTGTTTATTTTATTCGAATTAGGTTTGTAAGACGTGAATTTCCGGGTGTCTCTATCAAATAGTTTTAAACCCAAATAGGATCCAATCCAAAATTTGCCGGTAGGGCCTTCATGAATAATGGTAAGGTCATTGTCCTCACGAAGATTAGAATCAAAGCGATAGGGTATATAAACGTTTTTCACTTTATCAAACTGTACTAACCCTTCGCTTGAAGCGAGCCAAATAGAACCGTCAATATCTTCAAAAATGCTTTTTACATTGGGTGTTATATTGCGTTTTGGATCAAGATAAAGGTATTTGTCCGTCTTAAATATATCGGTTTTAGGGTCATATTGTATAACCCCACCACCACGCGTGCCAAGCCATAAAACACCCTCCAGGTCTTCATAAATGGCTACAATGGGATTTTCCGAAATACTGTTTTTATTACCGTATTCATGACTAAATGTTCTGATATTATATCCATCATATTTATTTAGTCCACCATAAGTGCCGAACCACATAAAGCCTTTGCTATCTTTTAAAATACTTAAAACTGAGTTATGCGCCAGGCCATGACTTGAATTAATATAATCGAATTTGAAAGTTTGTGGTTGAGCGTAAAGGGAAGTGCTAAATAAAAGTAAGTATATCGCAAGATGCATGATATTCATAAACTTACACTCTCTGTTTTTTTATCTAAATAATGATAAAAAAGTAAAATCGAGATTGAAATTAGGCATTTTATTAATCATTTACGCCAAACCGTGGTTATTAAGTTATTAATCAGAGAAATCGCTTTTAAGTTTACTAACTATGGATATAAAAAGAATTTCTTCTCATGATGTTTTGGGGAAGGTGTTTGTTTTACAGGAACGTTAACCAGTTTAATAATGCTTTATCAACTGGATTGGATCAACTTATAATATTATAAGCGATTTCCCTGGAGGGATTGCACTTTTAAACGTCGATTGTCATCTGCAGCTTTTACGTATTCGTTATGCCCCTTGGTCAACAAATACAAATCCTTAACATGAGCCCAACAAGTGAGTCACCTGCATAAAACTTTAAAAAATCGAGCTAGGGGCTCAAAGCTAGCAGCCAGAAGCTATAACTTCATGTCTATTTGGAATATCAATCTAATTGGCAATAGTTAGATACAACGCCTAAATTAAATACATTTATCTCCATGCATGCAGTGTCAATACAAATCGGAAAATCATGGTTCATCCAAAACAAATGGGTGCCATTCCAGTTTCAGCTTGAAGCTTGGCAAGCCTATCTTGAGGGTGGAAGTGGCTTGGTGAATGCCCCAACCGGAAGTGGCAAAACCTATTCGTTGCTTATGCCCATCATGTTAGAGTTCATCCGCAACAACCCGAAATACAAAACACAGAAAAATAACGGGCTGCAAGCAATTTGGATCACACCCATCCGAGCACTCTCCAAAGAAATAGAAATCTCTTCTAAAAGGTTGATAGAGGGATTAGAACTTAATTGGAAAGTAGGCGTGCGTTCTGGCGACACCTCAGTGAAAGATCGCGCAAAGCAAAAAGAAAAACCGCCCGAGCTTCTCATAACCACACCCGAAAGCTTGCATTTACTTCTCGCACAAAAAAAATATCCTGACTTCTTCAAAACATTACAAGTAGTTGTGGCTGATGAGTGGCATGAACTCATGGGCTCCAAGCGCGGCGTACAGGTAGAACTTGCGCTATCAAGATTAAAAGCCATCAACCCCACGTTAAAAGTGTGGGGCATTTCGGCTACCATTGGCAACATGGATCAGGCACTAGAGGCGCTGCTGGGTAGCTACTACGCCTCTAAGAATTTTAGCATCATTAAAGCCGACATCAGTAAACAAGTAGAGGTGATTTCCATTTTGCCAGATGCTCTCGAAAGAATGCCTTGGGCCGGGCACTTGGGTATTCAACTGCTTGATAAAGTATTGGATGTGGTGAAACAAAGCGGCACTACGCTTATCTTCACCAACACAAGATCGTTCGCCGAAATATGGTACCAGAAGATACTGGACAAAGCGCCTGAACTCTCTGGCCTCATTGCCATGCACCATGGTTCCATCAGTAAAAATATACGTGAGTGGGTTGAAGATCAATTGCACGAAGGCAGACTCAAAGCCGTAGTATGTACCTCGAGCCTCGACCTTGGTGTAGACTTTCGGCCGGTCGAAACTATTATACAAATTGGCGGCCCCAAAGGCGTGGCAAGGTTCTTACAACGTGCAGGTCGTAGCGGCCATCAACCTGGTGCGGTAAGTAGAATATACTTTGTACCCACACATTCACTTGAGTTAATGGAAGCAGCAGCGCTGCGTGAAGCCATCAAACAAAACATTGTAGAAGAACGATTACCTTATCTGCGCTCTTTCGATGTACTCATACAATACCTCGTAACACTTGCCGTGTCCGAGGGTTTCAACTCAGATCAGGTTCGCGATGAAGTACTGGGTACCTTTAGCTTCAACTCCATGAGTGAAGATGAATGGATATGGCTTCTGAATTTCATCACCACCGGAGGCGACTCACTGCAAGCCTATGATGAATATAGAAAAGTAATCATTGAAGATGGTCTCTACAAAGTTACCAATCGCAGCATTGCCATGAAGCATCGCCTTTCTATTGGTACAATCGTAGGCGACAGCTCGTTGCATGTGAAATATGTCTCTGGAAAATACCTCGGTACCATTGAAGAGTCATTCATCTCACGCCTCACACCAGGTGAAGTATTTTGGTTCGCTGGTCAGAACCTAGAGCTCGTTCGCATCAAAGAAATGGAAGTACACGTACGAAAATCAAAACGTAAGTCTGGCCGTGTGCCTTCATGGATGGGAGGGCGCATGCCGTTGTCATCACAACTCAGCGAAATGATTCGTAACAAAATAGATGAAGTAGTACAAGGCACTGCCACCGATCATGAAATGATTTTCCTTAAACCCTTGTTTGACTTGCAGCGAGAACGCTCACACCTTCCGTCAAACAAAGAATTTCTTATTGAATATTTTCAGAGCCCTGAAGGTTATCATGTCGCTATGTATCCCTTCGAAGGTCGCTTCGTACATGAGGGGTTTGCGGCACTTGTGGCCTATCGAATTTCGCAGATTCAACCTATTACGTTTTCCATCGCCATGAATGACTACGGCTTCGAGCTACTGTCAGACATGCCCATCCCCATAGACGAAGCCATAGAGACCGATGTGCTGGGCACAGATACCCTCATGCAACACATTCAAGCCAGTATCAATTCAATCGAAATGGCCAGACGAAAGTTTCGTGACATTGCCGCGATTTCAGGCCTTGTATTTAAAGGTTACCCCGGTAAACCAGTAAAAGATAAACACCTCCAATCATCATCACAACTATTCTTTGAGGTTTTTAACGACTACGAAGCACATAACTTATTACTTCGTCAGGCTTACGAAGAAGTAATGGATTTTCAATTAGAGGAGGCGCGACTACGTAGAGCGCTAGAGCGCATTGCAAACCAAAAAATTATACTTACCAAACCCCAGAAGGTTACTCCATTTGCATTCCCTATTATGGTAGACCACATGCGTGAGAAACTTACTTCCGAGAAGCTTGAGGATAGAATAAAACGGATGGCAATTAGTTATGCAGAGTAAAGTGAGTCATATATTACAAGCGACTGTTTGTTTTAACTAACACCGTTAATTTAAGTAATTATAATAGTAGTGCGTGTCCCTCGTACCTCAGGTCGGGCTATTCATTACAAGTCCGGCTCCCACACATGCGCCGCCACACTTCGGGCTTTTCATTACTATCCCTCACGCGGCGTACAACCAACACGAAAGTTTTGCATGATAGGCACGTGTCGTGTGTTTTATGCACCAATACTAGTCTGCCTATAAAGTCACAGCTATTACAAATCTTGATGTTATATTTCCAGGTTCAACGCGGTCGAAGATATCGCAGTATGAATATATTAGATACCGTAAAAAAGAGAAAGGCGGAACAAGCCCGCCTTTCTCAATAATGCATAGGTAAACCAATTTCACCTTGTGCTACGTAAAATCACTTTTTCACAAAGCGGCTTATTACCTTGCTATTTTTCTTGACTAACATAATGGTGTAAACCCCTGCAGGTAGTTGAGCAACGTTCACAACATCTGTCTTCAACAGGGTAGATAAGATTTCAATGCCTTGTGCATTAATAATTTGTACTATACCGTTTTTACCGCCTTTGATCATAAACTCTTCTTCAACAGGATTTGGATAAACGTTATCGCTTCCTGAAATCAGTTCGTCATCAACCGCTACAACAATACAGGTTTCGCCCACAATGTAAATATCTTTGTAAGCACTTGTGGTTTGAACTTCACCGGTCGTTAAGCTATAGGTAAAATAGAAATATATTCGAGCACCTCCATCAGCAGTTACCTGGAAGGGTACGTTGGGTTCAATTACTTTACCAACATAAGTACCATTGAAAGTTGCTGCGTAGTAAAATATACTTACCGATGAGCCGACACCAGAAGTTGCCGGTTTGAAAGTGAACGTAGGATTAGTAAGTGCATTTGATATTTCAACCGTGTAATCACCAAAATGACTAGTATGAAGACATACATCTTCCGCTGTTATTTTTACGTTCACCACAGATGAAGTAGTAACCTCATCATCATTGTCTGTGGCCTTTACCGTGATAGCATAGTTGCCTGTGGTAACGTTAGTCCAGTCAAAGCTATAAGGGCTGCTTGAATCCGTTCCAAGTAAAGTTGCGCCATTGTAGAAATCCACTTTACTTATGGTACCATCCGAATCAGAAGCATCAGCTTTAATGGTAATACCAGCAGGCGCTGAATATGTCGCCTCATTTAATGGTGACGTAATGCTTACTGTTGGTGGTGTATTCTCAGGCTCCACTACACATTGACCAACAGTAAAGGTACCGGGTGTTGCACTTGAGTTTCTTTCTGGGCCACTTGCGCCTACTCTGTAAGTAAAGTAGATGGATACATTTATTCCGATTGGTGCTGTAAATGAAGAAGTGAAATTGGGTCCTGACGCAGTCATAAGGTGATCAGCATAACCACCTCCTCCTGACTGGACATATAAAATCACAAAATCAGATCCGGTGATTGGTGTTCCAGGATTGAAAGTTATAGTTGGGTTAGCTGTATTGGTAGCCGTCCAACTAAAATCAGGTATGCTAGTATTAGGTGCATTAGGTCCATTACCTGAACATACAGAGCTATTTAAAACACTTACCGTGACCGCGGTTGATGTGCTTTGTGCGCCAAGGTTGTCAAACGCGAGAGCTGTTATTGAAAATGAACCCTCATTTACATTTGTCCAGGTAAATGAATATGGAGAAGTTAAATCCTCACCAAGCTTGGTATCGCCGTTAAAGAATTCCACTTTGCTAACAGTTCCATCTGTATCAGCTGCCTCAGCGCTAATGGTTATACTTGCCGGTGCCGTTAAGACCGTACCATTTGGTGGAGATGTAATGCTGACTGTGGGTAAACTATTTATGGTGCCTACAGTTATATTAACTGTAGAAGAAGTAGTTGTTAATCCGGTATCATCAGTAGCCTTAGCAGTTAGTTTATAGCTTCCATCAGCAACATCTTTCCATTCAAAAATATAAGGGCTGGCTACATCGGTTCCCAATAACGTAGAGCCATTAAAGAACGCCACTTCAACAACTGTGCCGTCTGTATCACTTGCCGTTGCTTTTATATTGATGTTGCGGTCTTTAAAGTTTTCATTATTATCGGGTGAGGTTATACTTACAGATGGGGCTCGCTGGCCAGTACAATTTTCCGCTTCAGTCAATAGATTATCAAAATAATAAGTTCCTTCAGTTTTGACACCAGGAGCATAAAGAAAAACTAGCGTGTTAACGTCAGCATCTTGGGCTAATGCATCAAGTGAACTTACGAAGCTAAACTCAATTAGTTCCCATTGATTTTGAACTGACGTAACACCTTGATATAAACTATGTCTTCCTGTTGGATAATTTTCTGGCGTGGAAGCACTAGTCTCCAACTGTAAAGAGATTACGGTGCCGACAGGTGCAGATGTATTCACATGCATTTTGAAAACAGATTTTCCATTTTTAAAATCTGGCAGATTGATAATGTTCACATCCTTATAAAACAAAACATCATACAACTCAGAAGATTTACGTATGTACTTACCAACTTGCGCTGATGTGTTAATACCTGAAGTGTTTGGATTTTCAACAGATGAAAGTATTCCTGTTGAACTCTTGAAGGTTATGTTTCTGTTTGTCTGAAAATCTTCTAGCGTTTGGCTAACTACCCTTTCGCATAAATCGCCTGGCGTACCAATTACAACATTATCAATATAGTAGGTACTGCTGTTGTTAGATTCTACCGCAAACAAAAACGCAATCTGGTCTACAGTTGTGGCGCCAGTACCAAGATCAGGAGAGTTTACATATTCAAACTCCACAGTTTCCCATTGATTCTGTTTTGTTGTTTTAGCTTCGTGTACGCTATGACGACCGATTGGAAATGTTTGTGCGGACTTAGCAGAGTTTTCTAATTGAATTCTAAGTTTTGTTCCAATAGGAGCATTGGTATAAATGTCGGCCTGAATTCTTCTTCTTCGCGTCACAAAATCACTTGCATTGCCGAATGCAATTTTATTATAAACTAGGTTATCATATAACTGTTCTGCATTTCGAATATACTTGCCGACTTGTCCTGTCCCTGACGGATTTGCAACTTCAGTTAATGTACCGGAAGCCGACTTAAAGGTCATGTTACTATTGTCATCCCAATCTTTCAATATGTTTGTTACTTTGAAAGCCTCCTCTACCGTTACAGCTTTCTTATAGGTTTTAGTCTCACAACCACTGGTTATATCCACACTAATATCTCCACTTGTTGAACTTGAACCAAAATCAACAGTAATTTGATTAGTGCCTTGTCCTGATTTAATGGTTGTTCCTGCAGGCAATGTCCAATTGTATCCCGCCCCCTCAACTGCGCTTACCGCATAAATTTTATTGTTTTCATTTTTGTAAACGAATGGATCTCCCGTGAACTCCACATTCCATATTCCAGTATAAACCCGCACATAATCTACTTGAAGACTAGTCGGGAAGTCGGCGGCGTTGAAAGGTTGATTACCAGTGAAACCTGTACCTAAACCACCAACAGCTAAATTTAATATTAAGTAAAATGGATTTCCTGTATTATTGAATGGCCATGCCCCACCCGTTGTTTGGGGTGTAGCGCGATGATATAATTCGCCATCGAAATACCATCTGATTTCATCTTTTTCCCACTCAATAGCATAGGTGTGAAAGGCAAGCGATAGATCGGGTGTTGTTACTTGCCCTGTGTTATGTCCATTGTAATGGTGAACCGTTCCCATAAGTTGCGTAGGATTTTTATGCTTAGCCTCCATAATGTCAACCTCACCGGTGTAGGGCCAGTTATTTTGCTGGGCGAGCATCCAAAATGCTGGCCATGCGCCTTTTCCCGATGATAGCTTCATCTTCGCTTCTATCTTTCCATATTGAAAAGTTTTAAGATTTAATGTTTGAATCTTTGCCGAAGAAAAGGCTGCACCGGGTTCTGGATTATTGAACAGCGCAGTGATGGTAAGTTTTCCATCGCTCACAGAAATGTTATTTGCGTTTTTAGTATAAGATTGCTCCTCGCCGTTGCCAAAACCGCACCCAGAAGGTTGATCACAGCCGCGGCCCAATGCGTAGGCCCATTTAGTTTGGTCGAGTGAGGTACCTTCAAACTCGTCATTCCAGACCAATTGCGTACACTGCGCATTCAATTGAGAAGGTATAATTAAAGTAGCGACTAAAATTGCCAGGGCTGTTAAAAAATTAAGGTTGGGTACAAATGATCTTTGTTTAGCTTCTCCTATGGTTTTAAGCATGTTGTAGGGATTGATTATGGTTATGTTTATGTTTCTGAAAAGTTATTGATCGTATTCAATACAATATTTATTTCCGAGTTCGAAAGCGGTTGCAAAATACGTTTTTGAAATAGAAGAACACACAATCCTTTAATGTTAATAGATCTAAACTCTCGGTTCAGATGCGCTCTTAAATTGCTTTAGAAATTTCAAGTATGTCTATTATATCTAATAACCATCGCGGAAGATGTTGCGTTGAAGAATAGGCTTATAAATTATTGCAAATTAATCAATGATACTGATAGTGGATTTGCCTACGCTAGGGTTTGATATTGAACGTTGATCTTCTTATCAAAATCTAATGTCTAAGAAAATGTAATAAGGTTCGATTTGTCGGTGAAATACGATTTAAAAAATCACATAAAGCTGACGATTAACTTATGACTTATTTATATTTAGAGTTATATTAAATGTTAGCCTCGAAGCAATTTTAAGATATTGATTTATTTCTAAATTATTCTTACAGTGTAGTTCTAAGAGGTATTTACACGTATATATTTTGTAAACCCGAATGTTTTATAAAAATCTGTAACGTTGATTCATTGTATTGACTAACACAAAGCTTTGTAATTAAGAATTTTAATTAGGATCAAGCAGTTCGTATCCTTTGTACAAAAACAAAATAACATCGTTCGCCCCACTGTACATTTCTTACAGTTTCTAAAAAATCATACTTCAGAATACTTCCCATTCGAAGATTCTTTTATCCCAGTATGGGACATAGGTTGCTATAGCAACGCTGTATGTTTAGCTTAAATGCAATATGGCAGTTATGGAAGGATATTCGCCTAAGAGCTTACAATAATTCCGTAGTCCCAAATTTCAATACCATGAAAAGAATTATACTTAAAATCGATTTCATCTTAGTAACAATAGTCTTACTGTTATTCATGACGGTTTACGCGCATGCCCAGAACATTATCTGGGAAGAGAATTTTGATAGTTACGCAAATGGAACAAATGCCGGCACAAGTGGTAAATGGTCAGTAGACTACGTCTCACCATCAACCTTTGCAGTGTGGGACGGCCGGTTTCAAGCAGTGAGCGTTGGAAATGCTATTCATTATTGGACTTCTCAATCCATAAACATTACCGGATACAGTAGTATCCGAGCTAGTATCCAGCTCATGGCTATTGGGTCATTAGATGCAACTGGCGATGAAATCAGAGCCCAATATAGTCTTAACGGAGGATCAACATGGACGACTTTTCAAAACAGCGGAGTGCAGACCAATGGTTTCTCTATAGCACATGCTAGTACTGATTATTTGTCTGGTACCTCATTGATGATAAGAGTTCGATTAACCAATAACGATACTGATCCTAATGAAATTTATCAATTCGATAATGCGAAAGTTGCATTGCACGAAAACACTGATAATTGTTCCAATATGGAATACATATGGAGAGAGAACTTTAATTCATCAACCAATGCAGGGTGGGCTATCTCAGGAGGTGGAACACTTGCAAGAAATGCTACTGTAAATGCATTTCAGGCAAACAACGTTGGTGGGGGTTCTAACTATTGGCTATCCAATGATATTGCACTTAACACAACCGATAAAGTAGTGCTATCGGCAGATTTTTGGACAGAGAATTATGCTGGTGCTCCATTGGAGAATAGTGACAAAATTGAGTTTTTCTATATACTAAATAACAATGGAACTGAGATAGCTTTTCCCAACAATGGAAGTATTAATGATGACATCCAAACACCCCGTAAAGCTTATACAAACATAGTAACACCCATCACGGGAGCTACAAGCGTAAGAATAAAAGTTTATTTTAAAAATAATGATATAGCTGAAAGTCACTACATAGATAATGTATCTATACAACGGGTACGTGATCTAAAATTCACAGTAAGCAATACTGTTACCTGTACTAATCCGAATGCGACAATCAATACGACTGGAAACACTTCAGGTCTTAACTATCAATGGAATGGTCAAAATGGTAGTGGGTTTTCTTCGACCCTTGAAGATCCGGTTGTTAATTTTCAGGAAGGATTTTTTACAGTTGATATAACTAATCAAACCGGCTTTCCAGCGTTTTCTTGTTCCTCGGAAGTCTACATTGGAAGAAATGTGGCCTTTCCGGATCTTACTATTTCTGGTGGTTATATTAACTGTAGTAGTCCTACTACGACTTTAAATGCAGTTTCTACAACGGTTCCCGGAACGACCTATTCATGGACGGGCCCAAGTGGATTTACTTCAACAATAGCTAGTCCTGTGGTTAGTCAAGAAGGTGTTTACAAGGTGACTGTAACTCACCCAACAACGGGTTGTACTAACATCGCCTCAATTCTTATAGGTGGACCAGCAATTGAATCGATATGGGTAGAAAACTTTACGGGTCTGGCGAATGGCACTATAGCGGATGGTGGCGTAACGGCATGGACAAGGGATATCACTACTACAGATATAGCATTGAGCCCAGCTAGTCGCTCTTTTAATGTTGAAAATGAAAAATTTAAAATAAGTTATGTAAATAATTCAACTGCATCTGACGGGTCTGATAATGGTATCTGGCGATCTCAAATCATTGATATTACAGGTCGAACCAATGTACAGGCTTTTTTGGACTTGCAGTCTGAAGGTAACTTAAATACAGCTGGTAGTGGTTTGTGGGATTATGTGAATGTGTATTACAAATTAAATGGTGGCCCAGAAATCCTTTTTTCAGGTGGGGCTAATTCTGGTGATGTAGCACCAAAAACTGTTTCCACCGGCGCCCTCAATGGAACTTCCCTACAAATTGTGGTAAGATCGAGCAACACGTTTACAGATGAAATCTATTACCTGGATAACATCAGTGTTTACGGTACTCGCTCAGCAAGCTTTTATGATATGACATTAACGGCGGCTGTGAGCGGCATTCTGACCTGCGCTAATACTACCCGTCAATTATCATCAACTTCAAATACGGCAGGTCTTACTTATAGCTGGGTGGGCCCGAGTTTCTCTTCTAGTGGTGCTAGCCCTAACGTTACTGCCCCGGGCACTTATATAGTTACCGGGACCGGATCTATGGCAGGGTGTTCAAAAACAGCCAGCATTGCTGTAACTCAAAATACAACTGCTCCTGGAGCAACTGCCGGCAAAAGCGGCGACATAACTTGTACAACTTCTTCAGTAACACTAAGCGGAAGCTCTTCAACGTCTGGCGTAACCTATGCATGGACGGGGCCTTCGTCTTTTACTTCTGCGGTTCAAAATCCAACAACGAGTATTGTTGGTCCCTATACGTTGACTGTTACAAATCCTGTGAATGGGTGTACTTCAACAGCAAGTGTAACGGTGAATTTGAACACAACTGCTCCTGGTGCCATGGCATCTAAGAGCGGTGATCTTAGCTGTACTACTACGACAATAACACTAAGTGGCACCTCAACTACTAGTGGAGTAACTTATGCATGGAGCGGGCCTTCCTTTACTTCTGCAGTTCAAAATCCAACTACAACAGCCCCTGGTGCTTACACCTTGACGGTGACAAACCCGGTTAACGGCTGTACTTCTACGTCAAATGTAAACGTAGGACAAAACCTAACTTTACCTGGTGCAACGGCATCTAAGAGCGGTAATCTAAGCTGTACTACTACAACAATAACGCTAAGCGGAAGCTCAGCTACAGGTGGAGTAACATATGCATGGAGCGGTCCTTCCTTTACTTCTGCAGTTCAAAATCCAACTACTACAGCTCCTGGAGCTTACACCTTAACGGTAACAAACCCAGTTAACGGCTGTACTTCTACTTCAAGTGTAAACGTAGCACAAAGCATAGCTGCGCCCGGTGCCACGGCATCTAAGAGCGGTGATCTTAGCTGTACGACTACAACAATAACACTAAGCGGAAGCTCAGGTACTGGTGGAGTAACTTATGCCTGGAGCGGCCCTTCCTTTACTTCTGCCGTTCAAAATCCAACGACAACAGTCCCTGGAGCTTACACCTTAACGGTAACGAACCCGGTTAACGGCTGTACTTCTACTTCAAGTGTAAACGTAGCACAAAGCATAGCTGCGCCCGGTGCCACGGCATCTAAGAGCGGTGATCTTAGCTGTACGACTACAACAATAACACTAAGCGGAAGCTCAGGTACTGGTGGAGTAACTTATGCCTGGAGCGGCCCTTCCTTTACATCTGCCGTTCAAAATCCAACGACAACAGCCCCTGGTGCTTACACCTTGACGGTGACAAACCCGGTTAACGGTTGTACTTCTACGTCAAATGTAAACGTAGGACAAAACCTAACTTTACCTGGTGCAA
>CAXSCR010000029.1:49457-53453 GCA_964235605.1 uncultured Cyclobacteriaceae bacterium | reverse complement strand
CTGTGATCTGACCATCGTGGTTATCATCGCATGAAGTGCTTGATACCGTAGCAAAGCTTACTGTTGGATATACTCTCTTATCGTTAACATCAACTCGCATTGGTTGAGATGAACAACCAGCGCCTGGCATCGTTATCGTATTTGCTCGGCTAGCAATTACGTAATAAGTGCCTGCATCCATAGCGGGGTTTTCTTGTGCTGCGGTACCGGCAACCAGGGAAACAATATTAATGGGCGTAGCTGAATTATCTACTAGGGGAGTTGCATTGTTGAAGATTGCAGGGTTTCCGGCAGAAGACTTAAACCACTGATATGTAAATTCACTTGAAAGTGTTGCTCCATTAAGCGCCAAATTTGTTTCATTGGTAATGGTTCTATCAATTGTAATTTCAGTAATATCAGCTTGTCCACCTATCGGACAAATCTCCTGAGCTGTTGTAATATTATCTGTTATTGTTATAGAAAATTTTGTATCCAATACCTCAGCAGTTTTCGGTGTGATACAGCCGTTCACTTCATTCATTGCACTTACAGTATAGATATTTGCGGCTAGGCCGGTGATGGTATATGTTACTGCACCATTTTGCGCACTTTCCGGACTTGTTGCCGTTGGATCGGGTGTCCATGAATACATATAGGTTGAACCTGAAATAGTACCTGTTGATGACGTAGTTGAAGCTGTTACTTCTATCCTGCCTTCATTAATCAAACCTGTACATGAAGTATTCGAAAATGGTACTGTTGTTACCTGGGGAGCACTATGACTATCAGCGATATCAACTTTCAATACTGCTGAGTAACATTGATCACCAGGGCCACCTTGCTTTTGGGCACGTGCATAAAATGTTTTATTTCCGTTTCCTAAACCTGGCGTTACATTGATGGGCCAGTTAGCAGGAATAACCTTCGAAGGATTTAATAACTCACCTCCTAGATTGGCGCCATCACCAGCAGCACTATATATTAAGGCTGCAAGTCCATTATCCTTATACCATTGGAACTGATAATCTGTAAAAGCTCCTGGTGCTATTGCAGTCACCAGGGCGCTACCATTTGTAAATGGAGCACAAAACTCATCTAACTGAGGTGTGATTGCAAATACGGTTGGTATTCCTGGCTGCGAAGGAACATTGATATATTGATCCACAGCGCATCCACTCACCACATCTTCAATTGTAAGTGTATATGCCTGTGCATCGAATGTACCAGTAATCATTGTAGAAACACCTGTAGCTATAGCCTGTGGCGCTGCTCCTCCTATGTTCATCGGGACAATGTTACTTACACTGTAGTTTGGTGTGGTGGTATCAAGTGGATCTTTATTTACTGTTATCTGGATTGATCCGTCACCAACACCACCTGTACAAGCAGTGCTTGGATCTATTGCATCTATAGTAATAGAAGGAAGCCGTGGTGCGATTTCAAGTGTAACTACTTTGTTAATGGCGCATGCTGCACCCAGCGTATGATCGATAACTTGTATGATATAATTGCCTAACAACGACACCGGCGCTGTTCCTGTCAATAATGCTGACGAATTTGAAAACAAGGTATTTGCATTGGTTAACCCGCAATCAGTATCTGCAGCATCAATCAAACCATCACCATCATCATCAACACCATTAAGGCAGTCTAACTCACCATTCAGCCATGTACCAGTAGCAGGATTATGTGTTGAAATTAATCGTATAGAATATGTAGTTCCTGCGTTCCCTGTTACAGCCACTTGTACTTGTGCATCCGAAAGCAATGAATCACATTTGGTAGAATTAATTTGTGTTAATGCTACAGCCGGTGCGCCAATAAAAGGGACGGCTTCTGAAAATACTTTACCGCATCCAACAGGGTCTGTAACCACAACGGTATAAAGCCCATTCGTTACACCGCTATTATCACCGTCAAGTTCGCCTGTTAAATCTTCTGAAGTTTGCATTATCCCACCTACAAACGCAGGAATGTTAGCATTATTCATAAAGTCAAAGTTGCTATTGGTAGGCACGCCTGCATACCATTTGTAGGTATAGGTTTGTGGCATTACCAATGGCGGGTTTACAGTGAGATCTAATTTACCTCCATCATTATCACCACAGAAAGTAGCACTTGCAGCGATAGATGCTGTCACCGTTTTTACGGTATTGTCTGCCACAGTAAATGTTTTCGCATTGGACTCACACTGTGTTACTTCATCGCGAATCAATACAGTGTAAGTACCTGGCTCCAGCATGTGACCTGCTACTAAACCTGTATAGCTAAGCTTGGTTGGATCGTTGGTATAATTATCGCCCGATGGTGATGTTAATGGTGTTGCAGCTTTGATCAGAGCAGGATCGCCTGTGTGCCCTGAGTTGATTTCATTATAATAATAGATTGTAAATTGTGCAGAATTAGAAATTGTTCCTAACGCAATATCAAGGTTACCATTTGTTGGCGTACAGGTTGTAACATCCGTTACTGAGCCTGTAAATGTTGGATAGGTTAGCTGAGTAGGCAACAGGATAGTTAATGTATTCTCACAACCCGTGCTCTCGTTTCTTGCTTCAAATGTATAATCCGTGCTGGCGAGTATACCTGGTGTTTGAAGGTTAGCACCTGATGCCTGACTTATGGCCGTATTTATTACTGTGCCACTTGTTCCAATGCCTGTATACCAAGTGAAACGCAGTGTAGAGCCTCCAGGACCGTTCGTTGCCATACCTTGTAATTGTCCATTTGGATTACTAAAATCACAAGAGGTTTGCTTGTTTATTGCTGATGTAGTAAGCACAGGAATATCGAATTGATCTACAATCGTTCCGGCATCAGCTGCTGAAATACAACCGGTGTTTGTATCGGTTACTGTCGCAGAATAATTTCCGGAAGGCTGTCCAGTTAATGTTTCACCTAAAGTTACCGTCGGAAGTGTTGACCAGGTAACTTGCCAGTTTGATGCAAGCGGACTAGGCTGAACAATATTCTTATCCGTTACTGTTGACGTAAGACTTCCATCTGCTCCTAATACAGGATCACATATGGTATTGTTTTTAACAAGCGAAACTGAAATTACAGGATTAGCTTTAGCATCAGGAATAGTTACTACGTTGTTGCTTATACATCCATTTGATTTGCGAGTTACTAACGCTGTAAATGTACTTGACGAAAGTCCACCCTGGATACCAGCACCGGGCACTGTACTACCTAGTGTTGGCGTAGTACTTCCTGCTTTGAGGTTGAGCGGATCTGCTGTATTGCCGTCGTACCATTGATAGGTGTAGTCGGTTAATGCAGCTGCATGTACACCTACTGTTAAACCATCTACAGTGATAACACGAGCAGCACCATTTTCTTTACCTGCAATACAGTTTGTAGAAGCATCTGCACTGGTTGCAAGCACAGGATATGTAAGATCATTATTAATAACAACAGAAACTGCACTTGACGTACAACCAAGATTATCAATAGTAGCCGTTGCAGAAAATGGTCCTGATGGCCTGTTTAAATATGTTATTGCCGAACCTGCCTGACTTGCAGCACCTGCAGCATTTCCATTATCATAAAAATTATAAATAATAGTGCTTGGCCCACCATACGGCATTCCATTATAATTGGTCGATGTAATACTTACTTGGCCATTATATGTAACGGAAGGGTTGGTCAAAGCTGGATTACAGATCGTATTGTCAGTTTTTGAAAGTGCGATAGAAGGGTATGTTTTTGCATCACTTACGTTGACTATTGCTGTATTTTGGCAACCATTAGAAAGATTAGTAACCGAAACGCTGTAATTGTATCCTACTCCTCCTTGCACATTTTGCACCTCGATATTATTTCTTGTAGCATTTGCAGCTAAAGAAAATGGTGGCACCACAGGACCTGTCCATTCAAAGGTGAATCCTGTTGTTGTGGCTGGATTTGTATCGACTGTAACCACACGCGCCGCACCATTTTCCTTACCCGGAGCACAGTTCGTAGAACCTGTACTGCTTGTAATTAAATCGGGAGTGTCTTGCGTGTTCGATA
>CAXSCR010000029.1:0-49357 GCA_964235605.1 uncultured Cyclobacteriaceae bacterium | reverse complement strand
ACACTGGAAGTACTCTCATATCTGGAACATTCACTAATGCGCTGTTCTTACAGCCATTCAGCTGGTTGATAACTTCTACTGTGTAATCAAATCCGGCACCGCCTTGTAAGTTAGCCAGCTGCGATGCCGTGCGTGTGCTGTTCGCAGCTACACTAAACAACGCCGGGCCTGTCCATGAATAAATATAATTCGTTGCTGCGCCTATGGCAGTACCATCTACACTTACAATACGCGCCATACCATTTTCCTTACCCGGAGCGCAATTCGTAGAACCTGTACTGCTTGTAATTAAATCGGGAGTGTCTTGCGTGTTCGATACCTGGACGCTCGATACTGAAGAGATACAACCTGTAGGTGTATGTGTTGTAGAAACTGTATAGCTTGCACCGCCGTTCAACTTATCGTAAACATTGTTTGTCGCCAAACCCCCATTCATGCCACCAAACACAAACGTATAATCGGATAACAAACCAACCTGGTTTGTTACAACCGCTATGATCCTGCCATTGTAGTTAATACTTGGCGTTGTCAAGGCCGGATCACATACTGTATTATCTGTGGCGGTCAAGCTTAACACTGGAAGTACTCTCATATCTGGAACATTCACTAATGCGCTGTTCTTACAGCCTGTTGATGCCTTAGTAACTTCTACAGTGTATGCGTTTGTTGCTCCACCCTGAACATTTATCAATTTAGGATCATCTGCAGATGCATTTGACGTTACATTAATTAATGAAGTTGTACCTGAGCCAGTGTACCATTGATATGTATAGTTTGTTGTTGCGCTTACAGCTAGACCATCAACCGTTGTTACTTCTGCACTACCATTCGGCTTTGAAGGATCACAGTTTGTTGATGCTGTTAATGCAGTAGTCAGTCCAGGCAATGCAAAAACATCATTAACAACCATAGCCAATGGATCGGATTGACAGGATAAATTTTGATTGGTTACATTGACAGTGTAGGATGCCCCATTGAGTGTTGTTATGGATGAACCAGTTTGACCAGAAATGGGGGGAGACCCATTTTTACTCCAACTATAAACCAAAGTATGGCTTGCTTGCGCATTTGGATTACTAGTTATAGTTGATGAGATCGAGCCATTGTATCCCAATAAGCCATTACATATGGTATTATCAATTTTAGTCAACGATAATACAGGCTTACCGCTTACATCTGATATAGTGCAAATTTTTGTGGCAAAGCATCCTGATATTGAATTGATAGCCTTTACATTATAGCTCCCTGCCGCACGGTTTGTTATACTAGCTGATTGTTGAATAAATGTAGTTGTATCTACACCTAAAAACCATCTATATCGATAAGCACTTACCGGAGTTGTTACTGTAGCTAAAGCGCTACCATTCGGTGTGGCTGCATTACAATTTGTCTGTGAAACAGATGACGTACTGAGTGTTGGATTAACCGTATTATCCAAGACCGAAACAACTGCACGAGACGAAGTACAACGCGTAACTCTATCCACAGCTACAACGGTATACTGCCTCGCTACAAGGCCTGTATAATTTACCCCTTTAAAACTAGCAACGGTTGTATCCGGTGTCCCGATATTTCCATTAAACCAATATAGTAAATGTGGCCCGGCAGAAATAGCTGCTGAAGCTGTAACTGATCCGTTAGATGGATAACAATGTGACTGGTTTGCGGTTACGGAGGCTGTAACTGTTGGGATGGTAATCACATCAACTATATTTATCAATTCAGTATCAGAACAACCTGTTATATTATGGGTTGCCTCTACAGTATATGTACCTGCGGCTAATCCTGTAATAGACGGATTTGTACCGATCTTATTAGTAGGCAAGGTATTATTTCCTTTAAACCAATTAAAAGTATACCCTACGGTAGCTCCTGCTACATTTGAGGTTGCAGAACCATTCGGTATAGTACATGAAGTCTGCTGTGCTACAGTGTTTGCGTTTACAGTAATTCCCGTAGTACTTCCAACTATTACAGTAAAAGGATTGGATACACATCCAGTAGTTAAATTGGTAGCAACAACAGTATAATTACCTGATGTAAGACTAGAATAGCTACTTCCTACGAAATCCGTAGCAGGTTTTACAACATTGCCATTGTACCATGAAAACTTATATCCATTGGTAGATCCATTTACATTGGCGATTACTGTTCCTGTATTATTTGGATTACAGTTGGTATTTGTAGCGGTAGCTGAAACAGAAGGCTTAGCTGTAAGATCAGCTACGGTACCTGAAGCTACCACTTCGCAATTCGAAAACTTTTCAATTACCAATACAGAATATGTAAGTGGCTGCGCTGAGGTTAAGACATTGCTGGTCGACAATTTAGGACCAGTACGCACTACCGTGCCTTCATACCATTCATAATCATAATTTCCTATAGGCTGGCTGTTAGCCGGGATTACCGTCAGTTGCCCATCAGGATTCTGGCAGTTTGTAAAGTTATTATTCACAGTAACAGATGCTGCAATTGCTTTCGTAGACAATCCGACTGTAACCTGAGCTGTATCTGAATTGCATTGATTGCTGCTATGCCTGGCATAGACTGTGTATGTACCATTAGAAACCCCTGTTCGCACAGGTCCCGTGTATGATGCTGCCGCAGGCGCTCCTGCGGTTGTGCCATTATACCAATAAAACTGATATCCTACTGTTTGCTTTGTTGCGCCCTCAATTTTATATGCTTCCGCTGAGCCATTTCCAGTTACTGTTACTGCACTACATTGCGTGTGATTGGTAAACGCCGTGGAAAGATGAAATGGTTTTGGCTTTATTGATGCTGATGCGATATTATTCCAGTTATAACATTCTGCGAGACCTGAATTGGGATAAGTAATTGGAGATGGCATGGAAGAGCCATTATCATTAAGCACTGCGTACAATTTAAAGTTTGCTCCTGTCCCTTGTACAGTTTCCGTAAAGGTAAGCTGATCGCCAACTTTAAACGTTCCGAGTGTCAGCATCGCTGTATTTAACTTAACTGCCCCAACTAGCTTTGGATTACCACTGTAAAAAGTAATCGGAAGGCTTCCTGAAAGCGTTAATTCACCAGCATTTTTTATTGTAAAGGAAACTGAAAAATCTTTGTTAGGGCAAGTGGGTTGTGTTATGCTTATGCTGTCAGGATTCGGAATAAAGGCTATGTCTGCGGCAGGATAGGTTTTACAGCCCTTAGAATCAAGAATAGCAGATTGATTTAAGAATGAATTTAAAGCCCTGTTCGGCCCTGTTACATTTGTACATTGATCTGTTGAGAAAATTAAATGATGTTTCTGTTGCGTAATGGGTATAGACAGGTCGTCATTAATATTTACATTGAAATATCCATGTTGGTTCCAAACTTTACGTGCAGATACCCAAGGATCTAAGGCTGATTTGAATACTCTTACCTGGCCAAACGGTGTATTATTATTGTCATTAATATCTACATTATCATCTGTAGCACAGGGCACACATATTTCGGTACCGCCATCACCATCAACATCTACTACAATAGGATATTCGTTACATGTTCGTGAACGGCACTTTGATGTTGTAAATGCGTTACCTGTCTTTCCATCAATAATATAAATATTTGCTTCATCGCGATAAACGATCTCAACGGCATTATCATTATTAAAGTCAAAAACTGTTGTGCTTGTAAAACCAGATGTTACTTCCGAAATTGTTTTTGGTGACCATAGATCAGTAAAATCTTCTTTCAAACAAAACAGCCTACTTCCAGATACAAACGTTACGTTTTGTTTACCATCACCATCGATGTCAGCAATATTTAAACGTCCCGTTCCGTTGGCCCACGATGTACCGTTGGCTTGCTTGGGTTGATACTTCTTGTAAGTGTTATTGGTAATATCCCAAAAGAAAACCGTTGTAGGGCTTCCGGTAGATCCACCAGAACCGGTAGGTGATGCTCCGCTCATGAGCACATCGAGGTTTCCATCCAAGTTGTAATCAGCAACACTTGTCTGGCTATTTACATATCCAAAACTTACATACTTCGGAAAATATTTAGCAGCCGCAGGAATAGTTTTAATCGCGCTTCCCAAACTTCCTCCATCAAGTGAACGAGGTGTAAGTTCAACGGCATAGATACTCCCACCAATCACAAGCTCAAGTCCAGGACACTCCGTACACACACCATTATCTAGCATATCAATTGCTACAGGACCGCTGTCCATATTATCCCAGGTCGCAGCAGTTCCCTTCACCAGTCTCACACCTGTTTCTGCATCTAATATCTCATTCTTATAATAGAGTTCTACTTTACCATCAGAGTCAAAGTCTGCAAGACCCAAATTAAAGGGCTTGCCTGATGCTTGTGTTCTCCATAAAAAATTTAACTGGCAATCGTATGCTACAATATGGTAAGCGCCATTATATACTTCTGCAAAGAATATCTCCCCACAATTATCATTTTTAACATTACCGATAGTAATATCCATGTATTCAGGTACGCCACTTGTTGCAACCTGATTCTTAATGCTTAGATCTTTCCCACTCAATATATATAACTTCTTATCGTTATAATGATTAACAACAACTTCAGGAGTGCCATCGCGATCTAGATCACCTACTGCTAATCTGCTATACGTTAATGCTGTTCTGTCTTGCGATTTATAGGCAAGTTGCATCTGAAAATCAACAACACCTGTAGGCGGTGTTTGGCAAGCTCTATCTTTACCCATGTAAAAATTAGCGCATGCATTATTGTTCGCACAATTCCCATCAAAGCAATCAATAAAACCGTCACCGTCATTATCGATGCCATCACTACAGTTTGCCTCTTGAGCAAACACGCTGGCTTGTATGCTAATAAAAAAAAATAGGAAAAAATAAAGTTTTCGCATACTATGAAGTATCGGTACAAACCAATGTACCATCTCTTATAATCACACCCTGATCTATCTCCAAAGTACCTGCAAAGTAAGCCAATGTGACTTCCAACTTTGATGTAAACCTTACAATGCTACCTTTTTCATGTTTATGGGCTACTTCAAAAATTTTAAGGCGCAGAACAGACTCAGACTTAGTTAATCTTTATATACTCAAATCTCTCAATTAGGCATACCGTTGTCTCCGTCCTGGAATCGACATGAGTGAAAGCTAATTTTTTTACGATTATGTAAATAATACAACAATTGTTACAACAAACCATTTTTTGCTTGTCTGTTTCGTAATTAGCATAATAATATTGGGAATGGTAACACCCCGTATAACTACACACTTGTGCTGCGATGTCTACTTCAACAAAAACTTTTAAAGTAACAATTACATTATGCCTTTTATCCATGATTAGTTTTAATCATGCATTTGCGCAAGTTATTCAGGCTGGAATAACAGGCGGTGCACAGTTTTTTGGGGTAAGAAATGACGATAGTGACTATAGAAGACAAGTGAAAGTAAATCCTATACTTGGATACAGTGCTGGCGCAGTGCTTGCTTTTAAAGTAAAAGATAGATATACGCTGCAAACAGAGTTTCTGTTTTCAACAAAAGGTAAAGTAGTTCAAGGCAAAGTTGATAAAGAGTTAAAGGACAGGGTAATTTATAATTATTTTGATGTACCTGTTTTATATAATATATTTTTTACAAAGCATTTAAAAAATGTAAGAGAATTTAAATGGTACTTCGGCGCAGGGCCAGTGTTCAGTTATTGGTTAGGCGGTAGAGGCAGCATTTATTCAAGCGAGTTTAGTGAGAATCAATTCCCAACACTAAATTATAAGATTGTATTCGGAGAACGGGGTGAAGACATCAGTGAAATTGACAAAATCTATCTGAATAATGTAAAACGTTTCCAATTAGGTTTAAATCTTGGTGGAGGAATAATGCTTGAGCCATCAAGTAATAGTAGTCACAAAATAATGATTGATTTGCGTCTTGAATTCGGCCATACATGGTTAGGTAAAGCTACAAGTTCTGATTATGTAATACCCGTAGCATATGAGGATAACCTCAAGGCACGAAATATGGGACTTCGTTTATCAGTTATGTATTTACTTGAAGCAAACCTCTCTAAGAAGGCGCGTCATGAAGGAAAGAGCACAATAAGGCAAAAGTAAAACACAAAACGATATCAATAATCTAGTTACTGCATTTTTTTTGATGTATTCAAGGTATTCATATATGCCGGTTAAAACCATTATAGCATTGATAATAGCACTGCATCTAAGCATTTGTGTGATGGCGCAAAAACCTGTGATCATTTCTATTGATAAAGAAAGCACTGCGGGTGATGAAATTGTAACGATTAAAGGAAATGCTTTTGATTATAACCAGGCAAACCTAAAAGTTTCTTTTGGTGCTGCTGTTGCAACTATAAAAACTGCTACTCCACAACTTCTCGAGGTATCTACACCTTTCGGTACAACATACGATCAAATTTCTGTTACCAACTTAACCAACGGTTTAACCTCATATTCATCTGAACAGCACTTGTTAAGCTTTCATGGCGACCAAGGACTAAACACTCAAGATTTCTCTGGCCAACAGGACTTTTCTGCCGAGAGCGGGCTTTATGATCTCTGTGTTTGTGATTTTAATAATGATGGAAAAAATGATGTTATTACTGCAAGTGATAATTCCAATTCAATATCCATCTTTCAAAATGGAAGTAATGCAGGGTCAATTTCATTAACTACTACCACTAAATTAATCAATGCCAAATCGTTACATATTACCTGTAGTGATCTAAATGGGGATGGACTTTCTGACATTGTACTTTCAGAAGGTGGCAATGCATCACGAATTTTTATATTCAAGAATAATGGCAATTTCAATTTCACAGCACAGAATAAAGTGCTTACAGGAAGAAAAGTAAAAAGGGTGTCTATAGCAGATCTTGATCTCGATGGCAAACCTGAAATTATCGTAACCGACAAAGGAAGCAATATACTAAGCATACTAAAAAACCAAAGCACCATGGGCGCAATATCATTTTCAGCACCTGTTCAACTGGCAGTAAATGGGGCAGCTACTACAGATGCACTAGAGGTAAAAGATTTGAATAATGATGGTCTCGCTGAAATAATAACAAGCCAGTTTAATACAACTATCAGTTATGTATTTATTTTTATTAATCATAGCACGCCTGGTAACATTGTACTAGACGACATGATAACGCTGAATGCCGATAATACACTTGTAAATATTAAGATCGGCGACCTGGATAACGATAAGAAACCCGATATAACTGCGACCCGTTTTTCGGGTTCAGATATTATCATCTTTAGAAATCAACTATCAAACGGAACGTTATCCTTTTCGTTACCTGTAAGCATCACTACCAATGTACGCCCTGCTGGTCTTGATTTTGGTGACCTTGATGGGGATGGAAAACTCGACATTGCAATAGCATCCATTGAACACAAATCGATTACTGTCTTAAATAACAAGAGTACTCCAGGTACTTTTAGTTTCTCTCCATTTATTACACTTACCACCAATTTTATTAACAGGCATGTTCGCATAGGCGATATAGATACAGATGGGAAACCGGATATTGCATTTACAAGTATTGATGATAACAATACAGGAGTTTTAGCTTCTAAGCTATCGATCATACGAAATAAAGTTTGCATGATACCAGAGCTTACACCAGCAGGGCCGTTGACAATATGTAGTGGCTTCCCACTCATGCTTACAGCTACATCTAATAAAGGTATTACATACAACTGGAAAAGAGATGGCACAACTATTTCATCTATACCCGACAATGTTCTTAGCAATGTTTCAACATCAGGAGGATATAGTGTTGAGGCAATCGCAGAATCTGCAACATGTGCGAAGCTTTCCAATACCGTTAACATAAGTATTATCACTGCAGGATCTTCATTAAATGCCACGCCACCCGATGCACGCAGCAATAGCCCCGTGTGTACAAAAGACATATTAAACCTTCAGGTGAATGATGTTGGAGCAACAGCCTACCGATGGTCAGGCCCCAATGGGTTTACTGCTGTAGGGCTAACACCATCGCAAAGTAATTTTGCCATTGAAAATGCAGGTGAGTATATTGTTGAAATGATGATTGGATCATGTGTTGCAAATACGGATACAACAATTGTAGAGGGGATCATTATCCCAGATTTTCAAATAACCTATAGCGGATCCGAAAGTATGTGCGAGGGTACTTCAAAGACCTTGACCGTCTCGCCATTAATTACTTCAGGCTTTACCTATCAATGGTATGAACAAACTTCAGGTGCGCTCGCATTACAAACCGGCGCCTCCCTCGTTGCCAGTAGCTCGGGAGAATATTATATCCGAGGCACTTCTTCTCAGCCTGTATGTGCTCCCGTAGAAACACCTCATATAACCATTAAGGAATTATCAATTCCACAGGCTGCTTTTTCCATTAATCCTACAACGGCATGTGTAGGCACAGAAGTAGTGTTCACAGATCAGACCGTAACAGATGCATCAGCTATTCCTCTTTATAGCTGGAGTTTTGGAAGCACTACAGCACAGGCTACGCATACATTTACAAATACCAATCCTTCGCAGCAAATTCAATTTACAGTTTCATACCAGGAAGTACCATCCTGTACCGATATTGTAAGTAAGAATATTGCCATTGTTGATGCGATCAAACCTGACATCATTGCATCACGCGATGCTATTTGTGAAGGAGGATCTTCGGCCCTATCTATTAGTAGTAGTAGTTCATATAATTCTATTCAGTGGAGCACGGGCGAGTCACTGCCCGATATAACAGTGCAATCGCCAGGGGCTTACAGTGTAACCACTGTTGATACAAATGGTTGTACCTCAACTGATGTAATCACAGTCGCTTCGGATCAGTTCGAAATTGAAATAAATGCCAATAAACTAATAATTCCACCTGATGGGGTGGTTGAATTAACGGCATCAGGGGCGGACATATATTTATGGACGCCATCGGAAACATTAAGCGATTCAACCATTGCAAATCCTGTAGCCCAGCCTCAAACAACAACTTTATATACAGTAACCGGAACAAATTACGAAGGGTGTATCAGCACAGCAAATATTACTATTACCGTATCTACAGAACTAGTGAATATAGTCCCATCTCCTATGTTCAGTCCGAACGGTGATGATGATAATCCTGTGTGGGTAATAGCGGGCATAGAAAACTATCCAGGATGTTCTCTGAATGTGTTTGACGGCAGGGGCAGGAGAGTATATGAAAAAGTAGGATACATGAATCAGTGGGATGGAACATACAATGGCGCACAATTGCCAGAGGGAGTTTACTTTTTTGTGTTCGGCTGCGAAAATAAAAAACCTATTACAGGCTCCGTACTTATTATAAGATAAATTCGTATAAGCTATAGACAATTGTCATCAATCCTTAAATATTAATTCAGGTTTATCAAGTGCTCCTCTGGCTATTGTGATGTATTGAGCTTTAATTCGCGCTATTTACTTTCCTTTAATGTTGTCTTCCATCACTTTGTTAAATGGAGAGCAGCGTTCTGTTTCATGTGGGTAACAAACCATATTTTCTGTGACGTCCATTTAGTGAAGTGACTGTATGGATTGTAACAGCTTACATGCTGTAAGATGCCTTCACCATAAACATCTTTATCACCGTGGTTCAGTACCGGTTACTTCCGGCTTGCCGTCATTGTTTAAATCACAACTACAAAGATCTCATAATTCTTTAGTGGCGGTAGTAGTATATGGCACCTTGAATTTTGTTTCATCGAAAGGTTCACCATTAAAGGAAGGCATAAAACTTTAATGATGCCTTCTACATTGTTAAGTCGCACATGCAGATACGTCGACTTCTATTGCATATTCAGAGGAAGCAGAAATATTTCCTTTAACTTGATTAAACCACACTTGTAAGTCTGACGATGTGTTGCTAAAACCCGACCCTGTAATTATGATACGATTTGAGGATAGGTAGACACCGCTTCGACCTTTTGGATCTGAGGTACCTGCCCTAAAACATTTCCGGCAAGGAAGTACAAAAGAATTTCAATGTATGATTTGTTCATTATTCCTGCACTGTTAAAAGCCATGCATCGCGTAACAACTTTGTTTTTCTAATTTTATCACGCTCTGCTGTAGCTTTATTGATATCATCAGTTTGAAATATGTAAACATACCAGACCTTCTTTTCTGTTAAGTGGCCATAGCCAGCTTGGTAGCCGAATTTTTTGAGACCATTAGAAAAATGTTCTGCGTGCGCTTCTTCTTTAAACACACCTCCAATTACATAATCTGCTACAGTCAACTCCTTTTCATGATTACCTTTCGTTACAAATTCATGTCGTTCAGCATTGGGGTGGTGTAACTCATTGTGCTCTTCTGTTGGATTTTGTGCGTGTAGGTTTAAGCGTGAAATTCGCTCTTCCTCGTCTTGCGCCGTGTGTTCTGTTACTGCATTACTAACTCTAGTGACATCCGTATGCGTAAACCTAGGCTTATGTGAAATAACTACGGTTGAGTCCTTATGACTAGGATGAGGTTGCTCTGTAGTTTTTGGGTCAGAGTGTGTTACCACCGGTGCATCGGCAGGTTTCTTATTTACATCAGGGTGTTTAAGCTTAACTAATTCCTCATGCTTAACTAATTCCTCATGCTCTTTGTGTTTTAACTCTAGTACTAGCTGGTCTTTATGTTTGCGTGCTAATGCTTCTTCTTCTTTCTCCTTATGCATCAATGCTTCGTGCTCTCTGTGTTTTAGTTCCAATACGGCTTGCTCATGCTTTTTCTTTTCTATCTCTAGTTGATGGTGTTTCTCAGCAAGAAGCTCACTAGCAGATTTGCCATGCGTTTTCTTTTCTTTTTCCTTCTCTGTATTTACGAAAGAGTATACAAAGGCTTCTTTTTTATGCTGCCCAAATAAATAACCGAGATGAATTTCATAAGTAGGACTGTTAAGTTCATTTATGCCTGTGTTTTTCATTCCGTAAGAGACGCCTACAGCAAATGTTTTATTAACCTTAATCCCACCTAAAGCAGAAATGCCAAAGTCCTGTTTATATGAAGCACCTATATAGAGTACATGATTCAAGTGAAGTACACTGGCAAACTCCAGTTGAGAGGGCAAGCCTGCGTTAATTCTGTAAAGCAAGTAAGGTTCAAAAGCATTTTTGCTATTATTAAAATAGAAACGGTTACTAACATGCACTATAAGCGCCTGAAGGGGTTTTACTTGCGTGATTGAAAATGCATCGTGACTTACATAAGCGGGTTCAAGAAGCAGAGGCAAAGAAATGCCCGCATGAAAAGATTTGGAATGATAAGAAACACCGGCGTTACCTAGGATATAACTATTGTTGTTTAGAATATTAGCAATGGCTTTGTCCGTAAAACCGTCAAGCTTATTAATATCGATCGTGTTGAATGCTATGCCGCCCGAAATGGCAAAACGCAAAGATGAGTGAGTAGCAACAGGTACACTGTAACCCAGCGTTAAAAGAATGCCAGTGATGCTTAGGATGCCTCGCGAATCTTTTAATACATTAATTCCACTAGTTAACCGATTGGTTACTGGTGCATGGAAGCTAAGATTAACAATCGTAGGTGCTCCTTCTATACTAGCCCACTGTTTGCGATATGATAACGTAGCAGATGGCTTCCCATCAATTCCAGCATATGAGGGATTGATGCTGTACGGATTGAAGAAGAATTGAGTGAAATTCAAAATATCTTGACCTATGACAGGTATGCATGAATAAAATAAGAATATAAAAATGACGACTCGATTGAACATTTAAAAAATAGTTAGTAGATAATAATTAGAGATAAATCAATTTATTAGTCTACGGCTTATAAGTTTCGTTTTAACCTTTATTACTTATAATTTACTATTATAATCAAAGATTACGAATCAAGATGATGTTCTACACTAATACTCAATGTAAGATTTTCGTGCTTTACTGTACAGTACTCATACTTAGCAACACGGTTAGAATTTATGGACAAAGTTTTCTGTTGGTCTTAAAGCGGGGCCGTCATTAGGCTGGGCGCACTTCGGCGAAAAAAAAAGATAAATCAAGGTTTGGGTCAAGAGCAAAACTTGGATATTCTGTTGGTGCATTTGTTAGTTTTCCTCTTCAACATAAATTCTCTTTTATTGTGGAAGGGCCTATGCGAAAAGAGGTAGGGTTATAAAATCTAATCAAAATACATGGACTAACGCCACCAATTACAGCATGATAGACTTGTCAATGTGCTTGCGCAGGTGCGCAGGTCTTTTAGCTTTCATCTTAGGGAGAATCTGCTGGTAGAATTTTTCGCAAACATAGGCCCGGAGGTCAACTACATTATAAATGGCAAGGGTAACATAAGTGTTGAAGGACCCGGCTATTACTATAAGATACTTTTTACAAATGACTCTACGCCTGATTATCATTACATGACTTATTTTAATTCAAATCGTTGGTTATTTGGTCTGGGTATTGGTGTCGGAGCAAGATTTCCGATAAAAAAATACCAGCATGTTATTGTAGAACTGCGCTTTATTCACGGTCATACCTATTTAGGAAAGAAGGGTACAGGCCTTCCTGATGTCGATCCCAATCAAGGTTACTCTTATATTAAGATTTTAGGATATGAGGATACGTTGAAAACTAATATCAAAACAATAAGCCTTTCAATTGCCTATGTCTTTGACCTAGATATACAGCGAGGAAGAATGGGTAAGAGTACATTTGATAAGGGTCATAAGTAAAGCTGAAGAAACATTTTTTAAATATGAGAGGAGGTATACAATTAAATTGTGTATGCTTAGTAAGTTGAACTATACAGCCTTATAAGAACAAGAAATCGTTTTTAGTTTTTAATATCAAACTTATAGCTTGTGGCTGCTGGCTTTGAGCTGCTAGCTCGATTTTTTAAAGTTTTATGCAGGTGACTAACATGTCGGGCTAATCCCTCCAGGCAAATAGCTTGTAATATTGGAAGTTGAGCCAATCCAGTTCATAAAGCATTATTCAACTGGTTAGCGTTCCAGTACAACAAACGCCTTCCTAACATCATGAGAGGAATTCTTTTTTTTATATCAACTCTCATTTTTTAAAAGCGATTTCCCTGCTTATATGAAGAGTTGATGTGTGCTTATCTTTTAAAAGCATCACAGTACACTTTTATTACATTGACTGTAATGCGAATAAGTATAAATAACAAGCGATAGACGGATGCTTCTAGATCTGATGTGCAGTTATGATTTCGTTATCGAGTTCCTTACCTGGTTGTTCCATATCTAAATTTGAATTTATATTTTTCTGTCACTCATAATACCGGTATTTATGTTTTACTTAAAATTGAAAGCAGTCTGTCATCCAATAATATTTTCTCAGTTTCTAAAACCTTTATAGTAGTGTTGATATGTGGGTGTGAAGGGTTAATAACATAATTAAAACTGTGGGAAAGTAAGGCGGATGGAACTTTAAAAACTAAGGTATTTGGTTCCCTTAATATAGTATCCCCGATTTCCCTTGAGATACTTTCATCCCCTCTCCATTTATCAGGTAAAACAGGTTCAAATATTTGCTCTCCTATTTCGATTGGTATGAGCCTAAATTCCGCTGCTATTTTATCAATTGGCTGTCTTATAACGATTTCAAGAATGGCCATTATTCGACTCTCTGCTGCATAAATTGCTGGTACTCCAATAGAGTTCCATCGTCCTCCATACATTGAAGCACCCGCACCAGTCAACATACCTTTTATATGCTTCTCTAATGAACATCTATAAACGATCATGCAGGAATACCATGTTCTATGCGTCCAATTATATTGTCAACCATTTGCAAACCCTGTGCACTTAATATAAAATCGATAGGCTGTTGACCATTTAAATCAATGGACGGAGTATTTAACCAATAGTTAAGATTATCAACTGACCCAAAGACCTCTATGCCATGTGCATAAAATTTAGCTAAGGAAATAACACGGTCACTAAGGTATAATCTTAACGCTTGATCAGGTGTATAATTATCTAACGAGCGCTTAGTAACATCTAGGTATCGATATAGAATGGTTGGATTAATTTTAATAACACGTATAAAATAATCCAAAGATGATTTTTTAATCCCCTTTACTGCTAATTGCACAAGTGATGATTTACGACTGGGTTTTAAACCGATTAAAGTAGATGTTTTTTCTTCAATACTCATAATGGAAATATTTCATATAAATTTACGAAAATTTTCCAAATAGTTATGATTTCCCTATAAAAGAATGAGTTTCGTGTAAAGGCTATTCAAGAAGGTTCAGTGTAATCGATGCCAGTAGAAATATCACCTTCATATGGAAATGCTTGAGCAGTTAAGCGTATAGTGCAATAACCTACCTAAATTTTGTCAGAGCATAAAAAAATTTAGGTAAATCGCAAACGCTTTCGATGGTTTTTTATGGAAATTTGTAAGGGTATTTATAAGGTGTTGGCCTAAATTTTTACTTAACTTGCTGAAATTATCCAGTCTTTCTCTAATTTGAAAATACTCAAAATAAACCTAAACACGTATGAGAAAAATTTTACTGCTAACAACTGCCGTTGTCATGGCTACATTCCATGCCTACGCCCAAACCAAAACGTACTGGTCCAAGACTAGCGCACCACTGTCTGAAGACCAGACAATTAAAAGTGCAAGGGTATCTCCAAATGCCATCAACCTTTATGAGCTAGATGTAATGGGCATAAAAAGTCAACTTCAAAGCGCATCAGTTAGAGGAGCAAGAAGTACCGCGGATTTAGTGATTACTTTCCCGACCCCACAAGGTAATCTAGAAAGATTTAAAGTTATTGAAGCACCTGTTATGGAGCCTGAACTTGCTGCAAAATATCCCAATATAAAATCGTATGCAGGGCAAGGCATCGATGATCCTACAGCTACGATACGGTTCAGCCTATCTGATCAACTGGGGTTTCATGGAATGATTCTCTCTGCACAGCGCTCGGCGTACTACATTGACCCGTATTCAAAAGATAGAAAGCGTTATTCTGTGTACGCGAGAGAAAGTATGTCTATTGGAGATAATAATTTTTCTTGTTTTACCGATGAATCGGGTAGGGCAATTACATCTGAAAGAAACAATGCTTCAGGAAGAACGAATGATAAAAAATTAAGAAAGTATCGTCTCGCTCTTTCTTGTAATGCAGAGTACGGAAATATTTTTTCAGGCACTACCGGAACAGACGCACAAAAGAAAGCGAATATTCTTGCCCAAATGAATGTTACGATGACACGCGTAAATGGAGTTTACGAACGCGATCTTGCTGTTACCATGGTACTTGTACCTAACACTGATGTTCTCATCTATTTTGGATCAACATCAACTGATCCATGGAGCGGGGAATTCAATACAAAGACACAACAAGTAATCGACGCCGGTATTGGAAATGCGAACTACGACATCGGACATAACTTCAACACATCAGGTGGCGGAAATGCAGGTTGCATCGGTTGTGTATGTACCACTGGAAGCAAAGGAAGTGGTATGACAGGTAGTTCAAATCCTACTGGAGATGCATTTGACATTGATTATGTAGCCCATGAAATGGGGCATCAATTTGGTGGCTATCATACACAATCTAATTCAGGTTGTATAAGTGGTTCAGGAAACACGGAAGTAGAGCCGGGAAGTGGTAGTACGGTTATGAGTTATGCAGGTATTTGTGCTGCAAACGTTCAAAATAACAGCGACGGATATTTTCATTATGTAAACATCCGTGATATTTCTGCAAACATTCAGTCTGGGGTGAGCTCATCTTGCGCGCAAGTAATAAGTTTATCTAATAACCCACCCACTGCAGATGCAGGTCCAAACTATACAATTCCTAAATCAACAGCTTTTGTTCTTCATGGCGCAGGTACAGATCCAGATGGTGACGTACTAACCTACAACTGGGAACAAAACGATCCGCAGAGTTCATCATCAGCTAACAATGCTGCGCCGACGCCAACTAAGGCGTCAGGCCCTATGTTTCGTAGCCGAAATAGCACAGCTTCTCCTGATAGATATTTTCCGCAGCTCAGTGATGTTATTGCCAATAACTTAGCGCCGACATGGGAGGTAATTCCTTCTGTTGCCAGAACATTAAATTTCGCATTAACGGTACGTGACAACAAAGCTGGTGGTGGCCAAACCTCAGATGATCTTATGGTTGTTACAGTTAATGGCACTGCAGGGCCATTTGTAGTGAGTGCGCCTAACACAACGGTAACTTGGCCGGTGGGCTCATCACAAACGGTTACATGGTCAGTAGCTAATACCAACGTAGCTCCTGTTAACTGTACCAATGTTAACATTAAATTATCAATCGACGGAGGGTTAACTTATCCTGTAACGTTACTTAGCAATACGCCTAATGATGGCACAGAAGCTATTTCAGTTCCCAGCAATGCATCTACTAACTGCCGCATTAAAATTGAAGCTATAAATAATATTTTTTACGACATATCTAATGCCGATTTTACTATTGGTGGAACAGCAACCTGTAACGCAACAGTGCCAACTGGATTATCAGCTTCATCAATTACTGCGAGCGCTGCATCATTATCGTGGAACGCCGTGACGAACGCAACCTATGATCTTCAATACAGAGCCACTGGCGCTGCTACTTGGACAACCATCAGTTCAAACGCTACATCTACCGTTATTACAGGTTTGGCAGCTTCTACAGCTTATGACGTACAGGTTAGGAGTAAATGTACCAGCACAACTTCGGCCTTTAGTGCTTCCGTTAATTTTACAACGGGAAGCGTCTCAACTTGTACAGCTATTGTACCAACAGGATTATCGACATTAGCAATAACTTCAAGCTCAGCGACACTATCATGGAGTGCTGTAACAGGTGCATCATATGATGTTCAATATAGAGCCATTGGCGCTGCCACGTGGACTGTAATGAGTTCACTTACTTCTCCAACCGCATCGCTTACAGGCTTAACAGCTGGTACCGCGTATGAGGCTCAAGTAAGAAGTAAATGTACAAGCACCACTTCTGCGTATAGCGCGTCTGTTAACTTTACTACAACCACAGTGGGTATCACTTACTGTGCATCAAAAGGAAATAGTGTTACCGATGAGTATATCAATAACGTAACGCTTGGAACAATTAATAATTTGAGTGGCGCTAATGCGGGCTATGGTAACTTTACAGCACTTACTACTACTTTGGCTAGGGGTTCAGCAAATACCATCGCTATAACGCCAAAATGGGCTAGCACAACCTATAACGAAGGCTATAGTGTGTGGATTGATTATAACCAAGATGGCGATTTTACGGATGCTGGTGAACAAGTATGGACAAAGGCTGCGTCAACGACTACACCTGTAAGTGGTTCATTTACAGTTCCTACAGCGGCAACTTTGGGTAACACAAGAATGCGTGTATCTATGAAATACAATGCTATACCAACAGCGTGTGAGGCGGTTGCTTATGGAGAGGTTGAAGACTATACTGTAACCATTACAGCAGGTGGCAGCGGTGGAACATGTACAACACTTACAGTAACAATCGTACTTGATGATTACCCTGAAGAAACCAGCTGGACCATTAAAAACTCAGCTAGCGTTATAGTAGCCTCAGGCGGCACGTATGGTTCACAACCCGATAGATCAACAGTAACCCAAAGTGTTTGCCTTCCATCTGGATGTAATTATACATTTACCATTAGCGATGTGTATGGGGATGGCATTTGCTGTAGCTATGGCAATGGATCTTATAATGTAAAAGATGCGGGGGGTATTGTATTGGTTTCTGGTGCTACGTTTACCTCGTCTATATCACATGCGGTCTGCGTGAATACTAGTACAAGTAGAGGAGATGAGATGGCGTTTTCGGAGAATGATAATGTTTCTATCCATCCCAATCCGGTATCGCATACACTTAATGTAGCTGTAGATGCAGATGTAGAAGTGAAGGCAATGAAAATAATTACTACGAATGGTAGCGTTTTCTATCAGTCAAACACGTATGAAAAATCAGTCAATGTTTCAGCATTGCCTGCTGGTATTTTTATTCTTCATCTCGAAACCAATAAAGGAATAAAGAGGAGTAAGTTCTCAAAAGAATAAATTTTAAATTTTAAATAACTAAGTTGCCTCAAAGTATTAAAATGCTTTGAGGCAATTTTTTTAAGTAGATGATGAACTTACTATTCTTACTGATTTCTTTCTCTGGTATTCTCAATATGCAAAGGGCGCATATCACTAAAATCGAATTTACGTCACTTGCTCGCGGATATGATGAAAAAATGATAATAACGCAGGATAGTATACTTGTCTTTAAACCGAATATAGAAGATCGGTATCGCGTTGATAAATTTTCTCGAATTACGAAGGAGCAAGATTGGAAGCATCTATTAAATAGTTTAAGGAAGATTGGGCTTTCGGAGTTCGAAAATTTAAAATCTCCGACTAATAAACGTGCTTTTGATGGCGCGAGACATTCCAATATTATCATCACCACATCCAATCAAGAAATACATCAACATACTTTTGATAATGAAGATCCACATGAAAAACTAGCCCAGGTTATGAGGTGTATTGCTTTGCTTAGAGATAAGACTATCACCCAACAATAAATGATGTATGAACATGGAATGTCTGACTGTTCGTCTTTGGGAGTTCGTAGTTTAGTAATGATATTGTGTTCGTTTTTTGTAGACCTCTGGGTATATATTGCTACGGCACATGGCAGGTTGCTTGACCGACTTCTAGTCAGGGAAAACCCTTGTAACTTAGATAAATCCCTGACGCTAATAAATGCTCTTTTTACTGAACTACTTAAACCCCTACAATTCTATTAATAAGTTGATAATATGTTGGGACAAAATACATATCTTATACTTATTAATGCACGGTTTATAACTATACCTGTGAATGGGTTTTAAAAATATTATATTCAGAGAACGCTTAGACCAATTTGTTCATCCATGAAATTGCGTGTGTATTTAAGTATTATTTTAATTCACGCAGTACCTATACTTGGGTTCTCCCAGCAAAATCTAAAATTTGATCACATAAGTGTTGAAGATGGTCTTTCAAACAGCAATGTTATTAGCATATATCAAGATCATAAGGGGTTTATGTGGTTTTGCACACGCGATGGTTTAAATAAATTTGACGGCTATAAATTTACGGTTTACAAAAACAATGAAAAGAATAAATTTTCGTTAAGTCAAAATGCCGTTTATGACATCACAAGGGATTCACAAAATAATTTATGGGTGGCTACAAGAGGGGGGCTTAATAAATTCAACCAGAAAACAGAACAATTTATCCAATACCAACATCATAGCAATGATCCGAATAGTCTCTCCAGTGACATGGTGAACTCTGTTCTTGAAGATAGTAAAGGACACTTATGGGTAGGAACCGATGGTGGTGGCTTGGATTTATTTGATAGAAATACAAATAAGTTTAAGCACTATGGAAACATCGAAGAAGGTTCGGTAAATAACAAGAATAAAAACATAAAGGATATTTTTGAAGACAGTAAACAGAATTTATGGATTGGGACTGATGCAGGGCTGTTTTTATATGATCAAACTAAAGATAAATTTATATCAATCAGGCCGCCAAGTAAAGGTGCTTATAAAGGACATTTTGTTGTCACCAATATTTTCGAAGATAGCAAACAACGGTGTTGGATTGGCACTTCTGGTGGGATAGCATTATTAGATTTCGCAGCTGCAAAATTTCGTCATTTTTATCCTCATTTTAACCCAGCAGATTCTGCCCAATCACCTGTCATCTTATCTATCAATGAAGATGATGGAGGCAATATATGGATTGGCACTGAGAATGATGGGCTAAAGGTCTTCGATCCGCAAACAGAAAAATTCACATCCTATTTACAAGATGATAATGATCAAACAAGCCTAAGTAATAATTCCATATACTCCATCTATAAAGATACGAAAGGTAATATGTGGGTAGGTACTTTTAGTGGAGGCTTAAACATGGTAAATAAAGACTGTAATAAGTTTAACCATTATAACCATACCTCAAAACCCAATAGTCTTAATAATAGAAATGTATTAGCCATTTTTGAAGATTCTGAGGAAAATATGTGGATTGGTACAGATGGAGGCGGACTTAATTTATTTAATAAAAAAGATGGAACCTTTACGCACTTTATGCATGATCCCACAAATCCAAACAGTATTTGTGGTAATTATATTCTAGAAATAGCGGAGGATTCTAAGGGAAATCTATGGATAGGCACTTGGGGTAATGGCATATCTGTTTACAATAGAAAGAAAAAAACGTTCAAACATTATAAAACGGATTCAAAGGATCCTACATCTTTATGTGGTGATAACGCCTGGACTATCTTCATGGATAGTGATAAGCAAATTTGGATTGGAACGTATAGCGAAGGTATGGATTTATATGACCCGGAAACTGAGTCGTTTATTCATTTTAAGTATGATCCTAGTAACCCGAATACCTTAAGTGGAAATGTTATTCATTCCATCTTTGAAGATAGTAAACATAATCTTTGGATAGGAACAAATGGAAGTGGCTTGAATTTGTATGATAAGAAAAATAAAAAGTTTACACGTTTTGTTCATGATAATAATAAGCATAGCATTAGCAACAATTCTATAGGTAGCATTCGTGAAGACAAAGTAGGAAACCTTTGGATAGGAACAGAAAAAGGTTTGAATTATTTAAATACAAAGACCCATGATCTCACTATTTATACGATTGAAGACGGGCTGCCCAATAATGTAATTTATGGAATATTAGAAGATGATAAGAGCAACTTATGGATTAGTACCAATAAAGGGATTTCAAAATTTAACCCTAAAACAAAAGTATTTAAAAATTATAAGGTCGCAGATGGGTTGCAGTCGGATGAGTTTAAAGCCCATGCTTATTTTAAAAGTAAATCAGGCTTGATGTATTTTGGCGGCATAAATGGCTTCAATGAATTTCACCCTGATAGTATTAAAGATAAACCTTTTGAACCTCCCATTGTATTCACCAATTTTTTGATCTTTAATAGACAGGTTCCTATTAGTGTTGGCCATAATAAAACGCCGCTCTTAAAAAGCATATCCGAAACAGATGTACTAACATTATCGTATAAAGAATCTGTAATTGAGTTAGAATTTGCATTACTGAATTATACTTCTATCGAAAAAAAGCAATACACGTATAAGCTAGAAGGGTTTGATAATGATTGGTATGAACTAAGTACACGTAATAAAGCTAATTATACGAATCTAGATCCAGGCACGTACATACTGAGGGTTAGGGGTCTAAATAATGAAGGTGAATTTTCGAAAAATACCGCCTCAATGAAAATTATTATCACACCTCCGTATTGGCGAACATGGTGGTTTAAAACGCTATATGGGTTGCTAGCCATGGGCATTATCTTAGGTATTTTTAAAATAAGAGTAAACGTAGTTGAGAATCAAAAACGTGCGCTTGAGAGCCAAGTTACCGAAAGAACCAAACAGCTCGCGCACTCTACACAAGAGGAACGTTACGCGCGTGAAGAAGCAGAGAAGGCCAGGCAAGAAGCGGAGAAGGCTAGACATGAAGCTGAACTAGCAAATAAAGCAAAGAGCATTTTCCTAGCTACCATGAGTCATGAAATACGTACACCGATGAATGGTGTTATTGGTATGGCAGCTTTACTATCAGAAACAACTCAAAGTAATGAACAAAAGGAGTACACAGAAACGATACAGAATTGTGGTGAAAATCTATTAGGTGTAATCAATGACATACTTGACTTCTCTAAGATAGAATCGGGGCATATGGAAATGGAGTCGGCTGACTTTGATTTACGTACTTGCATAGAAGAAGTATTGGATGTATTCTCAGGTAAAGCCGCTAAAATTGGCTTGGACCTTATTTATGGAATTGATCAAAACGTTCCACTTCAAATTGTAGGTGATAGCCTTCGCTTAAGACAAGTTATTATGAATCTTGTAAGCAATGCCATTAAATTTACACAACAAGGTGAAGTGTTTGTGGTTGTGCATCTGGTAAGGATAGATGGAAATGATATCACATTAGGTTTTGAAATACGTGACACTGGTATTGGTATATCGAACGATAAAATTGATCGATTATTTAAAGCATTTTCTCAAGTTGATTCTTCCATGACCCGTAAATACGGGGGCACAGGTCTGGGTTTAGTTATTTGTGAGAAATTGATTGGTTTAATGGGAGGAACCATTGAAGTAGAAAGTAGAATTGATATTGGTACCACATTCAAATTTACTATTCAAACTTCCATAAGTCAACATCCAGAACCAATGTATTTGCGTCTTAACTTGGACGGCTTAGAGGGTAAGAGAGTGCTTGTTGTAGATGATAATGCAACCTATAGAGGTATTCTTAAGAATCAATTGGAGCAGTGGAAACTTGTACCGGTGTTGGCTAGTTCGGGAAAAGATGCATTAAGCGTTTTATCTCGTGACGCTAACTTTGATTTGATTCTCACTGATATGAAAATGCCAGAAATGGATAGCATGCAACTGGTACGCAGCATTAGGGTGATTCATTCTACTACGCCAATAATTTTATTAAGTTCCGTGGGCGATGAGAAGTTGAAAGAAAATGAATTACGTTTTTATTCATTACTAAATAAGCCCGTTAGGCAGAGTTCACTACAAAAGCATATTCTGCTTCATCTTAAAGGTGCAAACAATACAATGCACGTTGAGGATGATAGAAAAATAAATATGTCAACCGATTTCGCTGCCAAATTCCCTATGGATATTCTTATTGTTGAAGATAACCTTGTGAATCAGAAATTAGCGGAAAGGGTATTGGTGAAACTGGGCTATAAACCAGATTTGGCAACGAATGGTTTAGAGGCACTCAAAGTTTTAGAACAGAGAAAATACAATGTCATTCTCATGGATGTACAAATGCCCGTAATGGATGGTTTAGAAACGACAAAACGAATCAGAAGCAAACCTGGTGTTAAGTCCATTATTATTGCGATGACCGCTAACGCCATGCAAGGTGATCGCGAAGAATGTCTTCAGGCCGGGATGGACGATTACATAAGTAAACCTATTAGGCTTGAAATATTAATCGATGTTCTTGAGAAATGGGCTATGTTAGATAAAGTGAAATTGCAGTAGTTAGATTATTTATATTTAGTTTTCCGTATTGCACGTAAATATTTGAATGCATTATTTAGCGGTAGAAAAAACACACTTAAAACCCCCAATATGGAAACAACATTAGACACCGGTTTACTCACCCCAAATAATAATAAAATTACATACGGTGCGTTTTGGCCTCGGCTTGGTGCCTTGTTTATTGATGGTCTGATAATAGCTCCCTTTTCCGTTGGCCTCACTTATCTAAATGCAGTACAATTAAAAAGTATTCCGTTTCTAATTTTATTAACGATAATAGGTGCTGCCTATAAACCTTTTTGTGAATATAACTATGGTGCTACGCCAGGCAAGATGGTGCTCAAACTTAAAGTTGTAAATCTTGACTACGAGAAGGCTAACTTAACAGAAGTGATCCTTCGGAATATATTTGGTATAATACCTACATTGTTGGGCTTGATATTAACAATTAGTTTCTACCATACAAATGACTTTGCAAATCTTAATGGTTTTATTGAATACTCAGCTAGTTTGGGCCAAATACCGGGTATAAATTATGTTAATTGGGTTACATATAGTTCACTTATCCTCGATCTCATTTTCTTATTGTCCGATAAACAAAAAAGATCCTTGCATGATAGAATTGGAAGTACCTATGTTATTTCGCAGCCATAAATAGTATTTGAATGTAAATTGATAACAACGATGTTCTACATAATATTTTGCGTGCGCGCCCAGCAAGATCACCATTATTTGTAACATTGGTAGTTGGTGCTCTGAGAGATTCTGTTCAGCAGGCCGAACTGATTGTGTGATCAATTCCAAACCGTTGCTCTATTTTTTTGATGCACAACCCCTCATTCTGTTGTGCCTCGCAATTAAATTTGTGCGTTTGGGGCTGCCCACATTCCAACATCAGTTATTACAATTATTGCTTATAAAGTTTTTACGTTTGACTTAAGATTGCTTTGAGCTAACCTTGTAAACAGGGGCGATCGTTATGATTTAATTAATGATCGCTTCTCCGTTTTTCATGCTGCCATCTTGGCCCCCCTTTATGAGCTTCGTTTTTAAGAAAATCTTTATCATATGGCTTTTTCTGTTTTGTAAAGGGTAAAGATTAATTCCAATAGTTTTCTTTGCACGGCCACCGCTGCTTTCATCTTCACACCATGCTTTGAGACCAACCTCACAAATATTGCTTTAAATCTTTCCACGTTGCGTATAGCCGAAAGGGCAGGCATATGCCATGCTTTACGCAAGTACCTGTTTCCCTTCTTAGATATTTTGGATTTCCCTTATACTGATGTGCCCGATTGTTTTCTTGTTTGTCCAGGCCTGCATAGCTTGTTTAACTGGCGTTTACTTCGAATCAATTTAAATCTATTAGAGAATGCCTGCGTATCCTCATTAAGCAATTGGTTCTTGGAAACAGTAGCTTCACGTTTAATCAAAGTCAGCAGCCGCTAAGTGGATAATAAAAAGCCATGGACAAAAAAATCCATGGCTTAAATTTGAAAAAACCTTCTTAATAAATTATTTTAGATACGCTTGTAATGATAGCTGCCAACCTTACAGCTTCAAAGATGCGTTCCTCTTTGCTGCCAAGTTCAATTAATGAAGCTTCGTGCGCACCTACGCACATTTCACATCCATTCACTGCACTTATGGCCAAACTGATAAGCTCGAAAAACTCTTTGCCAGACACGGGTTTCCCCATGATGTTCATTTTAATACGTGCTGGTATCTGGTTGTACTTATCCTTTTTCAAAAAGTGACGAAAGCGATACAATACATTATTCGCACTTAATAGCGAAGCACAAGCAGCAGCTTCAGCAATAGCCTCCGGAATTACGTCTTCTTCTTTTGCATTTTGCACAAAGAATTGACGCAATGCTTCATTGCCAGCATTTACTGATAGTGCCACACCAAGTAAAGCAATTTCTTGCTTGTTCAAATGATCACTTTCAAAAGAATTTTTAAAGTTAATCTTCAAGTCTGCTAGATAGCGCGATTTACCTTCTTCTAATAAATTAAGAGAACCTGTACGATACGTAGAACCAACTTTTAAAAATTCTAGAAACTCTTGTGTGGTTTCTGAATAGGTTTGAACTTCCATACTTATGCTTTGATAGTTTCTTTTCCTTTTTCCCAGTTACAAGGACAAAGCTCATCTGTTTGAAGGGCGTCTAGCACCCTTACAACTTCTTTTACATTACGTCCAACGCTCAAATCATTAACACTTACCCAACGGATAATGCCTTGTGGATCGATGATAAACGTTGCACGGTAAGCTACTTTCTCGTTAGCTTCAAGAATGCCTAGGCTTTCTGCAAGTGATTTAGAAGTATCAGCCAACATCGGGAATTTAAGATCTTTAAGATCTTCATGATTTTTTCTCCAAGCTAAATGAACAAATTCTGAATCTGTAGAAGCCCCAATTAGGTTTGTAGTACGATCACGGAACTCACCAAAGCTCTTGTTAAATTCTGCTATTTCAGTTGGACATACAAATGTGAAATCTTTAGGCCACCAGAACATAACGGTCCAGCGGCCTTCATCATTTACCATTTCTTCTGATGATATATCATAAAATTCTTTTCCTTTCTCTAATGATACCACCGCTGTCTTTTTGAATGTTGGGAATTGGTGTCCTATGGATAATAGACCGTTGCTCATAAATAAATTTGATTTGGTTTTGTTATTTGTGATGCAAAAATAGCCAACCGGCCTTTATAAAGAAAATTGATATTCTCTATCGCTTCATTGATGAATTTTATAACACCATTTAAATGGAAGTGCAATCGGTTGATAACAAGTGTTAAGTTTTTCAGGCACAAGTTCGAATGAGATTGTTTGTTATATGTTAAAATAGTGTTTTAAGGAATTTTATAAGGTTTATTCAGAAGAAGGGTTAACAGCATCTTTTTGTTTTACATGAATTTGGTGTTGGTAAATTAAGAAAAACCTTACTATATAGTACGATGTTTGTGTGTGTGTTGAGTGAGATCGGCATTATGTGTATAACCGAATTATGGGGAGGTCTTCTTCGTGTCTATATTTAGCGCAATCGAGCTTTTAGCTATTCTTTTAAAGGGGTCTAAGTTAGAGTTATCATTCTTATCTATAACTACATTAGACTATCCAGATTAAGATTTAAAATAATTATGTGTGTCTCAAAACAAATGATTATTTTTACATCCCGCTGTAAAACCCAGCTTTGAGATCGCTTTCTAGGCGGTTGAGAAGCACATTTAATTAGCTAATGAAAAATGTGATCATCGTTATGTTCTTATTTTACGTGCTTTCGGCACAAGCTCAGGTGCATAAGGTAGACAGCTTACTTGATCATCATGCACACGCTTACGACACCGCCTTCCAAAAACCCAAACAAAAAATTGATTTAATTCAGTCTACTTTTTATAGCCAGTCAGATAGTTTAAAGCGGTATTATAAAAACAACATTTCTAAGCTAGATACGGCAACCTCCTCGATTCGAAATAAAATAGATAGTCTTAATACATTGCATTTACCCACTGGAAAATATACTGACAAGCTTGATAGCATTAATACACTACGCAAACAATCCATTGCCTCACTTAATAGTAAAATAACCCTCCTCAAATCAAAAACCACAGATAAGTTAAAAACTATTCAGGTGCCTACTGAACTCAATGAAAAGTTAGCCGCTGCTAGGAAAGAGATAGATGGGTTTCAACTCACTGTTAAAGATTTAAACATGCCATCACTTAATCTTCCCGATAACCCGATTAAGAGTCTCGATGGATTAAACACGTCTATGCAATCTCCCCTAGGAGAAATTGGAAAAATCGATGGCCTGGAAGGAATACAAAAGAATCTTGGGGATATTTCAAGTATAACAGGAGATGCTGGAAAGTATCAGCAAGATTTGCAAAATATTACCAAAGGGAACCCAGCAGATGTGCAAGAAGTACCAAAGGCCCTAGAGAATAAAGCGGGTAACCTTGCTGGGGTAACTGATTTACAAAAACAAACAGCGGGTGCACTTGACCCACTAAAAGACATGGCGGACAAGGCCCAAAATCCGGAGGCTATGCAAGGAGAAGTACTTCAGCGAGCACAAGAAGTGGCTATAGATCATTTTGCCGGAAAAGAAGAAGTGTTGCAGCAAGCCATGGATAAAATGGCTAAATACAAACAAAAGTATGCAAGTGTTAATAGCTTGAGTGATATAGCTAAAAGGCGTCCGAACGAAATGCACGCCAAGCCTTTAATTGAGCGACTGGTGCCTGGAATTGGCTATCAAATACAAAAGAAGGGAAGTGATTTATTGGTTGACTTTAATCCCTATGTAGGTTATCGGTTTACAGGACGAATTACGGCGGGTGCTGGGTGGAACCAGAGAGTCCCTTTTAATTATGCTGATAATTATACAAAGCACCAGGTAGCTGTTTATGGGCCTCGCTTTTTTGGAGAATACAAATTATCTAAAGGTATATCACCACGCCTCGAGATAGAATACTTAAACACCAATGTACCTGTTGCTTTATCTAAGCATACGCATGATCCTTCATCAAGGTATTGGGTGTGGAGTTATATAGCAGGAATTAAAAAAGATTATAGAATTTATAAAAGCATTAAAGGAACTGCGTCGATTATGTTTAATTTCTTCGATCCGCATCATAGAAGTCCTTATGCAGACAGGGTAATTACACGCTTTGGCTTTGAGTTTCCAATGAAGAAAAAATCTGCAAAATAGGAGGCCTACTTTGGTAGTTAGAATTAGAAGCGCCAGACAAAATCCTGGTTATAAAATTAAGATGATCGTTGCAATCAGCGCAGCGATCATCTTAAAAGTTTCTCTGCAAGGAGCTAACTAAACAAATACGCAATATCATCTCGGGTAAGCTTTTTAACAAAGCCAGCCTCCTCGCTAATAAGCTCACTGGCCAGCGCTTTCTTTTTTTCCTGAAGCTGTAGAATTTTTTCTTCAACAGAATCCTTACAGATCATCTTATAGGCAAAAATCTTTTTTGTTTGCCCGATGCGGTGAGTGCGATCAATGGCCTGTTGTTCTGCAGCAGGATTCCACCACGGATCAATGAGATATACATAGTCTGCCGCCGTAAGGTTCAATCCAACTCCCCCTGCCTTCAATGAAATTAAAAATACCTTGATGGTTTCGTCTTCCTGGAAATTCTTTACCTGTTCTTTTCTCTTGTTGAGAGGCGTGCTTCCATCCAGGTAAGCGAATTTTATCCCTGCATTCAATAGCGCTGTTCGAATGATGCTAAGCATTTCTGTGAATTGTGAAAACACAAGCAATTTGTGGTTGCTGGTGTTCTCCTGTATCTCACGCATCAACTCTTCTGTTTTAACGGAACTGCTAACCTTAACATTTTCATCTTTCAGCAATGCCGGATGATCGCATATCTGACGAAGCCGCAGTAGTCCTTCCAATACATAAATGCCGGCCTTTGCTATGCCTTCTTCATCAATTTTCTCCAGCAATAGCTGCCGGTAATATTCTTTATATTTGTCATACACACGGCGTTGATCCTTTTCCATGTTGCACCACAGTACCATCTCGGTTTTGTCGGGCAGATCGGTTGCTACCTGTGCTTTCGTTCTTCTCAACATGAACGGGTAGATCATACGCCTTAGCTGCGCAGCCTTCTCTTTGTCATTTTTGCCGTCTATGGGCTGAGCGAATTCGCTTTTGAAAAATTCGCGGCTGCCGAGGAAACCAGGGTTTAGAAAGGTAAACTGGGCATAAAGATCATAGGTATTGTTTTGCACGGGAGTTCCGCTGAGAATGATTCTGTTTTTTGATCTCAGCTTTTGCACCGCCCGTGTTGTAAGCGCCTCGGGATTTTTGATGGCCTGGCTTTCATCGAGAATTATATAATGCCATTCAAACTGAAGCAAACGGTCGAGATCATTGCGAATCATTCCGTATGTAGTCAGCACAACATCGAACTGTTCGAAGTGCTCGTCATCAAACGTACGCTGAAGCCCATAATAGGTATGGTATTGCAGTGACGGGCAAAACTTTCGGAGTTCTGATTCCCAGTTAAAAATCAGCGAGGTAGGACAAATAACAAGGTGCGTGCTACCCGCGTTTGTTTCTTTGAGGTATTGAAGGAATGTAATGGCCTGTAGTGTTTTTCCTAATCCCATGTCATCTGCAAGACATCCGCCCCAGGCAAGGGTATCCAACGCCTGCAGCCAGTTAAATCCAGAGACCTGGTAAGGCCGTAAAGCTGCGTTCACATTGGGTGAAGGCGCTACTACTTGTATCTTATCATAATTCAGCAGCCTTTTCTTTTTCTCTGCAATCTCATTTTTTATTTCCTGGCTGTCCAGCTGATCATTAATATCATCGAGCAATGTGTAATGAAGCTTGCTCACACGAAGCGATCCGTTTTGTTCCGTTGCAATCTTCATCAGCGGCGCATATTGTTTGAGCCATTCTTCAGGGATCCATCCCAGTGTACCATCACCTAATAATACGGCATTCTGATTATTGATAATCGGCTTGCGTATATCTTTAAGGCTAACATCCTGGTCGCCCCAGCTTACCGATATTTTTAAATCAAACCAGTCTACACCACTTCCTGCTTTAATATCGAACTTCGCTTTGCCGGTGTTGTATTTGAATTTTTTCAGTTCCTGCAATCCATAAACGGGGAAGCCGGCGCTTTGCACCTGCTGGATGGTGTTCATAAACCAATTATTTGCCATCACCTCTTTAAAGAGAAGGTAGTAATATAGATTGTTACGCTGACTTGAAAATTTGGGATGCAGCGATCTCAGATATTCGTATAATTTTTTTTCGGCAGACTTGTTTCTGGTAACGATTTTTAATTGTTCACCCGCTTCTTCAGCATATTCATTACCGAGGTCATAATTAACTACTACATCGTCGTATAGAAACTGCGGACGCAACATCAGGTACTGTTCGTTAAGCTCACTTAACATGATGCGCGGCTGAGGCTCGGAAGAGATAAAATGAACATCAGGAAAGCCTTTCATCTCGACCTTATATTTTGCCTGCAACGGTGCGATAACATTCTTAACCACATGTTTGATCTCACTTACCGGAAACTTGATCATGCCATTGTCAAATCGCTCAAGCAAGGGCAGGCAATCTTCCGAAGCGGGCAGATAAAATATACCATCGATTTCAAAAATGAAATTTCGCCATACGGATATCTTTGCATTTTCTATAGAGAATTCCTGAATGAAAGCGATGCAGTATATCGTTATAAAACGGCTATCGGCTTCTGCCTTAAAAGCCAAATGAACATTTTCTTTTCCAAGCTTAACAGGAGTGACATTTTTATTGCTGAAATTGCCTTCCTTCAAAGCAAAAACGAAAGGCGATTCTGACATAAAAGGCCATAAGTTTCTGAGAAGCTCAAGGTATCTTCTCTTCATCTTTGAGAAGTCCAATGCCTCAAGATAATTCCAGGGATTTGAATGAATGGTTACATGAGATCCTCCATTCGACTCCAGCCAATTCAGCAAATGCTTATCATAGAAGCTGAGTATAAGCGTATAAATTTCTTCTGGCAGGGCTTGGAGATAGGGCCAGTTGCTTTCTTTGTTAATCGATAATTTTTTGATATCCTGCCCATTTTTTTTTTCGCGTACTAAAGCGGTTTCAAGTTCAAGACCAACATCCTTTGGGGTGGTGAAATTGAGCACGAACCCTATTTCAAAGTCAATCATTTCATTTTCCGGCAAGCGGGGCCGTATGGATGAAGTCGGCGAACGATCTATTCCGCGGATGCGCTGCTTCATGTCTTCATAAATATCAGTTGACCCGGCAGGTATAATAAATGATGGAGCCTTTGTTAGAATAAGAGAGCCATTCCAGTTGTTATTATCCCACTTGAAGTACTGCGCTTCAGGATCATCGACCGTAAGACCATAGCGTTTAAGGAATACATTTTTTTCTTCGGTGAAATTACGGAACTGGTTGAAATGTAACTGACCTTTTGTATGAAGAAGATAAAAAAAACAGGCAGCCACATGTTCACATATCGTATATTTCTTTTGCTGGCAGGTACATTTGGTTTTGAAGGTATTGGTTCCGTCATAAAAAATATCAATAGAAAATACCTGTTTCTTTTTTTCTATGAAATGGAATTGCTGATGGGCTGTATTTATACTTACAGGACTGACCTTTGTATAAAAATTCATGCTCATCACATTTCGAGAACCACCACATAATTGTATGATCGTGTAAGATTCAATCAAATTCATTTTAAATTCCGCGTACCCTGCCTGATCGCCCGGATTGCTAACGACATCAGCGCTAATTATAGCCTCCTCTTCTGGCTCATCATCATCATAGGATTCAAAACTCAATTTATCTTCAAGGAAAAGAACAGCCGCAAATATGTGGTGACATGTTTCGATCATTCTTTTGCATGCTGGATAAGGACAATGCACGAACAAATCCTGCGATTCATTGTTTATGTATACATGAATCTGCTCACGACCGCGCTTACCGGGTACGTAAACAACATATTCGCGGTCAGCTGGTTGTTCATATTTGAACCTATGCTCTTTTTCTGTAAGTATAATCAGCCCCTCATCATACGCATCATCTTCCAGGTGAGAACTAAGGAAATTCTCAATCGCGTTATTAATTTCCATAAATAAAAGTTTGTCCCCATTTGCAGACTGGCAAATATACGTAGACCGGGCAAAACATGCGGCTTGGAGAGTAAATTTTACGAATTAAAAAGATAATGAAGTAACGTTCATCCGAATAATTCGCGTTGAGTCAGGTTTTTAAAAGATCCGTTAATTTTGTTTATGGGCAATTCCATTAATCTACGGGAAAAAGATATCGGTTAAATAATCGAAAAACCATTTTTGATTCTTGAAAATTATCCCCTTTATTTACTCCACCAAATGGTACGTTATCAGGCGGACCTGATTTTATATTATGAGTACAGCTTGCTCTCGCTACGCACCAGATCTGTCCTATAAATATTTGTTTGTAATCTAAACAGGAGAAATCGCTTTTAATTTAAAAAACTGATAGTTGATTAAGCGTCATTTTTACGAACTATTGATATAAAAAAAGAATTTCTTCTCATGAAGTTTATGAAATTTTTTTTTACTGGAACGCGAACCATTTTAATAATGCTTTATGAACTGGATTGGCGCAACTTTCAATATTACAAGCTATTTACATGGAGGTTTTGCGCTTTCAAACTATGATTGTAATCTACAGCTTTTACTTATTCGTTATGCCACCTGGTTAAAAATACAAATCCTTTACATGACCTCGACATGTGAGTCCACTGCATAAAACTTAGAAATCGATAATAAGTTCAAGATCCTCCTGTATATTGGTAATGAATGAGGCTAGGTTATGTTTTTAATGTTTTACTGTTCCTCAAGTATAATGAGTCTTAACAAATCTTTCAACAACTTGATCATCTGGGTTGATGTGCTTATTATCTTATCATTGTATCGTTTAAAATTTTTTTATCAAGCGATGCTTTGACATCGGTTTTCATGATATGGATCTTACGTAGCGGTTCTTGTAAGACGTGCCTGCTCGTTATAAGAAGTTGTGAGAATTTAAGCTGGTTAACATTTTGAGTTACAAAGCATGTTGAAGCAGACACATCAACATACTATTAGCTGCCTAACATTTGTCAGTCAACTAAGCTACATGTAATCACGTGTTGATCACCCTAGCTAACAGTTGTCTGGGCCAGCTTATATTGACGTTAAGATAGTTTCATGCATATACGTCTGTAACTTCACCTATTGCTTCACTTCACTTTATACGTGTTGTTGTATACCTTTTGCCCAAAGGTTGCCGAAACCATTAGCATGCAAAGAAAATTAATGCAATGAAAGAGTGACACACACTGGGTACCGAAAAAAAATGCAACTCAAAGAAAATACTCAACTCATCTACATATTTTCTACAGAACCACATGAACCGTCGCCCACAATTGGAATGCTGTACTCGATGATTCGAGATATATAATGCGAAAAAAAAACATCGACCTTATTATGCTAACCGTATTAGACATGCTATACGAAAGTGTAGGGTAATTTTAAGGTTTGTATTTTATCGATGTTATGATAGTTTATATTTGGTATTTTATATATAACATACATTATATTTGGCTTTTCATATATAACATACATTATATTTGGTTAATCATATATAAAGCAACATTTGAAATTAAATGCGTGGCAGATATTTTATTTTACTTGGATTAGTTTATTTTGGAAACACTACGCTTCACTCGCAGAATATTACAGATACGCTCCAATGGGTTAACCAGCTTCATAAGGATAACCATATTCCGGAAGCAGAAAATTTGTTAATTCATTATTGTGAACACCACCCTAAAGATTTAAATGCCATTTGGTTGTATGCTAAAACTGAATATTGGCAAAAGAATTTTAATAGATCACAAAAACTTTACGAACAGGCAATAAACATTCAACCTGCCAATGCTTTTTTACAACTTGACTATGCGCGAATGCTGGTGAGTATTGGAAAGTATAGAAAAGCGTACCCTTGGTTGAATAAATTAAAAACCTACGAAGAAACAAAAGAGGAAGCAAAACTTGCACTGGCGCAAGCTTACTATTACGAGGGCAATATTTCAAAAGCCAGCAAAGAAATTAAAGCCTTTTTACACGAGGAAAAGGATAATGTAACTGCTAAAAACATACAGCGCGATATTACTATATCGGGTGCTCCATGGCTGCAACTCGGCAACGATTATCATACCGATACGCAACCTTTACGTTTTTTTAAACCTTCACTAGAAACCGGCCTCAAGGTTAATTGTTTATTTTCTCCCCAGGCAAGCTTATATATACCAATCTTTATGAAGCATGGTGGCACCTTGAATGCGGCTGTGATTATGATTAATAACAAGTCGAGTTTTTCATCAACGGGAACAACACTAACCTACGGTACAGGTATGGTTAAATATCCATATAGAAATGCAACCCGTTGGCTTGGTGTTATTTCTTTAAATCAAAAATTAACAAAGCATCTGTCTGTTCATGTTGAGAAGGAGCTTAAACCTTATTTCAATACACTATCAAGCATTGATACACTTGTCATGTCAAAGCATTTTGGATCATCACTAAATCTTAATAATCCACAGGGATTCAGTGGTAAAATCGCCTATGACAGATATTCATTTGATGATCATAATTATGTTTATTCTGCTTATGCTTATTTACTTGCACCACCTCTAAAATTTTCTTCAAAAGTTAGTATGATGGCGGGGTATTCGTTTGTATATAGTGATTCAAAAGTAAATAGATGCAGAACAACACAGTCTGTCTCTGAAATTGTGGCCACATACGTACCAGGTGCAGCCATAACAGGCTACTATAATCCTTATTTTACACCGAAGCGACAAAATACACATGCTTTAATTTTATTTTTTACGCTACAGCCTAATTCATTTGTTAAACTTAACATTAACCTGAATGCGGGTGTCGTGGCCTATTCACAGATCCCTTATTTCTTTTTACAAGGAGATAGTGATGGTAAATACATTTTAATGAAGGATTATGCAAAAATTTCTGTGCACCCGATGGAAGCAACGGCATCGTTGAGCGTGAGCGTGAATCAGAAAATTAATTTGAATGCATATTATACTTATCGCAATACGTTTTTCTACCGGAGCAATTTGGTAGGATGCAGTATTGTTAGCAAATTTTGGAAATAGTTATAGCCGTATATTTTGGAAGATGAAAAGAATTAGTACAAAAAGAGATCTGTGGATATTTCGTGAGGCACGTGAGATAATGTGGTTACATCGTGTGATTCTATTGGTTCTGGTAATTGGTGGCATAGTTACTATACTTTTATTTGGAGACTGGTGGTTTAGACAAGAACATGTAGGTAATATTTTTCTTTTTATTCTGTTGAGTTTATTCTTCTGGTATGGATTAGCAAGGCTCGTTGTAATATGGATAAGCTATCTAAGAATCCTTAAACCCGAAAGTATTCTACCTAAAGCAAATCTGAGTGTGGCAATATTTACCACCAGCTCTCCGGGAGAGCCGCTCTCGATGTTTGATAAAACGTTGGAGGCTTGTAAAAATATTTCCTATCCGCATACCACTTATCTGTTAGACGATACACGCGATCCGGCCTTTAAGGCTGTTGCAGAAAAACATGGTGCTGTGTGGCTTGAGCTTGTTGGTATACCGGGTGCCAAGGCAGGTAAGATCAATAAGGCACTTAAGCTTACAAAAGAAGATTTTATTCTTGTACTTGATCCTGATCATATTCCTTTTCCGCAATTCTTTGATCATACACTGGGATTTTTTGAAGATGATAAAATTGGTTTCGTTCAAGTTTCGCAAGCATATTATAATCAATACAGGTCTTTCACCGCGGCCGGCGCAGCAGAGCAAACTTATACTTTCTATGGCCCAACACAAATGAGTTTGCATGGCTTAGGTTGTGCAGTTGCTATTGGTGCAAATTGTACGTTCAGAAGAAAGGCTTTAGAAAGCATTGGTGGTCATGGTATAGGTTTAGCGGAAGATTTAATCACTTCAATTAGACTACATGCCGAAGGTTGGAAATCAATTTATAATCCGGTCATTGTAAGCAGGGGTCTTGTGCCAGAAGATCTCGGCTCATTCTGCAAGCAACAGCTAAAGTGGTCGCGTGGAGTTTTTGAAGTCACGTTTGTGGAATTGCCAAGACTCTTTAAAAAATTATCATTCTGGCAAAGACTTACCTATTTCACCATCGGTACATATTACCTCGTTGGCGTTACGCAATTGTTCTTTACGCTAATTCCGTTTTTGTTTTTTTTAACAGCCATTGTTCCAGCAAAAATGTCATTTGCAGATTTCTTTGTTAATGGTTCAATGGTTGCCTTTTTTGGTGTTGTGATTTACATGTTTATTCAGGTGTGGATGTGTCATCCTGAAATCGAAGGCGGTTTACATTGGAGGGGAACCGTTTTGAAGTATGCTTGCTGGCCCGTATTTCTACTTGGTTTTTTATTAGCGGTAGTCAACGCAGAAATTCCTTATATACCAACAGCAAAAAAAGCGGTGAATACATTTACACCTTTTGCCAGACCACTCATTATTCACATTATTATGTTTGTCTGCGTATTAGTTTCAGTATTTCTTTACCGGCGCTTTGTCATGCCAGAGAGTGAAATCATTCTTTCAGCAGAAAAAACATGGGCAATGATAGGTTTTGCTTCCGTTGCTTGGATCATGTCAGTTGGTGGATTGCTGGCCGCATTAGAATCAAGAACGCTTAAAGAAGATGAGCCGTGGTCGCACGTAGATATTTTAAAAATAAACACAATTAATTATGAAAAGAAGATATAGAATCACCGCGGTAGTAGTTTCCATTTTTTTTGGAATTAGTCTGGTTTTTTTGCTTTTAATTGCAGGCAATAAACTAAGAGGGCCACTTGGAAATTTTCTTTCACATGCACAGGAAACAGTTATCTTATTGGAAACAAAACTCATTGTGAATCAACGAATGGGTAAAAGAGAGAATAAATTAAAATGGTTAAGACCCTATAAAAACAATATGGCATTGCTTAAAAATCCGGATAGATTTTTATTTGGTGCTTATGACAATAGCACGAGCGATAATTTTGAAGGTATTGTTCACCTCGAAGACTCACTGCATACAACTTTGCCGCTCATTCAGATCTACACAGCGTGGGGTGATAAATTCGACGAGAAATTTCCGAAATTCCAAGTTGAGGGCATAGTAGAATTAGGCTCAATTCCTGTAATAACATGGGAGCCCTGGCTTACAGATTTTGATGAGACCAAACACCCCGGCCTTCCCCCGTTAGCAAGGCGTGATAAGCGTGGCCTTGCCGATGTAGCACAAGGAGTTTACGATTTTTATTTAACAGAATGGGCAAGAGAGGCAAAAAAAGTTAGGTCACCAATCTTTTTAAGGGTAGCACATGAAATGAACGATCCTTACCGCTACGCGTGGGGTCCGCAAAATAATTCACCAAAGGATTTTAAGGCCGCATGGATACACATGCATGAACTTTTTGAAAAAGAAGGGGCAACCAATATTTTATGGGTTTGGAGTCCGCATCCCGCATATGGAATGTTTAAAGATTTTTATCCAGGCCCTTCATATGTTGACTACGTCGGGTCAGGTGTTTTGAATTACGGCACTGTTGCATCTTGGAGTAAATGGTGGAGTTTCAAAGAAATATTTGGAGATTGCTATAACCGACTAGCGATATTCAACAAGCCTATTATGATTGCCGAGTTCGGTTCACTTACCATTGGTGGTGATAGAAGCGAATGGTTTGCCGAGGCGCTAGATAGTTTGCAAGTCAATTATCCGGCAGTTAAGTCGATCGTATTTTTCCATTACTCAGATGACCGAACCGCAACAAAGCAATCATTAAATTGGTACTTAACAGACGATTACATAACTGTCAATACAATTAAAGATAATATGTCAAGTATACAAGGCTATGAGAAGCATTAATAGTAATAAGCTTCAGAAACGAGCCTGATAAATTATTCAGAAAATATACCGTTCAGTATATTTTATGACTAAACGCGATTGAGGTTGAAGGTGGCCAATACGTTCTGAGGGTATCTAACAACGAAGGTATTAGTAGCCTATGGAAACATTCTCACGCCTCGGCCAGTGGCGTCATCATAGCCGTGAACCTAAGATAAAACTAAGTCCTGGACACCCTGGAGGGCAGATATATTCGTAGCATGAAAGTTACATTGAGATATAAGTCCTGTAGCGATGGTATATTATATAATACCTACCTGTATTCGTTATAATAATATATCTACCTGTATTCGCTACCGGTTTAAGATTAATGGACTCAAGTTTTTGATCTATTAATTCATTCGTATCTAATGCTAAGGGCTTGTTATGCTGAACAGTTATGCTGAATAGATTTGGTTTAAAAAGACGAATCTGTTTCTATTGCCGATTACGTAAGCAAGCGAACCCTTGAAATTTATAGGCACAAGCGGACGCTTCCGCCAGGTGGGGGTGACTCAATTATGATAGAAGGCCTCATTTTTTGTCAAGACTTTTCTTTTGTGTTTAATAGCGAAGTTTAATCAAACGCAGGCACCGAAATAAATGATACATAGTCTGGTAACGACTGCCTAAATATCTACATCAAATTGCAGTACAAGTGTATCAAACTACTGTTGTCGTGATTAGCAAAGTGAAGACCGGATTAATAACGATGTATGCAAACACCAAGTGATCGATAACATCTTCCAAATTTTCGGTTTTTAATGTCAATTTTCATGAGTGTGGTCAATATTGATTTTTGTCTCCATGAAAAAGGCAATTCCCAATAGGATGAAGATTACAACACATACAATAAGTTGGGCAGGTAATTGTCCGGGGTGCGTAAACTCCGGATCACGCAGCGCTGTTCCAGGAAACAAACTTGCACCTATCTGGCCTATCCAATAGAATGTAGCTAATGTTACAGATAACTGAAGGTTGGCACGTCTGTTTCCATTTCTAAACCACAGTACCCAGAGGGCAAACAGCCCAAGTAATGAGCCAAGCATCATTGTTTGTGCATTATGGAATTTGGCATGTGGAGGCCACTTATCGTTAAATATGTGAGTATCGTTCCAGTCAAAAGCGTATGAGCCAAATGCTGTCATAAGGCATACCAGTGTAATTAATATCTTACCAACTGAAATAGATTTCATAATCTTAGTGATGTGGTGTTAGAAATTGCTTTTTATAATCTGCTATAAACTGTGCGAAGCTACGCGGTGGTTTTTCTGTAATACGTTGTACTTCTTCCGTAACATCTATTTCGCAGCCATTTGCTCCGATAATGAACTGGTCAATTAGTGCGTCTTTAAGCCATCCAGACATACCACTATAGGAAAGTATTTTGCGCATTTCGGCTTCTGTAATGTTGCTAGTCTCCACTTTCATACCTAAGCCGTTTGTAAGGTATTCAGCGACAGCATTTACGGATAGCGATTCTTTTCCTGTCAGAAAATAAACGGCTCTATGATGCCTATTTTCTGTTAAGGCAAGTTTAGCCACCAATGCAATATCCCGCAAGTCGATATAACTTATTTGCCCGTCTGCCATCATGTGGGGTAAACTGCCCTTTGAAATGGCATAACTTGACTCTATAAAATTTTGCATGAATCCAGTAGGGCGAAGAATAGTCCAATCGACCGGCTGGGCCCTTAGGTAATGGTCAATTTCTGCGTGTGACCTTGCATAAGCCAATTTTGCGCTCAAATTAGCATCTGCTGTAGATATGCGCACAATACGCTTAATGCCCGATTTTACAGCAATGTCAATTATTCTCCTTTCCCGTTCAAAATGGCCTTCATCTGGCGAGGTCAATAAAAATAATTTGCCGCATCCCTGCATTGCTTGTTTGAGAGAATCCGGTTGATCGAAATCTGCAAGCACGGCGTGATGGCCCATTTCTATAAAGCGGGACAATTGTTCCTGTCTGCGACACATTGCCCGTGCCCGTATTTGATCATTTGCTAATAACCTACAAAGTTCACTGCCGATGCTGCCTGTTGCTCCTGTAATAATTATCATTATTAGAAATTTGAATTTGACCACACAAAGGTATGTGGCCAATAATAGTCATAAATGTTCAAATTCGTGAAGTTAGTTGAAGTAAATAAAAGCGAACAATTTTTATCTTCGTTAGCAGCCTCTGTTAGTATGAAAATCGATTTAGGTATAGGCGTTTAGATTGCAATGTATTATGTTGCTTAATAGCAGAACAAGCTAAATTTGTTGGAATGAACTCCATTCATTCCTCCTCTTTAATTCGATTTCTTACAATACTTATCACTCATTCTGCTCATTGCAAACTCCAGATATTCAATTTAAAGACTCCTATTCCAAGCATACTTAACGCTAGGTGCTGGGTAATGATACTGCTTATCTTAATACTGGGTAAACTCAATGTTGTTATCATAGGGTCAGTTCTAGTAAGTGAATATTTTATTTTTAAAACCTCGGTCTGGTATGGCTAGTTTAAACGTCGTGCTATACAATTGTTTTATGTTTAAGAAACACAGCTGCTTTTTCTAAGGCTTTCATCAGCTCTTCAAATGTGAAAGGCTTTCCAACGTAATCTGCCATGCCTGCTGCCTGGCATTCATCTCGATCTTCCTGAAGCGCGTTGGCAGTCATAGCAATGATTTAAGGCGCAGCGCCGGCCATTTTTTTATTAATGAGTCGCGTAGCCTCCAAACCATCTAGCTTAGGCATCTGGATATCCATCAGAATTACATCATATTTATTTTGTTTGACGGCTTGCACGGCCTCTTCACCATTACCAACCACGTCTGCTTTATAGCCTAATTTACTTAAGATACGTATAGCTAATTTTTGATTTACTAAATTATCTTCTGCAATTAGTATAGCCAAAGGATACTGCTTTGAAAAATCTAATGATAGCTTGGGCTTGAACGAAGATTCTTCTATAGAAGTCTGGTTATTTTTGTCCAGTTTGCTGATGATATGATTACGAAGTATGTGCTGGCGAACTGGCTTTGTTAAAACAGAGCAAAACAAGTTAGGATATTGGTTGCGCCGTTCTTCAGCTACAGAGCTTAATAACATGATTGGTAGGTTGGGGTAGCGTGATTTTATAGCGTGCGCCAATTGAATACCATCCATCTCAGGCATTTGCATATCTGTAATAACAAGATCAAATTCAGTTGTTGTTTGATCTAGAAAAGCAAGGGCCTGCTGACCAGATTCCACTGTAACTGGAACCAACTTCCATAGCTCAAGTTGTGTTTTTAAAATGATGCGGTTAGTTGTATTATCATCTATCACTAACACCCTTTTACCTTCCACTGTAACATAGTCTGCCGGCGTAACCGTCTGACTTAATTCTTTACCTGCATAAGTCTGTATATTGAAGCTAAAGGTAGTGCCTTTACCCACTTGACTGGTAACTGTAATAGCGCCACCCATTAATCCTATTAATTTTTCGCAAATAACTAGACCAAGTCCTGTGCCTCCGTACTTTCGCGTTGTAGATGAATCAACTTGAGAAAATGCTTTAAATAAACGATCAAGTTTGTCAGCCTCGATACCGATACCCGTATCACGCACATGAAACATCAGGTCTAGGCGATCTTCTATCGTTTTATTTACATGTACGCTTATAAGTATTTCGCCTTGCTTTGTAAACTTAATGGCATTGCTAACCAGGTTAAGAAGCACCTGTCGCAAGCGCAAGACATCACCAACGATTTGTATGGGTACGTCTGGACTAATTTGATAAATAAGCTCTATACCGAATTGAAAAGCTTTGCTCGCAAATACTTCGAGTACTTCTTCAATGCATTGGCGTAAATCAAAATCTTCCTGTTCTAACTCTAGCTTACCCGATTCAATTTTAGAAAAATCCAGGATATCGTTAATGACACCCAACAAGTTCTCTCCGCAGTTATTAATGGTATTGGTATACTCACGTTGCTCACCATTAAGAGGTGTTTCATACAGTAGAGATGACATGCCGATTATACCGTTCAGTGGTGTTCGGATTTCATGGCTCATGGTAGCGAGAAATATACTTTTAGCGCTATTAGCTTGTTCTGCTTCTTTCCTGGCTTGCTCGGCTTCTTGCGTTGATAGCTCAAGCTGTTTGGTTCTTTCAAGCACTTGGTGCTGAAGCTGAATTTTTTGTTTTTGCACAGTGCGGAGGCGTAGCTTGAAAAAAGCGAATACACCTAGTCCAACAAAAAGCCCCGATAATACTTTGAACCACGTAGTCAACCAGAAAGGAGGGGTAATAATAATAGTAATGAACGTGCCCTTCTCATTCCAAACGCCATCATTATTAGACCCCTTTACTTTAAAGGTATACTCGCCAGGATTCAAGTTTGTGTATGTAGCAGAATTTTTATTGCCTATATAGTTCCAACTTTTATCAAAGCCTTCGAGCATATAAGCATACTGGTTATCTTCTGGATAGGTGAAATTTAGCGCGGCAAATTCTATTGAAAAGACCGATTCATCATAAGAGAGATTGATCGTATTTGCGTAGTTAACCTGTTTAGTTAAATGTGGTGTTTTATTGTGGATGCCAATTGACTTATTGAAAATTTTAAAGTCAGTTATTACAATGGGTGGAATAAACACGTTAGGCTTAACCAATTCCGGCACAATGCGATTAGCTCCTTTAGTGCCTCCAAAGAAAATTTGTCCATCATCACTTTGGTAATACGAATGTCTGATGAATTCATTTGCCTGTAACCCATCTTCAATGTCATAATTCCGCTTTAGCTTAGTTTGAGGATTGAATTTGCAAATTCCGTTCAAGGTACTCATCCATATATTGCCTTGAGCATCACATAGTGCACCTTGAATTACGTTACTGGGCAACCCATCTTTTTCATTGTAAGCAACAAAGGTTTCCTTTTGTGTATCAAAGATGTTTAACCCATCGTAGGTCCCAATTATAAGATTTCCATTTCTATCTTCTGAAATACAATTAATGGTGTTATGACTTAGCGTATTTTGCTTGTTCTCTTGGTGCAGATAATGCGTAAATGTTTGCGCTTCATAATTAAAACGATCTAATCCGTTACTTGTTCCGATCCATAAGTTTGCACGTCTGTCTTCATAAATCGCATATATTTCCTGGTTTATAATGCTGCCTGGAATATTTTTGTTTTCGTTGTAATTTTTAAACTTTTTTGTAGCTCGATCAAGCAAGTATAATCCATCGAACCATGTGCCAACCCAAAAGTTACCTTTACTGTCTTCAAACATTACACTTATACTAGCAAATTTAAAGGATGTAGAATCGGAACCAGGAAAGATATGTTCAAAGTTGTTATGCTTTTTATCTAGTCTGCTTAGGGCTCCGGCAAAGGTACTAACCCACAGATTTTCTTGCTTGTCTTCATATAAAGCAAGAATCAAATTATTGGGTAATGTCTTCGGGTCGTTGGGATCGTGCACGTATGGATAAAAGGACCCGTCTTCCTGTTGTAAATTTAGCCCTCCACCATCAGTACCTAGCCACAACTTTCCTTCCTTATCCTTTACAATTGCTTTAACAATATTGTTATTTAGACTTTTGGGATTATTGACCTCGTGTGCATAAAGCTTAAAATTATTGCCAGCCCAGAAGAAAATACTAATGCCCGTGTTCCTGCTTCCAATCCATAAATTATTGGAGTTATCTCTGTAAACAGTAGTTATAAAATTCTCTGTTAAACCATCAGGATAATCAAGATTGTATGTAAGACGGGAAAACTTTTGGCGTGTTTTATCAAGTATACTTATTCCATTTAAATGGGCTATCCATATATTGCCGTTTGCATCTTCGGTTAAGGCATGTATATTATCCCGCTCAGCAATCGTATTTCCACTTACCTTCAATTGATGCTTAATAATAAAATCGTTTGAAGCATCATCATAATAATAAAGGCGATCCACAATGGAAATCCACAGAACGCCAGAATGGTCTTTAAAAAAGTAGGCGTCGTTTGTGCTTTGTTTTTCATCCGTAATATCCTTAACCGGATGATACTTAAAATTCTTTTTTTGCGTATCAAACATAAATATTCCTTTTCCATCGGTTCGTACGCTTACCCAGAAATTACCTTTGCTATCTACACAAATGGTTCTGAATTTCATGTCTTCCAATGGCGAATAAGTGGTTACAGATTGGTTGGCCTCATCTACTATACTCAGCCCGCTATCAGCGGAAATCCAGATATTACCATTCTTATCCTCCAAGATATCATGGACATAACTCTTTAATTGATAATGCACGAATACTTCTTGTTCTAGATCAAAGCGGTCAAGCCCGTTATCAGTACCAACCCATAATCGCCCTTTGCTATCTACCAGTAAAGAAGTAACCATGTCCCTGCCTATGCTGGTCGAATCAGTTGGATTATGCTGGTATGTTGTAAATTTATAACCATCATATTTATTTAAACCTATGGCTGTACCAACCCACATAAAGCCATTTTTATCTTGCTTAAAAGAGGTTACATAACTTTGTGAAAGTCCTTGATCGGTGTTGAGATGCTTAAACTTTAATCTCTGCTGAGCAGATCCAGCTATACAGTAAAAAAGAAATCCAAAGAACAACGTTGTTCGAATGAACTGATTGGCAGATCTTACAAAGTTGTACCGATCGTACATTTTCGTTGATGATGTTAGGTGTAATTAATTGAATAGTCTCGGTCTTAAATTACTATTATAATCAGAATAAAAAATCAGAGGAAACCCTGATTAAAATACTCAGATGTGGGAAGAAGTTGCTTACACTTGCGCGTCTGCTTGAGGAATAAAAAAAATACGGCTATTAAAGTTAAAGTGTTGTACTTGCTTAGGGTTCTTTTTTTAAAACGTTAGAAAATCAAACACCCTATTTTTCATTATGCTTGCCTGGTCGCGATTATCATGACGGTAATGCACAAAGTTACTTTTGGTATAAAGATTCAGACCTTTTCGGTACCAATCACGATTGGCCCATTTGGACCAACTAAGAAGGCTTCAGTTGAGTGATGCGAAAGACTTTGACTATTAGCTAAATCAAGATTGTAGCTATGAAAGGTTTGTGTGCGGCGATTGAGGATACTCAACCCATCATGGGTTCCTATCCATAGATTCCTATCCGGTGCCTGCATAAATCCCTTGATGCAATCACTGGAAAGACTAACATGATTGTTATTTCATGTGTGTAATGCGTGAAGTAATCTCGGTTCTTATTGAGCACAAATATGCCGTGTAATTTTACTCCAATCCAGAGGTTATCGCCTTCGTCAGCATAAAGTGCATTTATATCGTTAGCTATTATTGCTTTTGGAATCTCGTCTCGAAAACGCATAAAAATGGGTGGTTGAGCATTTAAGTCGTATCTATATGTGAGAATTGTCATTATCATTACTGTTTAAGGTGCTGTAGAAAAGTAGGCACCTATATAAAAAATATAACACTAAATATGCATAGGCTATTGCATGTGTATGCCTTTACTATATATTTGAATAAAAGTAAAAAGACCCTCCCGGCTATGAAAAAAACTATCATTATAAGTGCGACCGTTCTGGCCGTTTTGTTTATTGTCTATTTTATTGTGAGAGGCAACAAAAGTAGCGACTTAACCAACATCATGGCAACGGTTAAACGCGGCACATTCAAAGTAGAAATAGAAACAACAGGTGAATTAGACGCAAAAAACTCCGTGAAAATAATGGGGCCAACACAACTCCGTGATTTTCACATATGGAATGTTACCATTCAAAATATCATAGAGGAGGGTACAGTAGTAAAAAAAGGTGATTGGGTTGCAACGCTCGATCGGTCAGAGTTCCAGAATAGATTCAATGAAAAACAAATTGAGCTTGAGAAGGCGAATTCCAGATTTATCCAAACCCAGTTAGATACTACATTGCAGATGCGTCAGTCGCGCGATGAGCTAATCAATCTAAAATATAGTGTAGATGAAACAGTAATTGTTTTAGAGCAATCCAAATTTGAACCACCAGCTACTATCAAACAAGCCGAAATCAATAAAGATAAAGCCGTTCGTGCCTATGAACAAGCGCTTGAAAATTATAAGATAAAGAAAAAGCAAAACATTGAAAGAATGCGCGAGGTATCAGCCGAGCTGAGAAAAATGGAAAATGAATTTGGGTCTATGACTAAAGTCTTAGAATCATTCACAGTTCTAGCACCTGAAGATGGAATGGTCATTTATGAAAAAGGTTGGGATGGAAAGCCGTTAAAGAATGGATCGCAGGTAAATATGTGGGAAGGAGTTGTAGCCACACTTCCAGATCTAACCAAGATGATGTCAAAAACTTACGTAAATGAAGTTGATGTTAGAAAGGTAAAACCAGGGCAAAAGGTTGAGATTGGCCTTGATGCCTATCCTGATAAAAAGCTTTCCGGTGTTGTGAGGCGGGTGGCAAATGTGGGTGAGCAAAGAACCAATTCAGATGCAAAAGTTTTTGGGGTTGAGATAGAAATTAATGGCACTGATCCAACACTTCGGCCTTCAATGACGACCAGCAATAGCGTAATTACCAGTGTTATAGATAGTGCGTTGCATATACCATTAGAATGTCTTCATAACCAGTCTGATTCCATAACGTATGTTTTTAAAAAAGATGGTCTTACAACGTTAAAACAAGAAGTAATAGTAGGACAAACAAATGCAAACGACGCGGTTATTTTGGGTGGCTTGCAAATGGGTGAGGATGTTTATTTGTCAATGCCATCTGGGGAGGAAGATAAAGATATAAACCTCCTCAAAGAAATGAGCGGCAAGCGCAAGAAGCCGGAAGTAAAAGAAGAGCAAGAAGACACACAGAAAGTTCCAGAAAGAGTTATACAGCCAGTTGCCGCAAAAACAAAAAGTGTAACTAAATATTAATCTGTCTTATTCGGTCTATCATGAAGGAACGTTTATTATCCAATTTTAATATTGCTATTGATGCTGTAATTACCAACAGGGTACGGTCACTACTTACCGCCTTGGGCATTATATTTGGCGTGGCGGCAGTTATCGCTATGCTTGCTATTGGTAACGGCGCACACCAAGAAATTTTAACTCAAATAAAACTTGTTGGCGTTAATAATATTGTTGTTAAGCCAATCATTGAACAAAAAGAGGGGAAAGTGAGTGAAAAAGGTGGGCAAAAAGAGAAGAAGCAATTCTCGCCTGGCCTAACTATTCGCGATATTGAGGGCATTCAAGCAACTATACCGGGCTTGAAAAGAATCAGTCCTGAAATTATTTTGGACACCTATGTTATTCGTAATGGCCTGCGTAGGTCCGCTAAACTTGTTGGTGTGGAACCATCTTATTTTGAGATTTATGATTTTGAGCTTATCGAAGGTCAAATGTTTACTATAAATCAAAGGAACGGTGGATTTCCGGTTTGTATTGTTGGGGCTTCCATCAAGACTAAATTTTTTGCTACGGAGAATGCCATCGGTAAAAATATAAAAGTAGGGCCGCATTGGCTTACCATTGTTGGTGTATTGAAGGAGCGGGTGGTTTCTGAATCTAGTATTAGCAAACTTGGCATTCGTGATTTTAACATGGATGTGTATTGCCCGTTACAAACCATGCTGATACGATATGAAAATCGTGACCTTATTACGATGGAAGGTTTGCGTCGTGCTGCCATGCTTAATCGCAATATAGGCCCAGGACAAGTCGCTACCACTGATGCAAAGGACAAAAATTATCACCAGCTCGACAGGCTTGTTCTTCAAGTCGATGAAACTCAAAAACTTTTAACTACTTCAGAAGTAATATCGCGTTTGCTGCAACGTAGACACTATGCCGTAGTAGATTATGAAATAGAAATTCCTGAGTTGCTTTTAAAACAACAACAACGCACAAATGATATTTTCAATTATGTGTTAGGTGCCATAGCGGGTATATCATTGCTGGTAGGCGGTATAGGTATCATGAATATTATGTTGGCTTCTGTGCTGGAACGAATTAAGGAAATTGGTTTGCGGCTGGCTATCGGTGCTAGGAAATCAGATATCATTCAACAATTTCTATTTGAAGCTATCATGATAAGTATATCGGGAGGTATTATAGGGGTGGTATTAGGCGTTACCATGGCATTTACCGTTTCTAAGTTTGCCGACATACCTACCATTGTCAGCTTCTCGTCTATTCTACTATCGTTTGGCGTTGCTGCTATGGTAGGATTAATTTTTGGAATTGCACCAGCACGCAGAGCAGCACAACAAGACCCCATTGCATCATTACGTTATGAATAACAAAATCCTTTTTACACTAGTCGTTTCTATTCTTTTAAACTTAACAAGAACAAACGGACAAAACGTTTTTACCATTGAAGATGTAATTCAACGGTCAAAAGATCAATCACCCGCGGCAAAGCAAGCTGAAACGCAAAAAGAAACAAGCTATTGGCGCTATCGGTATTTTAAGACAGGCTTTAATCCACAATTAGTTTTGTCTGGAAATGTACCCACGTATAGCCAGCAATATATTGCTGTTCAACAGCCTGACGGATCTATTGTTTACCGACCCATTAACCAAACTAATCCCGGCGTTAATTTAGGATTGGAACAACCCATACGTTGGACCGGCGGAAGAATTTCAGCCAATACAAGTTTGTCTTATTTTAACAACCTCTCTTCGCGCTATACTCAGTGGAGTGGGCAGGTTGTGAACGTGCAATTATCCCAACCTCTTTTTGCATACAATCCTTATAAATGGAGCAGAAAAATTCAACCCTTTGTATATGAAGAATCTAAACGTTCTTTTGTAGAGCAGTCAGAGTACATTTCCAGCCAGGTGGTGGGTCAGTTCTTTGATGTATTGCTGCAACAGATCAATGCACAGATTGCCAATTTTAATCTCGCCAACAATGATACCATTTATAAGATCGAAGAGGGCAGGTATCATATAGGTACAACTTCGTTGGATAAATTACTGCAGGTAGAACTGCAACTCTTACGTTCCCGACAAGATGTTGCCCAAGCCAAACTTGATCTTCAAACAAACCGCCTTCGGTTACGCACTTTTATTGGTTTGAATGATGGCGATGAGTTTACATTGGTGATGCCTGAAACCATACCACAATTTACTGTAACAGTAGATGAGGCATTGCAATATGCAAAACAGAATAGTGCCAATTATATTGCATTCGAACGTAGGAGAGTTGAAGCTGAACAAGATGTAGCGCAAGCAAAAGGCAGTCGTTTTTCCACATCATTAAATGCCACCTATGGTTTAAATAACTCCGCTACCACAGCTAACAGCGTATATGAAAATCCTCAAAAACAACAAACGTTGAATATAGGCTTTACTATACCTGTTTTAAATTGGGGACGCAACCATGCAAGCATGAAAACCGCAGAAGCAAATAAGCGTCTCAATGATTATATCATAGCACAAGATGAAGTGAACTTTGAGCAGACCATTACTACCCAAGTACTTCAATTTGAAATGTTAAGGTTGCAAATTGAGATAACAAAAAAATCTGATGAGGTTGCGCAGGAACGTTATAATGTATCACAGAATCGATATCTTATTGGCAAGATCGATATTACAAACTTAAATATTGCACTCACAGAAAAAGACAATGCAAAGCGAAGCTATGTGCAGGCATTAAAATCTTTCTGGACGGCCTATTATGATTTAAGAAGATTAACGTTATATGATTTTGCTACGAAGCAATTGTTGTATAAACCCGAGTAATATAGTTTTTTACTATTGTCCGACTAAAATAGAATAAAACTGTAGAGCTATTTCAGGCGTACATATAAAAATCTTG
>CAXSCR010000028.1:14977-53960 GCA_964235605.1 uncultured Cyclobacteriaceae bacterium | reverse complement strand
TTATCAAAGATATATAATTTTTATTTGTAATGTTATTTCAAGAACGAAATACTAGACCTTGCCGGGTCGGATTCTCTTCAACTTCTTTGAAGATACCTACTGGGTAACTTAGAAATGTTTCAACGTTCTTGCACTTACGGATGCTCGAACAAATTCCCATCTCACGGATTTAGCACAGCGCGATAAAAGCAATTCCCTGCGCCCTGCATACTTGATCTAAACTATATCTATATATATTTACTGTTCATGCGAAGTAATGACCATGTTTCTAATCCAAATTTTAGCGACGACAATGGACAACAACAAACTTGCTACTAAACCTCATTATCCAATATTGGATGGACTCCGTGGGGTCGCTGCTTTGATTGTAGTATGTTTTCACCTTTGCGAACCCCTTGCGACAAGTCATCTTACTCAAATTATTAATCACGGTTATCTTGCTGTTGATTTCTTTTTTTTGTTGTCTGGCTTTGTTATTGGGTATGCGTATGATGACAGGTGGAGTGAACTTACTGTTGGTGGTTTTCTCAGGCGTCGCTTTGAACGTCTTCAGCCTTTGGTAATACTTGGAATGACGTTGGGTGCCATTGGTTTTTATTTTACTGATTCCACGATATGGCCTTTGATTCATACAGTACCATTGTGGAAATTGCTTTTGGTTACGCTTATTGGATTTACACTCCTGCCTATTCCATTATCAATGGACATTAGAGGGTGGCAGGAAATGCATCCGCTTAACAGCGTTGGATGGTCTTTATTCTTCGAGTACATCGCTAATATTTTATATGCTATTGGACTTAGAAAATTATCAACTAAAGGGCTATTTGTTTTCGTGCTTATCGCGGCTGCAGTTCTTTTCCATTTTGCCCTGACCAATCCCAATGGAGATGTTACCGGCGGTTGGACTTTCAACTGGGAACATATGCGGGTCGGAATAACCAGAACTATCTATCCATTTATTGCAGGCCTGATTCTATATCGGGTAGCCAAACCAGGGCATCTTAACAACGCATTCCTTTGGAGTAGCCTTCTTATTGTGGCCGTACTTTTTATTCCACGTATAGGTGGAGAATATTTTTGGATGAATGGTTTGTACGAGGCAATATGCATCGTATTTATTTTCCCCTGCATAGTTTATCTCGGTGCAAGCGGTGTGATACTAAAGCAGGTTGAAAGTAAAATTTGTAAATTTCTTGGCGACCTATCCTATCCGCTTTATATGGTACATTACCCACTTGTTTATTTTTATGTGGCATGGGTAAGTAACCATAAAGGGATAACACTTGTACAAGCTTGGCCATATGCTTTGCTTACACTCGTTGGGTCAATCATTTTAGCTTACGTGAGTTTAAAATTGTATGATGAACCAGTACGGGCATGGTTGCGCAAAAAGCTAAAATGATGAATTCATTCAACTATTAATATCAATAAATAATTTACGATATTTGAATTGAAGCTCTAACCGTATCGTTCAGAATAAACTAAATTCAAAATGCAAACGCAATACAGGCGAAAAATAGTATGAGAGCCAGGTGATCACTGCGGTTACTTTAGCTGAAAGATATATAATTTTCAGTTTTCGTTTTATCCAGTGTTTAGAATCGTTAACGTTTAGGGATTGGCAATGAGGATAACTTTTCATATTCATTATATCTTGAAGCAGATCTTAGTACCGATGATAAATTTGAAATAGGCCGCATTTCATGGACATAGCGCAAGCATGTATGTTAAAGCTGATATAAGGCTAACTGAACAGACTTGAATAGAAATCTCTCAGAGCACCAACTGCAATTTTACAAATGAAGAGCACTTGCATGGTGCGCACGAAGAATATTACTAGCCCTGGCTAAAGTTTGATATAAACTTAGATTAAAAATAAAACGAGCAAGCAATTACAATTAAGTACTGCTTGCTCGCAATTACACCCAACAACAATCCTTATTGTACCGTAACAAGACCTTTATAATGAACTATGATGAATTTATTAATTGATTCGTAATAAGCCTCCAGTTCCATTTCGTCAAGATCAATCACTACTTCTCCGATGCTCGCTGTTGTTAAATGAATCTTATGAAGAATGTTATAGCTGTCTTTGATCAGCGCGATACCCTGCACGTCGTTTAGTTTAAATGTTCCAACCTTTCTGTTATTCTTATATTCAATGAAGTTATCCGTTAACTTGAGAAAATCATTGTAGTTTTTTATTCCCGAAATTAATTTTCCCATCACTGGCGTCAAAATACATATGGTAGCACAAACTGCGAATGGAATAATATTTACCCTGTAGTTATAATAAACAAAAATAAAAATTAGCGGAATAGAGCTGTAAATGAGCGCCTGTGTATTTAGCTTTTTCCTGTGATTTCTAAAAATCAATCCACCCTCTATCGGCTTTACGTGGATCGGAAATAAAAACTCTTCCCATAGTACCAGAAGCATAATAATGATAGTAGCACTTAAAATGACCATTCCGAAATACATGCGTTCATTCGGATGTACGCCTGAGATTTGGAATATCTCGTAAGTAAAAAAGAGGGATAAAACGAAAATCAACAAGAGAATTCCTATGCTGAATTCAATTGGATATCTTGGTCTAATGATCTTTCCCATAATTCTGCTATATAAGTTATAACTAAAAAGCTAATTTTTAATAAAACATCAAATTACTTCCATCCACCACCCAACGACTGGTAAATATTAACTGTTGCATGCAGTTGTTGCATGCGGGTGTCAATCAATTCAAACTTGGATTCTAGCGCATCACGTTGCGTCAGCAACACTTCCATATAATCTGCCCGTGCCGATCTGAAAAGAAATGTTGAAATATTAATGGATTGCGTGAGCGCATCTACCTGCCTCACTTTTAGCGCATAACTTTTACTCAGATTATCTATGTTCGATATTTGATTGGCAACTTCAATGTAAGCATTGAGAATCGTGCGTTCATAGTTATACACAGCCTGTATCTGCTTTGCATTTGCCGAATAGTAATATGCTTTTATTGCATTCCGGTTCACCAGAGGCGCCATGAGTTCGCCTGCCAATGAGTACAACATAGATTCTGGTGTGTTCATCAAAAACTTCGGATCAAAGGCCTGAAACCCCACTCCGGCTGTTATCCTTAGTGATGGATAAAAGTTTGCTTTCGCCACTTTTACATCCAACTTTGATGCGACAAGATCAAGCTCTGCCCGCCTAATATCAGGACGATTTTGCAACAGCTGCGAAGGAATGCCCGCCTGAACCCGGTCTTGCAGCAGACCCATAAACAATTGTGAATCTCTGTGTATAGGTTGCGGAAATCTTCCCACCAGAAAATTAATTCTGTTTTCGGTTTCGATAATCGTCTGCATGATACTAAACTGCCGGCTCTGATTTTTCAAAACTTCAGCCTCAAATTTCCTCACTGCCAACTCAGTAACGCGCGCTGTTTGTTTTTCCAGCTTCACGATGTTGAGCGCGTTCTGTTGAATCTCAATGTTATTTCGAAGGATGTCAAGTTGATTGTCCAACGCCATGAGTTCATAATAGGATAAGGCTATCTCGGAAACTAATTGTGTAACCATAAAGTTTTTACCTTCTGTGCTTGACAAATACCGAAGCATAGCCGCCTTCTTTGCATTGCGTAATTTTCTCCAAACGTCTATTTCCCACGATGCACTAAGACCAAGGAAGTAGTTGGACAACGGATCCGGAAATTCTTTTCCAGGTTGAATGTTCACATTGCGTTCAAGCGCGCCCTGTGCAGTATATCGTCCAGTCTTTTTTACTTCCGTTGCAACCCCTGCGCCGACAAAAGGCAGGTACTCCCCTTTTCTAGCACGTACTTCATTTCTTGCAATATTGATCTCTTGCAACGTTATGTTCAACTCCTGATTATGTCTCAGTGCAGTGTCAATTAACGCAACCAGGTTAGGGTCTGTAAAATACTCACGCCATATAACCTTTCCGGTATTAATAGAATCATTCGGCGCATTGTTGTAATTCGTCGGCGTTGCCTTGTTCGCTGCTCGGTGAACCAAAGAAGGCGGCAGCGCGCAAGCTGTAACCAACAAGATAAGACAGCTTATCGTCAAGTAATTAGATTTTATCTTAGTCATTGTCGCTTTCATTTGCTTTCGGAAAACTATCCATTTGATGAACAAAATTTTCTGTTAAGGGGCCTTCGTCTTCATGTTTGATCAGGTGGTGCCCATCAGCCAAGCTGCCAAATATGAAGTACAATCCTGGAATGATGATAACACCGAAGATTGTTCCGAATAACATCCCGCCAAGTGCAGATGCACCGATGGTACGGTTACCAATCGCGCCAGCGCCCGTAGCAATCATTAATGGTATCAGTCCGGCAATAAAGGCAAACGAAGTCATCAGGATCGGGCGAAAGCGTGCCTTCGCCCCTTCAATAGCTGCATTCAAAATCGTTTCACCTTGCTGACGCTTTTGAACAGCAAACTCAACAATCAACACGGCATTTTTACCCAACAGCCCCACAAGCATGATCAAGCCAACCTGCGCATAGATGTTGTTCTCAAGCCCCATTAGCTTGAGCAGCAAAAACGACCCAAATACCCCCACAGGTAAGGAGAACACAACAGCCAGGGGAATGATGAAACTCTCGTATTGCGCAGCCAGAACAAAGTACACAAACAACAACACAATCATGAACACATAAAGCGCTTCATTCCCTCTGATGGATTCGTCGTATGACAAACCTTCAAAAGCGATGTCGTATCCATTCGGCAAGGTCTTGCTCGCCACTTCACGTATCGCTTGTATCGCGTCCGCCGTGGTATATCCCTTGGCGGGAAGCCCCTGTATCGCCGATGAATTGTACAAATTGAACCGTGTAATTTCATTTGGGCCTTGACCTTTCTTCAACGTCATGAAGGATGAGTAAGGCACCATCTCGCCACGGTCGTTTTTCACAAAGAGGTTTAGCAGATCAGATGGCATTCGCCTGAATTTCGGATCTGATTGAACATAGACTTTAAAGAACTGATTGAACTTAATGAAACCTTGCTCATAGGTACTACCAATCAAGATGTTTAGGTTCTCCATCGCTTTTCCAATCGATACACCCTTTTGCATCGCGAGGTTATTGTCTATTTCCAGTTCATACTGCGGATAATTTGCTGCGAAAAAAGTAAACAAGCCCGCAAGCTCTTTGCGCTTGCCCAGGTTATCCATGAATTCTTTATTGATTTTGTCAAACTCATGATAGTCTGTATCAGTTGTTTTATCTAACAAGCGCATAGAGAAACCGCCGGATGTACCAAACCCTGGAATGGCAGGTGGTTCGAAGAACTCGACGATAGCGCCAAGGCCTCTTGTTTTTTCCTCCAGCTCTTCCATAATTTCTTTTACAGTATGATGGCGGTCAGACCAAGTCTTGAGATTGATCAGACAGGTACCCGCATTTGATCCCCTTCCTTCTGTCATAATCTCATAACCTGCCAGAGAGGATACAGATTCCACTCCTTCAATCTCTTTACAGATTTTCTGAAGTCGTTGAGATACCTGATTGGTTTTTTCGAGTGTAGATCCTGGTGGTGTTTGAATAATCGCATAGATTGTACCCTGATCTTCATTTGGAATAAAGCCCGATGGTAAAACATAATTCTCGTATGCTATGCCCGCACAGAAGGCAAGTAAGATTCCGAACGTAACCACTCTCCTGTTGACTATTAACCTAAGTAACCCAACGTATTTTCCTGTAAGTTTTTCAAAACCGCTGTTAAATTTGTCGAGGGATTTGGTCAGGAGGTTTCTCTTCTTCGGGCGTCCATGATGGTTTGTTAACATGATGGCACATAACACTGGCGTAAGCGTAAGCGCTATCAACGCAGAGATGACAATTGAACTTGCCATGGTAATGGAGAACTGCCTGTAGAATGTTCCTACAGGACCAGACATAAATGAAATCGGTACGAATACCGATACCATCACCATCGTAATGGCGATGATGGCGCCACTTATTTCACTCAATACTTTTTTAACGGCATTATAGGCACTTATGTTCGGCTCTTCATCAAACTTGGCATGTACCGCTTCCACCACAACAATCGCATCATCTACCACAATACCGATCGCCAATACAAGTGCAAAAAGTGTTACTAAGTTGATGGACAGTCCGAAAAATTGAATGACGAAAAATGCACCTATCAACGACACAGGAACAGCGAGAATTGGAATGAGCGTAGAACGCCAGTCACCGAGAAATATAAAAACGACAATGGCAACCAGAATAAATGCATCTTTCAACGTATGAATTACTTGTTCGATGGATGCATCAAGGAATTGAGATACATCGTAGCTGATTTTGTAGTCTACTCCTGGCGGAAAAGACTCTTTCATTATCTCAAGTTTTTCTTTTACTTCTTCAATTACCTCACTGGCATTGCTACCATAATTTTGTTTTAACACGATAGCGGCGGAAGGATGTCCATCAAGGTTAGAATAGATGTCGAAGAATTGGCTCCCTAATTCGACGGTAGCGATATCACGCAAGTGTATGCTTTCGCCTTGCGGATTAGCGCGGATAATAATGGCTTCATATTCTTCAGGTTTGTTGTATCTGCCTTTGTAGGTAAGCACATATTCAAGAGACTGCGCTGCAATACCGGAACTTTGACCTATCCTTCCTGGACGACCGATGATACTTTGCTCACTAATCGCATCCATTACCTCATCAACCGAAATGCTATAAGCGCGCATGCGTTCCGGATTCAACCAAACACGCATTGCATATCTGCGGCTACCCAATATCTGCGCCCTGGCTACACCCTTTGTTCGTTGAATTTCAGGGATCATTTTAACCGTGGCATAGTTGAATAGAAATTTTTCGTCCATGCCTTTTTCCGTGGAATAGAGATTGACATACATCAACATACTCGGTTGGAGTGGTGTAATAATAACTCCTTCACGTTGAACCAATGCAGGCAGGAGTGGCATAACCTGATCCACCCTCGTCTTTACACGTATAACGGCATCGTTAGGATCGGTACCTGGCTCAAAAACAATGCGAAGGGTTGCCTCGCCGGCACTGGTTGCATCAGAAGCAATGTAACGCATATCTTGAACACCATTGATGGCTTGCTCCAGCGTAATCAAGGTGGACTTCACTAACACATCGGCGCTCGATCCAGGATAAGCGATAAATATATTTACGGTTGTTGGTGCAATGTCGGGAAACTGAGAGATAGGTAGTTTCTTAATAGCCAATGCTCCCACAAAGACGATGATGACCGATATCACAATAGCGAATACGGGTCTGCGTATGAACTTACTAAACATGTGTTCTGCTTTTTAGGATAATTGGTTATTCGGCATATAGCGATAAATTTGAGATTACAGAATCAGGCTGCACGAATGTATATTCGATTTTTTCCTTTTCGTGTACCTGTCGTAATCCTTCCAGAAGGATTTTATCGGTTTTTTTCAAACCGCTCTTTACAACAAAGATATGGGGCAATTCTGCATCTACGATGATTTCCCTTGAGCCTACCACATTATCTTTATCCAACACATATACATACTTCTTTTCCAGCACTTCAAAAGTTGCTTTCTGCGGAATGAGCAGGGCATTTTTTACCGGTCTGTTGATCTGAATATTTCCTGTTTCTCCATGCCTTAGCAAACCTTCGGGATTTGGAAAGGTAGCCCTGAAAGCGATGTTTCCAGTTTCATTATTAAAATCCGCTTCAATTGCCTGTACAAGGCCTGGATGATCAAACATCTGTTGATTTGCCATGACCAGATTTACTTTGACCACACTGTCTTTTCTGGCCTTTATTTTATAATCCAGGTATTCAGCTTCTGGCACATTGAAATAAACCCACATCTTGCTATTATCTGCTATTGTAGTGAGTAGATCACCTTCTGCCAGCAAGCTTCCTTGTCTTGCATAAAAGCGATCCATAATACCGCTAAAAGGTGCCCTCACGTCTGTAAATCCAAGGTGAGTACGGGCTAGCGAAACCTCTGCATTAGCTTTGTCTAATTTCGCTTTCGCCAACGCAAGCTCGTTTTTTGATACCACGTTGCTATCGGCAAGTTGAATGGTGTTTTTGTATTCAATCTGTGCAAAGTCTGCTTCCGCCTGTGCTTTCTGCAATTCTGCCTGGTAGAGCAACGGCATAATTTGAAACATACGCTGTCCTTCTTTTACAAACTGACCTTCGTCTACAAATACTTTCTGAAGATAACCTCTCTCCAATGCGCGGAGCTCAATATGTTGTATAGACCTGATCTGACAGACATACTGCTGCGTAGTGAGTGTGTCTTTCAATAAAGGACTTGTGACCAGAAATTTGATGGCATCTTCTGTTTCGCCGTGTTTTGATCCACAGCTCACACAGCACAGCAGGCCACACAAACTCATGAACGTGAGAATTCTACTCATATTAATTTGCTCTTTAAAGCGATTCGTTTAAAAAATAATTTATGAATGTATTAAGCGCTAACTGCACCGAGTTGATGCAATGGTTGCCTGGGTAAGAGAAATGAAGGGTAAGGGAATGTTAAATTACCTTATTGAGATTTATCAAATTCTTAATACCCCAAGCATGAGGTAACGGTATGATAAGGTGTAAGAATTGTGATGATAGGATGTTGAAACCTTTCTATTGCTGGTTAAAAAATAACCAGGCATTCTGCCAAAAAAAATTGAATTAAACCCGCTATAGTTTTCTAAGTTCTTTTTGGAAGAGCTCAACTCGTCTTCCTCGATTTCATTCTCAACAAGATCAATTAAGCAATTTCCTTTTTCAGTAGGCAGCGAGGTAGCTGACCTGATGAATAAGATTAAATCATGTTGTTTATCACCCAAAAGGACAGGAGTTGTAAGGGTAACACTTTTTGATGAAGTATACAGCGTACACCTATTTTCCGCATGCGCAGACAAGTGACCATAACCGGTCATTAGAATGCAAAGTGTCAAAAGGTATTTCATAAAATGATTCATCACGTACAACAAAGCTATGCCATGATCGCTATAGGAACAAGTTTTTTTTTATAGAATCCGAAAACAGAAATGGCAGAAATCGTTTGAAATGCCCTATACACTAGTAAAAGAGGAGAAGAACTATGAGTATATTACTTTAGACATACACTGTACGAGAGACGTTTCATCACAGCTTACTACAAATACTCATAATAGAAGTCATGGTGAGTTCTATTAAAGCAATTGAAATGAGTAAGTAAGGGTTGCAAAGTTACACGTGAAGTAATAACGAAGACATTACACCTAAACCATTGGATGTAAATTAGAAGCAGAACATCCACGTATGTTATGTAAAATTGCCTTTTTGAATTAAGACCACCACGGGGTGTTACAAATTACGCAAGACTAGTATATATGCGATTTTTCTCGCGGAAAATAACAATTAAGTGCGCCGGCTTGAGAATGCACTGTTTTTTTTCTTTTGACTGTAATTTAAGGAAAATCGATGTACGTAAAAGAAATTTCCCGACGCCAACGGTTATATTATTTTAGGGTCCGTCATCTAGAACGAATGAACACCAACATAAAACTACTATTAACATAGGTATACTTTTGATTACGACAAGGCATGGATAAAAATCTTAATCAAACTTTCATTTTTAAAACGCGATTTCCTTGCTTAGGTGCTTCTATAATATTACAATGTCAAGCATAGTTATTGTTGTATCTTCCAAGCAGATATTTATTGTACATAGTTCAATATAATCTTTTTATGTTTGCACATTCAGTAATCTCCCCCATGAACCAATGGTGCGACGCGCGTGCCTATTAACTCAATGGCTTGCAACAATTTTTCATGTGATAACTTTGCATTGTCCATTTGAAAAGTAACTCTTGAAATTCCCCCAAGCGATTCACTGTGACGAAGAATTTTTTCTGCAACTTCGTTTGGATCACCGACCAGAAATGCACCACGCGGCCCTCTCTGTGCTTCAAAATGACTTCTAGTAACGGGAGGCCATCCGCGTTCTTTACCAATTCTTGTAAACGTTTCTTCATATCCCGGATAATAATCTTGAATGGCTTCTTCTGTTGTGTTTGCAACATAACCCAAGGAGTGGAGTCCAACTTTTAATTTTTCAGAGGCATGGCCTGCTTTCATGCCAGCTTCCCGATACAAGTCAATAAGCGGACGAAAACGATGAGTCTCACCCCCAATAACTGCTACCATTAAAGGCAAGCCAAGTTTACCAGCTCTAATAAAGGATGCAGGAGTGCCTCCTACCCCTAGCCATATAGGAAGTTCATTCTGTAAAGGTCTTGGGTAAATCGCTTGATTGTTAAGAGCGGCGCGAAACTTACCTTTCCAAGTAACAAATTCATTGCCGCGAATCTCAAGTAATAGATCTAATTTTTCAGCGAAGAGCGCGTCATAATCTTGTAGGCTCAGACCAAATAATGGATATGCTTCTATAAACGAACCACGACCAACCACCATTTCTGCTCGCCCCTTAGAGATCAAATCCAGGGTAGAAAAATTTTGAAATACCCTTACTGGATCAGCAGCACTAAGTACAGTAACTGCACTGGTTAAAATAATACGTTGTGTTCGAGCAGCAGCAGCTGCAAGAATCATAGTTGGTGCTGAGTCAAGAAATTCCTTACGGTGATGTTCGCCAATTCCGAACACATCAAGACCACATTTATCTGCATGCTCTATCCTTTCAAGCAATTCCGCCAACGCATTCATGCTATCCTTTGCCCTATCTCTACCATCGTCTATCGATGCAATGGCAAAACTATCAATACCAATTTCCATATATTTTAAAACTAGATAAACTTTTTGACCCAATCCCAATATGTATGTGTACGTAATTCACTTACATTCGTATTATACTATATAAAATATAGCACTATCCTTTTGTATAGTAACGACCATTTATGGCAAAGCGATCACTTGATACGTATTCTGAATGTAAAGAAATCTTACGACCCGTAAGAGATGCGCTCGACGTTTTAAATGGCAAATGGAAACTTCCAATAATAATTGCGCTTTCTTTTGGAGTAAAACGTTATGGTGAAATTTCAAAAGAAGTCAATGGTATTACAGACCGTATGCTTGCTAAAGAGCTACGTGATCTTGAAATCAACAAGCTAGTGAAAAGAAAAGTATACAATACTTATCCTGTTAAGGTAACCTATGAACTAACCGCCCAGAGCGATGCGCTCCAAGAGGTCATTGAGGCATTAAGAAAATGGGGCGTACTCCACAGAAAAAACATTATGAAGAAATAATGTTCAATTACGATTACATAGTTTGAATCGCGGCACGTTAGACTTCATTTGTAAATATAACTTATCGAACTCCATAAAAGGTCCACAATATCTATTCAATGAATTAACACATATGTAGGTTTTCTTTTATTGAAATGATTGTGCATTTGGCATTAGACTGCAATAAGTGTTGAATTGTTTGTTAAAATGTCATCCAAGGTTACACATTCAATTATTCCTTTCGCTTTAGAAGTACCTTTCTAGTTTGATTATACAGATAAAATGCAAAGGGCAAACCCATAGCTAAATTCGGAAAAATCCATGCTGTACCATAATGGAATAGGGATCTGTCTATCTATTTTACAAGTCTTTGCTAATCAGTTAAATGATTAAATAAATTTAAATGGTTATCAATTTGATGTGTTAATGATAGGAATCTATTAAACATCTACCATTATGAGTGCATTAAAAGAACCTGGTTTTTCTTTCAACTCCAACGTTATTGATTCACCCGAATTTCACCCTCCTGTGTTTAAGGAACTGATTTGCAAATTAACCAACGAAGAGAAAAGTGAACTAAAAAAAGTAATTCATATCTACGAAAGAAGCTTAAAAGAACATGCCCGATATCTTTCCGATAATTCAAAACAGATGGTAAGCACGAAAGCAGATCCGTATTATTTATATAAATCCTATTTTGAATTAACACTGTTTTTATTTTCTATTACAAGCTGCTTTTATTCTACCAAGCATTTAAGAAGAGAAACGTTGTTGAGCCTAGCACATATTATACTTTATTCTTTCGCGCAATATGATAGCGTAATATTTAAGAAGTGTCCATTTGAAACATCCGTCGATACGGCTTATAATCGAAATGCATTTTATCTCTCATCTCCTATTCATCAGTACTTCTTTTCTAAAGAGCCAAACTACTACACCTTATATTACTTTTCAATTAAGAACCCCTTAACAGATGTAAATCCAAGTGATCAGGATTTAACGCAATTTATGGAGCCCGCAGAATTAGATCAGACACTTATGTTTACTGCATACATAAAGAATACCGTATTAACATTTATGGATGACATAGATCAACTGACAGGAAATAAATTTTGGCTTACCAAGAATACGGCTTAAAATCAAGTGAACATTATATGATTATAAAAAACAAACCCCGAAGCCAATGGGCCTCAGGGTTGTTTAACTTTCAGTATATTCTACTTAAATCTTAAGTATGCGTATTGCAGAGTTCTCGCCGTCTGCGTTAACATTCAACAAATAAATTCCAAAACATTGTTGCTTTAACACAGCACTTACCGCTTCACTTACAGCTGCTGGTGTATCAGAGCCGTTGTAAATAATCTCCCCTGTATGCTTTCTAAGAACAACCCTAACCTTGCCTTTGTAGTCCTCCCAGAAATCAGTATCAACTAAGTAAACAATACCGAAAGTAGGATTAGGAATCACTATGAATTTGAACTTCTTCTTGTTCACATCTGTGATGCCGGCATTAAATACATTTTGTGTTCCTGTTGTTAATCCTTGGCTTACGTCTAAAATGGTGAACTTTACACCTTCTTGTGTATTTTCTCTTACATTATCAGCCAGGGCATTGAATGTAAACGACTTCTTTGTACTTCCGGCATCAATTGGTATTACAATTTGTCCGCTTGAGCCGTTTGGTGTAGTTGTAAAATCCTGCCCATAAAAGGTTGATGTCATTCTTGAAAGCGCTATGGTTACACTTTGATCAGTAGCCGGCGCTTGAGATAAATTTAATATCACTTCGTAGGGTGATGAACTTTCAGGAATGGATGCACTTGCAATGGCAAATGAAATAGTTGGAACATCATTGTCTTCAATTGTCAGCAATAATTTTGAGAATCCAAATTCGATGCCTTGCTGTGCGATTAATTCAAAAAAGACACTCTCGGTCAATTCGTCAATCTGATCATCAGTTACGGTTATTATAAAAGAAAGGGTATCAGTACCCGCTAATGCATGCAGATCAATTTTATTACTAAACGCAGCTGGTGACGTTACGTAATCAACACCGTACGTAAGCGATGAAGCACCCAGAGAAATGGAAATGGTTTTGTCTGTTGTAAGTGTTTTTGAAAAATATAAAGAAACACTTATTGCCGTGGTGCCCTCCCCTGTTGTAATGGCGTTCTGAACAAAACTTAATCGTGGCGCTGCGAAATGGAATCGTGAGGAAACTGGAAGGTGATCAGAAGTTGTAGCACTGTAGTTGGGTGTAGTACGGAAGGGTATAATGACTGAGACAGAACCCGCTAAGTATTTATCTCCAAGCTCATTTGATAAGATCTGGTGATCAATCACATCGCCGAAGCTTAAAGTGGAACGTGCGCCTGCATCACTAAGTGCTTTGGTGATAGGCTTATAATCTGTTACATCGCTAACAAAATTCTGATATGGCGATGACAGGCCTGGCGTAATAGATTGATCAAGATCATCATTGAAATCTCCGAGGACTACAAAATTATCATTCGGGAAATGCGCATCCAAACTATCTTTTAAGACAGCACCATCATACAACCGGCGTGCACGGTCATCGGCTGCGCTTCCAGACTTAGCATGTATGTTAATGAATTTTACAATTTCAGTTACACCATCGATAGTGACTTCTGCCGTTAGCATGAAAGGCAAACGTCCGCTTGACCAAAAGCTTGAAGCAGATCCACCAGGATATCCTGGTATAGCAGATCCATCTGTGGTGCGCGCAGAATCATATAAAGCTTCGAAAAGAGGCCGGGCTGAAATCACCTTAACGGTAGTTGAATCATACAGGAAACATACCTTTTGTGGCGGGAATGATGAATCATTACCATTAAATGAATACGAATAGCGATCTGTACAAATAGACTTGTAGGGTGATAGATCTTTTGTGAGTTCATTAAAGAGATTCTCATCTGATACCTCTTGTACAGCAATTACATCAGCATCAAGTGACTCAAGTACAGTTTTTACATTCAAGCGCTGAAGGGCCTCATTTTCAGGACCGAATTCCTGACCATAAGCTTCTTTTGTGGCTCCGAAAAATTCTATATTCCAGTTAACAAGATCAAATGTTTTCTCTTTAGGAACGCTGTCATACGCCGTGGTAGGCTCAATGGCTCCTGGAATATCTGATTGAAAACGCGGCATCAACTGGGCATTGGCTTTAAATCGTCCAACTACGCCTGTGATATCAAACACACCATGAGGCTTCAAAAGTCCAGGAATGTTTGTGTCACCATCAATCCGTAAGTCAGCCTGTATACCAGACACAATCATCCGCTCTGTGCTTTGCGGATAGAATACAAACTGATTATTGACAAGTTGAATTTGTTCAATCGTAACGAGCCGCCCTTCATAGGCCGCAAGTTCATTTATTTGAATTCTTTTTGGCGTTTTAGGCAATGCTGGTGGTGGCTCAATGAAAAATGTTACGCCACTACCACCAATCTGTACCTGTTCATTGAATAAAACAATTTGACCTGTGACCCTTACGGAATCACCCATGTTAACCGCGTGACTAAATCCATAATCAAAAACAGGAATACCGCTGTATGAATCCTCCATGAATGATGGACCATTGAATTGATTTGAAACCGTAACACGACCCACAATAGTCACTTTTGTACCAACGGGTTTTGTTCTGGCTTCAGCGATGGTAATAATGTTAGCGTTTGGATCATATCCATTTCCACGCACAGTAAGGCTGGCGTGGGCGGAATCGCTCGTTAGAATTATGGAGGCAACCACTGGGCCATTGGTTACTGGTACAAATCTAACACTTACTCTTCCACCACTTTCTGGTAGGGTTAATGACGATGAAAATGGTGAATTTTGAAATGAGAGCTTATACGCAGGATTGGAGGAATTTATTCTGATCGAATCTTTTAAGTTACGTCCTATGATGTTAAAACCCAGCGTGTCACCTTGACCAAGGTCTTGATCACCAAAATTTAATGCCGTGGGCGTAAGTATGATGTTTGGATCATTGGAAGGAGCACCTAAGGGTATAATTGAAAAATCATCGATAGCAAGTCCATCATCTGCGCCAGACACATTAAAATCCTGCCACCGTATCCAAAAAGATTCATCAGGCCTAATTACTGTACCTGTAATGATAAACTTTATTAATGTGTTATTGGGGGTTGTATTTCCGTTCAGCGCACCTACTGCGCCTGTTGTTACAGGGCTGATAAAATCTAGTGAATCGTTATCTATCCAGCTACCCGTGTTTAGCGATGTGGCGTCAAAACTATATTGAAAATCAAGCCTATCAGCCCCACGTGCTAAAGTGCCAAGACGCCATTGCTCGCCTTTATAACTTATCTGTAGACCAGTAATGATAGCGCCTGTATTATTTTTAAAATGTGCACCTATGGTAGACATAAGCGATCCTGATTGCACACCACCTAAGGCACGATCTTGATCGAGACCAAAACTGTACGTGTTTCCGCCATTAGCTGACCCTGTGCTTGCAGCATATGTGGTGTTCGCGCCAGTGCCAGTTTCTAGGAAGCGCCAACCTTGCGGAACATAGGTACTGGTAGGAGTAACAGCGAGCGACTCAAAATGCTCAACATAAGGAATATTAATGTTTGCAAGATTGACTTGCGCCACAGCCATGGACCCAGAGGTAAGTAAGGTGCATGCAATCAAAAGCCGGTAGAATATCTTCATAATTATATTTTGCCGGCAAATTAATTATTCTACATGAACTAAATATATCTTCCAGGTTATCAGATAGCTTCTGGCTGCTAACTTTGAGCTGCTAGCTCGATTTTTTAAGTTTTATAAGGTGACTCACCTGTGGGGCGCATGTAAAGGATTTGTATCTTTTGACCAGTGGCATATCGAATAAGTAAGCTGTAGTTGACAAGCGCTTAAAAGCGTAATCATAAGGGAAATCGCTTGTAATATAGAAAGTTGAATCGATCCAGTTCATAAATCAATATTAAACTGGTTAGTTTTCCAGTAAAACAAACACCTTTTCCTACAACATTATGAGAAGGAATTATTTTTCAATAGTTAGTAAAATGACGTTAAATCAACTGTTATATTTAATTTACGACGACAAAATCATTGACCAAGGTTGCAAAAGAGTATAGACATAAAATCAACATGTTCGACTACAACCTTGTTCTATCTTATAAATGGTGTCATTGTTGGCAAAATTAAACTTCGCTATCTGTACATTGATCTGTTGAAGTAGCACATCAAAATACTGACTCACTACCTGACTTGAAATGAATTCCGATTGTTCTACGAACGCGCGCCTGGATTCTTCATACACAAAAGGTTGTATTTTTCTATCCCATTTATAGCGGTTGAATGCAAAAATGGGTTGAAACAATTGGATATTCATAATTTGTCCACTCCACTGCATCTCACGCGTGGACATATTATTAAAATTGTATAAACTCGTATTTGCAGAAATTTTACCACCCGTCCAGCGGATGGGTTGTTCCAGACCCAGATTAACTCCTGGATTGGTCTGGTTAACAGGACGATATTTTATTGAACCATCCGGTTGTTGCACAGAAATATATTGCTGACTGTATGCTGGTGCATTTCCAGACAGCACTAGCTGTGGATTATAACCCGTCTTAAAAGATCGATACTGCCAATAGCTTGTTTCCTTTTGCGTCTCAGCTTGTTTAGAAGCAGGGGACTGATTTTTTGCCAGTTGAATAACATCCTCGATGGAAAAAATATTTTGCCCGTTCGTTCTTAATGTGTTTAAGAGCATCAGGAACAATGCCGCAAAAATTATTTTTTTATTCATATTTTAGCTAAAGAATAAAGTCTTGTTGATCTGCTTTGTTAATTCTTGCTGGCGTTCGTATATACCGGTAAACTTATTGCTTAACTGTTACTTCGCTTTCGTGGGCAAGATTGAGATTATCTGAAATGATTACCGTATCACCTGGTTGAAGCACACCACCTTTATCCGGATGAGCTATTACAGTGTATGATGTGCTATTCTCTTGGCCGGTTTGAACATAGGTCCAAAATGCTTTTCCTTTAACGTATTTAAAAAGTACTTCCTGATTTTGCCTTAATACAATAGCAGATTTGGGAACTACTAGCTGGTTGGCTACTTCCTTTTCAATTAGCACTTTAACATTCATACCCTCCCATAATTTTCCGTTATTTTTTATTCTTGCTTTTACGAGTACAAGTCCGCTTTCTTCTACCAACGGATTAATTTCTGAAATGATGCCGCTATAGGGTGTGTTGACAGCGAAGGGAATTACTTTCACTTTATTGTTTAGCATAACGTCTGCAATCTCTGATTCAATAAGATGAAATTCTACTTCAAATTCCTTATCATCAATAATTGTACAAAATTCTTCTCCGGCTGAAGTTTGTTCATGGACATTGCGTTTTACGTTAGCCACTTTACCACTAAACGGTGCTTTTAGTATTGTTCCAGCCAGATTAAATTCAGCGGTTTTAAGTTCTCTGGTCGCGGCAACAGATCCAGAACGAATTGCTGCTGCCTCATAAATTGCAGGTGGCACACTATCCTTTTTCATTTTTGCCCGGCCGTAACTTAATAATTCATCCTGCAAATTAATAGACGACATCTTTAACGAAGTTTGAGCCTGCTCAAGTCTTTGCCGGTATTCAAACTGATCTAAAACGGCTATTGTTTGTCCCGCTGCTACAGAATTTCCATTCTTTACATTTAACTGGAATAGTTCACCTCCTACTTTGAATCTTAGTTCACTTTTTCTCAAAGCCTTTAGTTTGCCATTACAGATAATTTCTTTCTGGAAGGATGTTTTCTTTAGAACCATTACATCGACCTGGTCCAGTTGCTTTTCATACATTCTCTTCTCGGTATTGTTGGATTCACCTTCTGTCTTACCTTGATTGCAAGCTGAAGCAGACAGTAAAAAGCTTATCAACCCAACTACATTTAGCAGCTTGAAATTTATATAGGAAAAGGTGTACGATTTACGGCTATGATAATTTGGGAACATATTAAGAATACTTTATTTTATTCGATAAGGGCAAAAACAGAGGCAGGTAAATTATAATGGCTACAATTGAAAAAAGTAAGCCGCCAATTATACCCGCGCTAAAAGCAAACCAGAATACCTCTCTCTCGCCATCAATAACAAAAGGAACAAGACCGAGGCCAATGGATAGTATAGCCATAATAACAGGAATGATTTTATGATTAAATGCTTTCAGGTAAAGTTGAATTTTGCTTCCAGACCTGCCTGCCCTGAAATTATTGTAATCATTAACAATGTAAAGTCCTGAATTTACAGCAAGGCCGGAAAGAAAAATAAAGGATGCGTAACCGCCCTGGTCGAAATTAATATTAAATAAATAAAAAGTTAAAAAAACACCAATAAAGGAAATTGGTATCATAACAATTACGGCGAGGGGCTGAAGCAGCGACTCAAAAAGAATAGCGCTAATAAAATAAATAGCTACAATAGCCAGCAAAATATAATAGTACTGCGTTTCGGAATCTTTATCCCATCCCGCATACCCTTGGAATTGAATGGAATATCCAATGGGCAATTCATTTCTCATGGATTCGATATGCTGTTTTCTGATCATTTCTGCCAGCATGTCAGATCCAATAAAATCATAAGCAACTACTAATTTATATTGTTGATTAAACTTATGAATGTCATTACCACTTTTTCGTTTTTCTATTGTACCAAAGCTATTCAACCTGAATAGATCATTATGTATTTTTAACGGATCATTATTAAAATTCCAACGCGTAAATGAACCATAAGTATCTGCTTTGAGATTTACATTATACAGTTGATGGTTGAGATAAACCGGATTTAGTTGCGCCTGATAACTTTTGTCATAAAGGGCCCTGTAAAAATCACTTGGCGACACATCGTTTAGTGCAAGTTGTTCTTTGTTAAAATCGATAAAAAACTCATGAGCAGCATCTGTGTTCCACATTTGCGGTCCTGTTATATCCACTTCCCGGATGCGTGGATTTTTTAATAAGTTGCTTTTTAACAGCGCCGCATACTTATAGAGCTGGTCATAATTGTATCCCTCCAGCGTAATTCTATTATTTTTATATCCATTGTTAATGGCATTAGAAAAGCCTTGCCCTACCCCAAACACATTCCAGTCTGCGCCCCCTAAACTAATGGCTTTTCCTTCAATCAACGTTTTTAAAGCGAATGGGAAATTTGTTAGTTCATGCTCTGGCTTAAAATGTATGGAAATATCAGAATTTCTGTAGCTGAAAACTGTCGTTTGAAACAATTCAATTTCATGAAATTGACTAATGAAATTCTCCATCATCCCAATTATTTCATTGAGTTGTTGCACGGTACACCCCTCTGGCATACTTCCGCGCACGTGCAAAACCGTTTTCATGGGTTCAGCATAATAGGAATCGGCAAATATCTCTTTTGTGAATACCCTTAAAGTTCCGCCTAAAATCTTTTCTGCCATTGGCCTTACACTTTCCGTGAAAAATTTGTCTCCTAACGTCTTATTGTAAAGTAAGGCCCAGCGATCTGCACCCTTTATTTCATTGGGTAGCAAATGAATGGGTATACCAAAGCCCAGTACGAGCAAAACAATGTAAAGCCATTTTATTCTTCTGTTAAACCTGATAATTCTCCCGTATAGTGCGCTAAGCCTGATTGTTATTTTTGTCCGGCCATAATTTTTCATGCGCCTGGAGGTAAGCTTTGTCTTCTCGATTAAAGCAGGAATAAAATAAAATGCAACCACAAAAGAAACCACCAGGTTAATGATAATCACCAATGCAAATTCAACGAGATTGGATTTTTGCTCGCCCGGCAGAAAGAAGATCGTTCCCAACGCTGCAATAGTTACCAGCGTAGAGGCGAAAATGGCGAGAAATATTTTCTTGTTACCAGAATTTCTCACATGATTGATCATAATAATGCTGTTACCCACAATAATACCCAGCGATACCGTTATTCCGGCCAGCGAATAAAACTGAAGCTCTATCTTAAAAAAATAAAATAAGACACAGGCAATAAGCAAGGTTGAGAATATGCTTACTATTGTTATGATCAGATACTTGATTTGCCTGCTCATAATAAGTATAAGCAAAATAACAATGCATAACGCCAAGGCTGAGCGGAAAACTATTTTACTGATCTCTTTTGAAAGGTATTCCGTACTGTCATTAACAAGTAAAATAGAATACCCTGGCTGCAGATTTTGTTTTATAACTTTCATTTCCTCATGTACAACTTTCGCCAGCGTTATGACATTCACTTCCTTTTCAGGATAGATAACAAGGTTGACGGTATTTAGCCCGTTGATGCGATAATATGAAGATGGCGTTTGTTCTTTGTACCGGATGGCGGCAAGATCGGTGAGATAAATAATCCGGTCGTTCATTTTTCGAATAGGAATGTGCTCCCATTGAACCGTATCAGATCTGTTTTGTTCAATATGAAGCGAAACCTCTTTTAAATAGTCTTCGTCAATCTGTTGATACGTAGCTTTCCCTATTAGCTCCCGCTTAAAAAAAGCATTGATACCTTGTGCAATGTCATTTCCTGAAATATTAAGTTCATTCGTTTTTTGCAGATTAAACGTTATCTCGATTACATATGGCGTGGCGCCATAAACCTGCGCTTCACTCACCCCTTTTATCTTAATTAAAGCAGGAAGAATATTGCTTTCTGCATATTTCTTAATAAAATATGGACTCCCGCTACCATTGATGGTGTAAGTTAGTATGGGATCGGGCCTGTCACTAGAAATATTCATCGATAGTTGTGGATATGAAACCCCCTCAGGCAATTCCGGATAAGACTGTCGGATAAGACTTGCTATCTCAAACCGCATGGCATCAAGGTTAACATTTTTTTTAAAGTCGAGATCAATTGTACCCCAGTCTGTTGAAGAAACAGATGAACAATTTTCAATTCCTTTTGCAGCATTGAAGAGCGCTTCAAGTTTCGAAGTTACTTCTTGCTCAATTATCCTGGCCGATGTTCCAGGCCATGAATAACTTACATTTAGGTTATGTGTGGCCTGTGAAGGATGTAGCTGAATAGTCAGCAACGGTATTAATGCAGCGCCAACAATCATCATACATATAAATAGTATAATAATTGAGAAAGATGAAAGACGATATTGCTGTAATGTACGCAAAGTTATATGCAACTTATTTTTTCTTCAGATAGTAATAACACAATGGAATAAAATATAAGCTCACCAGGGTTCCTATCAGCATGCCACCGGTAAGTGAAAGGGCCAATGGCTTTTGAAGTTCGGCGCCCATACCTGTACTAAATAATAACGGCACCATGGCCAGCATTGTAACAAGGCTTGTCATGAGTATGGGTTTCAGCCTTCGCTGGCCAGTAACCAGCAACGCGCGTAGCAAAGAATAACCTTCATTCATCAATTTATTTGCTGTATCTACTTTTAGTATGGAATCATTGATTATTATACCACTCATAACCACAAGGCCTATCAGCGACATTAAATTAATTCCCGATCCGAAAATCTTAAGAAACAACAGTGAGCCAAAAATATCTATGGGTACTTCAATCAGTACAATCAACGGTAGCAGCAGTGATTCAAACTGGGCGGCTAGAATAAAGTACAATAATAACAGTGAAATGATCAGTATGATTACCAGCTGCTGTATCAGCGCTTTATTTGAGAAAAGACTACCTGCAAAATCTATTTCGTAGAGCGCATTCCTGCTAAAGCCTGCTTTTAATTTCTCCATTACATCATGACCTTCTTCTTCATTAACATTAAGATTGACCGGGAAATACTCGCCCTCCTGGCCGGCGATAATGGTTTTAAGATCATAGTCGCGAACCTCAGTAATGAGTTCCCTGATTGGATATAACTCTCCTTTTTTATTGGCAACATAGGTATGTGCCAGCACATCACTGATATGATTTGTTTTTCCGCCTAATACTAATGGAACAAAATCCTGGTTATCCTTGATCAGGAAAACGTCATTTTCACTAAACGCAGTTTTTAATTTTTCATACAGATCATCAAAGGAAATATCATAGGTGATCAATTTTACGGCATCGGCCCTAAGCACCAGATACTCCTGCCAGGATATCCTATCCATCAGCTTATCTGGTAAAATTTTTTGTACATCAAGCAGCGCCTTTTTTAGCATTTTATTCTGATCAGGTCCCGCATCGCCAGCCGGACGTAACCGAACAATCAAAGGTGACTCCTCTTCTGTAAAAATCATGTTAAACAAATTGTCAGCTACCTTAAAATTAAATACTGCCTGCCGGTAGTTACGATTGAGATAATTACTGATGGTCTCCTGCACCGCTGCCAGATCCTTTGGTGTTTTAGTTTTAATATAAATTACTGCTTCACTGGCATCGGCTTCTGCCTTATGCTCAAGTAAAAATTGTTGTTCACCTACCAGGCATGTATTTTGTGCAATACAATTATTGACAGTTGTTATTACCTTCTGCACTCTGCGGTTATTCTCTTCTACGTTTATTTTTTCATTCCAGTCTATTGATAATAATATCTCATCCTTTGTTAGTAGGGGAAGCTTTGTTTTAGGAAGATCAAAATATAGTAATACGGCGCCCAGCAAAAATGTAACAATAATACCCCACACAAAAAGCTGATGTCGCATTACCAGCCGAAAAGTTTTCTCATAGAGTGCTTCATAATTGAGGGAGTTGATTTTGCTGAGCCACTTATTTTGGCCCGATATATTTCCCTTGCTGTACATAATTTTGTAATACACCGGAATGATGGTAATAGAAACAAGCAATGAAGCAAAATGACCAATCACTACAGCCACAGCCTGATCGTAAAACAGTGCACCGGAAATGCCACTGAGAAATATAAGCGGAATGAAAACTGCGCAACCCGTAAACACGGAACTCAGCATTGGGCTTAAAACTTCATTTGTTCCATTAACACTGGCATCAATCAATGAACTTCCCCGCTCCCTGTGCTGCGTAATGTTATCAATTACAATAATAGAGTTGTCGATCATCATACCCAGACCAAGTACCAACCCTGACAGTGATATTATATTGATGGATATGCCCATCAGGTAAAAAAAGATAAGTGAAATAATCAGCGAGGCAGGCATGCTTACGCCAATGAGCATAGGTGATTTAAAGTCTTTTAAAAACAAAAACATGACCATAAACGCAAGTAACGCACCCCATATAAGATTCTGGCCGAGATTGGAAATGGAGTATTGCAATAATTGTGTCTGATCACGTGTTATGGAAAAGTCAATGTCGGGATAATCTGTATTAAACTGATCGACAAGATTATCGAGCCTCGCCTTGAGATCACCCATCCGGGCATCACTTTGCTTGATAACAGCTATGGTTAAAGCATCTTTGCCATTGAATGTTACCATGCCTTTTCTTTTTTGAGGTTGCTCTGTAACGGCAGCAATATCCTTCAGTTGCAACAGCCTGCCCATACTTTTGAAATACAGATTTTCTATATCACGTTTAGTGCTGAGTGTAGAATTAAACCGGACATTATATTGGTACTGCCCATCACGAATAAGCAGATTACCCAGGTTAACGTTGCCTGATTGTATAATACCCGCAAGCTGATTGAGACTCAATTGCAGCGCCTCAAGTTTTTGCATATCCGGCACTACAAGCAACTCTGGATAAACCAGGCCGCTGATATCGGCCAGCGCTACTTCGGGCAATTGCTCTAATCGTTTGCGTATTACCTGATTTGTAAAATTGCTAAGTTCTATAAACCGTTGCGATACCGATACCCGTGATTCCGACGGCTGATCTTCCTTTGTTACATTTCGGATAGCCTGATTTTTAAGCGTAAGATTCAGATAATATACCGGAATGTCAGTGACATTGGCTTTAATTACCCGGGGGCGTGATACTTCCCGTGGAAAGGAGTTCATACCTTGGTCTATCTTTTCATTTACTTCAATAAAAGCAAAATCGATATTGGTGCCATATTCAAAAGAAAGGCTGATAACTGACTTTTCATCTCTGGTCTCACTGTGAATATCAGTGAGGTGAGCAACCTGTGTTAACTGCTGCCTTAACGAATTCACCACACTATTCTCAAGTTGCCTGGCTGAAGCATTTTTACTGTTTACCTGTACGGTAACCTGGGGAATATCAATATCCGGCATTAAGGAAACGGGAATGAGCGAACTGGCAACCATACCCAATACGAGTATAGCCAGAAATGTCATAGAGACCGCAATAGGACGATGGATGAGGAATTTTACCATTACGCGAAAATAAATCTATTTTTCGTGAGGGGTAATAAAATAGACTTCATCATATTCCGTTATTTCCTTTAGGCTTATTATGTATAATTTTATGGCTTGATTTGCGTGGTGCTGCATAGTCCCTTTCAGGAAACTCTGCATAGCCATGCAAAATTTTTAATTCTTGCTCAACACAAAGTCCACATCCAGTTTCTGAACTTCGTAATACAAGTTTTGTAGAGGCGAACAATTTCTTCAAGTCACATGGATTGCCATTGCTGCTATAAAAATATGTATTAAAGAATCAATTGATACATTTTCATTAGAATTACTGCAACTAGTCTTTCTGTACTCAATCGTTTCCAGTTCAATAGAGCTATTTCGTCTCTTTCTTTGTCTTTTGCTGTATCCACTGGAGAACAAGTGTCAACAACCAATATTACCAGAATAAAACAGGCTGCTTTTTTCATACAATTTCTGGATGGATTAGAATGATTTTAATTTACCTAGTATCAATATCGGGTTATCAGACGGGTTAATTGAATGTAATTCACGAATCTCTTCTTTTGAATATGAGAAATTGGTAGCAGTTATATCTTCAATAACAGTCCGATCCAGTCCTTTCTAAGCAAATTGAAAACTTGCTCAAGATAGCCACAAGTTACGCTTCGCTAAACTTGCGGCAGGGTGAGTGAGGGCTTAGTCTAAGTTAAACTCCAATAATTCATATTCTCCCCCTTCATCTTCAGAAATCGCATATAACTTGTGCCTCTCCTCATTTATCGTAAAGCAACGTAAAGCCTTATCCGTTTCATACCAGTTAATCGGGTTCCCCTCCCAATCAAAGACCATAATGGAATTTCCCAAATAATTATTGTTTGGAAACTTTTCAATTGTACGTCCAGAATATAATGCAAAAATGTAATGATCTGAAACATACATATCCGAGAATCCATTAGGCTCGGAATCTGACAATTCAACTCTTAAAGTAGAACCGGAAGAAAAATTCTTAAGATTGATTGTATTTGTATTATTTGCTCTTTTCTCTGCAATCTTATTTATAGTGTCTGAACCTAATTCATAAATTTCCAAAATACCTGTATAAAAATTGGCTACAGCGAACCTTTTCGTATCAGGCCTTATGCCTATGCGAGCCTGAAAAATCATAGCTTTCACATCATTTTTAATCGTTTTGTTTTCGGAGCCTGTATTAATTTTTATATCAGGGAAATCAGCAAAATTACCGATTTCTCTACTCAGACTGTCATATAAACAAAACCTACCTTTATCATATATGCCTATTCCTAAAAATGAATTCTTATTGATTTGATAAAGATTTTGATTATTACTCCCAAAATGTTTAGCCTGACTAACAATATTGAATTCTAAACTATCGCCTATTTTATACTCTGAATAAAAGAACCCTCTGCGTGCAAATATTTTTAAAATATTCTTATCGTGTGACAAAGAAATTCCCAGCGGCGGCATAAACTCATCAGGCCCTTGGCCAACGACACCTGTTTTTTTAAGAAGGTTTCCATTCTTTAGGTTATAGAAATACAGGAGGAAATCATCTCTGAATTCATTAATGATCAACATGGAATCTTTCACCATGATTGTAAGCGGATTACCTATTATACCTTCCAGTTTTAAAGGCCGGCCTGGGCCCAGTTGCTTTTTATTCTGAAATTGCACAACAAGATTTTCTTTCTCCTTCTCTAATTTGCAGGATACACAAAGGAGTAGTAAGATTAAGAAAGCTATTGGACGGTTTCTCATTTGTATTGGATTAAATTCGGGTCATTTGGCAAAGTACGACATATCAAATAAAGGTCAACATGATGATAAATTAATGATTCCAAAACACAACAACGCAGCTACAAGAATCATTTGTTAATTTTTGATTTTAAATAAAACTAAAAATGGATTATCATTTTCGTTTATTTTGCCTAAAAAAGATTCCATGCCTTTGAGTTCAGATTCTGTATACCCTTTAGAACCTGTGCCTTTAGCCTTAATGCTTCTTTTTAGGACAACATCCGGGGAGATTTTCCCAATCAAAAAATTACCGTCACTCCATTCAGGATAGCTGAATCCAACAATATTAATATCATTACGGACTTTACTTACTACTTCTACATCTCTATTTTGCTTGTTTAACAAGCACCATATAATGCTTTTTTGGTAATAGCTCAAAAAGGAAGCATACAGATGATTTTCACAATACTGCCCACTCATGAAAGCATAGTCTCCAGACATTACTTCCTCATCAAAAGCATTTGAGTTTTGGACCTTTTCTGTTATTGTATTAGGTACATTCTTTCCATGGAAATCAGCTACATACAGCGGCTTAAAAATGCGAGTCGAATCAATAGAATATATTGTATCATTTAGAAGTTCAATAAATGTACCGAATGCATCTGGAGACGAGAAATTATAGTTCATTCCTATAGATTTAGCTGCCTGATGTTTACTAAAGGGAAGGTAATGACCTAATATTTTACCGTTTTCTTTCACGATGAGAATATTTGAGGCATATTCATTAGATCCCATAGGATTCGTGCAATATGAAGAATAGACCGCATAAGTATTATTTGGTAAGGCAATCAAAGACGATGAATAAAAAGGGAAATGAAACTCCGACAGAAATTTGCCATCCATGTTAAATTTAAGAATCTTTTTTAATGCCCGGTTATAGATTTCAACTGTTTTTTCCTCTTTATCAATTACAAAGTCGTCAGGAGTAGAGTATTCACCCGGCCCTTTTCCTTTGCGATTAATTTTTGTGATTAATTTACCTCGTGCATCAAAGATGAATAGTGTTTTTGATTTCTCTTTATCAAGAATGTAAAATCGATTATTATATGCTACAACTTTATCGATGTTGCCAATTAAACAAGAATCATTTGTCTCTAGAAATACATATGATATTGAGTCCACTATACTGGATAAAATCTTTTCCTCAGCATCTTTGATGTCAATTTTTATATGCTTTACATTGGAAAATGTTGTTGATACAGATTCTGTAGTGTCTTTGTTAACACACGAAAGAAAAATTAATTGATTGAGCACAATCAACATTGACAATAACGGATATTTCATAAATACATTGTTGGAAAGGACGGAGCGTGATAACTAAATTAAGTTTGTAAGCGTAAATCATTTTTATTAAGAGGGATTCCCCCCCTTAATAAAAATGGTTTATTTTAACTATTGTCCGACTAAAAATTAAAGGAGTAGCTTGTTTAGAGACATCATTGGGCTCATCATACTCACCAGTACCTTTTCCATTGGCGCCAACGAAACTTCACAGGCGTCTGATCCGCAAGATTGATGCGAACTACTGCCGCCACTGGCAGTACCGGCTAAATCAGGAACCATATTTTACACAAGATTCTCCAATGGGGTTAATCATATTTTGTTCTATTTTAGTGGGCCAAGAATGATATCTTTTATAAACCTATAAAAAATATGATTTAGAATTAGCACCATTCCATTAGTTAGAAGAAATAAAATAGGTTCCTCTCAAGGTACATCACCTAATGATTTACCTTGACAGCATTATTTTAAACAAAAGTAGACCAAGAGCGATAAATCCAAAACATGAACCGAGCATAACTAAAAATATAAAACCTGGCCAGTGCATATACATAAATACGCCAGACAAAAGCATTATCATTCCACAAATGATGAATATAAAAATTATGAGTTTGTTTTTCATTATCAGAAATTTTTGAATTTGTAAAAGAAAAGAACTGGATTGTCATTCTCATTAGCTGATTCCAGAAGCGCGCTTGTTTTAGAATCAAGCTGGTTATTTTTATAATAGGATCTATGCTTCATCAAATCAAATCCGTTTATATAAAAAATGGCCTCATCATTATATTTACCAATATACTGCCCTATGGTAAGAAAATCCATACGATCATTGAAAATATTTTTTCCATATAACACTTTCTGAGTTTGCTTTGAGTAAAACACAAAAACAATTTTACCTTTGTAAAAAATTTTGAAATGCAAACTTGATGGTGATTCAAAAAAGCCAACAGGGTATATAAAACCATACTTACTGGATGGATTCATAAATCTATTATCAAATTGCCTTATATCTATATTGTAATCAAAGCCAGAAGGCAATGTCTTTTCATCTAAATCTATTACATACTTCGCTAAAATAGTATTACTACTTATTGAAAAAATAGTATCATTTAACGGGTATTGATATGATATATCTTTTAACATATTTTGAAATTGGTTTGAACCTGAAGAACTAACGTCTCTTTGCTGCTCATGGTAAGGAATACCAGAATAGAACTCTTTACCCGTCAACCCGCCAATAAGAATTGAATAATTTTGAATTGCAGGCCATTGATTATTATACCTCCTATATGTGTGAAATACAAATAGCGAGTCATTTAATTGAATTAAATCACTGAATCTGAAAGGTAAACGTTTAGCTTCTATAAATGAACCTTTGAAATCAAAGAACAGCAACTTACCCAGCATGCTATCACTAATTATGATTTGTTTCTTTAAGTGATCAATAGCAAAACAATTTAATTCAATAAATTCTCTGGGACCTTGGCCACTGGCCAAAATACTAAATAAAGGTTCACCTCTTTTATCGAAAGCATGTACTCCTTTTGAAAAATTATAATCTCCAATAAAAAAAATACTATCACAAATTTCAATTTTGCTTATACTGCCAATTAACGCAGATCGATTATTTTTTAATTTAACAAATCTGACATTATCAATAATTTCAGATGTTAATATTTTTCGATCATACTCATCGAGGTCAATTTTTACAGTTGTACAATTATCGATACTATAGTTCGTTCTGATTGGTACTACCGTTTTGTCTGAAACTATCGGATAGTAAGAACTTGTTATGTTTTTATTCTCCAACTTTCCTCGACAAGAGATGATCAATATTAAAAAAAAGAATCCCGCCAATACTATTTTTTGTAAATGCATATCTGTATATAGTCCACTTTAGGTGTGAAGTTAATTGTAGGAAAGAGACTGTTTAGAGACAGCCTCTTTTATTTCCTTGTTTAGATCGAATCTGAAGCTGATTTTTATAAATCGGACTTTGAAAGTCTTCTTTTTAAATCTACCCCGAAGACAATTCAACTTTATGAAGGACTATCTCCTGGTTTATAACAACCACTATTACAAAACCATTCGTCACCACTTATACATTTATAATAAGTTCCTTGCACACTTTCTTCGTATCCAATAATAATACCAACAATCCAAGTGAGTGTACATCCTACACTGTTGTCAGCTACTTCGTCATAATTAAATGTTGTTCCCCAGAAGAACTACCGCCACTACCGCCACTATTTGTTTGGGCCATAGCCTCCATAAAAAGATTGTTCTTGATGCTATAATCTCCCAGCGCATATTGAAGAGTGAGGGCCAGGGCAAAAGCAAATACTGCTACGCCACATATAATTTTTTTAACATAATTAAATTTTTAATTTTTTACCAAATTATTTGTAAAAAGTTTAGATGAGTCACGAACTCCTTGAGCGGGCGTTTACGACGGGAGGTAGGCTTCGCTAACTTCCGACAGCAGGAAATTGAATTTTTAGAATTCCTCATTTATCCTTTTTAAAAATACCTTTAGCAACTTATAAATTATAAATTTCACTATTTGAAAAAGGACTTCCTGCTGACAGTACCTTGTTATCAGAATCGATTAAAAAAACTTCTATGTCAGTAGATGCAAATTTATTGAAGTTTTGAAAGGTAGATTTGCCGTCGATAAGTATGTAATCGTGGTCCTCCAGTGCTGTGTTGGTCTGCTTAAAATAATGTTCCATCAGGTACTCATCATGGGCAAAAGCAAATACTGCTACGCCACATATAATTTTTTTAACATAATTAAATTTTTAATTTTTTACCAAATTATTTGTAAAAATTTTAGATCAGTCACCAACTCTGGAGCGGTGCTTATGAATTTAAGTAGAATGGTTAGTTATTTCATTGGCATATTATTTTGGTTGCGTAGGTTTAACATTCCCTGGTTTCTCATGCTCATTTCTTTTCTCTAGCAGCAAATCTATGATTTCTCGTTTCAGGCTGTCAGTATTATGCCACGCCCGGCTGCGCAAGTTGGTGTAGATACCCAGGGAAAAGATGTATATAAAAATCGTTGATAGAATAAAATTCCTTTGGTTAGGCCAACGCGTTAAGAACATATCTATATAAAACGCCAAAATAAAAAATACACCCAGCGCCGCCAGGTAAACATATCTGTCAGCAATGATGGCAAACCGAGATAAGGGCAGGATGTGCAACACCAAACCAATGTGAACAATAAAAAAAGACATACCGAAAAATACCCAACGCTTTTTCCAGAAATTCCATGGTAATAAAAACAGTAATGTTTGACAGTCGGGAAACGGTATTGGAACCAAAATTTAAATTGTTGCTAGAGAAATATGGCAATATAAGGCAACGTCAACGGAAGCGAGGTATACCCTTATCTTTAAAACTTTAAAGATTGATCCGGGGTGGAACTTAGGTATACCCATCGGTGCACTGAGCTACATGCGGGAAGCGGCAAGAATCGATGCGGAGATTTTAATCGTAGATACGACAAACCCGACTGATTTAATTGCAAGGATTAAAATTACGAATGCTTCTGGTCCCGTTGATGGAACAGAAACGGACAGTAACAACATACTTTCAGAGTCATATGCAAAATCAGGAAAGGAAGTTGGAAAGATGATTGCTAAAACAAAAAAATAATTAATTAGTTGTTACGCGTGCTGTATTGCTTTCGAATGATCTTACTCATATAGTTTCACATTCAGTCACTATATAGTTAGTTAGTTAAGCTCCCTATTTCCCTTTCTGAAAACTCCTCTCATATCTTTTCCATTAGGTTAATTCTGTAACCATTTTGTAACTGAACTTTTCTAAAACATGGAAAAAATCCACAAAACAGCTTAATTTAGCAGCTTTTGAAAATTACCCAGAATTTCCAATAACGATTAACGACTCCCCGTCTTCAACAAATCCCTAATCTCTGTAAGTAGCTTCACATCAGCAGGTGGTTCTACAGGAGCTGGCGAAACTTCATCTGATTTCTTCCATGAAGTCATACCTTTCATTAACATAAAAATGATGAAGGCAAGAATGATAAAATTAAGAACGATAGTTAAAAAGTTACCCCAAGCGAATACGGGGCCTAACTCCTTTGCCTTTGCTAAAGGCAAGTTGGGATCAACTGCTAGCGCGGCAGCTACTTTCTCAGACAAAGGATAATACACATTTGAAAAGTCTGACTTAAATGCAATGCCTACTATTGGCATAATTAAGTCATGTACAAATGAGTTAACGATGGTACTAAATGCCGCTCCAATAATAACGGCGATAGCGAGGTCCATGACGTTACCTCGAAGTGCAAATTGTTTAAATTCTTTAAGCATAGTAAAATTAGTGGGTACCAAAAGTAGTAATAAAAAGGCAAGTTTAATTAAGCGCTTACTTTTTATTAAGATTTAACGGACTTTTCAACCCGGAATAATCGGTGATTTCCACCCCTGCACTACCTACAAATAGTTCAGCACTTATTTTAACAGGTATTCTATTTTTATCATCAGAGAACCATGCCGTAACAGAGTTCTCACCATCAAACATTTTGTTGTGAGGCATAACAGGTACCAGAACTATGGTGCGAATCTTACCCACTTTTGATCTAATGGTCTCTTTGCCCTTGTAAAGTATCTTCATGTGGTAAAAAGAGTCCTCAAAGAACCCCCTAACATTGATGGTATCATTTACCTTATATTTTGTAAAGTCCATGGTTCTTAATAGTAAATAACCACTAAGCATATCACGCACTTGAGCGGGTGCATCGTAATATTTCGGCTCTTTTAATTTTCCAGTTTTTCTATCCGTAGATTTAACTTCTATTTTGTGATTAACCTGGTCGAAGTTAGTCCATTCATCTTTCTTGTAATTTCCCTCTCTGATTTTTCGGTAAAATTGTAGCGGTATAATGGATGCAGAGTCAACGTGGGCAGTAAACTGATCATCTATATCCGCCACCCAATCAACCATGCCTACTGTTTTAGCTGTTACTTCAACCTTGAAGCATTCGCGATTACTCATTTTAAAATAATCCGGGTAAATTTGTGCTTTGCCTTTGCCAATGGTGAAAAAACCATATGTCATCTTGTAATGAATAACTTCACCTCTGATGAAACTATCGTTTTTAACAGCAGGAAACGGCACTTTGTTTTCGCTGATAAAGCCTGTTAATACTGAAAAAATAAACACGACAAAAAATAATTTTCTCATGGGTAAAACCAATCCGCAGTATTTAAACATCGTTTTTATCACCTTATAATACTAAAGTAAGTCAAAGCATGTGCCAGAAGGTCCAAACTTAAGAAGATAAACGATACAGGATCATTTTTATTCTACAATCATACAGTCAGTAAGGTTCTAAGTGTTGATAGGCATTCAATCTACTCACAATTAAGCTGAGACACTATTGTCTCTAAGTGCATCATTCAATGATGTTTTCTTGTCTGTACTCTCTTTTCTTTTTCCAATGATTAATGCACAAGGAACTTGAAAATCGCCAGCAGGATATTTTTTTGTATATGACCCTGGAATAACCACAGATCTTTCAGGAACATAGTTTTTATATTCCACAGGCTGCGGTCCAGTCACGTCAATAATCTTTGAGCTTCCCGTGAGTACAACATTAGCACCTAACACAGCCTCTCTTCCAACCCTTACACCTTCAACTACAATGCAACGTGAACCAATAAAAGCATTATCTTCTATAATTACCGGAGCAGCCTGTACAGGTTCTAACACACCACCGATACCTACACCACCGCTTAAATGAACATTTTTACCTATTTGTGCACAACTACCTACCGTGGCCCACGTGTCTACCATTGTGCCTTCATCTACATACGCACCTATGTTTACATAAGATGGCATTAAAATAACACCTTTGCTTAAATAAGATCCATACCGTGCAACGGCATGTGGAACAACCCGCACACCCAACGCTTTATAATTCTTTTTTAAAGCTATTTTATCATGAAATTCAAGTGGCCCCATTTCAATGGTTTCCATTTGTTGGATTGGAAAATACAAAATAACTGCCTTTTTAATCCACTCATTTACCATCCATCCACCTTCAAAAGGCTCAGCAACACGAATTTGCCCTTTGTCAAGTTGCTCAACAACAGACCGTATACCCGCTTGTACGTCTGCTTGTTGGATGAGTGACCTGTCTTCCCAGGCTTTTTCAATGAGTTGTTTTAATTCCATTTCAGTATGTTAGTCTTATTTTAAATCGATAATAGTATTTTCGGCAATTATAACAATTAACGGTTAACGATTTACAGTTAACGATGCAAGAAATTAAAAAAAGGATCGTATTCGCTTCTGTTCTCAAACCCGTTGACGATACACGCATGTTTGAGAAAATGGCACAAACCCTGGCTGTTACAGATAAGTATGAGGTTCACGTTATCGGTTATCCATCTCAAAACGAAGCGTATCACGCAAATAACATCGCGCTTCACCCATCCAGCACATTTAAGCGCTTAAGCCTTGCTAGGCTGGTAGCGTCTGTAAAGGTGGTAAAAAAATTATGGGTGTTGAAGCCACATTTGTTGATTATAAATAGTCATGAGCTATTGGGTGTCTCAGTTACAATTAAGTTTTTTTTACGCTGCAAATTAATCTATGATGTACAAGAAAATTATTTCCTAAATATACTTTACACAAAAACTTTTCCACTTTTGCTACGACCCATCCTTGCATTTTATGTCCGTGCTAAAGAAGTAACCCTCTCCCCTTTTATTGACTATTTCATTCTAGCCGAAAAAGGATATGAAAGGGAATTTAAGTTTGCCGGCACAAATAAAATCACCATCGAGAACAAAGCATTACCTCCCTACACTACCCCTAAAAAGAAAAGTACGGAAGATGGATTTGTCCACCTTTTATTTAGCGGCACGCTCGCAGAAACTACAGGTGTATTTCAATCAATTAGTCTTGCTATTAAACTCCATGCAATACAACCCAAGATACGCTTAACTATTATAGGATACTGCGCACAAGAAAATGTGCTTATGAAACTTAAAAGGGAAATACAACCACAGCCCTTTATTAAACTTATAGGTGGAGATCATTTGATTCCACATACAACAATTGTACACGAAATTTATCAATCTGATTTTGGAATTATAGCTTATCCATATAATGCATCAACTGAGAATTCGATTCCAACGAAACTCTACGAATATTTAGCAGGCACACTTCCCATTCTCTTAACAAACTATAAACCATGGGTGGATCAGTGTGCACCATATACAGCTTCTATCGCAATAGACTTCGATCATATTGAAGCTTCAGATATTTTAAATAGAATGATCAAGACAAAGTTTTATACATCAAATCCCGCTGATGTATTTTGGGAGTCTGATAAGTTCGTTGAATTAATAAAACGAATTTAGGGTAATCCATTCCTCAAACACATCCTTACTATTTAATTAATAATAAATTCCAATAAAAAATGATTGCTATTTTTTAGATTAGTCTAAATTTTTATTTTTACGCAAAAAAATCTCCGCTATGCTTAGCAACACTGAAGAGAATTATCTAAAAGCCATATATCATCTTTCAGAAAGTGGTAGTAAGGCAGTTTTAACCAATGAAATTGCCGAATCAATTAGTACGAAAGCAGCCTCTGTTACTGACATGATTAAAAAACTATCTGCTAAGAATCTGATCTCGTACGAAAAATATTATGGCGTTAAACTAACTGGTCATGGCAAAACAGAAGCACTTCTTATCATTCGCAAACACAGACTTTGGGAGACCTTTCTCGTTCAGAAATTAGACTTCACTTGGGATGAGGTGCATGAAGTGGCAGAGCAGTTAGAACACATTCAATCCAAACTACTCATAGAAAAACTAGATGCGTATCTCGGTTATCCAAAAATGGATCCTCACGGCGAACCCATTCCTGACAATAATGGCAAGTTCAAAATACAGCCTCAAACTTCATTAGATCAGCTTCAAGTCGGTTATAATGGTATAATCCTAGCGGTGAAAGACGCTGATCCGAACCTACTTAAATACCTTGATAAAATTGGCGCAACTCCTGGCAAGAAGATAAAATTGATTGGCAAAGAAGATTATGATGAAAGTTTAGAAATAGAGATCAACCGGCAACGCACAACTATTTCGAAAGATGTTTCAAAAAATATTTTAGTTACTGTTTAAAATAAAGCAATGGATAATGAACGGAATTTAAAACGTAAATCTTTAAGCGAAGTAAATGCTTCAGTTGAAGTTAAAGGTCGTACCGGATGGCGGAAGCTATTTGCGTTTTTAGGACCTGCCTATTTAGTAAGTGTGGGATACATGGATCCAGGAAACTGGGCTACCGACATTGCCGGTGGTAGCAAGTTTGGATACACATTGATTTGGGTTTTACTGATGTCAAACTTAATGGCTTTGTTGCTACAAAGTTTGAGCGCGAGACTTGGTGTTGTTAGACAACTTGATTTGGCACAGGCCTCACGCATGGCTTACAATCCCATAGTTAACTTTGCCTTGTGGCTGCTAGCTGAAATTGCAATAGCTGCCTGTGATCTTGCCGAAGTTTTAGGTATGGCAATAGGTTTACAATTACTCTTCGGCCTTCCATTGATTTGGGGAGTAAGCCTCACCGTTCTTGATACCATACTTTTGCTCTTTCTTCAAAATTATGGAATGCGAAAAATTGAAGCCTTCATTGTGGCGCTCGTCGCCATTATTGGTGGCGCTTTTTTGATTGAAATGATTCTAGCTAAACCTGCTATGGGCGAACTAGTAATGGGCTTTATACCATCAATTCCCAATGACGAAGCGCTTTACATTGCTATTGGTATTATTGGCGCTACCGTAATGCCGCATAATCTATACCTCCATTCTTCACTTGTGCAGACAAGAAGGATTGACATTTCAGAAAAAGGAATCTGGACAGCACTTAAATATAATTTCATCGATTCTGCAATAGCACTAAACGCTGCGTTCTTAGTTAACATGGCAATTCTTGTTTTAGCAGCCTCTACTTTTTTTAAAGCAGGCATGAATAACGTAGCCGATATTCAAGACGCCTATAAATTTCTAACGCCGTTGCTTGATTCGAAGTGGGCCTCTATCCTATTCGGCATAGCCTTGGTGGCTGCTGGGCAAAGCTCTACAATTACCGGTACACTTGCTGGTCAGATTGTGATGGAAGGATATCTTAACATACGCATTGCGCCGTGGCTTAGAAGATTAATTACAAGACTTATAGCAATTATACCCGCATATATTGTAATTCTTTTATACGGCGAAAGTCAAACCGGAGAGTTATTGGTGTTCAGCCAAGTAGTATTAAGTCTGCAGCTGGGTTTTGCCATTATACCTTTAATCCATTTCAATAGCGACAAAACGAAGATGGGCATATATGTGATTAAGCCCTGGGTAAAAATTGCAGCATGGGTTATTGCAATCGTTATTGTATCACTTAATGTAAAATTAGTATTCGGAGAAATCTCTGGATGGATTAATAACGCCGGTGACGATGCTTGGATTATCTGGATTACCACCATGCCTATTTGTTTTACTTCGGTTATATTATTGTTATACATTACGTTTAAGCCCATAAGTGATGCACACTCCGCAGAAAGAGCGGCCCGCATACCACATGGAACTGCTATTTCACTAAAGGAAATCAAAAAACCAGATTATAAACGAATTGCAATTTGTGTAGACTTTAGTGATATAGATAATTTGACTATTGGTAGTGCGCTGGCGCAAGGTGGCACGCAAGCAACTTATCTATTAATTCACATTACAGAAACAGCAGGTGCTATGGTTTACGGAAGTAACATAGCTGATTTCGAAACAAGCGAAGACAATGCATCGTTGGAGAACTACAGAAAGCAACTGAGCGAGAAAGGGTATATGGCAGAAATAAAAATTGGATATGGAAATCCACGCCGACATATACCAAAACTAGTCAACGAGTTCAATGCCGATCTACTTGTAATGGGTGCACACGGACATAAGTTCTTTAAAGATCTGATTCTCGGCACAACATTAAACACAGTAAGACACAGGGTGAATATTCCGGTGTTGATAATTAGAGACAAGTAATTCAATTAACATTATATCGAAGCACTTTTTTGATTACAAAGAGCAAATAAATAATTTAAGACCCCTATGTCTGATAATGCTTTAACAACCCCAGAAAAAAGAATCATAACGGTCGATGCACTACGTGGATTTGCACTCTTTGGAATTCTTTACTCTCATATGATATTCTGGTACACAGCCGGGCCTTTACCAGAAGAAATTTACACCGGTAACAACTCCATAGCAAGTGGTATCGCCATGGGAATTTATGGTGTGTTATTCTTCAGTAAATTCTTCTCTTTCTTTTCATTTCTTTTTGGATTAAGTTTCTACATTCAAATGAAAAGCCTTTCAAAGCGAAATGATAATTTTGTTTTACGATATGGGTGGCGACTTTTCATACTGGGTATCATCGGTTTAATCCATCATGCTTTATGGCGTGGTGACATTCTTTCTATCTATGTTCCCCTTGGGTTTCTTTTGCTCTTTGTCCGCAACTTAAGAAACAAAGCTATTCTCTTCATTGGAATTATCTTCATTTTAAACATACCGACTAAAATTTATGAAGCTGTTACCAATTTAACGCAAACCTCACCACCTGTAGATATGACAGCCACTGCAAAAGAAGAAAGTGAGCATTTTTATAACATCGTTAAGGATGGATCATTTACAGAAATGGTTATTGATAACATTAAAGCGTTTTCTACCAAGTTTGAATATCAAATTGATAGCGGCAGACTTATAATAACATTTGGTTTCTTTTTAATGGGCATGTATGTAGGTCGCATGAAATGGTTTGAGAATCTTGATAACCTAAAACCACATGTTAAAAGATTATGGAAGTCGATTAGCTTTATTCTTTTCGGCATTATCGGCGCAGCCATCGTATTTGCTGTTAGTGACCGTATACTTGGGCTGAAGCTTCAAGAAAATGCCTGGGGCAGATGGATCTATGGATTCTTTTTTGACATTTTTAACGCTACGCTCACGTTATTTTACATCTCAGGATTAACACTCTTGATGTATCGTGTCAAGTGGCAAAAAATTTTATTTCAATTATCTCCTATCGGGAAGATGGCGCTTACCTCCTACCTAATGCAAACGTTCTTTGGCTTAGTACTTTTTTACAGCTTTGGTCTTGGATTATTTCTGAAGACAACACCGGGCATGAATGCGCTTATTTGTATTGGCATATTTGCTGTCCAAATGTTGTTTAGCATGTTATGGTTGAAGTATTTCACGTATGGCCCTATCGAGTGGCTGTGGCGGTCGTTGACGTTTGTTAGGTGGCAGCGGATTTTGAGGAAGAGTATAAGTGGAGTTAGTCCACAGTCGACGGTCGACGGTCCACGGAGGTGAGGAATAGGCCTTCATATGCATTTACA
>CAXSCR010000028.1:0-14877 GCA_964235605.1 uncultured Cyclobacteriaceae bacterium | reverse complement strand
GCAAGAAAAAATAAGAAAGTCCACAGTCGACGGTCGACGGTCCACGGAGGTGAGGAATAGGCATTCATATGAATTTACACAAGACGTTTTTCGCGTTTACAATATACGTCATATACGAAACGTAAATATTTGCACTCACGACTGTGGTCTGTCGACTGTGGTCTGTGGTCTGTGCACACAAAACATTTGCAACTTGCACATCAACCATATTACCTTGCACCCCTATGTCGGCAAGAAAAAGTGATGATACCATTGTGGCGCTGGCGAGTGCGCAGGGAATTAGCGCGATAGCGGTAATTCGCCTTTCGGGGCAGGACGCTTTGCATATTACGCAGCAAGTCTTTAAAGGAAAAAACTTATCAGATCAACTAACCCATACCATTCACTTTGGCACATTGCATGATAACGGAAAGCCCATAGATGAAGTTCTTATCGCAATATTTAAAGCGCCAAACTCTTTCACAAAAGAAAACGCAGTTGAGATTTCTTGTCATGGCTCATCCATTGTTATCAAAGAAATTATTAAGATGCTATTAAAAAAAGGAGCACGCCTTGCTGACCCCGGTGAATTTACCAAGCGTGCCTTTTTAAATGGTCGATTTGACCTTGCACAAGCGGAAGCGGTGGCAGATCTTATTCACGCTGAAACTGACAATGCAAGACAAGCAGCGCTTAACCAAATGCGCGGCGGATTTTCGAAAGAGATTAATAGATTAAGAGAAGAGCTAATACACTTTGCTTCGCTTATAGAGTTAGAACTTGATTTCGGAGAGGAAGATGTAGAGTTTGCTAAACGTGATGACCTCCGTGATCTCATCATAAAAATTCAATCCTATCTCCGTTCTCTCATCGATTCTTTCGACCAGGGAAATGTTATAAAAAATGGCATCCCTACAGTTATAGCTGGCAAACCTAACGCCGGTAAGTCCACCCTGTTAAATACGTTACTGAACGAAGAGAAAGCGATTGTATCCGAGATAGCTGGAACCACGCGTGATGTTATAGAAGATGAAATGATATTGGGAGGCATCAGCTTCCGTTTCATAGACACTGCCGGCCTGCGTGAAACGGAAGACGTTATTGAAGCGATGGGCGTAGCACGTACACGTGATCGCATGAAAAAAGCGTCACTAATTTTATATTTATTTGATTTGACGCAGAGTACACTTTCAGAAATTAGACAAGAAGAAGAAGGCATTAAAGCACTGGGTATCCCGTACATTAAAGTTGGCAATAAAATAGATAAAGCAGACCCAACCATACTTGAAGAACTTACCAAAGAGAATTTCATTTTCATTTCAGCTGCCAACAAAATAAACATCCAATTACTGAAGGATAAGATCCTTGCTAACTTTCACATTAAACAAGTGAAGCAAGGCGATGTCATGGTAACTAACCTACGCCATTATCAAAATTTATTACAAACTTATGAATCACTTGCACGCGTTCTTGACGGCATGGCCGATGGAATTACAGGAGATTTTCTAGCAATGGATATTAGGCAGTCGTTACACTTTCTTGGAGAAATAACAGGGACAATAACTACGGATGATTTGCTGGATAATATTTTTTCTAAGTTTTGTATAGGGAAGTGAACTCCCTAGATCCCTAATAATGCTTATACGAGAAGAGGGCTAGACAGATTTGTGTTTTATCAGTTCGCGAATGGCTGATACAGTTGGGGCTATAACCGGTATTTCATGGCTAAGCATTTTATCCATAAAACCCATCGCCTAATATTCAATTCAGGTAATTGCAGTTATAATTTGTACAAGTAATAACAAATTGCGCAAATGTGTAATTGCCGCAAGCACTTAATAAGCAAGCAAGTGGTTGTGTTTTTGATCTCTCACATAGGATTTTGAAAAAAAAGATTGTTAAGCTTTCCCATCCTAATAAGACCCTTGTTCTTTTATCTATAGATATTTCTAAAGTCAATCTGTAAAGCAAAAGCGGTCGTAATTATTTACTGTCAAATTATTTCCAAAACTTGAATATCTATCAACTATATTATGAACCAATTCGACGTTAACTTAATCTACTTATGCGCTTTCTTATTATAGCAACTTTAATCATAGCACTCTATAACATCTCTTATGCTCAGACATTAAAAGTAATGACCTATAATATCCGTTACGACAACCCTGAGGATGGCATAAACCAATGGCCTAAACGAATTGATAAAGTTGTAGGAATTATTAATAACTACAAACCAGATGTGATTGGTATACAGGAAGGAATGCATCATCAATTACAAGATATGATGCGGCAATTACCTGAATATTCGTATTGTGGGGTTGGCCGTGACGATGGGAAAGAGCAAGGAGAATACAGTGCAATCATTTTTCGCAAGGGTCGTTTTGGGTTGCTTGAACATAAAACATTTTGGCTTTCTGAAACACCTAATGTACCTGGAAGTAAAAGTTGGGATGCAGCAATTACACGTATAGCAACGACAGGTAAATTATATGATCGTGACACAAAAAAAGAATTCCTATTGATCAATACCCATTTTGATCACATTGGAAAAACTGCACGTGAAAACAGTGCATTACTGATAAGGGAGTGGGTAATTAAATATAAACTCAAGAGTGAAAATCCTGTTTTAGTAATTGGTGATTTTAATTCTGAACCTACCGAAGAAGCTTACCTCGCAATTGTCTCAAAAGATTTTTCACTCTTATTAGATTCACGACCAAAAGAAAGTGATGCTGGTACTTTTTGTGGTTTTAAAGTCGGTGCCCAAACTTGCAAAACTATTGATTTCATTTTTCTAACTAAGGGGTGGAAAGTTACCACGTACAAAGTTATCAATGACAATGATGGCATTTATTATCCATCTGATCATTTGCCTGTGTATGTAGAGGCTGAATTCCCATTGGTGAAGTGACCGTACGCTTGTTTAGTATAATGTCATTCACCTGAGATAATCTCATTGTGTCTGGGTAAAATTGAATGGCTTCCAGAGAATCTGAATCCATAAAAAAAATTTGCTGGATGCACGGAGAAGATATGAGCCACCGAGCGGAATACGTTACGTGCCTTTGGGGCATCTCTCGCTGAACTAATTATGGACTGAATTTATCATTACAATTAATAGAAAGAGAATATAACTCCCCCGTAAAATTGAATCATCTCCCGTAAGAATCAATACGGCAAATGGCAACCAACACTTTTAAGTTAGCTAAAATTGACTGAACCATCGGTCTTACTTATAACTAATATTATCTTTCGCAGTACTTAATTCCCCATGGATCTAGTTCAGTACAGTATAACCAAAAGGTCATCTACACCCAATATCATTATAAAGGAGTACAACATTTATGGTTAAATTCATTTCTTTCATTCTTTTTACATGCTGTGTTGTTCTGCCAGGTAAAGAACAACAACAAAATTCTATTATAGAAATGGACCTGGGGTTGAAGTCGTCGATTCGTGGGTTATCAGTCGTGGACGACAAAGTAGCGTGGTTCTCAGGATCAGGGGGATGGACAGGCGTTACCGTTGATGGAGGAGAAACATGGAAGACTAAGCAAATAAAGAATTTTGAAAAAACAGAACTCAGATCGCTTTATGCTTTCAATGATAAAAAAGCAATTGTTGCTAATGTTGGTTCGCCTGCTAACATCCTAATAACATTGGACGGAGGAGACACATGGAAGACAGTTTATACAAACAATCTGCCGGAAGCTTTTATAGATGGAATAGATTTCTGGAATGATAACGAAGGGGTTGTTTATGGAGATCCTATTAATAATAAAATGTTGTTAATAGAAACATTAGATGGTGGTTTAACATGGAAAGAATTTGCTGAAGCTATTCGGCCCAAATTAAATCAAGGTGAAGCCTCATTTGCTGCTAGCGGAACAGGAATCCGTTGTATGCCAGACAACCAATTACTGATTGCAACAGGCGGCATAACATCTCGCCTTTGGCTTTATAATTTGATACAAAGGTCATGGTCCATACTCACGCCACCTATTATTCAAGGAGAAGAAGTTACCGGCATCTTTTCTGTAGCGGCAAATGATAAAACAATGATTGTAGTAGGTGGTAATTATAAAATAGATTCGTTGAAGGTTGATCATGTGTTTTATAGCAACGATTTTGGAAAGACCTGGCAAAAGCCATCTAAAGTAACGCGTGGTTATAGAGAATGCATAGAGTTTCTTGGTGATAACAAAGCTATAGCTGTTGGCCCTAGTGGTTTTGATTTTACTATTGATAATGGTGTAACGTGGAATCAATTTTCTGATTTAAAGTCATATCATGTATTGCGCAAAGCAAGAAAGGGATCTTTAGTTCTTGCAGCGGGGAACGATAAAATTGCAGTAGTCAAATAAGTATTTCAATCTTAATATATGACTATCGAAAGATGGTCCTGTATATATTTATAAGCTATGTGCTGTTACTGCTATCAATCATAGCAACAGATGCTTTAAAAGGATAACGCGAATTAATCCCTTTCTCTATTCGCTATCCGTAATCGTAGCATGAGCTCCACACTGAAGGGCGGTGAGTAATTACGATGTTTTGCTCCAGCGTAGAGAGTCCCGATAAATTGTAACTTCTTTTTGATGTCGATACCGGCGTTATAATTTTGATAAATATCACCATTTCGGTATTGAGCCGCTGCACCCAACAAAATAAAATTCTTGAGTACAAAAATTCCGTTCAGGTCAACGTAAGATAAATCTCTAAGTGCTGTCCGTACCAGGATAGAGGGTTGAAATTTCAACCATGAAGCCATTTCAAATTGGTGCATTGAAAATATATTATAAATGCGGTAAGGTGTATTATAAAAAAGAGTAGCTGCTTGCTGCGAATAGACCAGATTCTCTGTAGATATGCCTAAATGAAAATTATTGACTTTATAAACAACTCCAATATCTCCAGTGTATGTTTTGGAGTGCATGTCGTCTTCATTAATTAACAAATCATCACCTAGATTTATTAAAGTGTACAATGGCTCATCCAGGTATAAGTCAGTATATCCAGACTGGACACCAATACTAAGGCATTTATTATTACCGAACTTGAATTGATAATTATAAAGGAAACGGGTACTGTTTTCTCTAAATGGCCCTCTTTCTGAACGCCATAGCATGGCACCGATTCCGCTATTAATTCCATTTATTCGGGTGCTGAATGCAGTTAACGCAGTGTAAGGGTAATCTGAATCACCACCACTGAACTGCACGTGATAGTTTTGCTCATTTATTAGACCAGCAAAAGCTGGATTAATCATTTTTGGATCGTAATTATACAAATCAAATGTGCCGTAGGTTTGCGAAAAGGCAAGGTTACAAGTTAAAAAATACAGAACTGCTAAAACGATTGACTTTCTCATAGGGCTTTTAGATTGCGGTAGCAAATATATTCAATTCTTGTTATGATGAAATACAACAAACTAACATCTGGCACGAAGTCTTGATTTTATTAATATATTTCGGGCTAGCTCCTTTAGCTATCTCTGTGCTAATCTTCAAAAGATTATCAGAAGTAATGATGATACCAGAACAACGTATTATATAAGTAATAGCATTTTATTACTATTCCTTTACCTAATATCGATATTTTACAAGTTGAATAAAACAACGGGTAACCCCACACGAAAAGACTAACATAGGCTGCACTAAATGAAACAGCCGCAAACTAACTAATCTATATAGCATGCGGCTGCATTAACAATTACCTACTTCTTCAGCGTAATCTCCTTACTATTCAAAACAATATTCATTGCTTCGCCTGATTCAAGAATTGTATCTGTTTTATCGCTTGAAATTTTAATTTTAATAACGCGGTTTCTGAATTCTAATCTAAAGGAATAAGATTTCCATTGCTCTGGAAGGTATGGTGTAAAATGAAGCTTTCCGTCTTGCACTTTCATGCCGCCAAATCCTTTTATAACACTTAACCATGTGCCGGCCATACTGGTAATGTGGCAGCCATCTTCTGTGTCATTATTATAATCATCTAGATCAAGGCGGGCTGTACGTAAATAGAGTTCATAAGCTTTTTGTTTGTAGCCAAGCCTAGACGCTAAGATAACGTGTACGCAAGGTGATAATGATGATTCATGTACCGTCATCGGTTCATAGAAATCAAAATTCTTACGGATGGTTTCTATGTCAAATTTTTCTTCAAAGAAATAGAGTCCTTGTAGCACATCGGCTTGCTTAATAAAACAAGAACGTAATATTCTATCCCAAGACCATTTCTGGTTTAACGGACGATCCTCAGGTTTCAAGTCATCAACACGTATCAATTCTTTGTCCAGGAAGCCATCTTGTTGAAGAATTACGCCACGTTGCTTGTCTTCTGGGAAATACATTTTCGCTGCGATCTCCTGCCATTTTGCTACTTCTGCATTTTCTTTGAAGTTAGTGGTAGCAACTAAGTCTTTATATTTCTCAGGATCTTCTTTCTTAACATAGGCAACGGCTTGTGAGGCATACTCTAATGTCCACTTCGCAATAAAGTTAGTGTACCAGTTATTACTTGAATTGTTCTCGTATTCGTTAGGACCGGTAACACCAAGCATTACATACTTGTCTTTATCTTTCGACCAGTTAACACGCTGTGCCCAGAAACGCGAAATACCAATTAGCACTTCAAGTCCGTATTCTACCAAGTACTTTTCATCGCCTGTGTAACGGATATAATCGAAGATGGCATAAGCAATTGCGCCATTACGGTGGATTTCTTCAAAAGTAATTTCCCACTCATTGTGACACTCTTCGCCATTCATGGTCACCATCGGATATAGCGCTGCGCCATCTTTGAAGCCGAGCTTCTCAGCGTTTTCTATAGCCCGCGCTAAATGTTTATATCGGTATATTAAAAGGTTACGTGCTACTTTTTGTTCCGCTGTTCCCAAATAAAATGGAAGGCAATAAGCTTCTGTATCCCAATAGGTACTTCCACCATATTTTTCGCCTGTAAATCCTTTCGGTCCGATATTCAATCGTTGATCCTCACCCGTATAGGTTTGTGTTAATTGAAATATATTAAAACGAATTCCTTGTTGCGCTTCTATATCACCTTCTATGGTAATATCACATTCTTCCCATTTGTGAGCCCATACTTTTTCATGTTCAGATAAAAGTGTGTCAAAGCCTTTAGATGATGCTTCATCTAAAACTTTTTTGCACTCAGCTAGTAATTTTCCTTTCGGATGATTTTCTGATGATAAGATGGCGCCATATTTATATATCACCACCTCTTTGTTTTCATGCAATTCAAACTGAACAACGTTGCCTGCAAATTTTTCACGTTGCTCAATATTATTCCGACTAAGCTCTACTTTCTTACCTTCTGACGCGATGTTATAACGTATACCCGTGGTTACATGGAAAAAAGTTTTCTTAGTTTGAACGGTGACGATAGCACTTCCTTCTGAGGCTTCTTTGTAAACCTCTTCCCAAAATTTTTCATCGTAGTTAGAATCTTTATTCACAACATCAGCATCTACATATAACGCGATGATTGCTGTTGATGAGAAATTTAATGGCGTGATGGCATATTGTATAGCGCCAATTTCACCATGTGCCATGCTACAAAAGCGTTTGGATCTAACTTTTAATTTTTTTCCATCAGGAAAAATAGCGGTGAAATCCCGCGACAACAGACCAGACTTCATATCCAACACACGCCTGAAGTTTTCGACTTTGCATTTGGCTAGATCAAGCTTCTGGCTATCGATAGTTATGCGCATGCCGATCCAATCAGGTGCGTTTAGTACTTTTGCAAAGTATTCAGGGTAGCCATTCTTCCACCAGCCTACTCTGGTTTTATCTGGATAGTAAACGCCAGCTACATAACTTCCGCGCAAGGTCTCGCCAGTATACTCCTCCTCAAAATTAGCACGTTGGCCCATGCGTCCGTTACCAATACTAAAGACGCTTTCAGAGATTTTATTATAGTGAGGATCAAACCCTTCTTCAATGATTTGCCACTCGTGTTTTTTGAGATATTGCTTCATTCTTGTTTATGTTTAAAAGTCTGGAAGTTCCGATACTCGGAAAATCGAAAGACTCTTTCTGTTTTTAAAATATTCTATTCTCTAGTTGTAACTCAATTAAAAAATTAAAAGCTTTTCTTGCGGCTCTCACTTAGTGCTTTTATCATACTAAAACAACTTCAAATCTGCATACTTAAAATCACCGGTTGATTTAATTATTTTGTGTGCTTTGTGTAGTTGCTCTATCGAACCAATACCCACACATTTCATTCCCGCTGCAACAGCCCCTGCTACGCCAGCTTCTGCATCTTCGAAAACAAGACAATTTTCAGGCTCAACACCGAGTCTAAAAGCAGCAAGTAAAAATATTTCAGGATCAGGTTTACTGTGTGTTATCATTGTGCCATCCACCATCGTATCAAATTGATCTTCTATTTGAAGCAGTTGAATAACACGTTTAGCATTCTTACTACTTGATGCTAAGCCAATTTTTATTCCCTTCAATCTAAGCTCTTTAATTAATTCTTTTACACCTGCAAAAATTTCTTTTGTTGTCATGCGTTCAACTGAACTCACAAACCAACTGTTCTTTAGATTGGCAAATTTTTCTTTATCAGCTTCACTCATCTTGCGGTCTCCAATTTCAAGAAGTATATCCATGGATTGCGCGCGACTTACACCTTTAAGCCGCTCATTATCTGCTAATGTAAAATTGATGTTAAGCTCATCAGCTAATCTTTTCCAAGCCAGGTAATGATATTTTGCAGTATCTACTATCACACCATCCAAATCAAAAATACAAGCTTGTATCAATTCCTTTTATTTACAATTAATTTATAGGTCGGGGGCCTTTTTGTATATATCAGACGTAGAAAAAAATCAAAAAACTAATTAAAATAAGTTTGTTGAATTATCATGTTTGTTTCCTCTAGTGATTTAAATACACCAAATGTTTTACCTTGGGTACGAAGCGCTCCGAGCGTATTACCATATTGTGCAGCTGATACATATTCACCTGGCTTTATTAATAATCCGAAACCCAGTCCACCGGCAAATGAATCGCCACAGCCTGTTGTGTCTACTACATTTTCCACTTTTACAGGAGGCACCATTTCTTCTTTGAATACCTTTTTATCCTTATAAAACACGAGGCATCCACGAGAGTCTATTGTGATATATACACACTTAACACCCCTATTAAGGCAATGATGGGCAAATGATCTAAGCTCGTCCATATTAATAGTATCATCATCTTTATCGGCAAAATCTTGGGTTTCATATTCACGTTTAAACCATGACGCACGTGCTTCTTCCAAATTCATTTTCAACACATCGATATAGGGAAGCCATTGGTCACGGTCTATCCAAAATTTACGCTGCCGCTCACCATTAACAAGGCAGGCTGTGGTATTGCCGTGTGCATCAAATATGATGGTTCCTTTACTTTTACTCTTGATAAACTTTAGTGTATCAAGAGATATTTCATAGTCGCTTATGGGAACAAAAACAAATACGCTGCAGTCTAAAATATCTTTTACATCCTCTGGTAATATGGGGTCCATAAAGCCAGTCTGGCGCTCGAGTCTGTTATTCATATCAATGAAACGTAGACTGATAACATCGCCCTGATCGTTTTTGCTGGTGATGGCATTCGTATTAATTCCTTTATAGCCAGTAAAAACTTCATTCACATTGTCTATATCGACTGCACGAAGATGAGACACGGGTATAATTTCTATGTGCTCACCTGCCAATATTGACAAAGCTATTACCGGATGGGTTACACAGCCCCATTTTTGTATCTGGTCCCCTTGATGCGTAACAATGTGATCTCGGGGAATAGGACCGAGTACGGCAATGCGTTTCATGCGATATTATTTAGGATCGTAAAAAAATCAATTTTGGCCGAAAATAAGCGGGAAGTATCGATAAATCTATATTGGTATAAAGATTTATTAAAAATGGGTTAAGATTTCTTATTCAACAGGCTTATAACGCGTTGTGTGTGGCTTAAACGTTTTCCAAGAATGCCAAAATTCTTGATAGGATTGTACATGCATGAGCTTTTTGCCACTCAATTTCCCAGATGTACATTCACCACTCCAGTTCCATTCAGAGTTTGTGTTGACATCGGTCAGTTTTTCATTGACTTCATGCCATGCAAAAGTTAATGTATCGCGCCGCCATGAATGAAAAGATGTACTATCGCGCTGTAACGTGATTAAAACAGGTAAGCCGCCTAACGTATCATTAATTACACGCTTAGCTAGAAGATCATTCCAGTCATAAGCACGAGCATGGCCACCATTGTTTAAACCAACAATCCACGATTTATCGTTCCACGAAAGTGAATCTCTCCTTTCCAATGTACTTGGTAATGTTCCTTCATCGTAAAAGACGAGATCTTTGTAACCTAGTTCATGCAAGCTATCGGGTTGCATAATCTTAGAATCTGCATGCTGCGCTAGCCATGCACGTAAAGACATTTGCTCTGCTGGAATTTCTTTCAAATATTTTCCCTTTAATGGCCCGACAACAGCCTCACCGTTAACTTGACGCCACCAGCTTTTTGTAGTTCCATCTTCAAACATGGCGTTGAAATGATCCATCCCTACTAACCTAAATTGTTCAGGTTTTCCATCTACTATCGGACTATAAACTCGTCCGGTACGGCATACGGTACAATATGTTATCATTACGGGTTCACCACCCACTGTGTCACACACTTGATGATGATAGCCAATAAGTTCAATTGGATATGCCTTTGCCTCACCATGTAGAACTACGCCAAGTACAAGCTGCTTCTTTTCTATTTTACTTTCGGATACGAGTTGAAATTTCTTGTTCGATGGCTGATAAAAAATACGATCTGCCACGAAGAAATAATTGAATAAAAGAAATACAAAGAGGTAAAACGCAAACGTTATCCCAATAATAATCTTTGAACTTAAAGACGTTTTTCCCCACACATATATAAGCGAAGTGAGTAATGCTATCCAACCAAAAATGCGGAAGTAAATAATGTAGATATGGAAGAAATATGCATAAGTCAAGGTTTCATCATGCTGGCTTCCAGGGAATGGCATAATGTAATAGACTTTCAAAACCTCGACACCAATTAAAATAATAAACGTCAAGAAAACGAAAACCACCTTCATGCTTACTGTATTTTGAAATTTTGAGTATTGTTCATTGCCTTTGCAAAGTTGGCACGATTTGAATTAAGAAGTGCATCACTCCATCCAAAATAATTTTTAAATGCCTGAAGTATGGGGTCTTTTATTCGATCGACACGTGGTCTGTTGAAATAGAGCATACCTGTTCTTCGGATAAAGAAATCATTTGGTGTCAATACCATTTCATGATTAATCGTAAATTCTAATTCAGCTAACGCCAGCGCTAAATCACATTCAACGTTCTCGTGCTTTTTGAACAAAGTCAATATTTGATCGGTCTGTTTTCCATAGTTGTGTACCAGGTAGTCTGCATAAAAATGTGAAAGCCCACACGATTGTAATTGCGCTGCTATATCAGTTATATATGTTCTTACTTCTTTGGCGTTGTTAAATCCAACTACCGAAAGACTAATCTTAGCCGTATAACAATCTCCAAGATATTGGTTTTTAAAATGTTTGTTTATGATCAAGGTCACAACGCGTTCAGCCATTTTCCTATATCCGGTAAGCTTCCCTCCCGCTATAGAAATCAGACCAGAAGGCGATTCAAAGATCTCATCTTTACGAGATAAATCAGACGCTGATTTTCCATCTTCATGGATTAAAGGACGGAGGCCGGTCCAACTTGATTCTATATCGTTGATCGTTAATCCAACAGAAGGGAACCTGGCATTGACCGCCTGTATTAAATAAAGTGCATCTTCATTTGTGGTCAGTACCTCATCAATATCACCTTTATAATTTGTATCTGTTGTACCCACGTAGGTTGTACGCCCACGCGGAATTGCAAAAATCATTCTACCATCATCTACATCAAAATAGACTGCTTGCTTAATTGGGAATTTTTCAAAAGGTACAACAAGGTGAACTCCCTTTGTGAGATGTAAACGTTTTCCTTCCTTCGATTTATTTATCTCACGTAATTGGTCAACCCAGGGACCTGTTGCACTTACAACGGCTTTTGCTTTTATAATAAACTTAGTTTCTAGCAAGTTATCATAGACGGTAACACCAGAAATTTGCCCCTTGTCATAGATGAAATCTAAAGCCGTAACATAATTACCGATAACTGCTCCATGGCCTATGGCTGTTTTTATTATTTCAATAGTAAGTCTAGCATCGTCGGTACGATACTCGGCATATATTGCACCTCCTTTTATATCATCTTCACGCAGAAGGGGTTCATGCTTTAATGTCTGCGCACGCGTAAGCATTTTCCTTCTATCTACTCGAGTTACATTGGCAAGCCAATCATACACCATAAGTCCAATTGATGTAAGCCAGTAGCCTAATCCTTTTTTCTCTGAAAGTGGTAATAACATTTTTTCAGGAATAACTAAATGCGGGGCAAGCTTGTGCACAACGGCTCGTTCACTACCAACTTCTTTTACGAGCCCAAATTCCAATTGTTTTAAATATCGCAGACCCCCATGAATAAGTTTAGTGGAACGACTACTGGTACCATACGCAAAATCATTTTTTTCAATAAGGGCAGTTTTTAACCCACGCGACGCTGCGTCTAGGGCGACACCAGCTCCCGTAATACCACCACCAATAATAAGTAAATCAAATTCTTCCTTCTGCAGATTATGCAGTATTACGGAGCGATTAAATGCGGAAAATTGGGAAGCCATTAATCTTTTGCCTTTGTGGAAAAATAGTGAAAGCATACCAATAAAGCGCAAACCTCGACAACTTTCATTTATAGATATTTTATCCCTTAGAAATAGTTACTTTAATGTTGTTATAACCCTGTTGACGAAAATTTGGTGCAGCATACTGAAGCAATTATTAAATGATTTTAACGTCAGAAAATATTTTATTATTAGGCTCACTCCTTCTCTTTCTCAGCATAATTGCTAGCAAAACCTCCTTTAAAATCGGTTTACCGACTCTTATACTGTTTCTCATTATAGGCATGTTGGCGGGCTCAGATGGACCTGGCGGAATTCATTTTAATGACCCCGAATTAGCCCAGTTTCTTGGTGTAGTAGCCTTGACCTTTATATTATTTTCCGGAGGACTCGATACAAAATGGGATAGCATAAAACCTATTGTGACAAGTGGAATTGCATTGTCTTCCGTCGGCGTATTAATCACCGCCTTATTCGTGGGCTTATTTACTTCATACCTGCTAGGATGGACTCTTATGGAAGGAATGTTATTGGGATCCATTGTATCGGCAACAGACGCGGCTGCTATATTCTCCATTTTAAGATCAAAAAATATCGGTTTGAGAGGCAGACTTCGTCCGTTGCTGGAATTTGAAAGTGGTAGCAATGATCCGATGGCGTATTTCCTAACGATAACTTTTACTGCCTTGGTTACTAAACCAGATACTTCTCTGCTTTCCGTGCTGCCTAATTTTTTCATTGGCATGACGTTAGGCGCAGGTTGTGGTTATGGATTTGGAAAACTAATGATATGGATAGTTAATAAAATTAAACTCGACATAGACGGATTATACCCCGTACTTATTCTTTCACTGGTCTTCTTTACATTTTCTTTTACAGATGCCATTGGTGGCAACGGATTTCTAGCTGTTTATATTTCTGCGATTATATTGGGTAACAGTAATTTCATACATAAACGTAGTTTGATTAAATTTTATGACGGACAAGCTTGGCTTATGCAGATTGTAATGTTCCTTACACTGGGTCTACTGGTTTTTCCTAGAAATATTTTACCTATTATCGGCACAGGCTTCTTAATATCTTTCTTCTTGATACTTATAGCCAGGCCTTTATCAGTATTTATTTCATTATCATTTTCAAGTGATTTTAATTTTCGAAAGAAGCTATTTATTTCATGGGTCGGGCTTAGAGGTGCCGCACCTATTGTATTTGCAACCTATCCTTTAATTGCGAAAGTGAATTATGCAGAAACCATTTTTAATCTGGTATTTTTTATTTCAGTCTCTTCTGTTTTACTACAGGGTACAACACTTCCTCTCATTGCTAAATGGCTTCATTTGAATGTGCCGACAAAACTTAAAAGAAAACTTCCATTGGACTTGGAATTTAAAGATGATTTTAAATCTGAATTAATAGAGCTTGATATTCCAGAAAACTCTCCTGCCGTTGGTAAAGCAATAGTAGAACTTAATATGCCAAAAACAGCAGTGATTGTTTTGATACACAGAGATGGAAAATATTTAACAGCCAATGGCGAAACAATTTTAAATAAAAGCGATCACTTACTTATTATGGCAGACAATAAAAGAACGGTGGATAAGGTCTATGATTCTTTTGAGGTGAGTCATGTGTAATTGGTATTCATGCTCAGCGAATAATTAAAGCTGCGAAGTAAATTTTTAATTGCATGATAAAATATCAGAAGGGATTTATATTAAAGGCGCTGTGCTGGAATTTATCACGTAGAATAATACATTGCGCAAATGCTATCGAACGAAGTTCAGTGAACATGCGCGAAATATCTAGAGTTACTTCGTTGATAAAGCGTAGGCGCGCATATACGTCGTTGATGATGAATGAGTGCTGAGGCACTCACCCTACTACCGCCAGCTTTCAGCTTGTGGTTAAAATATTGTAAGCTTTCAGCTTACTCACAAATTTAAATATCAATTAATCCATTACCTGCCTAATCTCTCGCACCACAATAAAGATACACCCAATTCAAATTATCAATGGAGATTGAAATAATCAAGTTAAAAACTTGACTCATGATAAACAACAAGTTATGCTATTGCTAAACTTGCGGTAGAAGGGGTAAAAGATG
>CAXSCR010000027.1:0-54486 GCA_964235605.1 uncultured Cyclobacteriaceae bacterium | reverse complement strand
TAGAATCATGGTGATGAACCCATATTTTTCGCATATGATACTTTGCCTGTAAAACTCCCTTTGTTCCGTTTCGAATGGTGAGCAGTGTAAAGTTTTTGTTGGTAAGTTTTTTAAAATAGGCTTTGACCTGCAGGGGCGTTTTATCAGGATGTGCTTTGGTAAATTTTCTGCCCTTTCCGCTATAAGCAGGAATCTTCAGTGATGGCTCTGACAGATATACTGATTGGTTTTCTCTTACATCACCAACAAAGGGTATTTTTTTGTTAATCAACTGCTTGAGCAAATCGACATTAACACCATAAAGAGCATCAAAAACAACACATTCAATATCTGCAGAAAGCTTTTTATAAAGTTCTTTAATCATTCGTAAACCCATCACAGTTTTACTTTCATGTTTTTTATTTTCGGGAATGCCAGCACGTTTTCTTCGCGCTGGATCATTATCCCAATCCTTAGGCATAAATAATTCTATGTTGACGGGACAATAAAAATCTCCCGCACTCAAAGCCGTGGTAACTGCTACCTGACCGTTGTCACTCTTACCAATGCATCCCAGGTACTGATGCCCCACACAGGCCGAATGTTTGCCCTTCTTTCGATATCCTACTTCATCAAGAAGAATATAGATGCGCCCCTTCTTCGTTCTCAATAAATTGATACAACGGTTCAGCACTTTTTTCATCAAGTCAGCGTAATCCCAAGGTGAAGTGGTGAGCATGATGGCCCTCGGTTTAATAGCCATAATCAGAAAATAAAGTATTCACTTGAACTGATTGACTGTTCCCGTTTTCAGAAAGTAATTTGTTTTTAAAATATGGCATGTTATCAATCAGATCCATCATTAACCCTTTTGGTATCCATTTAAAATTTAAAATGATTACTCACCAGAGTTGGATAATGAAATCTCTTTGTGTTTAATTTACATCGAAGCAATACGAAGATTTTTTAATTTCCTCAGGCAGCTCTTCGCCATTATAATATATATTTTGTAAATATTGCAGATGATTATTTGTGTTTGTAAAACTTAAGATCATATTAGCTTTATCACAACTTCCGTGTTTTGCGCTATATACATTAACAGCGTTTGAAAGTGATAAGGAAAAGACACCTTGTTTTTTGCAGATCATTCCAAAAGATAACTTGTAATTCCCATTTTCTTCTGAGTATTTGAGTTGTTTTACTCTATCAGGCGAAGAGGAGTTATCAGAATAGATTTCACCTTCCGTACTAAAAAAAATAAAGTCATCAACTGCCCCCGTTGCATTAATGAATTCCTATAATTTGAATTATAGGCTTATTGGCGCTAACATCTTATACTTTTTTATTCGAGTTTTAACTTTCAATTAATCTGCATGAAAAAGAACTGGAAGAAGGAATATCTGAAAGCATTTGGCATCTATTTTAGAAGTATAAGGGTGTCGAAAAACTTAACACAAAAGGGACTATCAGTTCTAAGCGGAGTTTCCGTGAGTCACATAACAAGAATAGAAAGAGGGCTTAGTGGTCCGTCTTTAAGTGTAGTTAGGTGTTTTGCAACTGCTTTAAATATTGAACCATACAAATTTTTCTATTTCAAGTTTGATGACAGATTAATTCCTACCAACTCTAATAACGCCTAAGTCAGGCTCAACATAAGGCAGAAACATTGTAAGGGATTCTATCTCAAAACGATTGACTAAGTTTATCGTAAGAGATCTAAGCTATAATTGAATTGTTCTACGAGGTCGAAAGCAATCCGGCCTCTATCTTGGTTGAACCCGATATAGACTATAACATTTGAATGAATCTGGATAGGCACAAGGCCTTGTAGAAATGAATAATTCTGCTGCTCAGTCACGGGAATGTTTAAAATTAAAAGATCACTGATGTAGCCCTTTGTATAATCTATAAAAGATGAACTCACAAAAGCGAGCCTGCCGACCTCAGCAAAAGACTGTGCATTTAGACATGTTAGCGTATCATTATAAATTCCTGAAATAGAACTTTGAACTGCATCTAATACCAGGATCTTATTATTGAAGTATACTGTTGGAACTACAACCTCTTGACCTGACACTGCTAGTTTATTTGCATTATTTTGAGAAATAGTGATCTGCGTAAACTGGTCAGTCATATTAGTAACTGGTAATGGATAACGAAGCACTTTTAAATTACTTGCCCCATTAGAAATCTTGCGAGTAAATTAATTGCAACTCTGTTCCATTACTAATAAAAGCCTCATTCTACCGCAAGTTTAGCGATAGCATAACTGGTGGTTTATCATTAGTCAAGTTTTCAACTTGTTTATTCAATCTCCATTGATAATTTGAATTGGAGTATCTTTATTGTGGTGCGAGAGATCAGGCAGGTAAAACGGATTAATTGATATTTAAATTTGTGAGTAAGCTGAAAGCTTACGATATTTTAACCACAAGCTGAAAGCTTGCGGTAGTAGTGAGTAATAGTGGTAAACTCAAATTCAATTACCCACAGTATTCCACATAGACCCAAAAAATGAATGCTACCAATTGTAAATTCAGTAGCATTCTTTTTAAGTTAAAATTAACAGTATACCTTATTTTCTAGGAATCGGAAGCGTACCATCAAATTGTCTAGGTATTGGTAATGTGCCATCGTTTTGTCTAGGTATTGGAAGCGTCCCATCATGTTGCACAATTATCGGAAGTGTAACATTAGATACTTCTCTGCCTCCAGGAATAGGAAGCGTCCCATCATCTGTTTGTTCACCTCTTGCTCCATTAGATGCTGTAACACTTCCTTGCCCTGTTTTGGGAATTGGAAGTGTGCCATCCTGTAAAGGAGTTATCGTTTCTTCAGAACAGCTAAAAACGCCACAAGCCATAAATAAAAGCGATGCGACGCTTAATCTTAATTTTTGCATAATTTGATTGGTTTAATTATTTAATTCACAAGGATAAGGATTAATCAGGATTTTATATTCGTTATAAAAAAATAATTTCATCTGTGGTTGATGCTACGCGAAGTTAAGTTAGGATTATCTTATTAGGATTTAAAAAGCATCTATGCACTAAGAGGTATTCAATTTAAATATCTTTACTCTTTAAACAATAATTTTAAGAATCGTACTTTACACTAATATCCAATGTTCGCTCGTCGTACTTTAAACCATATTGCTCAAGAACTTCCTGGGGTACACCATTCCACTGGTTTGGTCTGTTGCCTTTATATTCCAAATCAGCTATGCCCATCTTACTAGTAAAGAATCCGCACGCTGTTAGGTCGCGCATGGTGTTGAAGAATGCAACGCCTTGTTGAAGCCTCGGATTATCTTTTGCCTTCTCGGGGAATGCTATTTCATCGACAATGTTTATGCGTTGCTGTTCGGTACATGTGGCAAAGTCAGCGTTGAATTGTTTCATACATTGTAAATCAAGCCACTTGAGGCCGCCGCGTAAGGGAAGTTGATACTCGGGCATATCTTTAACAATGAACGCAATGAAATCAGGTACGCCCGAATCCGTAGCGCTACCTGATACATCATCTTTCGGTATGATTATATCAGAAAGAATTGAGATCGTTGTTATTTCATGCTCATCGAAAAACTTTTCATCCATCAATTTTCTGTCACGCTCTAACTCAACCGGTGTACGATCAATTGTGAAATCAGGAGCGGGAGGTGATGCTATCGTATCCTTTTTGGTGTCGCACGATTGTAAGAGGAGACCTGCGCCCGTGGTGCCTACAAAAAGTGTTTTTAAATATTTTCTTCTGTCCATAGGTCTTAGATATTTTGTTTTTTCAATTGATCAATAATGTATTCCGATGCCCGCATAGAGAGAGCAAGAATCGTCCACGTTGGATTTTTATCGGCTTGTGAAACAAATGAACCGCCGTCAACTACAAAAAGATTCTTGCAGTCATGTGCCTGATTGAATTTATTTAATATCGATTTTTTGGGGTCATTTCCCATGCGCGTGGTACCTACTTCATGTATAACTCTTCCAGGTGTTCTTAATCCATAATCATTCTTTTCGTTATCATCGTTTCCATAGGTAATAACACCACCCATTTTATGCGCCATCTCTGCGAATGTTTCTTTCATGTGTTTAGCCTGCTTCACCTCATATTCACTCCACTTGTAGTGGAACCGTAAAACGGGAATACCAAATTTATCAACCGTACTCGGGTCAATTTCACAATAATTATCTTCTCTTGCAATTGCCTCACCACGGCCTGCCATACCAAAACCTGAACCATAGAAATAACGGTAATCATCTTTCAATGAAGCGCCATAACCGCCAGCTGATTTGGTTTTGCCATCACGACCTGCATACACACCGTTTAATTGTTGCATGCCAAATCCAAAACCATAACCAGGCATCGTTAATCCGCCACCATATTCGATATGATAACCACGTGGGAAATCAAGTTTTTTATTATCGAGCCACCACGGTGAATAAACGTGTGCGCCCCCAACGCCATCTTCATTGTAACGCTTTCTACCTATGAGCTTAGGAAGAATTCCACCGATAGATGCACCTGTAGAATCATGTAGATATTTACCAACTATGTTGCTTGCGTTTGCTAACCCATTTGGATATTGTGCAGATTTTGAGTTTAGCAATAGCCGTGCAGATTCGCAGGAACTGGCCGCGAGAATGACCACTTTCGCACTCACTTCATACTCCTGCATATCAGCCTTGTTAACATAAGAAACACCAGTGGCTTTTCCTTCGTTGTTTGTGAGCACTTCACGTGCCATGGCATTAGCAATAACATCAACGTTTCCCGTTTCTAAGGCAGGTTTAACTAATACAGAAGATGATGAAAAATCAGCATGAACCGTACAGCCTCTGCTACATTGTGAACAATAGAAACATTGGCCTCTTGATTCATTTATTTTCTTCGTTAAAATCGAAAGGCGATTGGGAATAACTGGGATACCTAGTGAGGTTCCTGCTTCTTTAATAAAAAGTTCATGCAGTCTCGGTTTAGGTGGTGGAAGAAAAATGCTATCTGGATCGTTAGGTAAATTCTCTACGGAACCGAACACACCAATTAGCTTATCCACTTTATCGTAGTAAGGGGAAACATCTTCATAGTTTATTGGCCAATCGTCGCCGAAGCCATCTATGCTTTTGCGTTTAAAATCTTTAGGGCCAAAGCGAAGTGATATTCTACCCCAGTGATTGGTGCGACCTCCCAACATACGCGAGCGAAACCAGTCGAACTTTGTTCCGTCTTTATGTGTGTGTACGGTTCGCCTTCTATTTCCCAACCACCATAAGAGGCATCAAAGTCTCCGAAGGGCCGCGTTGTTGTACCAGCACCTCGCCTCGGCGATTCATACACCCACTTTAGTTGGGTTACGTTTTTATCAGGTTGATACATAGGGCCAGCTTCTAAAAGCAAAACTTTTATACCGGCATTAGCCAACACATAAGCAGCCATACCACCGCCCGCACCGGAGCCCACAATACAAACATCGTAGCTTTTAGCTGACTTTTTAATTTGAAATTTTGGCATAGGTTACAATTAGGTAGGTTGAAGTAAACACATGCATGGGTGTTCATGTGTATTTAAAAGTAGTAAAAAAAATATTCCTTACCCGAATTAATCAGGTAAGGAATATTTTTAAGCTAGTAATTATCTACCAGCCAGGATTATTATTTCCAAGACTTGGATTATTTCTAACTTCTGATGTAGGGAGTGGTAATAAAAGGTGTTTTTCCTCTAGTGTGATAGTGGGCGTTAATTGGCCGCCGACAAAATCAGTAAATGTATTGCTCGACGGAACATATATTTTTCTAAGTCTGAGCATATCAAACCAGGTTATGCCTTCAAAGCACAACTCATGCCATCTCTCTTGCCAGATCAATTCGCGTAACGCAACTTGATCTATGTTACCCAAGGCTGGTGTTGGCAGGCCTGCGCGATCTCTAACACTATCCAATGCAGCTAAAACTTCCGTTGTAGGTCCGGATGCCTCATTTTGACCTTCGGCATAAATTAGTAAAACTTCTGCATACCTGATTAAAGGCCAGTTAAGTTCACTTTTTGCACTACCTGAGGTTCCTTTATCACCTGGATTTGGTCCTGGAACTCCATTGGCCACCCAATCGAAATGTTTGAAAATGTATTGGTCAACTAAATCATAATATCCTTCATTACCACCCGTAAAGTATGATGAGTAAAAATAACCTTTCTGGTTTATCGTCCGTTTGTCTCCTGGTTCGAAAGAATTATAAAAAGCAGGTGTTGGAATTGTAGTTCCAATCTCAGTGTCATAAGCGGACATGTTTTTTATATTCGGATGGAACAGCGCTTGCATATCATTGATTTGTTTACCTTCTATAGAGTATTGCACCATGAAAATGTGTTCTTTTTTGTTTTTATTCTCCAGTAAATGCAATTCATTATATGTGTCGAATAGTTCAAACTCTTTTGAAGCTATTACTTCATTAGCTTTATCTGCTGCCTTTTGAAAATATTCAGTTCCTTTATTTAGCGGGTATCCTGCCATAGTTAAGTACACCTTAGCGAGTAAAGATTTTATAGCGCCTTGTGATGCTCTTCCGGATTCATCCTTGAAAGGCAGTCCTGCGCTTTCGGCAAGTAAAAGATCGCTTACAATTTGATCATAGACCAAAGAGACAGCGGTGCGACTTGCATATATATCAGGCGAGGATAATTCATATACTGGTTTTGTAATTAATGGCACCTCACCCCATAATCTAACAAGGTAGAAGTAATGCCAGGCACGCAAAAAATAAGCATGTCCTAACCACTTTGTACGTTCTGATTCACTTAATGATGGAGGCATTCCAGGAATCTTATCAATAGCAAGATTCGCGTTGGAAATACCATTATATAACTCACGCCACCATTGCGTTAAATGCAAATTATCGCCTGTATAACTAAAGCCATAAAGATTATTAAGATTAGAGTTTTGGGCCGTCTCAGTTTTTGAAGTTCCACTTAACGCTTCTAACAATTGAAAGTTTTGTGAGAAGATGCCAGCGTCGCCACTAAAGAGTCTTAAATTGTCATAGATAGCATTAATGGCAGATTCTGCGTGTTCTGGAATGGTAAAGAAAGTTTCGGGGGTAACGTTGGAGGGATCTTCTTCTGCTAGAAATTCTGAGCAGCTTGATGTAATAGCTAAGGCTCCGCAGAACAGCAGTGTTTTAAAATTTTTAATATTGAAATTCATAATTCTTTCCAGTTTAATAAATAACGATGATTTTATAATCCAATACTTAAACCAAGCATGTAAGTAGTTGGTTTGGGATAGTCAAAAAACGTTTGACCCTGCGCGAATACATTTCCATACGTAGTAACCTCTGGGTCATTTCCTGAGAATTTGGTTAGCAGAAAGAAGTTTTGAACAGATGCATAGATTCTTAATTTACTAACATGTATGCGTTGCGCTGTAGCGGAAGGAATATTGTATCCTAACAGAAGATTTCGTCCGCGCAAAAACGAGCCATCTTCTATCCAACGTGTATCTACGTTAGTAACATAACCTGCCCTTGTATCGCGTATAGCGGCAACTTCACTATTTTGATTTTCTGGTGTCCAGGCGTCTAATACTGATTTAAAACTATTGGCGATAGAAACACGATCTTCGCCAGAATGTTTGGTCATGTTAAGCACATCATTACCGTAGGAGTACTGCAGGTCAAGGGTTAAATCAAAATTCTTATACCTCCAGCTATTAATCAAAGATCCATAAAAATCAGGATAAGCATTGCCAATAATCATTCTGTCTTCGTCGTTTATTTCATAATTCGTATCGACGTCCAGGTATTTGACATCGCCAGGTAATACTGGCTTATCACCACGGTAATGATATTTTGCGGCCTCTTCCGCTTCGTCTGTTCCCCAAACACCTTGTCTTACTAACCCCCAGAAAGCGCCTACCGGGTCGCCAACTCTGATTATACCGGTCTCATTAACAAATCCAGGATTACCCACACCAAATATCGGGGCAGGAGTTGCAAGGGTAAGTACCTTATTACGGTTAGCGGAAATATTAAAGGTTGTATTCCATTTAAAATCCGCACGCGAATAGTTTTCTGTGGTTAGTGAAAATTCAAATCCTTTATTCTCCATGCTCCCAATATTTTTTGTAATGGTAGGATATCCGCTGGATAATGGAAGCGGCGCATTCAATAACATATCACTAGTCTTCCTGTAATAGACATCAGCTTCTATATATATTTTGCTATCAAAAAGCCCTAACTCGAGACCAATGTCGCTCTGGGCTGTTTTTTCCCATTTCAAATCTGGGTTTCCTAAACGACCTGTACCTACACCAATCAATCGTTTATCGTCAAAAACAGCAACATAGCCAGCATTCAAAGTTGAGAGAGCAGAATATGAATTTATTTCTGAGTTTCCTGTTAGACCATAACTAGTACGTAGTTTAAGACTAGAGATGGCCGAGATATCATTCATAAATGCTTCATCAGAGACCTTCCATGCAAGTGCTGCTGAAGGAAAGAATGCATAATTGTTAGCTAGCCGGAATTTAGATGAGCCGTCCATGCGACCCGTTACTGTTAATAAATATTTGTCTTTCAGACTATAATTTAATCGGCCAAAGTATGAGTTAAATGCAAATCTGGCGCGATCAGAAGAGGGCGTATTTATTGTTACACCTGAGCCTATATTGTTATCATTTAAGAAATCTGAAACAAATTGTGCGGTGCTGGCTTGAAAACCAAACATGTTGGTTTCCTGCCATGACATACCAAGTAGGGCAGTAATAGCATGTATATCCGCAAAGCGTTTATTATAAGTTAGATAATTTTCAAATGACCAGAAGACTTCACGGTCTGAACGAAGAAACGCATAACCTTTTTCCTTCTCAGATAACGAGGATCTGCCAACGCCCTGAAGTGGTGGGCGGCTTGAATACTCCTGTCTTTCTCTACCAACAATGTTGGTACCCACAGTAGAACGAAGTTCTAAACCTTTAGCTAATTTTATATTTGTATATACATTAGCCATTGTTGTTTGCGTTAACAGCTGATATTTATTGTTTAACAACTGATCAACTGGGTTTCTACCACCTTCCATGGTAGCATAGTGCGAGTTATGAGAATACGTCCCATCAGGATACTTTACTGGAAGAAAGGGAAGTGCTTCTGTAATCATCCGCAGCGCATTCAATCCGCCTGTGCCTGTATCTACTAAGTTTTCGTCCTGGTTATTATAACTAAGGCTTCCACCAACTTTAATCCAGCTTTTAATCTGGGTATCAAAAACAAATCTTGCTGAATATCTTTTTAGATAAGAATTCAAGAGCAAACCGTTGTCATCCCTGTATCCAACAAAGGCACCGTAGCTACTTTCTTTGTTTCCTCCGGTAAATGATAGCTGATGGTTCTGTGATATTTTGTTTTGAGTAGATGCCTTCAACCAATCCGTATCGTAAAGGGGGTTACCGTTAGCATCAAAAAGATAGGGATCGGTTCTGTTTGATTTAGGGTCTGCTTTCCCTGTAAAGTTCCCTGCTACATCAACTCTTGTAGGGTCATAGATAGCAGCGTTCTTCCATGCCAAATCTTCTACCGCTAAAAACTCTTTTGCATTGAGCATTTCAACTCTATGAGGTCCGATTGTTGGAACACTCAACTGCATATCATAGGTTACTTTTGTGCCGGTGCTACTTCCTCTTTTTGTTGTAATCAGAATTACACCATTAGCACCTCTAGCGCCATAGATTGCAGTTGCTGAAGCATCTTTGAGTACTTCCATTGAGGCAACATCGGCGGGGTTAATAAAATCTATGGCATTTGAATTTCCTGTTTGCGTGCCAACAGGAAGGATTATGCCATCAATTACATATAACGGATTGTTGGAAGAGTTTATAGAACTTGACCCTCTAATTCTCACGTTCGTTTGTCCACCTGGTCTACCCGAGTTTACATTCACGGATACGCCAGCTATTCTTCCAGCTAAGGCCTGATTAAGAGAAGGTAGTTGACGCTCCTGAATCTCTGCTGCCTTAACAGATCCCACAGATCCAGTTAAATCAGATTTTCTTTGCGTACCATAACCAATTACCACAACTTCAGATAAGGTCTTAGCATCTGTTTGCATTCGAATATCAACCACCGTTTGGCTATTTACGGGCGCTTCTTGGCTAAGATAGCCTATGAAACTAAACACTAGCGTTGCATCGGGTGATGAAACTTCTATGCTATAGGCTCCGGCGGCATCACTAACAGTTCCGTTAGAAGTACCCTTTTCTAAAACATTTACACCAGGTAAGCCACCACCATTCTCATCAACAATCTTTCCGGTAACAACTACCGCCAGTGTGTTTGCAAAAAAAATATTTGGGGTAGGTGTTTCTTGTCTATTGGCAAAATAAACGTCATTAACACCATCTATTACATGGCTTGTTTCAAGCGGTGGAATTAATGTAATATGATTCTTCTTGATTCTGTACGTAATGTTGGTACCGTTCAACAGTTGGTCAAGTACAACGTCAATGCTTTTTTCTTTAAGCGATACGGTCACAACTCTTTTAATCTCTTTCAGTTGATTGTCATTCATCACGAAGTTATACCGCGTTTGTTTTTCAATTTCGCGCAAAGCATCTTTTATGGTGACGTCTTTAAGTTCCAACGTGATAACATTGCGTTGGTTGAAGTGCGTTTTGGCATTGGTTGTAACGCTGCCAAAATAAAGCAGCGCTGTGCATAGCAGTATTACCGCCTTCGCACTGACGGAGTACCTGCTCTTGCAGTTTAGATAGTGGTTTCTCATAATTTAGGGTTAGTTAGGTTAGTTCAAAGTTTTTTTGGTATTATTTTCTATTCATATATTATAACTTTATTTTTTTCTTCTCGGTAATTAAGTCTTGAGGAGAGTTGAATCATCTCCAATATTTCATCCAGGCTTTCTTTGCCAATGGTCATAGTTAATCTTTCGCGCTTAGCTATAGACTTATCAATGCTAATTTTTACTTTATAGCGGCTTTCAAGTTTAAGTACTATTTCTGCAAGCGGTGTATTGTCAAATACCAGTACATCTTCTTTCCAGGAAGTGAAATTTGTAGGATTAACTTTTTTGATTGTAATTTTAGGTTCTTTATTTACTACCGTAATCTGATCGCCCGGATGCATTGCGTAAATTTTTTCTTGTCCATGCACGGTTAGCTCTACTTTACCTTCCTCTAGTGTAGTATTGGCATCTTCACCATCATAGGCTTTCACATTGAACCTAGTACCTTTTACCTGAATGGATATTTTTTCAGTTTTAACAATGAAGTTTTGTTGGCGCTTTTTCTTAACATCAAAGAATGCTTCACCCTTAAGTAAAACTTCACGCGATGTCTTGCCAAAGTCACTATTATATTCTAGGGTGCTGTTGGTGTTTAGCCACACCAAAGATCCATCTGGTAACGCAACGGGTGTATTTCTGCTTTGTAGGTTGTGAACAATCACTTTATCAAAAGCAGATCCAGTTTGTAGGGTAGGAGCGTAGTAAATCCACAAACTAAAGGCACCCACCGCGACAAGTAACAAGGATGCGGCGACTCGTAGAAGGTTATAATATCTTTTATCAACAATAGTATGAGATGATTTTATGTCTTCAGCGTCTTCTATCTGAGAAGCAACATTACGCCATGCATAATTAATTTTTTCCGCATTTAATTCGCCTAATGCTTTTTTGGCTTGAAAACTTTCATTGAATTCGTCAAAGTAGACATGATGGCTTTCATCTTCCTTTAACCAACGCAGCAAGTCGTCAACTTCTACATCGGAGGCTTCCTTCTTTAGAAATTTAAGAATAAGGGTTTTTATCTCAGCAGGATGGTTCATCGATTCATCATAAAGTTGGCGACCTTATGAATTAGTACAGGTAAATCCATTTATACCCCTACAAGCAACTGCGATTTTTTTAAGAAAAATTAAATTGGAATAAGAAAGCCAACACCAAATAGTCCTTTAATTGAACCCGAATTTTAGCAAGTGCACGTGACATTTGAGTTTCAACTGTTTTAATAGAGATGTTTCTGCGTGCAGCAATCTCATGATACTTTAAACCTTCAAAGCGACTAAGTTCAAATATATTCCTACAGTCAAGCGGAAGCTTTTCAAGCGCTTTGCTAAAATCATTTTCGAGTTCACTAGCTATTAATGAATCTGAAAAGGTGGAATCGTTCTCCGCGTTTTTATAGACATATTCAACTAACGCCGCGTATTTATCTTTTACCTTATTGTGTTCTAGAATAGAGAGGCAGTGGTTTTTAACAGACGTGAAAAGATAACCGTGTATGGATTGCTTTTCATCTAAGGTTTGGCGATTCTTCCAAATACTATAGAATACTTCTTGAACGACTTCTTCTGCGTCAGCCAAATTTTGGAGATATTTATTGGCGAAAGCACACATCTTAGGATATAGCCTCCGGAATAACAACTCCAGACTTCTTGGATCACCATTTTTAAGGCTTATAACTAATTCAATATTTTCAGTACTAGTTTCCAAATCTTTACAGATAAATTGTATATGGTACAAATTCCCATAAGTATATCAGAAATGAAGCTCGAAGAAGCATTTCACCGAGCATCATAATGAGTACCAAGTAAGATAAGCTACCGGATAAATGGGGCTGATAAAAATATCAACTAGTGAGGAGGATTCGTTTTTATTGCGAGCGATTGTTAGAGGTATTTTTAAGGTTTTGACGAAGATTTAATAAGCGGGCGATAGCGATCCTGATGTAATATCGATGCATTTAATTAAATAATTTGAAATTCGGCTATTATGAAGGCTATACCTGGTTACATGTCTGTCTATGTATGAATTCATGGAATGGATTAATAACCGCTTTTCAAGTAATGGCAAAATATCATGTAATTCATGATGGTTGCATACTGATACCTTGAGATTTAAGGGTTGTCTATAATTGATTATATAGCATAAAGTTCGCCCCCCGAGTGCATTATGTAAATACTGCGGTTTATGAACACAAAAGAAAACACTATTTTTTCGCTGAATAAACGTTTGCTCTTCACGCTATGCTTTCTTTTTTACTTTTTAAAAGGGTATACGCAATCATGCAATTGCCCAGACAATGATGATTGCAAGCATTGTGCAGGCGGCATTACAACACTAGTATTGAAATACAGTGGTAACTCTGCCGCCCTCGTAAAAATAACAGACGGCTCAGAGGTCCTATTTTCACAGAATGTTAGTCCTGGGGAAACATTTACTATAGAAGGCGCCCACCTAAGCGGTAGGTTTAACGGTAATGAAGTGTTATTACGTGTTGACGGGGACATCAATACTGTAATAAAAGTAACCTGCTCTTTACAATTTAATCCCCAGCAACGCTTAGGAAGTTTTTATTTATTACGGGCAAAAAGTAACGGTGGCGGAGTTTTATGTTGTACTTCACAATCTCCCGATATATCCCCTGTTATTACTGGCTGTCCCGCTAACAGGGAAGTCATATCAACCACATGTTCAGTTTCACTGAGCTGGGTGCCGCCCCAAGCAACAGACTGTAACCTACAAAGTTTTACGTCTAACTTTTCTCCAGGTGCATCATTCCCAACAGGAACCACTACGGTTATTTATACGGCTAAAGATGATAACAATCATACAAGTACCTGCAGCTTTAACGTGGTTGTTAAAGATCAAAACGCACCGACTGTTTCAAATTGTCCTGCTTCTATTGCGGTTAATGCCAATGCATCTTGTAAAGGAATAGCCACCTGGACAGAACCATCGTTTAGTGATAACTGCGCATCGAATGTGATTGTTACGAAATCACATGCACCGGGTAGCACTTTTAATTTAGGGACAACCCAGGTGACTTATACAGGCCAGGATAATAGTGGAAATATTACAACGTGCAAATTCAATGTTGTTGTTACTGATCAGACTCCACCTATATTGATTAATTGCCCTGAAAATATAACGATTAACGCGGGTGATGATTGCACTGCGAGCCCATCATGGACGCCTCCTACTTTTAGCGATAATTGTAGTTCAGTTACATTAACGAGTACGCACAACTCTGGTAGTGATTTTTCATTAGGCACCACAGAGGTAACTTATACTGGCACAGATGATGCGGGGAATAAAACCTTCTGTAAATTTAATGTCATAGTTAAAGATCAGACGCCGCCGAGAGTAACTAATTGTCCGGGCACCATTACACTAGATGCAGGTTCTAATTGTAAAGCTAAGCCTTCGTGGACAGCGCCCACCTTTTCTGATAATTGTAGTTCAGTTATCGTAACGAGTTCACATAAACCTGGTAGTGATTTTTCATTGGGCACCACAGAAGTAATTTACACCGGAACAGACAATGCAGGAAATAAGACCCTATGCAAATTTAATGTCGTTGTAAAAGATCAGACTGCACCTTTAGTAACAAATTGTCCAGCCACGGTTTCAATCAGTATCGGTGCCGAATGCCAAGCGAATGCTTCTTGGATTGCGCCGACTTTTGCAGATAATTGTAGTTCAGTCACCATAGTAAGTTCCCATACTCCAGGTAGCGATTTTCCAATAGGCTCCACAGAAGTAATTTATACCGGAACAGATAATGCAGGAAATAAAACGCTATGCAAATTCAATGTTGTAGTGAAAGATCAAACATCACCGATAGTAACTGGTTGCCCGGGCACTGTTATCGTTAATGCCGGTGGCGACTGCCAAGCAAAAGCTTCATGGACTGCCCCGAGTTTTACAGATAATTGCGGATCGGTGCTCATAACGAACTCACATACCCCTGAAAGTGACTTCCCCGTTGGGGTAACGGAAGTAACATATACAGCGAAAGATCAAGCTGACAACATTACAATATGCAAATTTGATGTAGTTGTGGAAGATAAGTTAGCACCCGTTATTATGGGATGCCCTGGCGATATTTACCTTACGACCAGCAGTCAATCAGGTCATGAAATTGTGGATTGGGATGAAATTACCATTGATGATTGCAATCTTCTGCATCTAACCTCTTCACATGAGTCTGGAGAACTGTTTCCGATTGGTACTACACAAGTAAGCTACATAGCGAAGGATAAAGGTGCGAATGTTTCAACCTGTACATTCAATATAATTGTAACCCCAGAGATCGTAGGCTTAGACATAGGTAAAGTCATTACACCTGATGGTAATGGCGTTAACGATGAGTGGGTAATCGGTAATATTGAAAAGTACGAATCGAACAAAGTCGTAGTTGTTGATCGATGGGGTAGCGTCATTTATAATGTCACTGGTTATAATAACAGCAGCCAAGTCTGGGGAGGCCGAAATACAAGTGGTACCCTTGTGCCGACAGGCACTTACTTTTATACAATCTCTATTCGGGCAGGATCTACCATAACTGAAAAGAAGGGATTTGTTGAAATAATAAGATAGTGAGGCATGAAGCGTAAAAATATACCTCAAGCAGCTAAATGTATACTCTTTCTATCCATTTTTATATTAACTTCAGAAGTTAGAGCGCAACAAAAGGTACAATTCACGCAATACATGTTTAATGAGCTTATTATCAATCCAGCCTATGCAGGTAACGATGATGCACTAAGTATTACACTAGTCAATAGAAATCAATGGGTATCAATAGAAGGAGCGCCCTCAACACAAACCTTAACAGCCCATTCCATTTTTAACGAAAAGCGCGTTGGCTTAGGTGTATCGTTCGTTAATGATAAGGTTGGTGTCCATAAAATTCAAAACGTACAAGGTAATTTTGCTTATCGCCTTAATATTTCAAAGACGCAATATTTTTCAATGGGTCTCCAAACGGGTTTAAACATCCGTAAGTCAGACTATACAACAATTGTTGGTTCAAATTCAGCGGTCGATCCACTTTTAGTGAATCCTAATTTTACGCATACTTCTTTCACGGTGGGTATTGGTTTGCACTATAAAAGTCCTAATTTCCAACTCGGAGTTTCAGCCCCAGACATTATACCAGAAACGCTGCAGATCAGCGATACAACAACTATAAAATGGCGTAGTGCGCAATATTTTCTTTATGCAAAATATAGAATAGTACTAAATGCCAATTTAGACATTGAGCCCAGCGTACTAGTCAAGTACTTGCAGGGCTTACCCATATCATATGATTTGAACGCTTGCATTGTATATAAAAAAATTCTAACGATAGGTCTATCATACAGAAAAAAAGAATCCATTGCTTTTCTTATGAAAGCTAAAATTACCCCACAACTTCAAGTAGGTTATGCCTATGATCTTGCTATAGGCAAAGTGGCAACAAGCAGTAGTGGTTCACATGAAATACTACTAAATTACCTTTTCAAATATGCAAAGAATAAAATTGCTTCCCCACGATGAGTCTTTGCTCAAATATTACCACAAATTTCACATCCAAATCAAAATTCATTCTACTGATTGTAGCTATTTTAGTTGCGCCTAATATTGCCTTTGGGCAGGAAACGATATTTTCAGTATTAAAAACAGATAGACAAAACGCTGATGACTATTTTGAACGTAAAAACTTTCGACATGCGCTTCCGCTGTATCTTAATTTATTACGCAAAGTTAAAGATGATGAGATCGAATTGAGAATAGCGCGATCTTATTATGGATTAAATCAACCCAAAGAAGCAGAGGAATGGTATCGACGAGTAATTCCAAAAGTAAAGACGTTGCCAACTGAAGATATTTTAAATTACGCTGAATCATTGAGTGCCCTTGGGCAGTATGATCGCGCAATTAACTGGTATGAGCAATATTTAAAGCGTGAGAATAATGATCCTTTAACCTTAAGGAAAATTTGGCGGCTAAAGAATCGGATTTATTTATATGAAGATTCTATTCATTACGTGGTCACGACGCTAGAGATTAACACAGAGTTAGCGGAAATAGCTCCGGTCATAGCAGGTGATACTTTAATATTCATGTCAAATCGCAAGCGCAAGACGTTAGTAGACCGGGTTGATAACAATAACGCGCCATTCTTTAGATTATATTATTCCCAGAAATTGAAGGATACCATTAATAATGAGGTAATTAATAGATATGGAACGCCCTCCCTTTTCGCTAAATCTTTAAATTCTAAATTCCACGAAGGGCCAGTTGCATTATATAATCATGATAAATCCATGGTCTATTCTGCAACTGGGGATGCATCTGTGAAGGATAGAAGTAAACGTACATTACAACTGTTTTTTGCTGAAATTCACAATGGGCATTGGCAAGTTATTGAACCTTATAAGTTTAATAGTAGAGAATATTCAATTACAGACCCTTCAATAAGTAAAGACGGCAAAACCCTTTATTTTTCATCTAATATGACGGGTGGATATGGTGGAAAAGATATCTACAAATCAAGTTTTATCAACGGCCAATGGACTAAACCGGTTAATCTTGGCAACCAATTAAATACGCCTGGAGATGAGGTACATCCTTTTATAAACGACAATATTTTGTATTTTACATCAAATGGTCATGCAGGTTTAGGTGGACTTGACATATTTAAAGTTTCTATTGGACAAAACAGTTTAGGAGAGGTGCAGAATATGGGGTATCCTATTAATACTAATTATGATGATTTCGCCTTAGCATTAAACGATAAAGGATTTTGGGGATGCTTTACCTCAAATAGAAGAAATGGCAACGATGATATTTATGAGATTGCAATAGATCTACAATCATATCCGCTTGTTATCTCAGGCTTGTTAAAGTACAAAGAGGAGAGTTGGCTGGACTCTACTGAACTCAAGATTTTACCAGAAGCACGTTTGTCTTTAATAGACAATATTAAGAACGTAACGGTAGATTCAGTAACTTCTGATTCTGATGGTAAATTTTCGCTAGCCATTCCTTATTTTAGCCAATACTTAATAAAAGTGGTAAGTAGTAATAAGAAGGAAGAAGTTTTTGTAAGTCTTGACCTGTCAAAGCGAAGAAGTTCTGGTAATTATGAAATTGTTGTGGTAAGAAATGTATTTAAGTTTGACTGAAATTGTTGTCGGTAAGTGAAACATATCAAACAAATAGCGGAGACAATGTGCAAATATAAGGTCATCATTATATTTGTATTTCAGTATATAGTCTTATGTTCTCAATTATTTGCCCAGGATAAAAATTTAGTTCAAATAAAAGCTTTTGATCAGCAGCTTAATCCAATCTATCACCTAAGTGTATCCATTAACGGAAATGAATTTATACCCATCGAAAGTAAGTCAACCTTTCACGAAATTTTAATTAAAGATCTCCCACCTAAGTTTATAAAAATCAACAAAGAAGAGCTTGAAGCAGAATCCTGGAATTATAGTAAGGGTACACTTGAGATAGTGATAAGAAAAAGAAATTATAAAATCCATGTAATTCATGTTTTGAATGGAGAAGATAAACCGCTAGCAAATCTGACAGTTAATTTTAATGGCAAGAAAAGCATCAATACAACTACTGATGAACGAGGTAAAATTGAAATACCCTTATCACTCGATGAAGCAATAAAGGTTGATAAGTTTAGCGTTTCAGGCTATCGAATTCTTAAAATGGTTCCATCAGAACAAGGTACCACACTTGTTCTGGAACCACTACAAGCTGAAATTAAAAAGCAAGACATACCAACTGAAAAGCCAGAATTTATTAAAAACTTTTCCTTAGACCAACTTGATTCTATTAGTTCGCTTACGGTTTTTTATGCCGTTTTTAAAAATTACGAAATCTCTAAGCTTGATGACGATGTTAAATTTAAAATCGACGCGAAGTTTAACCAGCTCGTTAACAAGTTAAATACCGCTAAGTCTAAAGAATTTATAAGCCGTATATCAGATTCATCATTTGTAAATAATGATGTAGAGAATTTATTGGAACAGGCTAGATTTGAAAATAAACTATTAAATAATTTTCGTTCTGAGTTTGATGAGAAAATCAGAATACTAAATCAAAAACTCGCTGGGGGTACAGCCAAACTTGATGCATTAGAGAGAAATAAACTTTTGGAAGATCTCAATATGCTTGAATTGGTACTTCAACAAAACGAAAATAAATTCTATAAAAACATCAATGATTATAGAATTATTCTTGCGTCACTTAAAGCTTCATTTTTTGATATTCAACATTTGGAAAATAAGTTACAGTTGAGTGAGTCAAAAAGGAAAGAGGAGCAAAAGTTGTTTCAAGATAAAATTTTAATAGCTATATCGATAGCATTTGTTTTTGGTGTATTGCTCATTATTTTGATCTTATTAAGATTTAAATTAGAAAAGCAAAAGAAAAATCTTATCCAAGCTAATAATGAAGTTAAGCATACCAATGACAATCTCGAAAAACTTATCTATGAGCGCACGAGTTTATTGATTGATGCTTACCGTGAAATGGATATTTTCTTATATAGATCTTCTCATGATTTAAGATCACCTATATGCTCTATTATTGGTCTGTGCAATTTAGCATACCACGAACATGCAGATTTAATGGATCTTATCAATAAGATATCATTTACGGCATTTAGAATGGATCGGATGTTGAATAAATTAAAACTCATATCAGAAATTAACCAGCCTAGTAATTATACGTTAATAGGTTTATCAGATAGAATTGGTTCCATTAGAACTCAATTTCAACAGTTTATTACGGATAAGAAGATTGACATAATAATAGACTGCCCTCGGCGGGTTAGCTTTTATTCCTATGCCAATTTAATTGAAACCATATTTTATAATTTAATTGATAATGCACTATTCTTTAGTAGCATCAATTCAATTCATCCAAAAGTTTTAATAAAAGCTCGTCTTGATAATAATATATTAATTATATCGGTGCATGATAACGGTATCGGAATAAAAGAAGAAGTTCGCCGGCGGTTATGGGATATGTTTTTTGTAGGAAATGAATATTCAAAAGGAAATGGCTTAGGACTGTATATTGTGTCAAAATGTGTTCAGGTTTTGAATGGACAAATTGATTTGCAAACTGAACTGTATAAGTTCACCATTTTTACCGTTACAATTCCTGTTAATACAACCCACACCTCGACATTAACTAATTCAAGGCAGCAGACGGTATTGAATGAATTAAGCTACCAACAATAATTAAAGTTTAACTTTTAGAAAGATGGGCAAGTCGCAACGCATAGTATACACTTGACCTCGTAGAACTTTTTAGCCATCGTTAACTACTATCTTTTTTTAAACTCTTATTATAGCGTCTAATTGTTCGTCCTGTAAGGATCGCACTACAACGATTGTTATCTCACATCTGCATATACAACTGGCATACGATTCAAATGTTGATATTCGGCCTCGTAATAAGAGAGCGACTTTTGTTATGATGAATTATGTGCCTTTCCTGAACTGTATTGAAGATATAAAATGGGAATCTAAATTAGGTATCGTTATTGCAATGGCTAACAAACATGATGCAAACACACTAACTCGATTCATGATTTCTACAGTCACTACAAACCACAATACCAAGTTATTTTTTTTCATAGCACGTTTTAATTTTGCGCCCATGAAAATATTTTTATTAATCCTTTTATTCCCAATAATAGCATTCGGACAAAACAGGATAGCAACAAAAAGAGATATTTCCTTATACGGTAGATACATTACAGTTGGAGATCTAATTCTAGATAGGCCAACCAAATTAATGCCTGACGGCATACATAAACTTGTATATACACGCATAAGTAAGGCATTCCCTACTTTAAGAGAAAACGCAGTGATTTGGGTTGATGGAAATAAGTTAGGTCGTTATTGTGAGTTCAGGTTGTTAAATGGCAAAGAAACAACACCATGGCATATTTCGAATGCCACCATAAAGCCAATTCCGGGAACAGGCATGAAGGGTGTTTATACTGACAATAGTTATGGTGGCTTCTTACATTTAATTCAAGGTTTAAAGAACGTGCGCATAGATGGAGGTGATGATGCAAAATATCCGGGCCTAAATTCTTTTCCAAGAAATCGTGTATTTTTAAAAGGTAGTTTCGGAATAAGTGCTACAAGTATCGGCATATACAAAAGTTTTCATGTCTTTTCTATAAGTGTATTAGATGGTGGCAGCATATATCTAAGTGGTTTGGAAGGTGAGCACGGATTCTCTGTATTGAGGTTGCAAGGCGGCAGCTATGACTGGACAGTTTCGATAACAATAGAAAACTGCTATCTGCACGATACAGCTAGTGAAGGTGCATATATAGGTTTCACGCACGCCTTACCAGGTGCAAAAATTAAGGACTTAACGATGAAGAATATCATCTGTGCAAGAACCGGATCGGAAGCATTACAGATGCAACATCTCGTAGGCAAGGCGCATGTTAGTAATGCAACTCTTTTTGCATCAGACGCCGGCTATTTAAGGCAATTCATGCCTGGCCAAGACACAGGAATACAGTTGAGCTCAGATCAAGGTGAAAATGTAATCGAGAATGTGGTGGTTGACTCATGGGGCTCGCACGGATTAAATCTTTTTGGCTCCGATGCTTTCCCAGCGGGTAAGAATTCTAAAACAACCGTAAGAAATATACTTTTTAATGATGGTAGAGGTCCAGCGATATACCTTCACCCATCTTGCAAACATGGCATGAACTGGCATTTTGAAGACATTTATCTTCGAAAGCCTAACAACGATTATTACAAACAAAATAGAGCTGCTACCCCTGATTATATTATATGTGCTAACGAAGGTACGGACATTGTTTCGTTTGATAGAGTAACACATGATGGTAAACTATCAAATGTGTTTCAGGATAAAGCTAATTTAACTATCGGCACGGTAACACAAGAAGAACTGCCGCAGATAGCGTACGTTAACTCTGGTTTCTATGAGCCCGCTAGTAAAATAAAAGTATGGCATCAGTTTTTTGGAGCGTACATAACAGGTAAATCGAAAGTGCCAACACATTGGGAAGTTGGCGACATTGCACAAGACATGCAGCCAGGATCTCTTCCCGTGTTCTGTAAGTGCCTTGTAGAGCATGATGCTACGAGTGTAAGGCCAAAAGATAACCCCAACTTTGTAATTTTACTTTGGGACGAAAAAGGTTGTAGAAGTGATCAACCAGAATGGAGAAAAGGGGACACTCAAAGGCCTTACCCACCTGATGATTTGAGAGTAAAAGAAAACAGCTATTACGCCAATCTAAATATTGGCTTTGTTCAAGATGAGAATCAAACTAACGCAGAGAAGAATAAGAAGGCCAGGCTCGATAGGAAGTAGCTTATCAAATTGATCTTCGTGTATCCATTATCAATGCATCAATACATTAATACATTATTGTCACAATAACTAACTATAGATGTAGAAATGATATAGCAGTCACACGTATTAGGTATGACATATAAATTACTTATAGAACCAACTCTTGAACTTTAAACTTCCATTTCCCTGCATGGCTTTGATGCTATCACTACTTACCGCAATGTCTTGCGATACGCTTCCGTAAATAGTTATACTTCCGTTGTTATCTAGTATTACATTATTATTACTTATATCTAAAGAAGATGCGTTAACAGAAGCACCAGGTGCCACTGTTAAGTGTGCATCTGATTTTAAGCTGAGTACACCAGTTACCGTTAAGCTGCCGGAAGCGATAGTTAAAGTTGAGCTAGTGAGCGTAAGATCGCCATAGATTGTGATGTCGCCATTTAGAACATCGAAATTTACATTTTGCATTGAAAGATTGTTAAGGGTTGAAGATGTTCCACTGGTAAAAGATTTTCCATTATCTAACGTAATTAATTTGAACCCCTCAATAGCTGTTGTAGAACTTGTAAGGGTTATGTTTCCATTGATTTTAACGATATTATCCGCCCAGTTTGTTGGTGTAACTTTGCCTTCCCATATCATGCCATCAGCCCAATTCCCATCCGTTTTAGTAGAAGCAAGGTCTGAGGCAGCAAATGCATCTTTGTAAACACCCACATTTGTAGTTAGGAATATAACTATACCCGTTAGCACAATACCAATAGACCATATCGCAAAAACAAATCCAGGGTTCATGTTTTGCTTCTGCGCAACGGTTGTGGTGATTCTAAGTCTTCCTTCCATATCTATAACTGTTTGTTATGTATCCGCTATGAAATAAACACTACAATGATTCAACTTATATTTACAAAACTGCTAATAACTGAGCTATTAGAAATCAGGATTTGCCTCTTTTTTAAAATTCAGGATACTTAAAAAAGCAAGGGTTTACCCTTAGACAAATGCTAACGGTGTCGTTTCAATGCCTTAAATGAGGTTGTAAAAGGATTATGTAACTAAATCTAGCATTATCTCAACTGAGATGTTGGCGGTTTTAGCCTCATCATGATTACATTTGTTGTAACGCGAAAGACTTTAACGGGTCCGGTACCCGACGAACACATTTATTTAAAGGTGTTATTCTACAAAAATGTTACTGACATTTTTGACCCTGCCTCACTGGTATCTTTAAATTGCAATTATGTTCCAGGCGAAACCACAACCCTAAGCTGGAGTGCGGCTGGAAAAAATATAAGGGAGTATGACGTAGAGTGGGTTTACATAGCGAACCATGAGAACTTTGCAGGCAGTGCAGCAGCCCCTGATGCTTTTAAGTTTAAAGCACCTGTACGCATTACAACAGCTAGTCTATATTATAAACATTTAACCTATTATCCAGATGGTAAAATTTGGTATAGAATCAGGGCAGTTGGTACTAATCCAGACTACCCTAACCACCGTATTAATGGACAATGGTTTTATAGTCCATGTTCTGGCATAACCATAAGTAATCACCAGCCAGACATGAACTGGCAGGAGCAAACTGTATTTGCCGAAGAGGGTAAATACAAAAAGATAATGAATTACTTTGATGGTACGCTTCGCCAGCGCCAGGCACAAACTAACTTGAGTACGGAATAAATTACCTTGGTTGCGGAGTCTTTATATGATTTCGAGGGAAGAAATTCATTGGGTATACTGGCTGTTCCAGCGACTGATGCAAAGCTTACTTTTAAAAGCGGCTTTAATAATTTTCAATCAGTTGATCCAAAAGTATCTGAGAATACGTCTTCCTCAAGAAAGAAATTTAATTACGATAATAGGAGGCTAGAAAATAGTATTGTTGATAATACAAGTGGAGCAGGTAACTATTATTCGTCAGCCAATAGCCTATCAAGTATACACAAAGATTATATACCTGATGCAGAAGGTTTTGTTTATAGCCAAACGGAATACTTAAATGATGGTACCGGTAGGATAGCTAGGCAGTCGGGGATTGGTAAAGAGTTTAAGATGGATGGTAATCACATTACCAGGTATTTTTATGGTAACGCTACTTCAGAGGAGTTAATCAGGCTATTTGGCAGTAATGTAGGGAATGCAACGCATTACAAAAAGAGTTTAGTTGTTGATCCAAACGGCCAGGTAAATGTTTCTTATGTTGACCAAGCTGGCAGAACCATTGCAACGGCCTTGGCAGGAGACAAGCCAGCTAATGTTACGGCACTTGAAAGCCTTACAAATCTTGACTTAAAGCCATTGTCCGTTGATATCTCTGACAAGAATGAATTTGAAAATGGTATAAGTGTAACCACTCATAAGCTATTAAATACGAGTCCCAATACTAATTACAATTTTAAATATGGTGTTGATGCCTTAGGCAGTTTTATTACAGGATTAGGTTGCCAAACTTGTAGCTATGATCTAAAAATCACCCTTACTGATCCTGATGGAAAGCTGGTAAATCTTGGCGCTATAACTGGAAACCAGGCTGCTAATAATTTCAGTTACCTGCAGCGAGATATAACCGCTGCCAATTGTACATCACCTTCTCATGCTGAAGTTGCGTTTGATATTCTATTAACTGAGATCGGTGATTACACCATTACCAAATCTTTGATACCCCATGAGCTTAGCTTTGTGCAGATGCAGCAAGTACTTAAGCAAAATGTGCGTATACAAGCCAGCATTGATTCAATCACGCAAGCCTATAAGTTTGATCCTTCAGATTGTGATGTATGTACCAGCCTTGAAGCTTGTCCAGATGCAGAATCGCTCATCGATCAAGCCATTGATGAAATAGCAGCTCTTGACTGCGATAATCTATACCAACAGATCATTTCTTTCTACAAAGAACAACATGCTAGTGAAGAAGAGGTTTATGAGCCTACCAATGCGGAGATAACCTCACATGAATTATACTGCCAATATGAGGTGTGCGTCAAAGACCAAGAGAGTGATGCCTTTGAAAAGCAAATGGCACGCATCGCTAATTGGAATGATGCCGCTAGTGCGGGTTATACCAATATAAGCACCATGCTTAATAGCAAAGATCCGTTTTTCGCGAATCCAAATTTAAGTGGTAGTGAATTTAAGGGAACAATGGAAGGTAAGCTAAATAACATACAAGTAGCCACGATTGAAGGCCATCCTTTTGGAGGCGCAATCAATTCTGTTTTGGATCCTACCAATACTAATTTTTATATTAATGATGATGTTTAAGAGTTTTTATTTAGAAGAAAAGCGTAAAACTAAACTAGAAATACCTGCCTACCGTGATTGTCCGAAGGCGAAAAAGGAACTGGACAGGAACGACGAGTTAAAAGACATAGACACGCCAGAAGAAATTACAGCCTGGGGTGAACAGAACGGCGCATACGATGAGGTAAGCGACATTGAAGTATCAACTAGTTATGGCTCTATCCAATCAGCGTGTAAGCCTGTTATAAGCAAGGCAGACAGCATCACCATTGCAGGGCATTTAAAGGCTTATTTTAATGCTGACAAATCAAACTTCTTACGTCTTATTTATAGACATCACTTAGCGGCCAATACACATTTAGTGGCCATCAAAAACATTTTAACAACTTACGGCTGTGGATTAGAAGCCGTAGCAGAAGATGACCCTTTAGTCTGTGCTAAGGATACAACGATCACAATTCCGCGTAGAATAAGAAGCGGTAGAACATTTCCTAGCCAACTTTCTGAATCATCAAGTATAGCAAGTGAAAACCAACAATTGAGTGCAAAATCTACAACAGCATCAAGTACTAATAGCAGCTTAGGTTCTACCACCACCATTGATACAGAAAGTATTAAGACTCCCTATGCAACGAGCGCCAGTCTTAAATTTGCTTCAGCGCCAACGCGGAAGACATCTGCTAGGTCCTCAGTAACAACACTAGCAGCCGCACCTAATCCTGGCAAGGCAGAATTTAACGCTTTAGTAGATTTATATAATTCTACTCAGGGCTTTAGGTGGAGAAATACCACTAAATTATGGGGCAACCCAGTTCGTGATCAAGTTGTGCCTGTAGAAAATTGGTATGGCATAACCGTAGATCCCGTTACTGGCCATGTTATAGGAATTGATTTACGTGGAAATGGTTTATCTGGAACACTTCCTACTTCTATCGGTGACTTGATTTATCTTCAAATCTTAAATCTAGGTCCTTTTGAGAATGCAACAGGCGGTAGAACTTTTAATAGTCTTAGTGGTGGTATACCGACAAGTATTCAGAACCTGAAAGAGCTTACGGTATTAGATTTACATTATGCGCAAGGCCTTACAGGTAACATTCCTGCTGAAATTGGCTTACTTCCTAAACTAAATAAACTGGATCTAAGCCGCAATAGCCTTGGCGGTTCATTACCAGCTTCTATATTCCTTAACCTTTATGATTTGGAATTACTGGATGTTTCATCAAATCAATCAATCGACGGTAGTTTTCCGGCTACGTTCGCCGGTGTAACCAAATTAAAGTATTTGAATTTAAGTGACTGTGGTTTCACTTCTGGTAGTATCCCCTCGTCTATTGGATTACTAGTCGACCTCGAACATTTATTTATCCGGGGCAACCGTGTTGTGGAAGATGGCTATTCTAGTACACTACCCACTGAATTAAACCAATTAACGAAGCTTAAGAACATGGTCATCACCAGCCAAAAACTAAAGGGTTCAATACCTGACCTTGGCGCATTGCAATCATTGGAGATGCTTGATTTGTCGGCGAATAATTTAAGCGGAGGTATACCCTCAGCAATTGGTGGTTTACATAACCTGATAACACTTAACCTAAGTTATAATCAACTTTCCAGTATTCCAAATACCATTGGTGATCTTGTTAATCTTCAATATTTGTGGTTATATAATAATTTACTTTTAGGCCCTATACCAAATGAAATAGGTGGTATGCGCTCTGTAAAGTGGATCGATCTAGATAATAATAAATTAACAGGAACTATACCTTCTTCCCTCGGTGGGTTAACCTACCTTACCGATTTAAATTTAGTTAACAACCAATTAGAAGGAAGTATTCCTCCTTCGCTAACTAATTTAAATAACCTGAATACGCTTAATCTTAACACCAATAAATTAACAGGCAGTGTGCCTGCTGGATTGAAGGTTCGGTATTTTGATGTTGAGAACAATCAACTTAGTGGTACTCTTACTTTCCCTCCAAATACTATATTCTCAATGTTTATTGGAAATAATAAATTTACATTTACCGATATCATACCGGTGCTTACGGAAACAGAATTCATAAATCGCTGTGGTAGTGGAGATGATACGTTTGGAACATGTTTTAATATTGCTCCTCAAGATTCTGTTGATGTAAAGAAGATAATCACAGTTGCTCCAGGAAGCCCATTGATATTAACTGCAACAGTTGATCGTAATACAAATCCAGCTTGTAGCTATCAATGGTTTAAGTATGTAGATGGCATACATGATATTGCATTAAATACAACTCCGTCCACAAGTGGTCATACAGTTACCATTAACAACTTCTCCGCTAGTAATGTTGGTAAATATTATTATACAATTTCTAACCCTGATATTCAATATATTGATGCTCCGCCAGAAGAAGATCTAACATTAACAAGCCGCTTACAGACTGCGAAGCTTGGTGTCATAGCGGGCGAATCTACTACCTATGAGATATGCCTTGCCTACGATGAGAATAACACAACCATAAAAAAGTGGCAATTTAACGTAGACTGGAACCAGGTTGTCGCACGTTGTATGAAAAATGCAGCAAAAGAAGACAGCATTTTAGTTAACTACGCAATTGAAAGAATGTTAGAGAAAGAAATCTCTGAGTTCAATAACACCTATCGTACAAACTGTTTAAAAAACCTTAAAGAGGATTTAAACTACACTTATACACCAAAAGAGTATCATTATACATTGTATTACTATGATCAGGCGGGTTCGCTGGTTCAAACAGTTCCACCTAAAGGCGTAAAGCCGCTTAGCCATACTGAAGTTGTAGCTTTCAGAGGAGGTAATAAGACTGAGCCGGGACACGTGCTTACAAGCCGTTATCAATTCAGTTCATTGGATCAGGCAATCTATCAGAAAACGCCTGATGCCGGAGAATCACATTTCTATTATGATAATAAGTCACAGCTTAGGCTATCACAAAATGCCCAACAAGTTATAGATAAAAACTTTTCCTATACTAAGTATGACGAGCAGGGACGTATCGTTCAAGTAGGAGAGATGAAGACACTATTAACTTTATCTATTATACTCTCACAAATGGACGAAATTAACTTCCCAAGTGAAGAGCGTCCTGATCTGCAACTTTCTGACGTAGCTAAGACTTATTATGATTTTGCGGACCCTTCCGTACAACGAGAGCTCCCACAACAGTTTCTGCGTACTCGCGTCGCATATGTTGAATTAATAGATAAAGAAACTGGTATCCTCTCTACACACTACAGCTACGATATACATGGTAATGTAAAATCTGTACTGCACAAAATGCCGGGATTGAGTAATAAACGTACAGATTATGTATATGACCTCATAAGTGGAAAAGTAAATTACGTTCTCTATCAGTATGATAAGCACGATCAATTTATGCACCAGTATAGATATGATGCTGATAATCGAATTCAAGATGTTTTAACTTCTACAGATGGATTCATCTGGGATAGAGAAGCTACCTATTTATATTATCTACATGGTCAACTTGCGCGGGTAGAGCTAGGTCAATATAGAGTACAAGGCTTAGATTATTACTATTCGCTACAAGGCTGGATAAAAGGTGTTAATATGCCATACAGGAATGACCCAGGAAATGATGGTTACAATGGTTCCACAGTTGGTCGTGACGCCTTTGCCTATACGTTAGGTTATTATGAAGGTGATTATAAACCAATTAATAGTTCAATTGTTTTAGCTGATAGCCGTGATCAATTGTGGGCTCGGAATAATGAGATTAATAATCATACAGGCTTATTTAACGGTAATATTTCCTGGATGTTAACTGATTTAAAGAAGATCGGGCAGGAAAAGCATGCTCGTGCTAAGGGAATGCAGGCCATGGTTTATAAGTATGACCAGTTGAACCGTTTAATGCAAAGTAGGAGCCTTACAGGTTATGCCTTAAACAGCGGATTTGCCTCACGAAAAGGTATATCTCCTTATGATGAAGACTACACTTATGATCCCAATGGAAATCTCTTAACACTTCAGCGTCATAATGATAAAGCTGTCTTACAAGATGACTTTCATTATGGTTATTATGGCCATACCAATAAATTAAGAGAAGTTACCCCTGTTACAAAAGATAAGGTTATTACATCGGGTAAAATAATGACTGACAATATTGTGTATAGAAATGTAACCATAAAAGGTAGTGCTTATGTTCCTGTTGGAAGTGCTGCAGAGGTAAAAGCGCGCGAAAACATTTTTATTGAATCTGATTTTGAGTCACGTGAAGGTTCTGATTTCTGGGCGCATATTGTCGAAGACGGTACATATCAATATGATGCTATCGGTAATTTAATACTTGACCAGGATCAGGGTGTACAGATACAGTGGACACACTATGGAAAGGTAAAGAAAGTACAAGTTAAAGGTGATAGTTTGGTGGTTTGCTACCGCTATGATGCAACTGGTAATAGAGTAGAGAAGGAAGTTAAAACCATAAAAGCTACTATTATAACCCGCTACATGCGTGATGCCAGCGGAAATGTTATGGCTATTTACAATGATACAACATTAACTGAACAACCTCTTTACGGCACCTCTAGGCTAGGTCTATACAAAGGTGGCCGTAAAGATGGTGAACGTACATTAGGGAAAAGAAACTATGAACTAAATAACCATCTTGATAATGTCTTGACAGTTATCGTAGATAATTTGCGCATCATTACGGATAGTACATGGGTAAGTGTGGTAAGTGCAAGTGACTATTATCCATTTGGTTTAGCAATGCAAGGCCGGAAATACAGTGATACCACATATCGTTATGGTTTTAATGGTAAGGAGAAAGGCGAAAATGGAGAGTGGGGGGGGACTACTACTTATGATTATGGCTTTAGAATTTATAATCCCTCGTTTGGAAGATTTTTGAGCGTAGATCCGTTGACCAGGTCATACCCCGAACTAACTCCTTATCAATTTGCATCTAATAGACCTGTAGACGGGATCGATCTGGATGGTTTAGAATATAGACCTTCTATGAATCAAATGAACTGTAGAAGAGGTAGACCGCTGATAAATGTTAGCAATTTTAGAGTTACAAATAGGGTTTTTAGACAGACTACTACATATACACCCCCGAGACCATTAAATAGGGGCAAAATAAGTTATGTTACAGATAATGGTAAACCGCATCATGGCAAACCCCAGCAGACCTCAGACTTTGAGGGAAGTAAGTACGAATTTATGGTTACAGTGTTTAGAGGTTTAAGCAATCTGCAGGGACTTAAGGAAAAAATTGATGTTAAGGTAGAGTCCGTAACTGACTACAGTTTAAATCCAGAGAATGTCCTTATCGGAAAAAATTCTTCATTTTCTTTTAGCGGAAAGGATAAATATAAACTTAAATGGTTGGAGGAGTCGTATAGATCTCAGGTAAGTAATTTTATAAACGAGGGCCTGAATAAGAAGAGTCAAGAGGCGTTTGGCAAAAATCATGATGAGCTTTCCTCTGTGCAATTGAGTGAATTCGATCGAAATAATCCAAACGCAGCATCAGGTCTCGGAATGCAAGCTGTAGTAAAATTTGGACCTTCTCCTGTTGATCAAGTAATAGATCAATTGAACCAAAAGGTTAATAGCGGTGAGTTAGTTCCGCAAAAAGCTAAACCTGTCGAACAACCTGTTATTAGAGCAGGAAATTGATGTTTATTAATATGAGTGAAATAGCTATATATCGTTTTCTTAATTTTGGTCAAGCTGAGAGTTTAAAGGCAATTCTTAATCGGCATAGTATTGTTGTATTTATTAAGGTGAATCCTGATGATCAGACTAAATCTTCCTATCATGTTTATATTAATGAGAAGGACTTAGTTAAGGCAAAGCCTCTAATATTTAGTTATAGGAAGATATTAGATAATGATATTCAAAGAGTAAAATTAATTTGCCCTATATGTAAATCTCAACCTCCGTTTACAGGCCGGAAAAAGAAAATATCTTTATTACTTAAATTGATATCGATAGGAACAGTAGTTATGGAGTGCCATAAATGCAAACATATTTGGTATATCTGAATAATCAATCACTTGCTCGGCCCTAGGCAGTCGCTCGCTTGTGCGGAGTGACGAGTATAAAGAAGGCATCTTGCCTTCGAATAGAATAGAGAAGAGTAAATTTTACGTGTTATGAATAGATTAAGAATTATAATAATGATTTACGATGCACAAATTGAGTATTGACCAAATGAATTAAGCTTACTTTAATAAATGAAGAACATAAATAATAAACTGATACTATGAAAAAGCAATTTTTACTTTCCATACTACTCACCCTGGTAGTAGCAAGTGCTTCGGCCCAATTCTCGAAGCTTAAGGTAGGGACAATTACCCATGGAGTTCTGGAAGATCCCAATGGAAGTGTAGGCATTGGTACAGCTACTGGAGTAGTTCCATCCGATAAGCTTCACGTAATAGGCAACATAAGAGGTTATCAAATGAATGCTACCAACGGCGTATTTAACTCACAAGGCCAGGGCAGTTTGTCCCTTCAATTAAATGGTGTTAACAAACTTTATATAGAAACTCCCCTTGCAGGTTCTACAGGTGGTTTTATTGGGATTAACACAACTAGCCCTGCTGATCAATTGCATATTAATGGGAACGTGCGCGGTAATCAGTTCAATTCACTCAGTGGCGTTTTCAATTCACAAGGCGCATCAAATATGTCATTCAATACCAATGGTGCGGCACGACTTACTATTATCAACACAGGCACAACAGCAGGCTTCGTTGGTATTAACACATTGTCACCTGCAGACCAATTGCATGTTAATGGCAATGTGCGTGGTAATCAATTTAATGCCTTAAATGGTATAGTTAACTCAGAAGGTGCATCAAATCTTTCGTTTAACACAAATGGAACGTCAAGACTTACAATTATTAACTCAGGTACTACAGCAGGCTTTGTAGGTGTCGGCAAAGCCAATCCCGCATATATGCTTGATGTAGCGGGCCCAATTAACGCTACACAATTACTTATTAACGGAGCGCCTTTTTCAGGAGGCACATCTTCACAATGGACTACCGTTGGATTGAACTACCCAAGCCTGAAAACGGAGACAAGCAAATAAGGAAGCCAAGGTATGACCGTAGGAATGATATTGAGTATAAATATTTTGAAAACTTAAGAAAGAAATGATATGAAGACGTTATTAGTATTTGTTTTATTAACAATCGGCACGCGTTTGTTTTGCCAGGACTTAACTGACGTTACATCGGTTCCTACACTTAAGGAGGTAAAATGCAATAATTCAAATAAGTCAAAGACTGAGTTTTCTCTAATTTAAATGATAATTCTTTATTAAGAATCAGGTACAAAGTGATTGTAGATGGCGAGTATAACGCCTCATATATCTTTATTAAAACTTCTTCAGATTACTCTTATGAGAATGATCCAGAATCAAACTACAAGTTGCTATTTGAAAATGTAAATTATTGGTGTTCGGTATTGGGGTTTAACCAAGAGGTACAAAAACAAATTAGACTTAGAATAATAGCTAACAAAAAGAATTTTCAAAAAGAAGCTTTTGTTATAACACTCGAATTTATTGAAGGCTATGATGAAGGAAACTTGATATTTAAAAATAATGGTACTGCCCTGACATGTGAATTTTATTTAAGGCGATTACTTTGATTTTATTTCGTCGCTCGCTGTGCTGAGTGACACTAAATCGGTCGCTCGGCTGTGACGAGTGATGAATATAACTTATAATGAAGGCATCTTGCCTTCTGGTAGAGCGCAAAATTTGAGTTGTTATATGAATAGAGGGATTACAGATACACAAAGAAGATTAACCAAAAGAATAGAGCTTACATAAAAATTCAAGAACAATAAATATAACAAACTGATACTATGAAAAAGCAATTTTTACTTTCCATACTACTCACCCTGGTAGTAGCAAGTGCTTCGGCCCAATTCTCGAAGCTTAAGGTAGGGACAATTACCCATGGAGTTCTGGAAGATCCCAATGGAAGTGTAGGCATTGGTACAGCTACTGGAGTAGTTCCATCCGATAAGCTTCACGTAATAGGCAACATAAGAGGTTATCAAATGAATGCTACCAACGGCGTATTTAACTCACAAGGCCAGGGCAGTTTGTCCCTTCAATTAAATGGTGTTAACAAACTTTATATAGAAACTCCCCTTGCAGGTTCTACAGGTGGTTTTATTGGGATTAACACAACTAGCCCTGCTGATCAATTGCATATTAATGGGAACGTGCGCGGTAATCAGTTCAATTCACTCAGTGGCGTTTTCAATTCACAAGGCGCATCAAATATGTCATTCAATACCAATGGTGCGGCACGACTTACTATTATCAACACAGGCACAACAGCAGGCTTCGTTGGTATTAACACATTGTCACCTGCAGACCAATTGCATGTTAATGGCAATGTGCGTGGTAATCAATTTAATGCCTTAAATGGTATAGTTAACTCAGAAGGTGCATCAAATCTTTCGTTTAACACAAATGGAACGTCAAGACTTACAATTATTAACTCAGGTACTACAGCTGGCTTTGTAGGGATAGGTAAAACCAATCCCGCTTATATGCTTGATGTAGCGGGGCCAATTAACGCTACGCAATTACTTATTAATGGAGCACCTTTTCTGGAGGCGCATCTTCACAATGGACTACCGTTGGATCGGACATTCACTATAGCACAGGTAAAGTTGGTATAGGCATAGCAGCGCCTACAGAAATGCTTCACATCAACGGCAATGTATTATCAAACCAAGTATCAACCATAACAGGTATTTACAATGCTTCAACCACAAGTAATCTTTCATTACAAACCAACAATACAAGCCGCTTATCTATCTTAAATAGCAATGGTTTTGTAGGTATTGGTAATGTAGCACCAACAGAGATGCTGCATGTAACTGGTAATCTTTTATCAAATCAGGTTTCTGCTGCTAATGGTATTTATAATGCCGCTGCTACCAGCAACCTTTCATTAAGAACCAATCTAGTTGAAAGAATGACTATATTAAACACAAGCGGTTTCATGGGTGTGGGTACCACTACACCAACAGAGATGCTACATGTTAATGGAAATATTTTATCCAATAAAGTTACAACAACAACTGGTTTTGTAAATAGCACATCTGCTAACCTTACACTTCAAACCAATAATCTTGATCGCGTTAGTGTACTTAGCTCAAACGGAAACGTAGGTATCGGCACGTCAGCCCCTGAAGAGAAGCTACAAATTACAGGTGGTAATCTTGTACTTGATAATGGCAACACACCAACTATTTATACAGGTATAGGAACGACAGAGTTAAATCGTTATTTGCAATTCAGTAATTCTAAGGGCGCACCATCACCTGCAGGTGTTAAAGCGGGTGGTGTTTTGATTTCAGATTCTTATACCTATGCTAACCCTGGCAAAAATGACTTAATCGTTAAAGGTAAAGTAGCTATCGGTACCCCTTTAAGCAGTAATCCTAACAATTATATATTAGCAGTAAATGGGGGCATTGGCGCTAAAGATGTTCGTGTAGAAAAGATAAGCTCTACATGGCCTGATTATGTATTCCATAAGAATTATGCCCTCACCCCTTTAACCGAAGTTGCTAAATACATAGATGAGAACAAGCATTTGCAAGATGTTCCTTCTGCGACTGAAGTAGAGAAGAATGGCCATAGCCTGGGTGACATGGATGCCATCTTATTGAAGAAAGTAGAAGAGCTAACACTTTATATCATTCAACAACAGAAAGAAATTGAAGCCCTAAAGAAAAGGCTTGATACCAAGAAGTAATCTTTCACTTGAGCTGATATAATATGTTTTTAAACATCAGATTATATTTTGTATTAATCTTAGTCGGCCTGGCTGCTAGCAGCTATGCGCAAAAGACAAATGCAACAAAAGTTGCAAAGTCAACTGCTAATAGTGTGGGGCGAGAGCTTGGGAACGATATTTCTAAGGATACTACTTCCATTAGGAATAATGTGAAGCAGCAGGCAAATATTAAGAAAGATATAACTGCGTATAAAAACAGTTTGTCAATTCCAAAATTCTCGGAGATCAAAGTTGATACAGGTGATATCCCTTTAGAGAAAGAAGGTCTTATGCTTCGCGGCAAAGGAGTTTTGAAATCTAATTCAGGGGGTATCTCCAAGCCCAATACATTTTCAAAGAGTGATCCATGGTTGAATAAATCTAAATGGGAAATAGGTAATAATAAAACGCTTGATAGCATTAAGCAGCTCAAACTAGATAGAAACTTTGTTAACCAGGGATCTAAAACTGCTTTTACTTCGCTCAAGAAGTCTGATAATGGAGCGATCGGTAAAGTACGCACGGCAACGCACACTGTTGATAGTGTGGTTGAATTGGCCGATCGGAATTTGTTATCTAAGGGCAGCATACAACAAGTGCTTGTAAAGAAAATATATTCTGAAAAGCATCTAAAAAAGATGTATGACTCATTGGGTTTTGAGAAAGCAGACAGCATTTATAAGATAGCTGCTCCACTTCTTAAAAAGGAAATAAGCAAAGAACAGTTTATCCAAACACTTAACCACAAGATAGCAGGTAATACAAAAGTAGCGGGTAGTGACTATAATGCTACTGACGAATCTTTGCCGACAGGTGACTTTGATAAGCTCAACGGACTGCCGAACGAATTTCATAAAGCAGATCTTTCCAAGATGCAATTACCTCCAGAGATAGCCAGTGAGCTGCCACCCTTGCGCAGTAATCTAATTGATAACAAATATTTAGATGAAATCGGCAACTTACGCAAGGCGAATTTAAAATCAGATAGATTGAAATTAAAAGAAGAACAGGTCACAGATAAAATAAAGTCAACTGTCATTGAGAAGAAACCAGGGTTCTTTGATAAATCGTATACCGAATGCATTATAGGGTATCTGCAATCTGGGGGGATAAAACTATACCAGGCTTCACCCTCCTTTGCGTATCACATTACAAGAACGCTTTCTATGGGTGCTGGTCCGAATGTTCTTGCAAAAGCAGAAGAGCATAAGAAACTACGCGTGCTAGTCGGCTTTCGATATTATTCAAAACTAGAGTTGTTTAAGCAAAGGGGATACCTGCAAGTTGAAGATAACATGAACCCCTCAGTTGTGAGTACGGAAACCATGCAGTTTAAAACACATAGCCTGTTAGCGGGAGGTGGTGTATTGTTACCAATCTCCAAGAAACTAGCTTTAAACCCGTGTGTTCTTTACAAGGTTATAAATGATGGACAAGGTGGTTCGCCTTGGGTATTTAGATTAGGATTGAGCTCAATAAAATTAAAAAATTAAAATATGGCGAATAGATCTATCGTACATTCTTGTGCTTGTGCTTTTATGCTTCTGGTGAGCGTGGGAGCATCATCATCTTTCGCACAAGAAAGTCCCTCGGAAAACAAAAAGAATCCTTTTTATTTCGATTTAAATACCGCCACCCAGGATAAAGTATTTGATGTACAAGTAGACATGCTAGGCATTCAATATGTTGATAATTACGGAACCTGGAAAGAGGTGTTACTAAAAATATATAATTGGAAGCGTGAGGTTGTTGTTTCTGTAACCCTTCAAAAAGTATATGGGATTAATCATTTCAATATTCCCCTTCATGCACTTTATAGCAGTTGGGAAATCAACAAGATTTATATCTGTGAATTAAAAGACGAGAGTGGCCGAAAGTATGAGCTCCCTATTAGAATTATACCACCGCCAGACAAGAATGATCCAGTAAAGGCGGTCTGGCCGGAGTTGGGGCAGGCGTGGCCGTGTTTAGTCCCTTTAGAATGTTTTCTTTAAAAGCAAATTTCGATTTCGGAATTCCTATCAATGAAAAACTTTCTATTAATCTGGGATTGGATATCGGCTATATATATGGTAAGAGAGACATATATTACTCCAATGGGTTTGGCGGTGTAGATGATATGGGTGAATTTACGGGATGGGCGACTCTGATACCAAAAGCAGGCCTGGAATACGGCTTCAATGACCATTGGAGCGTGGCTCCTTTCGTTGCTTATAATTTTATGATTCTGACAGGCAGTACCGAGCCAGGCACCGCCGGCTATAATGAAGACACCGGTAATATGTATCATTTTATTTCACCAGGTATATCCTTAAACTTTTTTTTTTAATGAGAGCCTTAATATTAAAAGCAATAATTTGCGCTGCAATTATTACATTGTCGGTTGGATGTTCAGAGTCTCCATTTTTAACCAAAGATGAGGCCCAGGAAATTATTGATAGCCTTAAAGCCAGTCGCGATCCCTTTCATACCATGAACAACGTCGTTGCTATTATTGACAATGATGTATATTACTTTAATAGTCTCAAAGAGGCACCTAGTAAGCTTACCAACACGCCTGACGAGGCTAAAACCAATATTAAATTATCGGCCGACAAGAGTCGGATTGCTTATTTGAATGCAAATGGAAATCCGGTTATTATTAAGGCAGACGATGGCGAGGTGCTTGAGACACTCACGCAATTTGATGGTATTGACCAAATGGATTGGGCCAAAGACCGGCTTACATTATACATGCTCATTGACAGGGAAGTTGTATTCTATGGGGAACTCCTTGAAGTTATTCAGCCTGACAGCAATCACCCGTGGGATGAGGTGTCATCTTTTTCAATGAACAGCATAGGCGATCAGGGTTATTTCATTAAATATTATGGGGATTTTTCAGACAAACTTAAATTCAATTCAACAAGCATGGGCATCGATGAATTTAAGAACTTTGATGGCGAGACTTTTGACTACATTGATTTTTATGACAACAAAGGAAATTTTCTGCTTGGTTATAATGATACTTTTGAAGAAGGAATAGCGCGTGTAATTTGTGTTCAGGGATATAATTTCTACGCCGCATATGACTGGAAAGATGAGCGTATGAACACGCCGGAGTTTAATGCTGATACTGAAGTTCTTTTATATGGCACAATGGAAGATGAAGTGCATAGAATTAAGGGCGTATATCTAGGTACAAATGCTTATGTCCTGGATGGTGGAGCGCAGGACATTCTAACCATGGTGCTTACGGATTACACAAGTAAAACACCCATTTATCTGGACTGGGTACATTAGTAAGAATAGGTTTACACAAAACGTCAGGCAGCCTCTTCTACCGCAAGTTTAGCGATAGCGTAACTTGTGGTTTATCCTAAGTCAAGTTTTCAACTTGCTTATCTGAATCTCTATTGATAATAATTTCCACATTGAGTCGTGCTTATAAGATAAAGGATCAGAACAACCTTTACGTTATGTCTTTTGCTACATTAATGTTGGTAGGCTGAAAGCTTAAAACATTTTACCCACGAACTGAAAGCTGGCGGTAGGGGGTGTGTTATATTTTCAAAGTTCCTAATGCTGGTCTGTTCAATTAAAAAAATTAAAAAGCTACGAAACTTGATGCAATATGAATTAGAGTACAGTCATTGTAAGAATTTATTTTATTTTCATTTTGATGATTTTGTCTTCCTGTGGAGGAGACAGCAATTTAAAAGTCGAGAGGTTTTCAAACGGAAATATAAAATCTGAAATTTACTATATTAATGATAGTGTGAAGCATGGTATTGCTAAATCCCTCATCTACCGTAAGTTTAGCGATAGCGTAACTTGTGGTTTATCCTGAGTCAAGTTTTCAACTTGCTTATCACAATGGACATTTATAATGTCAACAATGAGTCGTAATCACAAGATAAGGGATAAGAACAAACTTTACGTCTTGCTACATCAATATTGAGTAAGCTGAAAGCTTACAATATTTTACCCTAATGGGGGTTGCTCCTGCCATTTCATGCCTGACGCCACCCAAAAATAACTCCCGACAAGATGCCGGGAGTTCACTTCACCTACATACTTATTTACTCCACCTACTTAACTACAATTATCTTTTTGTATACACGGCCTTTTGAAAGTATTAGGGTGTTGACCAGATACATGCCATTCTCCTGAGAAACTACGGCTAGCTTTATTTTATTTGGCCCTTGCTGAAGCATAAACTTTTCTGTTAGCGTAGTTTTACCTTGCATGTTTACAAGATTGATTTGGAGCAGCTCCTGCTGATTTGAATGGTAATCAATATTGAGTTCGCCGTTGGTAACGGTTGGATAGATTGTCAGAAAATTATCCTGAAAGGCTTCAGGCGATTCACCGGCTTTCGGTGTACGTGCTGCGTTGAGATAAGTAAACTTCCATTGCTGTTCATTTCCACCGGTCCAATCTGATTGTGTAAGCAGTGTGACGTTGGTAGTAGATGCATTCGGTACAGTAAGTACTTTGTTGCTATGTGATGCGATGACGCGATAATATCCTGTTCCAAGGTTTTCAATTGTCCACTTCTGATTGGTGTTGTTTAAAAAATCCCACTGCTGAATCTGTGCGCCGTTAGATAAAGAGGCATCTACCACATCAAGCGATTTTAAACTATGCAAAGCTGTTAACTTATAAAGTCCGCCATCGAGGCTTTCGACCTTCCACTTCTGGTTGTTGCCATTGGCCCAATCCCACTGTTGCATTCTTGCTCCGTTTAGTGTTGAAGCATCAACAACGTCAATTGCTTTACTGTTGCTTCGGGATGTAATTTCATAAACACCATTGGCTAATGCTGTGCTTGCTGCTGGTGTTGCTGAAACTTGGTTTGAATTTCCACTGGTGCCGGCTGCGTTAACAGCAGCAACAACAAAGTAATATGCAGTGCCATTGGTAAGCTCAGTACTCGTATAGGTTGTTGATGTAACGCCTGTTGCGATATCGGTGTAGGAACCTCCGGAAGTCGATGAGCGTCTGATAGTATAAGATGCAGCACCTGAAGAAGCACTCCAACTCAATGTTATCTGTGCATTACCTGCCGTTGCGGTTAGATTAGTTGGTGCTGCTGGTGCTATTACATTCTTAAATTTGAACCAGTTTACATTTCCAACACCGCTGCCACCCCGGAATACAACAAACAGATTTTTGATTCCGCTGGTGCCTGTTACACTCACTGTTTTTGTTATCCAGATTTGCCATCCGCCTGTACTTCCAAAAGAAACCGTACCTATCACTGTACCGGTAGTACTGCCAAGACGAAACTCTGCTGTGCCGGTAAAGGTTGCTGCTGATGCCATTCTTACATCAAGTGCTGATGCGCCTGTGCCAAAATCAACATTGTTAAAAATCAGATAATCGTTGGTATCGACCCACCCCACATTCAGACCACCTTCACTGCAAGCTTCTTTTTGTATGCCGCTCATGGTACTATAATTTTCTGCTTCGATTTGATTAAATGCATTGATCGTGGTAAGAACCGGCGTGGCTGCTGCCTGATTTGAATTGGGACTTGTGCCTTCAGAATTTACAGCGGCTACCACATAATAATAAGCAGTACCATTTGTGAGCCCCGTATCGGTATAGGTGGTTGTTGTTATACCTGTATCAACATTTGTATATGGGCCTCCGGATGTTGTTGATCTTTTTAGTGTGTAAGAAGTTGCCCCGCCTGCAGCAGACCAGCTCAAAGATATCTGGGTATTGCCGACGGCAGCTGTTAAATTAGTTGGTGCTGGAGGTGCTGTAGGATTACCGACCGTAATGTTAAGATCGGTAGACATGACACGATCTTGCGTGGTTGAATTTAGTTTAAGTCCAACGGCATATGTACCTGACTGCGTGGCTAAATAACTCTGACTTGCTCCACCATTCGTGCGTGGAATTGTATCGCCATTGAAGTACCATTGATAGGCATTGGCAGCTGTGGCCTGAAGCATATCGCCACTGCGTGAAATAGTGGGTGCAGCATACTTGATCAATGAATTTACTTTAGCGGCGATAATACCTGCGCCTGTTGCATCAGGGTGAATACCATCAGGAAAATTAGCAGATGCATTTTTAGTTGCATCGAAGATATCAATGATGGAGACACCTTTGTCTTTTGCGATCTTAACAATGGCCGGACGAATGTTATTCGCCAGTACATTTTCATCAATATCGTATTGTGTGCTAAATGCTTTCGAAGGAAGACATATGTAGATTTTTGGTTTTGATGGAAGCGCCCTGAAGGCATCAATCATTGAACGATAGTCAGCAGGATACTCGCTTCCGAATGAACCCCAGTTCCATGACTTTGAATCATTGGTACCCAGCTTGATTACAACGATATTCGGGTTGCTTGCCTGGGCTGCTGGATATTCTGGCTGATTCCAATAAGGTGTATCTGCATTCTTCAACATGGTAGCACCATTGTGTCCGAAATTTCCGACTTCATATCCAGCGCCAAGCAATGATCTTAATTGAGCCGGATAACTCTGTGAAGACGGATCTGAAACGCCTGCTCCGGCAGTAATACTGTTTCCTATACATGCTACATATTTGAATGGCGTGCATACATTAGAACAAGAAGCAAAGCATACCACCGGAATTGTTACCGCCGATGACGGAACAGTAACGGTTCTGTTGGTTGCCGTAGCACATGTACCCGTGATCACTTCATCGGCGCCCCATGCATTCCCATTCAGGAACTTATACTCGATGGCAGTACCCGCTGCAATATCGATGGTAACAGTATAAATGTTGTTACCCTTGCTGGTCATGAGCGTAGCCGATGGACTCCATCCCTGAAAACTTCCAGCAAGGTGAACACCGCTGGCGGACACAGTTCGATAAGTCATATCTACCTGAAAGGTTACGTTGACCGCATGGGTCTTGAACGCCACGAGGGCGCTTAGCATTACAAGCAGAAATATCTGCTTCAGGAATTTAAATTTTAACATATGTTTAAGGTTTAGTTATAGTTCGTGGTTTTTTTGCCCCTCATCTACCGCAAGTTTAGCGATAGCATAACTTGTGGTTTATCTTGAGTGAAGTTTTCAACTTGCTTATCTCAATGTACATTAATAATTTCAACAATGAATTGTAATTATAAGATAAGGGATCAGAACAAACTTTACCTTATGTCGTTTGCTACCATCAATATTGAGTAAGGTGAAAACTTAAAACATTTTACCCAAAATCTGAAAGCTTGCGGTAGTATTGGGCTTCTAAAGGTGGTGATAATAAAACTTGTGGGAGATTGTAGTCTTTGATTATAACAGAGTTCTTATCATTTGTTTGTTATTAACAAAATCACACTCTGCCCTGTATCTAGCAAAAGAGGCTGACCAAAAAGGTCAGCCCCACTTAACTGGAACGCTCTTTATAACACTTAAATTACCATTTCACGTTTCATTTGGACATCTTATAATTTATCTGGTAAGAATTTATTATTATACAATTATACTGATTAGTATCTGTGATTATTCACGCTTTGTTATAATCTTCAGGCTTATGCCACCCTGAAAAATGGTAAGTCCGTACCCGACTTCAGCATAGGCTCCAAAATTCTTCAGGAAATAATATTTTGCACCGATATGTCCTCCCACGTTTGTCATAGTAAAAGATTTATTTTCTTTATCTAACGTTACTGTGTACACACCTCCAGACGCTCCTGCGTACATATGAATTTTGTCATTAAGGAAATAGTAATAACTTATTTTCAATCCACCTAAAAATGCAGTACGTTTTTCGTCTGGTAAAGAAACATTGTTGTCTGGGTTGACCGATTTAAAGTACCCGATATAAGGATCAATAAATAAAGAGGGAGTCACCCTTAGCAAATAACTAGTACTTAGCATTAATAATGGGCTTTTAAATCTTTCATCAAAAAGCGCTAGCGTTGGCATAGTTCCAGATCCAATATTGATTGCTATAAATCTTTCAGGCAAATCACCATTATTTTCTCTCAAAGTATGCATGTTCCTTTTAGAAATATATTTGGATGATATTGACGTAGTTGTGTTCTGTGCTAAAGAATCGGGGTTATATATTGAAGTCTTTTCATTCGAGTTAATTATTTTGATATTTTCATTAGTGACGTCGCTTTCAAATGAATTCTGATCAGAATTTGTTTCGTGCGTATTAATTTCATTCGCATATCCCATTATTCTGTAATCACTTTCCGTTTCACCGTGAGGGGCACACTTATTTTTTGTATTTAAGAGCTTACCTTGTGAGGTATCCTTCACAGTATTACTCAAACTAAGGGTTGTTGCATTTATAGTGGTTTTACTAACCATATTCTTAAGAGAGTCGGCCGATTTAAGATGGTTTTGCTGACCATGGTTAGATAATGAATTGCCATCTGAAATGGAAACTTGGTTTAATTTCAGTGAATAGCCTTTGAGGTTTTTCAAATTGACAACAGAAGTTATCCCAGGTTTTGCCTTTGGAATTAATGGAGATGATTTTCTCCACTGAAGAGCGACAAAAATGGATGTTATCGCAACCCCTGCAACGAAGAAATACTTTGCCAATGAAGGAACTGAATATACGGATTTGGGTGTATTTAACTTAACTTTAAATTTTTCCCAATCACCCAGATCATATTCTGCTTCATAATTCTCAAGCTGTTGTTTGTACTTGTTTTCCTTATTGAACTCGTGCTTCATAGTGATATAAATGGTTAACTAATTCTCTTAATTTTTCTTTTGCCCGGGTAAGGTTTGACCGTGACGTACTTTCTGAAATATTTAACCGAACTGCTATCTCCTTATGTGAGAAACCTTCAATTTCATATAAATTAAAGGCGATTCTAAAATGATCAGGAAGTTGTTGTAAAAGATGAATTATTTCTTCTGCCATCATATCGTCAAAAACGTTATCAGCAAATTCAACTTCTGATAAAGCGTCTACAGATAGCATTTCTCTGTGATGTTTGTTTCTTCTAAAACAATCTATCGCTGTATTAATAAGGATTCTCCGTAGCCAGAATTTAAATGGCATTGATTTGGTATAGCTTTTAAGGTTAGTAAAAGCCTTTAAAAAACTATCGCTTAAAATTTCTTTTGCAATATCCCGGGAAGAGCTATACCGCATAGCAATACCTAATCCATACCCATAATACTTCTTGTATAGCATTTCCTGGCTAGTACTGTTTCCTTTTATACAGCTAGTATTTCGTTCTTAAAATAACATTACAAATAAAAATTATATTTTTTGATAAAACCTATCAAAGGTGCGCACTACCAGTAAATCTAAATTGGCCGTTGTTTGATACGTTATTTAAAGAACGATGTACTAGCAATCAATTCATCTTCCAAAATAGCAGCTTTCAAATGCAACATGTTTACTTTCTATAATCAAATACGCATCTAAGGTATTAAACGCTGCAACTGTCTATGATTTTATTTACACTTACCACGAAATGGGTAGATATTGTCTAAGAAATAATAGGGTGTCTCCCCTTTTCTACCGTATGTTTAGCGATAGCCTAACTTGTGGTTTTATTATAAGTCAAGTTTTCAACTTGCTTATTTTAATCTCCATTGGTAATTTCAACAATGAGTTGTAATTATAAGATAAGGGACCACAACAAACTTTACCTATGTGTCGTTTGCTACCATCAATATTGAGTAAGCTGAAAGCTTACAATATTTTACCCACAAGCTGAAAGCTTGCGGTAGTAGTGGGCTGAAAGCTTGCGGTAGTAGTGCTTCATCAAAGCCATCCATTTAAAAGCCTATTGTATAAGCATAGCAACACTAATCAAACAACGGAAAAAAATTAGCGAGTCCGTTATAGGTTTACACAATCTCTATAATATAATATATTTGTGCCCTGATGATCATATTTTTCGTTGGTCAACTTCATTAATTTTAATCACATGCTTAAAACTTATTTTAAAACTATATCTCTATTGGCTATTATACAACTTTCACATTCGTTATCCGCTCAAAACAATCAAACACCATTTTATAAATCGTCAAAATATGAAGTTTATTCAGATCGTGTGGCTCAATCCAATTTTGTAGCCAAGGCCGTTTCACGAAATTCAATTGTATCCAACTATAAAAGCCTATCTAACGAATTTCAATCGCCTCGAATTACTTTTAAATTCAGTCTCAATTCAAAAGATAATGAAATGATCTCAGGTAGGGATCATCATTTTAATTGCATTGCAGTTAATGGTTTATGTGAGACGCCGCTTATTGAATTTGGAAAGCAGTTTGTTGATGAGTCGATCGTGCCATCCAACACATATTTGCAACCGAACACGAAGCTTAAAATAAAGTTAGATCTCCGAAAAGTATTTAATGACTTCACTACCAAAGGCTATTATACACCCTTCAATGGTGAGAAAATTTTTAAAGAAGATTTTAAGGGCGTCTATGTTGCAGGTAATACAACGCCATTGTCATGGGATTTTGATAATCTTCATAATAAACCAAATCTTGAACTTAAGGATGACGATAACAATCATATCTACGAGGTCTCTATTATTCTAAATGCACAGCATGATAAACAGGTAACAGAGGTAGAATGGAATTTGTTAGCAGATATTACTGCTTACCCACATTATACGTCGGATTATGTGTTGCTCGACGCGCTTTATAACATGTCGTTGGAAGAGATGCTAAAAGCAATTGAGAAAGTAGAACCTTACGTACTGGAAAGGAATGGGCTGGTGTGTGGACGCGCGATGTAAGCTATAGTATTATTCTTTCCATGGCTATTCTTCAACCTGAAGTTGCGCAGCATAGTCTCATGCGCAAGGTAAAAGATGGAGTTATTATTCAAGATACCGGAACAGGTGGTGCTTACCCAGTCTCCACCGATAGAATGGTTTGGGCTGTAGCGGCGTATGAAATATATAAAGTAACAGGCGATAAGGCTTGGTTGCAAAAAACGTATCCTATCATTAAAAAATCGCTGGAAGATGATTTAAAAAATATTATCGATCCAGTTACAGGATTAGTTAAAGGTGAGTCTTCATTCCTAGATTGGCGTGAGCAAACGTATCCTAAGTGGATGGAGCCAAAAGATATCTTTGAGTCGGAATGTCTTGGCACTAATGCCGTTCATTATCAAGCGAACATTGTATTGTCTAAGATGGCTGAAGCTTTGGGTCAAACAAAGACTTCAGTAAAACATAAACTGGTAGCAGATAAAATAAAGCAAGGTGTAAATACGCACCTGTGGTTGAAGGATAAAAAATACTTCGGCCAATACTTATACGGCAGAAACTTTAAAATCCTTTCACCAAAATCTGAAGCCTTAGGCGAATCACTCTGTGTGTTATTTGATATTGCTGATTTTGCAAGACAAAAAGAAGTTGTACAGAACACACCTGTTAATGAGTTTGGCATCCCATGTTTGTATCCACAAATACCCAACATTCCACCTTATCATAATAATGCGACATGGCCCTTTGTACAATCTTATTGGGCACTTGCTGCTGCAAAAGCAGGTAACGAAAAATCGGTGATTGAAAGCTTAAGTGCTATCTACAGACCGAGTGCTTTGTTTTTAACCAATAAAGAGAATTTTGTAGCAACCAATGGTGATTATGTTGGTACACAAATCAATTCTGATAATATGCTATGGAGTCTTTCGGGTAACTTAGGCCTTGTTTACAAATTGATATTTGGAATTCAGTTCAACGATTATAATATAAAGTTTGCGCCTTTTGTTCCTGAAGTTCTTAAAGGAAAACGCCAGTTAAATAATTTTAAATATCGTAATGCAATTCTTGACATCGAGTTGCAAGGGTTTGGTAATAAAATTAAATCCATCACAATGGATGGAGAAACGCTTGTAGAGGCCGAAGTTCCAGAGACGCTATCAGGAAGACACAGTATAAAGATTCAACTGGATAATAATAAAATAGGAGGGCAGACCAATCAAATCAAAAATTACACATCGCCTGAAGCGCCTGAAGTTACAATTCATGATCATGTTTTAAGGTGGAACAACATACCCGATGTTTCTTATTATCAAGTAATCAAGAATGGAAAACTTCTTGAAATAATCAGCAACTGCACCTTTCAGATTAAGGACAAAAGCTATGGTGAATATCAAATCATATCTGTCGATGCAGAAGGGTATGAGTCGTTTGCGAGTGAACCTGTCGTTAATAATACAATCCAACCAACGACCTATGAAGTCGAAAAAAATAACCCGGCATCAGATTTAAAATATAAAGGATTCTCCGGAAGTGGTTTTGTAGATATCAGCACCAATAAAAATTCTTCTATATCGCTTAAAGTGGACATTAAGGAAGCGGGTACCTACGCCATTGATTTTCGATATGCTAACGGGAATGGTCCTGTCAGTACAGAGAACAAATGTGCTATTAGAACCTTAAGCATTAATAATAGAGTAACGGGTACCCTGGTTTTTCCACAACGCGGAACAGGTGAGTGGTCTGATTGGGGTTTTTGCAATAGTTTGCTAGTACCGTTAAAGAAGGGGAGTACGCAATTTATATTAAGCTTAGAACCAGAAAACAGAAATATGAATGGTGATATTAATCAAGCAATGATTGATTATATGCGTATTGTTAAAGTAGATTGATAAGTAGGTTTTTTTGACTAGCAGTTACTCTATATTAATAGTTGGTATAATCAGTGTGTTAGTAAGTGTAGATAGAGATTTGAGTAATCTGTTAGAATACAGTATTAATAAATAGGGAACTCCGCAAAAAAAATAAAAGATTTACGCAATGAGGAATCTGTACAGCTCAAAGTATTAGACGCTCTTTTTTAGTGCTCATAATCCTAAAATATAAAATGGGTTGAGTGAAAATTATTTTCCTAATGTCCCTACCTATTAATTTTTAAATGTACACCAATTTGGTGTGTAAAATATTTGCTTTTAAAAATAAGTTGCGTTTGAAATGGATTATTTCTAATTTTTCGGTACTAAAAAAAACTTTAAGCACCTTATGAAAGTAATTTTAAAACTTGTTTTGCTCTGCGTTTTGCTTACCAAGGTTGCAGACCTTGACGCTCAAAGCTCCATTGTTACTGGTACAGTCACATCTTCCTCTGGAGAGCCCCTACCAGGGGTAACTGTTTTTCTCAAAGGAACTGCTACTGCTACTGCTACAGATGCCTATGGCAAGTATACTATGGACGCCAAAGGAGAGACTCTTGTTTTTACCTTTGTAGGACTAAAGTCGCAAGAGGTTGCTGTTGATGGGCGGACTTCTATTGACGTGGTTATGCAAGAAGATGTTCAAGCCCTCGATGAGATTGTTGTTGTGGGTTATGGCACACAGCAAAAGAAGGATATTACCGGTGCCATCGGCATTGTGTCAGCTAAAGCATTTGAATCAAGACCGAATACACAATTTGGTAACCTAATTCAGGGCAAAGTTGCTGGTGTTCAGGTAATTTCACCTTCAGGAAAACCTTCTCAAGGGTTTAGCATGAGAATCCGTGGTACAGGTTCGATAAATGGAAATAGTGAACCGTTATATGTTGTCGATGGTACAATTTCTGCCGACACGAGGTCATTGAACCCAGGTGATATCGAAAACATAACGATATTAAAAGATGCGTCATCAACTGCTATTTATGGTGCACTAGGTGCAAATGGCGTGGTATTGATTACAACTAAAAAAGGTACGTCGGCTACTCCTAAAATTGATTTTAGTGCCTACTCCGGGTTCTCTAGTGTTTGGAAAAAAATAAAGGTATTAAATAGTGAGCAATATCGCGATCTTATGACAGAGATGGGACAGAGTACTGACTGGAGCAAATACACTCAGAATACTGACTGGCAAAATGAAATATTTCAAAATGGAAGGTCACAAAATTATCAGGTTGCCTTATCAGGTAAAAACAATGGAACCGCATATTACATATCGGGCGCATGGACAGAACAAATAGGCGCTGTTCGTAGTTCTGAAATGCAGCGTACGAGCTTCAAGATTAATCTTGAACATAAAGTTAGTAATAAGTTAACTGTAGGAACGAACCTGAGTTACATACGCTATAATGATGTTGACGTTGCTGATAACCTTAGCGTAAATAGTGGCGGAATCATTCTTGGAGTTCTATCCACGCCACAAAATATTGGCGTCTATAATGCGAATGGAACATTTACAAGTAACCCCTTACAGAATTGGGAAAATCCATATTCAACTACCGACGGCTCCCAGCGTGGATACAGCAATCAAAGACTGTTAGGTAATGCCTATGCAGAGTTAAGTTTGCTGCGCGATCTAAAATTTAAGAGTAACATCGGTGTAGATTATCAAGCTGGTATCTATGATTATTTCCTTGATCCATTCAGAACTACTTTTGGTAGAGCCAATATGGGTATAGGGCGGAATAATACGGATACAAGAAACTATTACACTACTGATAATACTCTTACTTATAAGAAAGATATAAATGATCATCATATTACTGCATTAGTTGGATGGGTTACTCAAAATTTTAAATGGGAAAATAGTTCTATTCAGCGAACTGGTTATTCTGGGAGTAGTGTAACTACAACGAACGCGGGATCGGTAATTACTTCGGCATCTAATGATAAATCTGAAAAATCAACTACTGCATTTATTAGTCGTATAAATTATGATTATGCTGATAAATATTTATTAACGGCTAATTTTAGAAATGATGGTTCTTCATCTTTCGGCCCAAACAAGCGATTTGGTAAATTTCCGTCCATATCGGTGGGGTGGAGAATTTCAAATGAATCATTTTTTGAAAATGTAAATGCTATTGATGATTTAAAAATTCGAGCTGGTTGGGGGGTATCAGGCAATGACCTTAGACCCTATGCATATTTAGGTGAAGTTAGTCCTGGTGCAAATTACCCTATTAACGGTGTCATCTTACCGGGTAACTACCCATCCTCAATACAAAACAATGATCTTAAATGGGAAACTACTGAGCAAACAAATGTCGGTTTAGATATTTCGTTTGCAAATTCTAGGATCGATATCTCTGCTGATGCATACATTAAAAATACATCGGGTGTGCTTTTGGATGTACCGCTGCCAAGATCAACGGGTTTCAATTCAGGGACACAAAATGCTGGAAAGATACAAAACAAGGGTATTGAATTGCAAATTACCACGCATAATGTGCATACTGATAATGTTCAATGGACAACTGATTTTAATATCACTTTTAACCGAAACAAAGTTATTTATATTCTTGGTACGCAGCTTACTGCTGGTGATATACCTAGCAGAGGGCAGGTAAGCTACTCTATTGAAGATAAGCCTTTAGGACTTTTTTATGGTTATGTTTCTGGTGGCGTAGATCCACAGACTGGCGATATTTATTATCTTAGCCAAGAAGGTAATAGCACATTTACACCAACGGCAGACGATATAAGAATTATAGGAAATCCTAATCCAGATTTTATTTATGGTATGACTAATTCAATTTCTTATAAGAATCTTTCTTTAAATATTTTCTTGCAAGGATCACAAGGTAATGACGTATTCAATGCAACAAGGGTTGAAACAGAAGGTATGTCTGATCCGAAGAATCAGTCGGCCGTCGTAGTAAACAGATGGAGAAATCCGGGAGATGTTACTGATATTCCTAAATCAAGTTGGGCAAGTACTAACAACTCACGCATATCTACCCGATTTGTAGAAAATGGTTCATACTTAAGGGTAAAGGCCCTTACATTAAGCTATAATCTTCCATCAACCCTGTTATCGAAAGTCAAAATAAAAAATCTAAAAATATATGCTACAGGTGAGAACTTATTTACCTTCACTAAATATTCTGGATTTGATCCCGAAGTAACCGCCATTTTTAATGGTATTATGGCCCCTGGCGTCGACTTTGGAACATACCCACAAGTACGCAATCTCATCTTTGGTTTAAATCTTACATTTTAATTGTAAACGCAATGAATATTAAATCAACATATCTATTTATAATCGCTTTGGTAGTACTTCTGCCTTCATGCAACGATTTAGATTTAAAACCGATATCTAAAACTACCACTGATAATGCGTATAAAACTGCAGAGGATGCAGAAGCAGCATTAATTGGTGTATATGATTCCTTCTCTCAGGGATATTATAATTGGGATAATATTAATTTTTCTGATGTTGTATCAGATAATTATTATGCCGGTGGTGATAATGCTGAATTGTTTGCGCTTGAGGATCTTAATTTTTCACCAACAAATACCAGACTGTGGGACAATTGGAGTCAGCTGTATAATGCTATAATGAAAGCCAATGTTGTGCTTGAAAAAATTCCAGCAATTCAGGATCCTAAAATCGACAATGAAGGAAGAAGGGAACAGATTTTAGGTGAAGCAAGCTTTCTTCGTGCATACCACTATTTTCAATTGGTTAAAATGTGGGGAGGCGTGCCATTGATTATAAAGTCTATCTCTTCAACGGAGCCTGCCGAAACGAATGTGCCTCGAAGTACTGAAGCAGAAGTATATGCACAGATTATAACCGATCTTGAATTCGCTGCTTTAAACCTGCCTGTTACTTATGGCGTTACAAACATTGATAAAGGGCGGGCAACAAAGGGTGCTGCCCATGCATTGCTTGCTAAGGTTTATGCCCAGAAGTCAGATCGTGATTATGATAAGGTAATTTCGTATGCAGATTTAGTTATAAATAGCGCCGAAGGATATTCCCTCCTTCCTAATTACACCGATTTATTTGATGGAAACCATTATAATAATGTAGAGTCTATACTCGAAGTTCAATATCAATCATCTACAGAGACTAACTGGGGTCCAAGTTTATTGTTGCCTCCATCAATAACTCAGACTACCTGGCGCAAGTTTATTACACCGAGTCATGATCTAATAGATGCTTTTGATGCAGAAGGTGATGTAGAGCGTAAGGATGCGTCGTTTATATTTGAGTCAGCGCCTTGGGTTGATGAATTTTGGTCTTTGAATGTAGGTGGTGTTATTCCATTTGCATTTAAGTGGAAAACTTCTAACAATAGTACGAATCGGCAATACTTATTAAGGCTTGCAGATATTCTATTGCTTAAAGCCGAGGCACTTAACGAGAACGGTGACACAGGAAACGCGCGGACTATAATCGATCAAGTGCGTAACCGAGCAGGCTTAAGTGCAACCCCAGCTACTAATCAATCTGAAATGCGCCTGGCTATTTTAAATGAACGCAGGCTTGAACTTGCACAAGAGGGACATCGCTGGGACGATCTTAGAAGATTAGACATGGCAGTTGATGTAATGAATAATCTTAATGAAATAGACTTGAGAACAGGTACACCAAAAGTTTATGAAATGACGAAAAGTAAGGAACTACTTCCTATACCTCAATCAGAGAGAAATAGAAACCTGCAACTAACCCAGAACCCAGGATATAACTAATCTCACAAACTCTAAATATATATGATTATGAAAAAGATACACATAGTTCTATCATTCTTAATAGTCTTCATGGCATGGTCGTGCGGGGAAGATGAGAATTCAGATCCGATTGGGGACTGGGAATTGAGTGCACCTACTTTGTCAGAACCTGCAAACGATGCTACCATAGCATTGGAAGGGAATGGACCAAACGATGGGATTACTTTTGCGTGGACACCAGCAGTAGCTTCAAATAAATTTATTGTTACGTACGAGTTTCTGTTAGTGCCAGAAGGCAGTACTGACTATGAAAACCCACTATTAAAAGCCGTACCAGCAAACTCAGGTAAAGATGTGTCTATAAACGTACTAGCATCAGAGATTGACTATGCACTGTGGACAATGTGTGTAGGTGATGGTGAAGCTGGTAGTGTTGATTGGGTTATTGTTGCACACTCTATAGAAAAAACATCAGTAGCAACGCGAAGGATAACCTTTACTAGATTTGAGAGTGCGTATACACCTTCAACGTTATTTTTATTGGGCGAAGGCACAGAGGCAGGCGATGATTTAAGTAAAGCTATACCGTTGCGGGCACGCAAGAATTCTGCTGGCGATAATACAGGCGTGTTTGATGTTTATACTTCATTAGTTGAAGGTAAAACTTTTTACTTCCGTGATAAAGCAGTTTTAAATTCAAGAAAAACTGGTGGAAGCGATGGTAATTTATCATGTGGTACTACGATAACAGCACCAGCTACTGGAGTTTATAAAATTACAGTTGATTGGACAGCGGGTACATATGCATTCTTAAAAATAAATAAACTGGCTTTAATAGGCGATGCCGTCGCGGGTTGGGGAACTGATGTCCCACTAACATATGTAGGGAATGGTAAATGGGAGGATGTTATTACATTTGTTCGACCTAATAATACTGAAAGCTTTATTTTTAGAATAAATGAAAACTGGGGTTTAGCATTGAAAAGAGTAGTAGGGGGTGACAATGCTGGAGATAATACAGCCGCAGAAGTTTTTCCAGAAAGCGACGCAGGTTGCGCCGGGATTACAGTTGAGAATTTCACAGGTCTTAAAGATGTTTACAAAGTATCTCTTGATTTAGGTGCAGCGGATTACCGAGTAACTATGACGCCTACCGTTATACCAGTTGAAACAATTATTGGTAAAGCTGCAAACTTAACAGGCGACGCTGTTACCGGTTCGTTCGATCTTTTAGCGGCAAGTATACCGTCGACATTATTTTTAGTTTCTAATGGGCAAATGGTTGCCGAGTTCACAAAAAATGGAAATACATTTAGCTCTGTAAAATACATACCATTGCAAGCAAGTATGGAATATTCACTGAACTCTGCCGCTGATGGTACCGGAACCACTTATGATGGTAATGCTGATGGTACGATATCGGTTGATCATGACCAGGCTTATCTGTTAACTATAGACTTTACTGAAGGAACATTGGCCTGGAAACATTATAACATTAAGCTATTCCATTGGAATTCTGTAGGAGGATGGGATGCGCGTACCGAATCTCTTATGACGTACACACATCCACTTACTTATGAGGTTACCGCTAATCTTACAGCTGGGTATGCCTCTAAGTTCAATTCACCTTGGGATGTTCAGTTTGGTACGAGTGCTACCACCCTTACGGGAACAATGACAAACGGTGGAGCGGATTTCTTTGGTATAAGCGAAACAGGTAGCTATATAGCCACCATCGTTTCTAATGATACTTATACAAGCGCTACTTATAGTTTTGTGAAGCAGTAATTTTATATAGCATAATGGTGATTAGCGTGGGTGTTACTCACGCTGATTTTTTTTAATTACCAAGATAGATATTTCCTCGATTAGTTGATATTACAGCTTGGAGATCTGGAGATCTTTTGCGCATACAAAGCTTTGGGACTGCCATTAAGTAGGGCTTGGTGAATAAGTATTAACTTATTGATTATCAAATAATTAAATGAT
>CAXSCR010000026.1:0-56315 GCA_964235605.1 uncultured Cyclobacteriaceae bacterium | reverse complement strand
ATTACAAAAACTTAACGCTAAAGCAAAAATCTATGTTTGATTATATGATTGTAGGGGCCGGCTTTGCCGGTAGCGTGCTCGCAGAGAGACTTGCATGCCAAATGAATAAGAAAGTTTTAGTTGTTGAGCAGAGAAATCATATTGCTGGAAATGCATATGATTTCTATAATGACGATGGCATACTCATCCATAAGTACGGGCCTCATATATTTCATACCAATTCAAAAAAGGTATTTGACTACCTTGGCAATTTTACTGATTGGCGCCCGTATGAGCATAGGGTACTTGCAAGCGTGGATGGACAACTTGTTCCGATTCCGATAAATCTAACAACTATTAATAAATTATATGGATTGAATCTTTCTTCTGAAGAAGTGCAAAACTTTTATTTATCAAAAGCAGTAAACATGCCTTCAGTAAAAAATTCAGAAGATGTTATTATTAGTCAGGTTGGTGTAGAGCTTTACGAGAAATTCTTTAAAGGCTATACCCGTAAGCAGTGGGATATGGATCCATCAGAATTAGATGCATCTGTAACGTCAAGAATACCGGTTAGGTCTAATAAAGACGATCGGTATTTTACCGATACCTATCAAGTAATGCCAGCTGGCGGTTACACGAAGATGTTTGAAAATATGCTTTCGCATCCAAACATTAAGGTGATGCTAAACACCGATTACCGCGAGGTGGCTGATGTAATACCACACAAACGATTAATTTATACCGGCCCAATAGATAGTTATTTTAATTATTGTTTTGGGAAACTTCCTTATAGATCTATTAATTTTAAATTCCAGACTATTGATTCAGATAATTATCAATCTACAGGAACTATTAATTTTCCGAATAGCCAGGCCTATACACGTATAACAGAGTTCAAATATCTGACAGGTCAAAAGCATCATAAAACTTCTATTGTTTATGAGCATCCAACAGATGAAGGTGATCCATATTATCCTGTTCCAAAACCAGAAAACAAACAGATATATAAAAAATATGAAGAGCTAGCTGCCACGATGAACAACACCTATTTTACAGGCAGACTTGGTACCTATAAATATTATAATATGGACCAAGTAGTTGCACAATCGCTTACGCTCTTTAAACAATTAAAAGAAGGATCATCAGAATTACAGAATCATGACCGGGTCTCAAAACAAATGCATCCCTGAGTTATGGGGCGGTATTGAATGTAGTATAAATCGGGTTGGTGATAATTTTTTTGATCAACTCGATTTTTCCAATCATTATCAACGTGGTGAAGATATAGAACGTATTGCTCAACTTGGCGTGAAGGCGCTGCGTTATCCAATATTGTGGGAATCGCATCAACTACATGCACATACTAAAATAGATTGGCGTTGGGCAACCACGCAACTCAATTCTATTGTACAAAATGGAATGAACCCCATCGCTGGATTACTACATCATGGTAGTGGACCTGCGTTTACCAATTTGTGCGATGAAAATTTTAGTAAAAAATTTGTAGACTATGCAACTCAGGTGGCAGAACAATTTCCATGGTTAACCAAATATACACCCATTAATGAACCGCTAACAACAGCGCGCTTTAGTGGGTTATATGGTTTTTGGTACCCACATTGCAAAGATGACTTTAAATTTACAATGATGTTGCTTAATCAGCTGAAAGGCATTGTACTTTCTATGCAGGCCATCAGAAAGATTAATCCAAAGGCCGAACTGATTCAAACTGAAGATTTAGGAAAAACATATAGCACACCCTTACTAAAATATCAAGCTGATTTTGAAAATCATCGCAGGTGGTTAACCTATGATTTCTTATGTGGAAAGGTTGACCGTAATCATCCGCTTTGGAAAAATTTTATTGAGCTTGGTATTCCTGAAAAGGAACTGTATTTCTTTCAAGAAAATATTTGTCCGCCTGATTTACTAGGAATAAACTATTACTTAACTTCAGAAAGATACTTAGACGAAAACATAAATGCGTACCCTGCTCATACGCAGGGTGGAAACAAACAACATATCTATGCAGATGTAGAAGCCATACGTGTTAAACATCACAACCAACACGGATTGTTGAAACTGTTACTTGAGGCATGGCAACGATTTGATATTCCACTGGCACTTACCGAAGTGCATATGCATTGTACCAGAGAAGAACAAATCCGTTGGTTAAAAGAAAAAATGGATACAGCTACGGCATGTCTACAACATAATATACCTGTAAAGGCTATTACGGCTTGGTCTATATTTGGCGCTTTTGGTTGGAACAAATTGTTAACAGAATTACCATTTGAGTATGAGGCTGGCATATTTGATCTCTCTACAGGAGAACCACGTGCTACTGCCCTTGCTGCTTTATTGCAAAAATTTTCAGCAGGTGAAAGATATCAACACCCTGTACTAGATCAACCCGCTTGGTGGAATAGAAAGGATAGATTTATTATAAAAAGTGCACGTGAACGAGAGCCATTAAATACAGCTTCAAGATCTGTGTTTATAATTTCTAATAATAACAATACTTTGATTGCTGAATGTATTCACGACATTTGTAAACTACGCGGCATTTTAAGTTACACCATACACCTTGAGTCAGGACAAGATCTTCATGAAATAGAACAGCTTGTTAAAACTTATAATCCTTGGGCCGTTATTAGCACAAGTGACCTATATGAAGAGAAGACCTTTTACAATATAAGTGACGATACCTTTAGTCTCCCCTATGTATTAGAAAACATAAAATTTGTTGGTTTAATACCTTCTTGGTTTGATGTGCCTGAGAATATCTTTAACCATATACAGTTAAAACCATTATATGTAAGAGTTGATATTACGGATCATGAAGACCTATTTGAAATAGAAAATTTATACAACATCAACCCTTCTTCATTAAGAACAATATTATCGTCATTTTCTTACATACCCCAATTAATTCATTCTCTTCTTAACCTTATGATTGATGATCAATCTGGCACATGGGAAGCCACTAATTCGGCTACAGCAATACTTCAAGAAGTAGTTCCAGAAAACGCCTTTAATTAAGTCTTGTAAAAAACATACTTATACAAGATCACACATATCTTCATTTACTTTCCTGTATCCTTTTCAGACATATTTGTAATGTTGAAACTAACAAGTTTGAGCATCAATCAAAAGGTTGATTGCATTGGGAGCAAGGAGTGAAGATTATTTTTTAAACTAGAAAGTAGCCCATTTTTTAATTTTTTAAGTTCGCTACAACTAACAAATCTTCATTCCTTATCCTTATTGCATACGGTTATAATTAACAGTGTTAGTAAGATTTCCGCTAATGAAAAATATACCTATCAGATCAAAAAAAACTACCCTAGCGAAAGGGAAGTGGAGTGAACATAAAGCTAATGCTTGGTATAAAGAAAGAGGATGGTTATTTGGTTGTAATTATGCCACCTCAACTGCCGTCAATCAATTAGAGATGTGGGAAGCTGAAACGTTTGATCCTATTACCATTGAAAGAGAATTGGGCTGGGCAGGAAGTTTGGGTTTCAATTCAATTCGTGTTTTTCTTCATCACCTACTTTGGGAGCATGATGCAAAAGGGTTACTAAATAGAATGGAAACATTTTTATCGATGGCTGATAACCATGGCATCGGTGTTATGTTCGTAATCTTTGATGGTGTATGGAATCCACACCCAAAAGTGGGGCAACGTGAGTTTACACCAGGTGTTCATAACTCAGGATGGTTACAAAGTCCCGGTGTTGATATTCTTAAAGATGTAAGCCAACATGATAGTCTTAAAAGTTATGTGCAAGGTGTTGTTGGTCACTTTGCAAATGACCATCGCGTACACGTATGGGATATTTTCAATGAACCGTGCAATCTGAATACCACTTCATACGGCGCGCATGAGCCAGAGAATAAGGCAGACTTAAGTTTAGCGCTATTAGAGAAAGCCTTTGCCTGGACTCGCGAAATGAATCCTATACAGCCCTTAACATCGGGTGTTTGGATTGGGGAATGGTGTGAAGAAAAGATAAAACCTTTAGATAGATTTATGCTGCATAATTCTGATGTGATAACATTTCACAATTATGAAAGCCCTGACGAGATGGAGCGTCGTATAAAAATCTTAGAACGTTTTAACCGTCCGATGCTTTGTACTGAATATATGGCAAGAGGGTTGAATAGTACTTTTGAAAATATAGTACCCATACTTGAAAAACATAATGTTAGTGGATATTGCTGGGGGTTTGTTGCCGGAAAAACGCAAACTACCTACCCATGGGATTCATGGGCAATGGCCTATCAAGCTGAGCCATCATTATGGTTTCATGATATCTTTAGAGTAGATGGAACACCTTATTGCCAGAAAGAAATACGGTTCTTATCAAACTATAAAGCACATCGCAATAGCGCTTCATTCTAATAATTAATGTTTGACGAATTCAACTGTTTATGAAATTTCCGAATAAAAATAAAAGCCTTATTACTTCTTTAAAAGATACTAAATCAAAGGCAAATCGATATAAAACACAGTACCATTGCCAGCCTTTGTTTCAAACCATATATTCCCGCCCATCTGCTCTATCCCTTGCTTGGCAATTGCCAGGCCAAGACCTGAACCGGACTTTTTAGTACTGAAATGAGGAATGAAAACTTGATCCGCTATATCATCAGGAATTCCTCTGCCATTGTCCTTAAGTATTGCTAAGGCTTGATTTGCCTTTTTCTCAAGCGAGATATCGACAGAAAGATGAGCGCCGGGTCTACCCGCTTGCAGTGCATTCAAAATTATATTTGAAAAAATCCTACCTAGTAATTGTTCATCACCAAGTATATTCAATTCTTTAAAAGAAGTACGGAAATTCACTTTACCTGACTGACTGTGCAGATTTACAATGCGTTTTAGTAGCGAGACCAAATCCAATTTATTAATCACTGGCTCCGGCATTTTTGCAAATGAACTGAATGATGATGCAATGTCATTTAAGGTATCTACCTGTGTCAATAAAGAGGCTAATGCTTTCTCTGTTTTTTCAGGGGATGTAGTACCATTGTGAATAGAACGCTCCATTTGTTGAAGCGTTAACTTCATGGGCGTTAATGGATTCTTGATTTCATGTGCTACTTGCTGGGCAATCTCCCGCCATGCCCTTTCTCGTTGCGTCTGTTCGAGCTCAGCCTTGCTCTCACCTAACTTATACAACATTTGGTTGTACTCCTTCACCATTAACCCAATCTCATCATCAGCACGCCAGGAAAGCGGTTGATTGGTTTTAATAAGCGATGTCCTTTTTAAAGTTTGCGTTATAAAACGCAAAGGAAAAGTGAGCCATTCGGAAACGAAATAAGATAACAATAGCAGCACGATGAATATACCCGCAAAAATATTAAGGATGTTGGTAAAAATAATAGTCTTGATTTTCTCAAGCGAGTATACAGATTGGAAAAATGGAATTCCTAGGATACCGATTAACTTTCCACTTTGGGGTGATTTAAGTGTCGCATATGACACAAAATATTCAAGTTTACCGATGCTTTCAGTTTCAATAAAAAGGTTTTCGCCATTCTTAATTTTCTCAATAACAGTTGGATTGATATAGGTTGATATAAGATTATTCTCAAAAATGAGCGGCTGGCTCGTGGCAATCAACACACCCTTCGTATTATATACATTGGCATCATGATTAATCAACTTAGCCAAATTTGTAACTTGGTTTTCTAGATCAATCTGATTTTCGTTCGCATACCCCAGATAATCATCTAGGTTATTCGCTATTTGTGCACCAACCGTTTTCGAGTTATTTAAATACTCTGCATCTAACTGTTCTTTTGAAGAACGACTGGTAAGGCCAAGCGTTGTGATACTCACAACTATGAGAGGAAGAAAGAATGCAATATTTAAAAATAGCTGTATGCGAGTAGAAAAGAATAATTTCTTGCCGTTGATATAACTGAAGAATCCCTCAATAAGAACAAGTACTAAAATAACGGATAGACCCAATACCAGTAAAAACGAAAAATTAGATAATACAAAAAACGGTGACTGTAACTTAGAGGAAACAACCGCTGCCCGCCCCAATTCATCTTCTTCCGCAATATGTATATAACCGTTTTCCTCTATCCCTTTTTCATACAGGTCTACTCTTCCTAACCATTCATATTTAAATAACTTCTCATAATTAAAACTGCCTGAGCTGAAGACAATATTTTTATTTGAGAATACCGCGTAATTTAAATCCTGTGTTTGATAAAATTCTTGAAAGCTATTTCCCACCAGCAACTCAGGATAAACACTTTCAGGGATTATCTTTTTTAGTGATAACTCTATTATTACATACCCCGCTGTAACGTTTAGTCTACTAACTGGTACAATAACCAAATACTTATGCGTAACATCTGCTGATGGGCTGTTAATGAAATACACTTCTTTGTAAATAGTGCGGAAGGCTTCCTTATCGTATAAATTTATTAACTCTGAAAATGTGGAGCCAGAACGATTATCATAGGGACTACCTGATGGATTAAAAATAAAAATATCAACATCGTACTTATTGAAATAAGTTGGTAAGAACACCTGACGAACTTTTTGACGAATAACATCTTTGCTGAAAAACGGACTACGCATTCGCATCTGTATAAAAGCATCGTTTGCTACTTTAACGGCAACCTCGTTCAGTAAGTATTCCCCAAAATAATCACGGTCAATCAAAAAATTGCTTGCAAAATGAAATTGATTCGCAATCCTTTCCTTCTTGTTAAAATGGTTTATACTGTAAGCGCCATTGAGTGATGAACAAAATACTGCTATAAACAAATAGACAAATGTTGCATAACTAAGCTTCTGCAAGCTTCTATACAACTTCAGAAGATTTACGAGTATAAAATAGAAGCTTGCTACAGTCAGAGAAGAAACATACGCTTGGCCCGTGTATATGTTTATTAAAGCAAATAGTATCACACCCAGTAAAATCGAGATAATGACTTGAAATTTATTTTTAACAGAAACCAATAAACGAATAAAGACATGGGAAAATAAAAATGAACATCCCCATGATATGAGTATGGCTATAAAGGCACCAATTCTAAGTAAATCAAATTGCAGTGATTCTGAAATATCTAAAAGTATAGAAGAATTATTGCTAAGTGTTTGAATAACAACGAAAGGAAATAGCGTTGCGTAAAAAATACAAACAGAAAAAATTACAAGAAGCAGTGTGCCCATTAATTTTCCTTTATTAACTGATTTGAAAACTCTAAAGTAGGGATAGCTTTTAAACAGATAGAAGCAAAGTGCCAGTACCACCAATTGATTCAAAATTAAATCGCCTAACGATGCGTTATATGAAGATGAAGCAAAGTTTTGGGGATTGAATAATTCGGTGTGTTTTAAAGCGTTGGGGAAATTAAAAAGCATCATCAAAATGCGCAAAGACACCAGACATACTGATAAGAAAACAAATCCCAAGGCAGTATTTCGTTTTTTTATAGCGGGTAACAAGGTGTATATAAAACAAACTAAAAAAACCCCAGATATACATAAAAATGCCAATGCCACCCACCTAGTTTTTTGATGAAACTGAGAGCTCTCATCCAAGAAAGTAACTTTAAATACACATTGTTTTTTAACACATACTGACAGACCTAACTCAGTGTCAGCATCCCATATGGCTACGTTATTATCTCCAAATACTTTTTCATTACGTTGCGGACTTAGATAGTTGTTCTTTATTTTAAACTCTTTGTGCAGCATAAGAACAGAAATTAAAAACCTGCGCTGATCAATACTCCATTTCTTAACTAGGTATGAGCTGCTACCCGTCTTAAGAAGTTTCAATGTAAAGGTGTCGGCAACTGTTTGTATTGAAGGAACAAAACTATTATCTGACCAATAGGTCAATTCGCCCCTATCATACAGGAAGAACGTATTATCTACCCTTGGAATCTCTCGAACTGATTTACCCGCTTTAGCATTCTTAACAATATGTGAAGCTTCTCTATCAATAGCTTCGACTGTATTTTCAAGGTTGCTCTCTATTTCTTTAATGATTGCTTCTGCCGAGGTAGATTGAAAAGATAGATACGCTGTTGCCATACCCGCCAACAGGAATATAAAAAAGGCTATAAAGATACTAAGCGCTCGCGATCTCAATGCGTGACACAAATTATGAGTGACATTAAAGTTAAACTAAAAATTTAGGAACTCAACCTGATGCGTTAAAGGACGAGCTACTTGATCTGAGCGGACTCAGGCTTGAATTTTATTCCGCCAAAGAGATATAAATAAAATATTCTGGAGTACCTGTAATTAAGCGGAGCTACTATAATCATAACCCCTATTACAAGAGATATGTAAGTCCATTGAGAAAATTCTCCTAAAAAAGAAAGTATAACACTTATGGCTATTATGACTAGCATCGTAAAGCCATAGCCAACATACATTGCGCCTTGATAAAACCCAGGTTCGGGTTCAAGCATTACTCCACAACAAGGACATACCTTATTCATCACATTGAATTTTGAAATTTTACTAGTGCGATAAGTGAATATATCACCTTCGTGACAGCGTGGGCATTTACCTTGGAGTAAAGCCGCGAGATATGTTTTTGCCATTAGCCCGACTTGATTTATACCACAAATATCCTAACACTAAAACTGCCAGGTATGGCATTACTAATAAATAAAGTATGCCAACGTTCAAACCTGCTGCTATACCCGGTTTGCCATTGCTGAAATTTGTTTCTACGGTTGCCCTACACATAGCACACTGCGCCCAGCTTACAGCAGAAGCTGACATATAAAAGAGAACGAGAAGAAAGATACGTTTCATGATTTCCAGAGTTAGCTCACTTATAATATGGACTTATCATTAGATAAACAATTACACCTGTTACAGCAACATATAACCAAAGTGGAAAAGTGTATTTAGCTAAAGCTTTATGCCGTTCAAAATTACCCGCCAATGCCCGTGCATAGGTGAATAACACGAATGGTATAACAATAATAGATAGTAAAATGTGCGATATCAAAATGAAAAAATACACATATCTAATATAGCCCAAACCGCCATATGAAGTAGCCGTGCTTGTGAGGTGATAGGCTATATACATTACAAGAAATGATACAGAAAGAAGCATGCACAATTTAACGAGGCGTTCGTGTACTACTCTATTCCCATTCTTTATAGCAACAACCGCAGCTACAAGAAAGACAGCGGTTAGGCCATTGATTGTGGCATAGATTGGAGGTAAGAAAGAAGTATTATGACCTTCAACTTTTGGCATGCCAAATAACACTGCCACAGCGAGGGGTATTATTATTGAAAGTGCAATGATAAGTTTTTTAAAAGGTTCCTTCTGTTCTTCCATAACCAATTAATACTTTTTAAGAATGATATCCACCTCTGTGATTAACCGATCTACCTCTTCCCTATCATTAGAGACATATTGCCCTCTAATAAGACCAGAATGATCTATAAGAATCAAATCATTCGGCTCCTTTAGAAAGAAAACGCAACTTCTATATTGCGCAATTAATGTGTCTGCTGTAATGATTGTTAAAGGATCTTTTTCAAATTCCTTTTCAGTTCTGATAATTTGATTTTGAGATTCATTGCTTGGATCTGTTGACTTAAAATAAACCAATACCAAGCTATCTGTAGGCGCTATTATCGCATCTTGAATCTTATGTGGAACTTTGTACGGTAATTTAACAGGTGTGCACCCAGCTTGAATTTCAGGTGGTGTATCCTGATACAGTGGCGGTACTGCAAATTCGTTTTTTCCAAACATCTTTAAGAATATAAAGACACATATGGGAAAGAGTAATGCTAAAAACAGAAACAATATTTTCTTCCCTTGCATGAAAGCGGATTAAAACTGTGGTCAAAAAAAGAGGCCTAAGTTTTTTAACCTAAGCCTCTGTTCTATGAATTATTTAAAATTATCTAGCGGCATTTATAGCTTGGCCTTCATAAACAAAGGCTGCTAACATCCAGGCTACGAAAATCAACGGAATAAGAATAGACCAGAACAATACTTTTACTTCGTACCGTAAGTGCATGAATTCGCCTACTATATAAGCAGCCTTAACGATCGTAAGAATAACAAAAAAAGTAGTCTTGATATCGCCGTGTGGCATTGTGAATGCAATAAAAAATTCAACAGCAGTTATAAAACCTAGAATTCCAGCAACTTGCCATAGCTTTTTAATTTTCGCTTTGTCTGGAGGAAGAACAGTTACATGTGAAGTTTCTTCTGAGTGCACCATAATGATATATATAATTAGCGATTAAATTTAAACAAGATAAAAGAAGGTAAATACGAATACCCATACAAGATCCACAAAATGCCAGTAGAGTCCAACCTTTTCAACCATTTCATAATGGCCTCTTCTTTCATAAACTCCGGTAACGGTGTTATAATAGATTAAGAAGTTAAAACATACACCACTGAATACGTGGAATCCGTGAAAGCCTGTTATAAAGAAAAAGAAGTCAGCAAAGTCAGGAGGACCATATTGATTTTCGACAAGGTTGGCACCATGAATAACACGTTCCACCCATTTGCCATTAACAAATTCTTTAATGGTTGTTCCTGCTTCAGTACCCACAATAAAGTGAGTCCATTCCCAAGCCTGACAAGCAAGGAAAGCTATGCCACCAACAAGCGTCCAGAGCATCCATTTCTCAACAGCAGCGCGATCCATGCGGTGTCCAGCTTCAACGGCAAGTACCATGGTAACACTGCTCATGATCAGAATAAAAGTCATTATACCCACGAACACAAGTGGAAGTTCGATGCCATGTAAAAATGGAACAGCTTCGTAAACTCTTTCTGGAATTGGCCAGTACAAATTTGAGAACTTGAAAGCCACTACGGCACCATGATAGGCGTGATGAGAAGCACGAACCAATCCGTAAGTAATTAATAATGCAGAAAATGTGAATGCATCAGAGAGTAGAAAGAACCACATCATGAGTTTGCCATAGCTGGCACCCATGGGTGATGTACCGCCATCCCAAGTGCTTTCTCCTGAATCTACAGTTGCCGCTGAACTTGCCATAAGTATATTTAATTAATCGTTGTTATCTATTGTTAGTGTACTTGCCTGTGCTCATCTTTTATTTATTCAATAATAAAAAGGCGAACAAATATAACCAAAGAACACCCAAAAAATGCCAGAAGGTAGCACACAATTGTAACCTGAGCATATTCTTAGAGTGAACCTGATATTTAAAGGTAGAAAATAAAACAATGAGGAGAAATACTATACCACCTATAATGTGAAGGCCGTGTATGCCTGTCAAAACATACAGAAATGAATGAGACACATTACCTCCTGTAAAATGTTCGTTCATGGCCACTAGTTTCCCCCATGAAATCCATTGCCCTACTAAAAATGCAACACCTAAAATGGTGGTGATACTTAATGCTAACTTTAACATTTCCAGGTTATCGCGTTTCGCTGATCGCTGTGCCCAAACCATAGTAAAACTACTTATTACAATGATCACCGAATTGATCCAGAACTGATCTGGAATCACAATTTCCGTCCATCCAGCTTCGGCGCGCTTCACAATATAAGCGCTCGTCCAGGCAGCAAAGAGCATGCACACTGTTACGATGAAGAGCCACATGGCAAACTTCTTCGGCTCCATAGACATGGGCTTCCTTGCTTCTTCTACAATTTTTATTTCTGTTGCCATCACAAACTAAAGTTTATCCCACAAGTAAGCAATCTGCACAATTGGCAAATACAAAAATGAACCAAACATAATACGTAGCGCTGATTGGCGACTGCTTGTTTTCATTAAAGAAAACGTCTGTGCCAAAAACAAGATTCCACATATAGTGGCTATAATAGCTGAATTGATTCCTGTAATGCCAAGCTTAGCCGGTAATAAACCAAGCGGTAATAGTAACAAGGTATACGTCATTATTTGAATGGCGGTATTCAAATCTTTTTGACCACCAGAGGGAAGTAGTTTAAATCCTGCCTTTTTATAATCATCATCTGCTACCCAAGCAATAGCCCAGAAATGTGGGAATTGCCATATAAACTGAATACCAAAAATGATAATCGCTTCATGGGTAATAGCACCCGTTGCAGCTACCCAACCTAAAAGTGGTGGCAATGCACCAGGAATAGCACCTACAAAAACGGCTACAGGTCCAACGCGCTTAAGTGGTGTGTATACAAAGCTGTATAATACAAAAGAGATGATTGCAAGAATGGTGGTAAGCACATTAGTATACATAATTAAAATGCCCACTCCTGCTATTAGACAAATTGCAGCAAATACAATTGCTTCATTAATTGAAAGGCGTCCTGTTGGCAATGGACGATTCATGGTACGCGTCATTATCTTATCTAAGTCTTTTTCAAGAACTTGATTAACTGTAACTGCAGAACCTGATAATAGAAAACCACCAAGAAAAAGCATTGACAAAATAGTCCAATCTATATTGGGTGTAGCCAAGGCATATCCGAATGTGCAGGAGAAAGCAACAAGCATAGAGAGTCTCATCTTCAATAATTCCCAATAGGCCTTCGCCTTCGTCATTGCGAATGCCACACCGGAAAGATTATCAATTTGACTTACCATATTTATTTATGAGCTAATACTATTGTTTTTTGTCTATTCAATCTGAGCAGAAACAAAAATTGCACGCCAAAAGTAACTGTTGCCAATAACAAGTGAACGGGCTGCAAGAATGGCGGAACAGCAAAGTAGGCCATTCCCATGCCTGTCAAAATTGTTCCCAAAAGTAGCACGATTAAAACAAGCGGGAAAATTTTTGAGCCTTCAGTTTTCTGTAATTTCATAATTAAGCCTACATGTAGAATTAAAACGATCCATGAGAATGATCTATGCATCACAAATTGTGCTTCGATAGTAGCTAACCACGAATCACGAGGTACCAAATTAGCTATGCTATCAATTGCTTCTCTAACTTGAGTTCCTAGCAAAACTTGAACTAGTAATAGTGTTATACAGGCAACAAGCCACCAAAACACCAATGGCGAAGCCAGTGTAACCAGCCTCGGTTTACCTTGATCGACTAGATATATAAGCATGGCAACTATAATCAAAGCTAAAAACATGTGGAGGGTGATTGTCCATGGTGTAAGGTTAGTCGATACCACGAAAGAACCAAGCCATCCTTGCACACCCACGAGAATGAAGGTAAGGAAAGCTATGATTGTAATCTTACGATCGGTTTTATAAAACGTAAGTGAGAATACAAATACACCAAATATTAAGAACCCAATAATAACTCCTATTACGCGGTTAATGTATTCAATCCATGTTTTTGTCGGATTGAAGTCTGCCTCACGTAAAATAGACTCATCCGCTAGAATTCCCATTGCTGTTTCTTTCATACCAAAAGACGATAGATATTTCGCAAAACGAATATTCTTCTTCTTTCTATACGTTGCGTAAATCTCTTTATAATTTTCAGGAAGGGCTGAAACAGATGTTGGAGGCACCCATGCTCCGAAACACTTAGGCCAGTCTGGACAACCCATCCCCGACCCTGTACTTCGCACGATACCTCCAACTAATATTAAAAGATAGACCGCAACTAACGTTGAAATACTTAGTTTGTAAAACGATCTTCTATTTTCCAATTCACTTTTTAAAATTCATTTCTAGAATGAAATCTTAATGGTGTGGTCTATCGCCACCCACTATAATAGCACCCTGCTTGTTATCTGTCTCGAGTTTGATTAAATCATTCTCATGAGGCAGATTAGATTCAGGTGTCTCTGAGTAGGGGATGTTTTGTGGAATGAAATCATCCTTCGCTCCGGGCTTGCTATAATCATAAGGCCAACGATATACTGAAGGTATTTCACCAATCCAGTTACCATGACCCGGATTACGTGGGGTAGTCCATTCAAGTGTGTTAGAATTCCATGGATTAGCCGGAGCCAAACGACCACGGAACATGCTATAAAAGAAGTTAAATAAGAAAATAAATTGTGCTGCTAACGTAAAGATAGCCGCCACACTTACCATGGTATTTAAATCTGCAAACCCACTGAAAGTTTCAAAGTTAGTCCATGAATAATATCTTCTAGGGAAACCCGCTATACCTATGTAATGCATAGGGAAGAACACCATATATACACCAACAAAAGTTATCCAGAAGTGAACATAACCCATTTTATTATTCATCATTCTACCGAACATTTTAGGGAACCAATGATAAACACCAGCCAACATACCGAAGAATGAAGCACTCCCCATTACAAGATGGAAATGGGCTACAACAAAATAAGTATCATGCAATTGAATATCGATAGCAGAGTTACCCAAGAATATACCCGTAATACCTCCCGTTAAGAAGAACGATACAAGACCTATTGAGAACAACATCGCTGGTGTGAAAATGAGATTCCCTTTCCATAGCGTAGTTACATAGTTAAATATCTTTACAGCTGATGGAACAGCGATGATCAATGTTAACAACATGAAAATTGATCCAAGGAAAGGATTCATACCCGTTACGAACATATGATGCGCCCATACGATGAATGAAAGTATCGCAATAAAAAGCATGGAACCAATCATAGCCTTATAACCGAAGATTGGCTTACGCGAATTTGTAGCAATAATTTCAGATGAAATACCCAATGCAGGTAACAATACAATGTATACCTCAGGATGACCTAAGAACCAGAATAAATGTTGGAATAAAATGGGGCTACCACCTACATGGGGTAATGCCTCGCCACCAATATAAATATCAGAAAGATAGAAGCTAGTGCCAAAGCTACGGTCGAAGATTAATAATAACGCAGCAGCAAATAAAACCGGAAATGAAAGTAAACCAATGATAGCAGTGAAGAAAAACGCCCATATTGTTAATGGCATTCTTGTGAATGACATCCCTTTGGTACGCATGTTAATGACTGTAGTAATGTAATTAATTCCACCGAGCAAGGAGCTGATAATAAATAACGCCATGGCTACGAGCCACATCGTCATACCTGTACCTGAACCTTGTATAGCTTGAGGTAGCGCACTCAAGGGAGGATATACAGTCCACCCACCAGCAGCTGGCCCTGTTTCTAAGAAAAATGAAATAAACATGATAACGCTGGACATAAAGAAGAACCAGTATGATAACATGTTCATAAACCCAGAAGCCATATCACGTGCTCCTACTTGAAGGGGAATAAGGAAGTTAGAGAATGTTCCACTTAAACCTGCTGTCAATACAAAGAATACCATGATGGTACCATGCATCGTTACCAATGCAAGGTAAAACTCAGGATCAAGTTTTCCTTCCGGTGATATCCATCCACCAAGAATAGGCTTTAACCATTCAAGATTGGCATCAGGAAACCCAAGCTGCAATCTGAATATTACAGATAATGTACCGCCGAATAATGCCCAGAAAATACCCGTGATCAAAAATTGCTTAGCAATTACTTTATGATCTTGGCAGAAAATATAATTTGTCCAAAAGTTACCTTCATGATGTTCGTGATCGTGACCATGGTCATCGTCATGGTGAACACCGTGTTGAATTTGAATATCTGTTGTTGCCATGTTTGAAAAGTCTTATTTTGAACCTGCTTCTATTTCTACACTTGCCTGTGCTGCCTCTGGTGTTGCCGTGGTGGTTGTAATACCAGCAATTACCTTAGCCGCCTCCTTCAACTCTGCCGGAACCTGATCTAAGTAATCCGGATTTTGCTTCAACCACGATTCTTGTGAAGCCTTCCATTTAGCGTAAGTTTCTTCATCCTCAACTACTACTGGTAACTTCATTGAGAAGTGACCTCTGCCGCAAATCTCTGTGCAAGCCAATTCATAATTAAAATTTGGATTACCCAACTTTTCACGCATTTCTTGTGTAGTTAGCGTTGGTGTAAACTTGAATTGTGTCGGCATACCTGGAACAGCGTCCATCTTCACGCGAAAGTGCGGAAGAAAAACACTATGCAACACATCCTTTGCGCGGATCTTTAATAAAACCTCTTTTCCTTTTGGAAGGTGCAATTCAAGTGATTTAAAATCATCGAATGAATTCTTATCCGATAGGTCTAAACCAAATTCATTAACCGCATCAATTAGTTTAAAATTATACTTTCCTAACTCCTTGTTTTGTCCAGGGTAGCGTAAAGTCCAGGCAAATTGTTGTCCTACTATTTCGATTACTTCAGCATTCTTAGATGCCGGGCCTGTAATATCATTCCAAGCTTTTAAACCGGTAAAAATTAACAGTGCTAAAACTATAGCAGGTATGATAGTCCATGCTAATTCTAAGTAATGATTATCAGGATAATACTTTGCTTTACGCCCTTCTTTATATTGGTATTTGTAAATAAATACAAACATGATAATACTGATCACTACAAATGCAACCACGGTGATTGCCATGGTAATCCAAAAAAGGCCTTCGGTGATTACGCCGTGCTCTGAAGCTATCTCCAAAGTATAAACGTCGAAGTATTCGAAAGAATACCAGAAGAATAAGCCAAGGCTAAACACCATAAACACAATGAATAATGCTGCATTTACTTTGTTGCTAGTTCCAACCTTATCAGGATCTTTTCCTTTGGCTATACTAACCAGCGTACTGACTTTAAATATCAGATACAGTATAAATAAGATCAGAACAACACCTATACCAATAATCAAACTCATCATAATACTTTATCTATTAAATGTGGTGGTTGAGACTTTCCTCTAACATTGGATGGTTTTTACCAACCAACGGAATCTTTGATAGGCTTGAAAGCACAACCAAAAAGTATACAGCAAAGAAGATCAATGCTACACCAATTTCCATAAAACCAAGCCCGCCTTCTAATTTCATAACGCCTGGTGTAACCATGTTGTAAAAGTCAAACCAATGACCAACAAGAACGATCGGACAAACCACCTTAAGCATAGACATTTGACGTTTAGAATCACGTGTCATAAGCAACAAGAATGGTAATACAAAGTTCAGGATAATGTTGGTATAAAATATCCAGCTATAAGGAGCTGTACGCATACGCTCAATAAAGTAAACCGTCTCTTCTGGAATGTTAGCATAATAGATCAACAAGAATTGACCAAACCAGATATACGTCCAGAAAATAGAGAATGCAAATACAAATTTACCTAAGTCGTGTATGTGATTTGAATTCACAACTTTAAGATAACCTGCACTTTTTAAGTAAGATACAATTAAAGCAATCATGGCTAAGGCCGTTACCCACCAGCTGGCGAATACATACCAACCGTACATGGTGCTAAACCAGTGTGTATCGATACTCATTACCCAATCCCATGCGCCAACAGATGAACTAACACCAAAGAAAATTAAGAACACCGTAGAAAGGACACGGTTTTTATACCAATGTTTAACATCACCATCTAAATCTTCAGCCAGCATTTCTTTTCTGATCCAGACAAAGAACATATACCACATGCTGAAGAATAGAAGCAACCTTGCTATAAAGAAAATAGGAAAACCAGTTGAATTACCAGGCCAGAAAAAATAAGGTGCTTTCTTAGCGATTATTTTATCATAGTGCTCACCACCTTCTACATACAAATCTGCATGTGTCCAGTGAAAAATATCTTGTTTCGTAATAAACCATAATACCAATGTTAAAATACCAGCAACCGGAATCCAGCTACCCATTGCTACCGGTACACGAAGTACACCAGCAGACCAACCAGCCTGTGACGCATATTGAATAGCGACAAAGAAAAGGCCGATAAGACCCAAGCCAATGAAGTAAACATTGTTCATCCATAAAGTAGTGTAAAGTCTTTTGAGCCAATGTGCAGTTTCATGATGTTCACCAGCTGCAACAGCGTGAGTTTCTGAATGACTATCAGTTGCGGGGGAATGCGCTTCTTCTCCGTGTTGTTGTGTGCTGGCAACTAACTCTTTGCTAACTTGAACAGCACCATGGTGACCGGCACCTTCTTCATGATGACCGCCTCGCATGGAAAGAAAAAGTCCAAGAATTAATAAGCCTATGCCTACTGCAAGAAGAATAAAAAATTTATTCCTGGTTTCAGGTCTAAATACATATTGTTCGTCTGCAATTACTTGTTGATGAGCCATTGTTTTATCGTTATCCGTTATCCAAGTTGTAGGTGATCCGTGATGTTACTTTTTGCTATTCTGTAAAGTCTTAACATACTTTGCAATCTTCCAGCGGTCTTCCGGACTTATTTGTGAACCATGTGGCCACATTAAGCCCTTACCGTTTGTAACTACGTGGAAGATGTGCCCTTCAGTTATATTCTTTAAGGCTTCACCTGTTAAGTTGGCAACCCCGGCATATTTCTCTGAAACAATACCATCGCCAGCTCCTTTGGCGCCATGGCAATGATCACAATACGAATCATATAAAATCTTACCATCCGCTAATATTGCAGCAGATGAATCTAAAGGATTTTTTAAAGTTCTTGCTGCGTAATCGAGGCTATCTTTTGAGATTCTGTACGGCAACCAACCTTGTGAATTCCTTTGAACCGTATTAGCTGGCGGAACACGCATGGTATTACGGTTAGGATTATATTTATTAGAGTTGAAGAATTCAGCATGTCCATCTGGATACTCAATGGATGTTACGATACGTCCTGCATCTTCATCTGTGATTTGTTTAAGTGGTTCGTAAGCAACAGAGTGATACATGTTTGGTGCATATTCTGTTCCTTGGTCTTCACCACCTGCGCCGCATGATGTTAGTATGGCAGCGGCAGAAAATCCTATGAACAAGCTTTTTATTAAGCGCATATTCTTTCTTAAATAGTTATTCAAAAATCTTTTCATTTACCTCCGAAGCACCTGCATCTTTCAAAATGCGTCCAAGCTCATCTTTGCTCTTTCCTGCATTTAAAGCAAGATCAATTGCCATGACGTGTTTATCGTCTGTGCTACGCAAATCAAATTGACGTGGCCAACGATACGGTTTCATGTCGCTAACAATCATAAATGTTGCAACCATACCAAGGGCAGCTAATAAAACCGTTAACTCAAAAGTTACAGGTATAAAAGGTGGCAAAGAGGCAAAGTTTTTACCCCCAATAATCATGGGCCAATCATAACCCAACATCCAGATTTGCATTAATAATGCAAGCGATGTTCCTGTCATTCCAAAAAGGAATGCAGCTATTGGTAATCTTGAGCGTTTGTAGCCCAATACTTCATCTAATCCGTGCACCGGAAAAGGTGAGTAAACCTCATGTATTTTCACGCCACTATTTCTGATGGTCTTAACGGCTTTAAGAAGCACGTCTTCATCATCAAAAACTGCGGTTACAAAATGCTTATCTGCGTCCATTTCTTTAAATCTTTATAGTTTTAAGCATGCAGATCCTTTGAAGGACTGTCATGCGATACTTTTTCAGAAGTTGATTTAACAATGCTCTTTACTTCCGCCATGTTAATTACCGGGAAGAATTTAGCAAACAATAAGAAGGCTGTGAAGAACAAACCAAATGTGAAAAGATATTCTCCAATATCATACATCGTTGGGTGAAACATAGTCCAACTTGATGGAATGTAATCGCGGTGAAGCGACGTTACAATGATCACAAAGCGCTCGAACCACATACCTATATTCACAACGATGGATAGAACAAAAGTGGCTACAATACTGGTTCTGATTTTCTTTACCCAGAAAAGCTGCGGAGAAATTACGTTACACGTCATCATAGACCAGTATGCCCAGGCATAAGGACCAGATACACGATTGTAGAAAGCGTAGCCTTCATATTCAACCCCAGAATACCAGGATATAAATAATTCAGTAATGTAAGCTACACCTACAATTGAACCCGTAACAATGATGATGATGTTCATCAATTCAATGTGATAGATTGTAATGTAATCTTCTAGTTTAAATACGGCGCGTGTAATGATCAACAGCGTCAATACCATTGCGAAACCAGAGAAGATCGCTCCCGCAACAAAGTATGGCGGGAAAATAGTAGTATGCCATCCTGGAATTACAGACGTTGCAAAGTCCATCGATACAATGGTGTGAACTGATAATACAAGTGGTGTAGATAGACCTGCCAGGATCAATGCTACCGACTCATAACGCATCCAAGTTTTAGCACCACCTTGCCAGCCGAAGCTAAGCGCATTATAGATCGCAGCACGAACATTATGGCCTTGTACTACTGCGCGATCACGAATAACTGCGAAGTCAGGAATTAAACCTAAGTACCAGAATACCAGTGATACCGTAAAGTATGTTGATATCGCAAACACATCCCACAACAGTGGCGAGTTAAAGTTTGCCCAAAGAGAACCAAAAGCATTTGGAAGTGGAAGTGCCCAATAAAATCCTAACCACAAACGACCCATGTGAATAAGCGGGAAAGTAGCGGCACAAATAACGGCAAAGATCGTCATCGCTTCTGCCGCACGGTTAATTGACATTCTCCAGCGCTGGCGGAATAATAATAGAATGGCAGAAATTAATGTACCCGCGTGACCAATACCAACCCACCACACAAAGTTTGTGATATCCCAAGCCCAACCTACAGTTTTATTAAGACCCCATAAGCCGATTCCATTCCAGAGAACCATGCATAAACAATAGAATCCATATATAAAAACAGTCGACGAAATTGCCATGGCCATATACCATAGTTTTGTTGGTTTGCCTTCAACCTGCCGGCAGATGTCGTGTGACACATCATGCACGGTTTTACCACCGGTTACTAAAGGATCTCGAACTGATGAAGTTACCTGCATTTGGGATAATCGTTATCTGTTATATTGTTATTAGTTATCTGTCAATCATTATCCGTAAGTCGCTTAACAATTAACGGATAACACTTAACGTCTTACGCTTTATTCCTGATTTTACTCAAGTAGAAGATGTTTGGTCTTACGTTGATCTCTTCAAGAACACTATATGCTCTTGGATTTTCTGATTCTTTATCATTCACGTGGGGTCTGTCTTTATAGAGTGGACGAATCTTAAGCAATTTTGAAATTTTGCTTTCAGGATTGTTCATGTCTCCGAATACAATAGCTCCCGTAGAACAAGCAGCAGAACATGCTGTAGTTACTTCCCCATCTTTCAATGGTCTTCTTTCTTTTCTTGCAGTAAGTTTACCAAGTTGAATACGCTGAACGCAGAAAGTACATTTCTCCATTACACCACGTGAACGAACGGTTACATCTGGATTCAATACCATCTTACCAAGGTCAGTGTTCATGGCTGGATTAACATCTTCAAACTGTTGGTTATCATGATATTTAAACCAGTTGAAACGTCTTACTTTATATGGACAGTTGTTAGCACAATAACGCGTACCAATACAACGGTTGTAGGTCATTTGATTTAACCCTTCTGTACTATGGGTTGTTGCAGCTACCGGACAAACGGTTTCGCAAGGTGCATTATTACAATGCTGACAAAGCATCGGCTGGAATACAACTTCAGGATTATCTGACGCGTCTTCAAGCCCTTTCCAATCTGTTACAGGTGCATCACTGCTATAATATCTGTCGATACGTAACCAATGCATTTCTCTGCGGTTGATTACTTCTTCGCGGCCAACAAGCGCTATGTTATTTTCTACATTACAAGCTACCACACAAGCTGCGCAGCCGGTACAAGTGTTAAGATCAATTGACATCCCCCAATGGTGATTGCCATATTCATGGTTCTTCCACAAGGTTAATTTCTCTGCATCTACTTTATTACCGTCACCCTCTTCTTTACCTACTTTGTCTGACCAAGTATTGATCTTGGTGGAAAAACCAGCTTGTAAATTGTTTGGATCTCTTTGGAAGTCAGTCAACGCATACTCTTTGATTACAGTCTGGCGCGCCATGTACGTATGGTGCGTTTGAGTTTGCGCGATCTGGTAATCATTATCTGTTAACTCAAACTTCACATTGCCCACATTATAGCTAAGTGAGCCGTTGATCATAGCTAATAAAGGATAAACATTTTGTCCAATTCCATTAGCTACTTTACCCGCTTTGGTACGACCATAACCTAACGCGATGCCTATAGTACCAGGTGTTTGGCCGGGTTGAATTAAAACAGGAAGTGCAATTGGTGGCTTACCGTTAACCGTAACGTTAGCATATTTTGTTTTACTTTCTGGATTCGTAATGCCAAGGGTACGAGCATCTTTTTGAGAGATGGTAACATAGTGATCCCAAACTGCTTTGGTTATTGGATCAGGAAGTTCTTGCAACAATGGGTTGTTGGCTTGTGAACCATTACCTACTGTTCCGTTCTCGTAGATTACGAGTTCAAACTGATCGCCTGTTGAAGTTTTGTAGTTACTTGCTATTGCAGAAGCTGCAGCACTTGCATCTCCACTAAAGGTAACACCGGCAGCACCTTCTAAAGGAAGTTCAATTACGCCGTCATATAAGCATTGATCCCAGAACGTTTGGAAATCCAAAGTTTGACCTTTATAGAACCAGCTCTTCCAATTATCCTTTAGAATTTCAAAGTAATCTGTATTAGTTTCACCTGCCCAAACAAGAAGACTTTCTTGTGCAGCACGTGATTTAAAAATCGGCGTAATAGTTGGTTGCGCTAAGCTGAAATGACTTTTCTTTGGTTCGGCATCATTCCACGCTTCAAGATAGTGATGATCAGGCGCCATGTATTTAGCTAGTGTACCTGTCTCTTCTTCTTTAAAAGATGTTGCTATCGATAATTCAATTTTCTTCAATCCTGCAGCTAACTTATCACCCATCGGATGGTCGTAAACTGGATTGGCGTTCAAGAAAATAACGGCATTAACTTTACCACCATCAACATCAGCAATAAAGTTAGCCATAGCCTCATCATTACCCTGACGATAATTAACTGGATACTGAGTTAAGATGGTAGAACCATAATTACCAAGCATGTCGTTAATTCCGTTCACCAATACTTGTACTGCTTTATCATTAGAGCCAGCAACAACAAGAGTTTTACCACGGCTCGCCCACAACTCGTTAGCCGCCCTTTCTAAATTATTATTTTATCAGAGCCACCAGAAACGGTAGATCTCCCTGCTTTACTTGCAATCAAATTATATAATTGAACAACCACTGCACCTTCTTGTGAAGGTTTAATCTGTGTTCTATAATCGGCGTTAGCTCCAGTCATTGACATGTTAGACTCAAACTGGAAATGACGCGACATGTCTGTTTTGTTCTCTCCTACTTCACGCGTTAATCCGTATTGTCTTGTGTTTTCAATTGAGGAGCCCCATGAATTTAAGAAATCTGCGGCTACTGAAACGATAACACTAGCTTTACTGAAATCATAAGATGGAATAAACGCTAAGCCAAAAGATTCTTCATTGGCTTTCAGTGTTCCGTATTGTGAATTCTGATCGTATGTGATGTGCTCTGTTGTAGGATATTTTGCTTTGAATTTTGCTATAACTGCCTTGGTGCTTGGGCTAAGAATGGTATTGCTTACAATACGAATGCTTCCACCTTTGCCTGCAATGTCAGTTAGTTTGCTTATTACCTGTTTATCAAGGTCTTCCCAGCTTATTTTTTCTGCGCCGGCTTTTGGTCCACGCAGTCTTTCATTATCATATAGCGATAATACAGAAGCTTCTACTTGAGCTGAGGTACCTCCACCTGTTACAGTTGACAAAGCATTTCCTTCTACTTTAATAGGACGACCCTCGCGAGTCTTTACAACAATACTGCAGTAGTCGCCACCATTGGTATAGGTTGATGCGTAAAAGTTTGCAATGCCTGGATCGACGTCAACGGGTTTGTTTACATATGGAATGGCCTTGCGGATAGGCGCCTCGCAGGCAGCCAATGCTACAGCTGACATACCAAAGCCCATCATCTTTAGGAAATCTCTGCGGGTGTGACCCAATTCTTCTTCTGGAGGAGCAGGGGGAAACTCATGTTGAGCATCTTTAACAAACTCAGGACTATTTGTCAATTGCTCGAGACCCTTCCAGTATATCTTTTTAGATTCTTCCATTTTGCAGTGAACTGTTATCCGTTAATCGTTATCAGTTATTCTTTATTTTTTTAATTATAATCATTGTGGTTATCTGATGAGAGATAATTAGAATGATTTTAGTAATGGCATTTAGAACATTCTAATCCACCTATATCTTCAACCTTCATCTTTGGACCCATTTTACCTGTGGCCTTAAAGTGAAGCTCCATTAGCTTATCATAGTATGCATTGCCTTGTGTATTCACATCTGTTTTTCTATGACAGTCGATACACCATCCCATCGTTAACAAAGAATGTTGACGAACAACATCCATTTCTTGGATTGGGCCGTGGCAAGTCTGACACTCTACGCCACCTACGTTAACATGTTGTGCGTGATTGAAGTACGCTAAATCTGGAAGGTTGTGAATGCGTATCCATTCGATAGGTTTGTTATTTTCAAAAGCCGCTACAACTTTGGCTATCTCGCCTTCTCCGGTTGTCGCACCTGACTTAATTCGATTGTGGCAATTCATACAAATATTTGGTGAAGGTATATTTGCATTTTTGCCTTTCATCACACCGGTATGACAATACTTACAATCAATTTGATATTGGCCCGCATGTATTTTGTGAGAAAATGCAATGGGTTGCTTCGGTGCATAACCTTGCTGAACACCAATTGAGTATAAGCCATTTATAATAGCCTTGAAGCCCAGGGCAGCAACGACAAATAAAACCAAAAATATAAAACCTGATGACCGTGTTACACTTCCAACTGAAATAGGCGAGTGAACAACTTCTCTTTGCTCTTCAGTTAATGGTTTTTGTTCTAAGAAACGTTTTAGTGCAGATACAATGAAACCTAATATAACAAGAAGGAGCACCAGGATAATCAACATCCCGATGAGGATTACATTTAGGTATGTTGACGGGACACCTTGCTCATTAGCAGGAGTTCCATTTGTAGGGCCAGCAGTAGCCGGCGCAGCTACTTCAGGACCTTTGTCTGTTTCTGATTTTACGTAAGCTAAAATGGACATGATCTGCTCATCTTTGAAAGACGTGAATGCAGTCATTTGCATTTTGTTGTTTTCTATATAGAGCTTATTGGCGTATTTATCTCCACCGGCAATTACTTTAGATGAGTTCTTTACGAAAGCTTTGATCCAATCAATAGATGGAACGCGATCATAAACACCAGCCAAGGCAGGGCCTACCTTCTTTTGATGCACCGAGTGACAAGCCTTACAATTACCTTCAAACAACGCTTTACCCTCGCCTATCGCAGCGGGTTCAGCTGATATCTGAGCATTAATTGTAAAACTGGTAATCGTAAAAAGTAAAACTAGTGAGAGAAACTTGGCCGCGGAGGAGATATGATTGTTTATCATGTTAAGTGTTAGTGTCCGTTATTTCGACAAGTGGCACAAATCTACTATCCGGAGTCATTTTTTCAAATTTTATTTTAAAGTGCCAATCAAATTTTACCATCTTTTTGAATAAGGCGGAAAAACGCTCGAAAGTAGTGAAGGCATTTGGGTACGGTACTATCAAAACATAATTTAGAATCAATTTAAATAGATAGTTAACTTCTGATACAAAACATACATAGAATAAGACTTGACTGAAATGTTCTTTGCTTGCCCTATAAATTTTTACCTCTATATTAAGAATTACATTAACATATTGAGGAGTATTTACAATAACTATGTTATACCGCCGCATTGTGTGGGTCAATATAATAACCTTGTGTCTCACACTTATTTTTTATCAGGGTTATGCACAAGATTTTAAAACGTTGCTTGCCAATGGTGACAAGTTTTATGGAAAAAAAGATTACAAAAATGCCTTAGCTTCTTTTCTATCAGCACAAGCGATCAATCCGGATGACGCTTCTTTGAATTTTAAAATAGGACTCACCTACTTATACTCCGAAACAAAATCGAAAGCAGCTACTTATATAGATAAGGCTTATCGACTAAATCCTGCTGTCAATCAGGACATCGACTATTATCTTGGTCTTGCGTTTCAAAATACCAACTCCTTTGTTGTTGCTATTCAACATTTTGAAAGGTTCAAGAAAAAAAGGAATAAGCTAGCTAGCATTGCAGATGAAAAAATTGCAGAGTGCCACATAGCTGACTCGCTCTCTCAAAATGAGCTCAACGTTATTATAGAAAACCTTGGTGAGATTGTTAACACACCTTATAATGATTACTCTCCTATCATTTCTGCCGATGGTAATACCCTGATATTCACCTCTAACCGAACAGATGATCCAAATGCGGTAAAGAATAATACAAACTTCGAAGACATTTATGTGTCTCGTAAAACCGGTACCGCCTGGTCTAAACCAAAACTTATTGGATCTAATGTGAACATTAAATATAACGATGCAGCAGCCTCACTTTCACCCGACGGCAAGACGCTCTTCTTATATTATGAAGAAGGTGAAGGAGATATCTATACCTCAACAACTCAAAATGGTGATAACTGGTCCAGACCCGAACCGCTCAATAAAAATATTAACACGTCGCTATTCTGGGAAACTTGCGCCAGTGTTTCCGCTGATGGTAAGAGCTTATACTTCGCCAGTAACCGGCCAGGAGGTTTTGGTGAATTAGATTTATATGTAAGTCAAAAGGATGGTAAAGGTGATTGGGGTAAGGCCATTAACCTTGGCCCAATAGTAAACACACCTGAAAACGAGGACTCACCATTTATACACCACGATGGTGTGACACTTTACTTTTCTTCTAATGGACATCCCAGATTAGGTAATAGCGACATCTATGTAAGTGAGCTTAAAAATGGAAAATGGCAAAAGCCTGAAAACATGGGCTACCCGCTTAACTCGTGGGAGTACGATGGATTCTTTACACTTTCACCCGATAAAAAGAAAGGATATTTTTCTACCGCCAAAGAAGGTGGGCTTGGAGATGCTGACATTTATTCCATAACTTTTTTACAGCCTAAATACAAACCGAAGCCTAAACCTGTTGTTAAACCTGTTGAAAAGGTTGTTGCCAAGTCTGATAATTTTGTAGACCCTATGATAAAGGAGCGTAAAGCATTAAAAGTAGTTACCCTTTTAAAAGGAAAGGTGATTGATGAAACCAACGCGGCCCCTTTACGGGCAACTATTTCTCTTGTTGATAATGAAACGAACAAAGTAATTACAAAACTTACCTCAGACCCCACCACGGGTGAATTCGAATTGATTATTCCTCACGGTGGAAACTACGGCGTGGCTACAGAAATAGAAGGTTATCTTTTTAACTCAATAAATTTCAATGTACCAAAGTTTGCAGAATACCAGGAAATGGACACCCATATCATCATGGTAAAGGCAGAAATAGGGTCTAAAGTTGTGTTGAAAAATATTTTCTTTGATATCGGAAAAGCCGACTTAAAGAGTGAATCAATTGCTGAAATTGAAAACATCAAAGAATTACTAATCGTAAATCCGAAGCTGAAGGTGCAGATAAATGGTCATACAGATAATAGTGGCAATGTTGTTACCAACAAACAGCTTTCACTTAAACGATCTCAATCTGTAGTTAACTTCCTTATTAAAAATGGTATATCAGCATCTCGTTTATCGGCTAAGGGCTTTGGTTCAGAAAGACCTATTGTTTCTAACGATGATGAAGATCAAGGCCGGGCTATAAATAGAAGAACGGAGATAGAAATTATTGAGGGGTAAGTTAGGCATTGGGTATTGGGTAATAGGTACTAGGCATTGGGAATTATGTATTGGGCCGGATACGCTCTCGGCATTAGGAACTGGGTATTAGGCGCACTTTGTAAACTACACATATAATAAAGTAAATAATAATGGATTATGAAGCGATTGCCAGGCAACTCAGGAAGCCTGTTGGTGATGTTGGAAAACAGGTTGGTGAGAAAATGAATGTGGGTAATGAACGAATCAATCTTCGTACCCTTGAGATTCTTGATGCAAAGGCAAATGAAAACATTCTTGAGATTGGAATGGGTAACGGGTTCTTCGTTAAAAAAATAATTACAAAATCAGATTCAATACATTATACGGGCTGTGATTTTTCTGAGACAATGGTTGAGGAAGCCACAAGGTTAAATCAGGAATTTGTTTTAAAAGGGAACTTACGATTTGTTCTTGGATCGGCAGATAACCTACCTTTTACAGATAATACATTTGATAAAATCTTTACCATTAATACCATTTATTTTTGGGAAGATCCGAAGATGGAGTTCGCTGAAATAAAAAGAGTTTTAAAAGCTAAAGGTCAACTTATTATTTCTATAAGACCTAAATCCACCATGATACAGTATCGTTTTACCAAATATGGTTTTAACTTTTTCGAAAAAGAAGACTTAAGTGGGTTGCTGTCAGTAAATGGTTTTAACGTTATAAGTACAATACAAGAAAACGAAGCTAACCAAAACATAAATGGTGAGGAGATTCGCGTAGATAGTTTGATCGTTAAGGCTGGGATAGCATAATACGAACTATACTCCTAGCTTTATTTAACTTTCGATAAATAATTATAACGCGTAGTAATCACACCTAGTTATTGAAGCACCGAAATGAAACATCTTTATCTATTCAGTGGACTTGGAGTTGATGGGCGCGTATTTAAATATCTTAACCTATCTGACTACCACGTTACATACATTGAATGGACTCCCCATGATGAAGCGGAAACCTTAAAAGACTATGCGAAAAAATTAGTCACTCAAATTAAAACTACAAATCCCATCTTAATTGGGCTTTCCTTTGGCGGGATGGTTGCTATCGAAATTGGAAAAATAATTGAAACAGAGAAAATCATATTAATCTCATCTATAAAAGCAAGAAGCGAATTACCGTACTATTTTAAAATATCTGCTTATTTACGCCTTCACCAACTAATTCCATCTAGTTTAATGAAGCAACCCAATAGCTTTTTATATTGGATGTTTGGCGCACATGATAAGGAAGAAAAAGAATTGCTTTCACTTATACTTCAAGATACCAATCCACGCTTTCTAAAATGGGCCATTGATAAAATTATTAAGTGGGATAATAAAACTGCATTTTCTAATCTGTCACATATCCATGGTACTGCAGATAGAATAATGCCGCATCGCTTTGTGAAATCTAACTTACCAGTTAAAGATGGCGGGCACTTTATGACTATAACCAAAGCAAATGAAGTTTCAACTATACTAAGGAAACTATTAGCAGAAAGCTGAACGTCGCCTACGTTGATGGGTTAATGTTTAATACATCCGCCAGCTCTTCATATAAATCCTTAGCAAACTTATCATAATGTGCGAAATTATCTGGTTTCTCTTTTAGCTTTAACGCACCAAGCTTCTTGCATTTCTCTACCGTAGCTGGCTCAGCAATATTTGAGGTTATAATTACTGGAATTCTGGCAAAATCAACACTCGCTTTTAATTCTGCCAAAATCTCATAACCATTCATGCCATACATATTTAAATCAGAAAGAATTACATCGGGCCGTACTACAGCGTCTTTTAATTCTTTAAAAAGCTCCACACCACTATATAGCATAGCTGTAATATCAAATAAGCCAGAATTAAGAAAACCTTTACGCATAAAGAACTGTTCGTCTTCATCGTTTTCAATAATCAAAATTCTAATTTTTTGCATACCATGCGTGTTATGTATATTTAATATTCTTGTATATCATTAAAATTGAATTGGTAAATATATCGTAAACGTGGTTCTCTTACGGTTCACTTGTTACTTTATCCTTCTGTTTATAAATTTATCAGACTTATATCTTCAAGAACAATTTGATTACGTGAGATGGACGGCATTTGATTGGCCATCCATTTATTAATAGATTCAGCAATAAAATATTCAGCATTGTCTGATGCAAATACGGTTAAAATTTCTACCGAATCGTGTTCACCGATTTCAATATGTTGTCCTTCTGTATTAGATTCAAAATACTTTAATAGGCGCACTTTTAATTCTAATAAGGTGTAATTGCGCTGCTGCCAAATCATTTCCTTTATTCGCTAGTTGAAATTTTGCATATGAAGGTAGATGCAGAGGCTGAAAATCCACATCATATAATAACTTTACATCAAGAATTTTATGAAGGACATGAGGCGAAACGTAGGTATCAGATTTATTCATACTGATGCATTTATATGAAATACCTTAACAGAGATTTCAGCTTAACAAAAATAAGATTCTATGGCAGAAAAAAAAGTTACTTTAACCTTTTCGCGAGAACATAGTGTTATTTTATAGAAATAAAATTCTACCAATCTATTTAGCGTAATACCATTAGGTACGAGTTGTCATTAACGTTGATGTTATGGGAGTTAAACAATCAGTAGATCAGATTATTTTGTCGGTTAATCATAGTTACCCACCACAACGTATTGTCTCACTCGTGCCATCACAAACCGAACTTTTGGTTGACTTGGGGTTAGAAGAGCAAATAGTCGGCATCACCAAATTCTGTATTCATCCTCCACAATTAAAAGATAAAAAAGTAATTATCGGTGGCACCAAAAAATTTTGGTTCGATGTTATTGATGAACTCAAACCCGATTTAATTATTGGAAATAAAGAAGAGAACTATAAAGAAGGCATCAATCAATTAAAAGAGAAACATCCGGTTTGGATAAGTGATATTTACACTTTAGAAGACGCGCTCCATATGATTGAAATGATTGGTGATATAACGGCAAAGGTGCCCATGTCACAATCTATTGTGCAGCAAATACGAGGTTCATTTCAAACGCTTCAGCAATGCCAACGTAAATCTGTGTTATACCTAATTTGGAAAAATCCATGGATGGCTGCAGGAAGTGAGTGCTTCATTCACAATATGCTTGAAAAAATGGGATTGATAAATTGTCTTTCATATATACCACGATACCCCCAATTAACAGACGATAAAATTAGGTCACTCAAACCGGACCTTATCTTCTTATCGTCAGAACCGTTTCCCTTCAAGCATGAGCACATTAAAGAATTACAGGAACTGAGTCCCACTTCTCAGATCCTACTAGTCGATGGAGAAATGTTTTCATGGTATGGTAGTAGGTTAATACAGGCTCCGCGTTATTTGAAGGAACTCGTGTTGGGTATTGGGCATTAGGGACTGGGCATTGGGGATTAGGGACTGGGTATCATGGGCATTCTCACGAAATCGAAAAATCCTTCTCTCAGGGGAGAAGGATTTGGATTAGGTGATTTAATTTAATTAGGTATTAGTATTTCATCTTTAATACCAAATGATTTGATATCATTCCAGAAATTGGGATAGGACTTTCTTACTACGTCTGGGTTTTCTATATGCACATCCATTATTGCAGCAAGGGGTGCGAAGGCCATGGCCATGCGATGGTCTTTGTACGTTTTAAAAGATGCTGTGGTAGGAAGTTGGGTTGATGGAATAAGTCTCCAGGTGGTTTCATTTTCCGCTATCAGTTGACCACCTATTTTTTGCAATTCTGTTTGAAGTGCGGCAATTCGATCTGTCTCTTTTATACGTAAGCTTTCTAAGCCGGTGAAATGGCCCGGTATTCCTTTCGCGACACAAACTACAGCAACAGTCTGGGCAAGATCAGGACAATCAGAAAAATCCCAACGAATTTGTTTGTAGGCATCTTTCTTTGTTAGCTTCATTAATCCATTATGATCTAACGTTGCTTTTACGCCGAGTTGTTCCATGATTTCTACGATCACACAATCACCTTGAAGTGAGTCTAGTGTAAGTTTTGGCAATACAATTTCAGCCTCTGAAGCTAAGGCCGTAAATGCAAACCAATAACTCGCGGCCGACCAATCTGATTCAACCGTAAACTCGCTTTGATAATAGCTTTGACTTGGAATAATTACTTTGTCATCAAAAAGCTGACAGTTTACACCGAAATGTTGCATTAGCGCTGCCGTCATTTCAATGTAAGGCCTACTTCCTACTTTGCCTTCTAACGATAAGATTAAACCATGGGGCAGAATTGGTGCTACCATCATAAGTGCCGAAATAAATTGACTACTCACATCTCCGCGAATGCGAATAGAATCATTTTTCTGTCTCTCAAAACCTTTAATCTCAAGGGGTGGATAACCCTCCTTCTCTACATATTCTATCTCTGCTCCTAACAGACGTAAGGCATTAACTAGTATTCCAATCGGCCGCTCTTGCATGCGATCCGTGCCAGTCATTGTTTTCCTCTGATTCGTTATTGCAAAATAGGCTGTTAAAAATCGCATTGTTGTCCCTGCGTCCTCAACATCTATTACCGTATCTGTGGAGTTTACTAACCTGAGCATAAGCTGGGTATCATTAGCATCAGACAGATTGTTAAGGCTGGATCTGCTTCCTGCGAGGGCATTAATTATTAATGCTCTATTGCTTATACTTTTTGAAGCTGGGAGTAAAGATGCCGTTCCGTGAAGAACGGACATTTGTTTAAGTAGAATGGACGTGCTCAATGTTTGTTTATATTTGGGGAGGCAAGTTACATTAAGTGAAGATTTTTTATTAACGATTGAAACAATTCCCTAAAAAATTAGGTTAAAATAGATATGAATAGCGCAGAAAAAATTGCAATTGGACTGGGCATTGCCTCTGGAGTTATAATCATGTGGTTATTAACCGGAAGCCGTAAACAAAAGACCCAACATTTCATCTCCCAAAAAAAATATGGAATTAAGGAATCATTCAAACCTGAAAGGGCTAGAATTAGAAGTGTTTACGATGATTACGCCGTCTATTATAGTTAAAGCGTTGTATAATACAATAGCGCACCTTTAACCTCATCAAGGCTAATCTCACAATCTAATTGAGCACTGCCAATGCCATTCGGCAGAACGCATAGAATCTTATTCTCCTTATTTTTTTTATCCTGAAGTGTTAGCTTGGCAATATCATCAAGCTGATTTTGTTGCAGCGATATTTTTCCAAATATAGTAATGAGGTAGTCTGCAATTTCTTTGAAAGAAGCATCATCAAGCATGGCCCGCTTTGCAGCAATATAGGCTTCGGCAATTAGTCCAACGGCTATGGCCTCTCCATGAAGAACTTTTTTATTTGCAGCTAGTAAATAACTCTCGACTGCATGGCCAATGGTATGGCCTGCATTAAGAATCTTTCTCAACCCTTTTTCCTTCGGATCTACCGTAACCACATGTGCTTTATAGTTCACTGAATGAAGGATCAGTTTATCCCAATCTTGTTGATCTAATGACCGCCTTTTAATTTCATCCCACATTGCTTTATCTGAGATGAGTGCATGCTTTATTACCTCAGCAAAGCCTGAGCGTAATTCGCCTATTGGCAAGGTTTTAAAAAATTTACTATAAAGAAGTGTTAAAGCAGGAAGTTGAAAAACACCAATATGATTTTTAAAATGATTAAAATCAACGGCAAGCTTGCCGCCGATACTGGCATCTGCTTGCGCCAGGAGTGTGGTTGCAACTAAAATAAAATCAATACCGCGTTTATAGGTCGACGCACAAAAGCCACCCATATCTCCCAATACGCCGCCGCCAAGAATAATTAAAACGGCGTGCCTATCAAGGGCATGATCAGTTAAAGCCTGCCAGATTATAACGCAAGTATCTAGCGTCTTTTGCTCTTCGCCACTTTTTATTTCAATACAGAAATGCTCAGGTAAGAAATCTTTTATTAATGGATAACAGTGTTTCTTGGTATTCTCATCAAGCAAAACAGCTGCTTTGGTGTATTTTTTTTTAGAAAGGAATGATTGTAAGTCAATTCCAGGATTTTTAGAAAGCAGGATGTTTTCAGGAAGCATTAAAATATCTTTATAATAGCTGCGAAAGTTATTAAAAAGCCTAACAATCGCCGAGTCCTGTTTTATTAAGGGAATGGTTTAGATTGAAATTTATATATTATGTCACATTTATGATAGAAACACCAGCTAAAATTTCATTCGAGGACACCTCGGTTGCTTTCTCTTATAAAAGTGACGCAGAATTAAGAAAAGCCAATTTTATTTTCTCCTTGGTTAGTCAACCTTGGATATCAAAGCTTGCCACACGATCAGTAAAGCTCGCTTTAAAAATAGGACTGCCTATTAAAGGGATAATTAAAAAAACAGCATTTTATCATTTCTGTGGCGGCGAAAGTATTGAAACCTGCCAAGTAGCAATTAACAAGCTTGCCAAGTATGGCGTTAGCACAATTCTAGATTACTCTGTTGAGGGTGAAGATTCAGAAGCGGATTTTGATCATACCATGAATGAAATTCTAAGTACCATTTATAAAGCTAGCGATTCACCAAACATTCCGTTTTCTGTTTTTAAAGTGACAGGCATTGCATCTGCATCTTTATTGGAGAAAATTCAGTTGAAGCAAGCGCTAACTTCAGCAGAGCATGTTGCGTGGGAAAATGTGAAAGTCCGTGTAGATAGAATTTGTAAAAGCGCCTCGCTCAATAATGTATCTGTGCTTATTGATGCGGAAGAAACTTGGATACAAAAAACGATCGATGCATTAGCCTATGACATGATGGTGAATTACAATAGAAAGAAAGCCATTGTATTTAACACATATCAATTATACCGAGTTGACTCATTTACAAATCTCAAAGACGCAATTCAAAATGCGGCCATACAGGGTTATTATCTTGGTGCTAAGTTGGTTCGCGGTGCGTACATGGAAACAGAACGCACGCGCGCAGCGTCGATGGGGTATGAAAGTCCGATACAGCCAAGCAAGCAAGCCACCGATGAAGATTTCAATAAAGCAATTGTTTTTTGTGTTGAGAACAAACGCGTTTCGCTGGTATGTGGCTCACACAATGAATACAGCAATTATTTTCTGACGGTATTTATGGAGAAGCATGGCATAGCCAACAACGATCCAAGAATATGGTTCTCCCAACTCTACGGAATGAGCGATAACATTTCCTTCAATCTAGCCAAAGCCGGCTATAATGTGGCCAAGTACGTACCCTTTGGCCCTGTCGCCTCCGTGATGCCCTATTTATTTAGAAGAGCAGCAGAGAATACTTCTGTTGTAGGGCAAAGTAGTAGGGAGTTATTATTAATTAGAAAAGAGTTGAAGAGGAGGAAGACTTAATAGTCCACGGTCCACGGTCGACAGACCACAGCCGCTACTGCAATGCTGGACGTTTTGTTGTTAAATCCAGCGAATTAATATATCTCAAATCGTCAGTGGACTGTCGACTGTGGACTGTGGACTTTTAGGAGAAAGCCTTTTTAGTCCACGGTCCACAGTTGACAGACCACAGCCGGTACTGCAATGCTGAACGTTTTGTTGTTAAATCAAGGCTAATTAATATACTCAATTCGTCAGTGGACCGTCGACTGTGGACTGTAGACTTTTAGGAGAAAGTCTTTTTAGTCCACGGTCCACGGTCGACAGACCACAGCCGGTACTGCAATGCTGAACGTTTTGTTGTTAAAGCCAGCGAATTAGTATATCTCAAATCGTCAGTAGACTGTCGACTGTGGACTGTGGACTTTTAGGAGAAAGCCTTTTTAGTCCACGGTCCACAGTCGACAGACCACAGCCGCTACTGCAATGCTGTACGTTTGTTGTTAAATCCAGCTAATTAATATATCTCAAATCGTCAGTAGACGGCGGACTGTGGACTGTGGACATTCAATTCAAATAAACTCAAATCGTCAGTGGACTGTCGACTGTGGACCGTGGACTTTTCAATCCACCTCAAACCTTTATTTTTACCTCTACCGAATTCCGTTATTTTTGCGGGAAAGTATATAATTATGTCATTGAGCGAACAGGAGATCATCCGTAGACAAAGTAAGGAAGAGCTGGAAAAATTGGGCATCAATCCCTATCCGGCAGAGCTTTTCGAGATAAATGTTACGGCAAAGGATATTCATGAAAATTTTGAAGCGAATAAAGACAATTATAAAAACGTCTCTATCGCCGGAAGGATCATGAGCCGAAGAATTATGGGCTCAGCTGCTTTCGCTGAATTGCAGGATGAAACCGGGCGTATTCAAATCTATGTTCGCAGAGATGATCTTTGTCCCAATGAGGACAAAACATTTTACAATACAGTATTTAAAAAATTATTAGACATAGGGGATATTATAGGCGTCACGGGTTTTGTATTCATAACACAAACTGGAGAAACTTCTATTCATGCCACTAAACTAACTGTTTTATCAAAATCACTAAGACCTTTACCTGTTGTCAAGGAAACTACAGATGAAAATGGCGTTGTAACACGACACGATGCCTTTACTGATCCAGAGCAACGGTACCGTCAGCGTTATGTAGATCTTGTGGTTAATCCTCAAGTAAGAGATGCATTTGTAAAACGTACCCAGTTGGTAAACACCATGCGTCACTATCTTAATGCCAAAGGCTACCTCGAAGTTGAAACACCTATACTTCAACCTTTATATGGTGGTGCGGCGGCACGTCCTTTCAAAACGCATCACAACACATTAGACATGGGACTTTATTTGCGTATTGCAAATGAGTTGTATTTAAAAAGATTAATTGTTGGTGGCTTCAATGGTGTGTACGAATTCTCTAAAGATTTTAGAAACGAAGGCATGTCTCGTTTTCATAATCCTGAATTTACACAGATTGAATTATACGTTGCTTATAAAGATTATTATTGGATGATGGATCTCGTTGAGGAAATGATTGAGAAAGTTGCCCTTGAGCTCCATGGCACAACAGAAATTAAAGTTGGAGAAAACATGATCAACTTTAAACGACCTTGGACAAGATATACCATGTTCGAAGCCATCCAACATTTTACGGGCATTGATATTTCTAACATGAATGAGTTAGAGTTGCGAGACACGTGCCATAAGCTTCATGTGCCTATGGATGACTCGATGGGCAAAGGCAAACTTATTGACCAGATTTTTGGAGAGAAGTGTGAACCGCTGCTAGTTCAACCAACATTTATTACAGATTATCCAATCGAAATGTCGCCGTTGGCAAAAAAGCATAGAAGCAAGCCCGGACTTGTAGAACGTTTTGAAGCGATATGTAACAGCAAAGAAATCTGTAACTCCTTTTCTGAGTTGAATGATCCTATTGATCAACGTCAACGTTTCGAAGAACAATTAGAACTTGGTAAACGTGGCGATGAAGAAGCCATGACTTTAGACGAAGACTTTTTACGCGCGCTTGAATATGGCATGCCACCAACGGCAGGATTAGGAATTGGTATCGACCGACTTTGTATGGTAATGACTAATTCGCCATCTATTCAAGATGTTCTTTTCTTCCCACAAATGAAACCTGAAAAAGCGCCAGCAGCCTTTAGTGAAAAAGACTTTGAAGCAGCGGGTGTAAGATCAGAATTAATTCCAGTATTAGACAAGCTGGGTATTACGTCTATTGCACAAATGAAGGACATGAAAATAACCAAGTTATTCAATGATGTATGTGGTATGCGAAAAAAATTAAAACTTGAAACTGCAAATCCTACGCAGCAGGAAGTTGAAGGATGGTTGAAGGATCGATGAGACTAAAAATCAAAAGACCCTCATATGAAAAAAGTTTTTCTAATTGCTCTACTGTCTTCATTGGGCTTATCTGGCTTTAGCCAAAGTGTGCTTCGATCTTATGTCTATAAAAAGGTAAAAGATGAAATCACTTTTACAAGAGATACTACCATTGTTAAAATCAACGGCAACAATATCTTTTATAATAATCATCAATACAAGGTAGACAGTAGCAACCTGTTATTAAATAATAATACTATCGGACATTTGGATGATGCCTCCCTCACTATAGATCTTAACTTGTATAAAAAGATAGATGACCAAGATCGTTTAAATTGGCACTACGTCCTTGATAACAAAACGGTATTAGCAAGTCATTATCATCAAGATGAAGCCGATATCATTTCGATTGGGTTTATAGTTCCTAACGATTCAATAGAAAATATTGAACGACTTGAAGTAGTTGCTTTGCAAAAGTATAGCACGCTTATTAAACCCAAAGTAGCGCACGACAAAACATACCTCTATGTTTTTGCAGGTATATTGCATAGCATAGTTACGTTTATATTGGTGCATGATACTATAAATACAAACCGCTAAGATCTTACAAGTTATCTAAGAAAGGTTTTCTACGCTCTAACTTCAAATCTTGAAGAATGGATGCTTTCACAGCAATTGTAAAGTTATAAGATTGATATAATCCGAAAGGTACCCAGGTTAAATGCATAGTCCAGCAATGTAGATCGCGTGAGATTGACACATTGGTAGTGGTAAACTCTTTTGATTCAATATGGTACCCAGAATTAAAATTCACCTTCCATTTTTCCGACACTGCTATATCGCCCGAAAATTGAATGGTTTGTGTTACCTGTTTAGATCGATTCAGTGGTCTCGTATAAGCCATGTTATAACTTATGTTTAGGCTCCATGGAATAGAAAAGTCTATATAGGCATTTGGGTTAGCCAGCAAATATTGTTTTTGTTCTTCGGGCAAATCAGACTTACCGATTTTATCGCGCGAATCTTGTTCATTTTTACGTGCCTTTGGATTTAAGTTGGTACTCATAGCCAGTGATGCATTTGTAATTCTCCCAATACCTTGTCCGCTACTCCAGGAATAATTATTAAATCTTCTTTCGGTTGTAACAGATGGCGTTTCTTTATTTGTAACTACCTTTTCATACCGATAAGGATCAAGTGATGCGGTGATACTTATGTTCAACAGATTATTAAGAACATTGGTATTTGCCACCATGCTGATCGGGGCCAGGTTAAAGGAGTCAGCAATTATATTGTAGCTTGAATTAAGACTTAGATTATTAAGCAGGCTCACTTTTCTTGCCACTGAGTCCTTTTCATTTTTAACCTTCATTTCCAAATTATTACCAATGCCAAAACCTATTGCTGCGCTTCTACCTACATCAGAACCGCCATAGGCAAAACCTTCGTGCCGACTCTTTACAACGTTAGAATGATCTCTTCCCTCAAATTTCTGAAAGAAGCCTTTGCTTTCACCTGTAAAGTCTGGGGTGTAGTTAAATGATACGTTAGGGTTAACAATATGACGAATGGCTTTAACGCTACCACGCTTAAAGAAATAGGTTCCGTATAGTCGTGTATTAAGACCAGCGCCCAAAGAGTAGTTAGCTATTCTATTAAACCCTTTTATAGTGTGAGACGTAAAAGTTGAGTCTGGATTTTGTTCCCATTCTAACTTTTCAAAATACCACCTTTCGTTATAATTAAATGAAGGAGACATTGTAAAATACTTCAATACCTTAAAGGAATACGAAGGTGTGATGGTATGCCTAATACCTTTTTGAGCACGTCTAAAGAACAAAGGAAGGTTGTCGAAATTAAAAGGGGCTATACTATCTCTTGTTGCTGTCGGCGTCATGCGGCCAAGATTATTGGTCATTCTGTTAACGGCATTTAAGGTATAACCCACAGAGAAGTTATCAAGCGGACCCGCTTTACCACTTTTGCTTTGGAAAGGATAAATGTTTCTCATTGTAACGCTCAACGTGGGGAATGGAAGACTTACCAATCCAGTAACTAAGTCTTGGTTATGACTAAAGTTAACACCCGCAGCGAAAGGGGTATTTGCAAATGTCTTGTTGTACGAAATATTGGAGCTTAGATTTCTTGTATTGTTATTGAGTCGGGTAGAAGTGAATTCATTCTGCAACCCCATGTTCATATTGTTGTTCTTATTGTAGGTAGAAGTTGCTGCCGTTACAGAAGCTGCAAACCGGCCTGTACCTTTCGTTTGCGGAGAGTGACTCCAAGTTAGATAATAGTCATTCGACACTTGTGGATCCTCAATTCGATCACTCAATCGCGTACGTGAATAGCTAAAGTTGGCGCTACCTGTATATTTATAACGCTTGGTATAGTTTGTACGGGCATAGAGTGCATGGCCGCCTTTTGAATATATATCACCCGTAAGGGAAAGCTTTACATAATCGCTGATATCGAAAAAATAACCACCGTTCCTAAGGTTAAAGCCCCTACGCCGCTCCTCACCATAAGAAGGGACCATTATTCCTGATTTACTTTCTCGTTGTGCTGGAAACATACCAAATAGAAAACCGATAGGTAGCGGTATGCTATTTAACTCTAAGTAAAAAGGACCTGCAACGATTTTATCATTGGGAATAGCCTTCGTCTTTGTTGCTCGTATGCGGTAATGGGGATGTTTTAAATTGCAAGTTGTATAACCATTATTTAAACTTAGCAACTCACCTTTTTCATTTTTAAACACCGTCTCACCTGTTAGATATCCGCCGCTTTGTTCTGTTAGCACTTCACTTATTCGGGCACGGCCTGTCTTAAAATTGTAAACCATGTCTTTGGTTTCATATAGCTCAGCGCCATTTTTAAAGATTGGATAGCCTTGTATCTGCCCGGTTGAATCTGCAATTCCATGTGCCGTTACTGTACTATTTACATAATCAATAATAATCTCCTCAGCTTCAACTTCAATTGCACCATACTTTACCTTTGCATTTCCATACAACCAGACCATTTTATTGTCGATGCTAGTGAAAATTGAATCTGTGGCAGAGTAATTGATAGTTGTCTCTATATCGCCCTTTTTTTGAATGTTTAGAGTATCATTCTTTATGGTAAGTGAGTCAGTTAAAGTACCTAAGGAATCTAAATTAATAACGCTAGTATCGCCCTTAATTGGTGCTACACCTATAGGCGTTTTTACACCAGGTTCAACTTGAGCGTGAACCTTATTTAAAAGAAAAATTAGAAAAATGATTAAAAAACTGTATCGCACTAATTTTAAGTTGATGACCAGACCTTTAGCTTTCAATGAAAATTTTACAACTTTGCGTAAAGTTATTGCAAATAGTTTGAACATCATTATACCTAGTGTGAGGAATCTTGGATTGACATCGCTTCTAATAGCAATAACCTTGCTAAATTCTTCAAGTACCTTTATTGTAAAGGAGATCAAAAAAGAATTTAAGCTCGATGTTGTAGTTATCGATGCAGGGCATGGTGGCCATGACTCAGGAACACTTGGCAGAAAAACCAAAGAAAAGGACATTGCTCTTAAAATTGCTTTAAAGGTGGGTAACTATATAGAAAAGAATATCCCTGGCGTAAAAGTAATTTACACCCGCAAAGATGATCGTTATATACCGCTAGATGAGCGTGCTAACATTGCAAATAAGAATAAGGCTGGACTCTTTATTTGTATCCACGCCAATGCAAACCCCAATAACAAGGCATTTGGTACGGAGACTTTTGTGATGGGTGTCGACAAAGATGATCGCAACTTTGATATCGCCAAACGTGAGAACTCCGTAATTCTTCTTGAAAATAACTATGAAGAAACCTATGAAGGCTTCGACCCTAAAAGTCCAGAGTCTTATATTCTTTTTTCTCTTACACAAAGTGCATATCAGGAAAATAGTCTTCGTTTCGCACAAAAAATAGAAGATCAATTTGAAAAAAAGGTGGGCAGAAACAGCAGAGGCGTGAAGCAAGCTGGGTTTCTAGTGCTCTGGAGAACATCAATGCCGAGTGTACTTATAGAAACTGGTTTCCTTTCAAATTCTGATGAAGAATCATTTTTATCCGGCCAAGAAGGACAAGATTTAGTGGCTTCTGGTATCTATCGTGCCTTTAAAGAGTATAAAAGTGAAGTAGAATCCATAAATTAACGGCCGGATCCGACAAAATTGAAAAGCATGAAAATTTCTAGAGAGGTAAAAGTAGGCCTGTTCATGGTGGTGTCCATCGTGTTGCTGTACTTAGGCTTCAATTTTTTGAAGGGAATAGATTTTTTTTCCTCCACGCATAAATATTACGCCGTATATCAAAATGTTGATAAACTAGCTCCGTCAAATCAAATCTATTTGAATGGATTTGCTGTGGGCCGGGTTAAAAATATAACTATTGAACAAAGTAAAAACAGAGTGATTGTGGAGATGAATATCAATTCTGATATCATCATAACAGAATCGTCGATAGCGATGTTAAATGGTGAGCTATTAGGGGGTAGGTTTATTGAATTATTTATTGGTAAATCTCCTGTTAAATTAAATCCAAAAGATACTTTAGATTCTGATGTAGCTAAAAGTATTATGGACTTCGTTGCTAATAATGCTGAGCCTGTTGCTTCTAATCTCCAAACAACCATCAAAAAACTTAATTCTGTTCTAGATAATTTATCACAAAATTCACAGCGACTAGACACTTTATTTTCAAGCCTTCAAAGTACGCCAGGCTTAATTAACAAAACGTTGTCTACGGCTAATGGAAATATAGAAGGCTTGTCAACCAGCTTTAAGACCGTTACCGATAATATGAACAATCGCATAACGGAGTTGAAACCTACCTTAGACAATTTTAAAACTTTATCTGACTCACTGAAACTAATTCAGTTAAACGGTACAATTAATAAAGCACAGCAAGCATTAAATAAATTAGATAACGCCCTTCTAAAATTCAGTCAAGGTGATAACACGGTTGGCAAGTTGATTAACGAAGATTCTCTGTATATGAACATGAACCATATGCTTCTGTCAATCGATAGCCTAGCAAACCACCTAAACCAAAACCCCAAACACTTTCTCGGACCCTTCGGCAAAAGCCGCAAAAAAATTGAACGTGAGCTCATAGAGCAACGTAAGGAAGATGCAAAGAGGAAGTAGATGATAAGTAAGTCCACAGTCGCCGGTCCACTGTCCACAGTAGAGTGGTGAATTTAATAGTTAGTAGGCTAAGATTCTTTTCCAAATCCTCTTCAAAGTGAATCATTAAATCATTAAGCTCATACCGATAGTCTTAGACTGTCGACAGTGGACCGTGGTCTGTCGACCCCTGCCGACCCTCCTCCCCTTTGCTTTTCCCTTTTAAAGCTGCAACTTAGCCATACACAAATTTCTATCTTATGGCAAAAATTGATTTGGAATTCAATAAAAACGAAGACCAGTTCAAACAACTTGTTTCGCTGCTGCATGTAAAGGAAAAAAAAATTCAGCTGGGTGGCGGCGAGAAAAAAATTCACGAGCAACATCAAAAAGGTAAACTCACAGCACGTGAACGAATCCATTATTTGATTGATGAAAATTCTCACTTTTTGGAAGTTGCCCTCTTTGCAGGTGAAGGTATGTATGCCGATGTTGGGGGCTGTCCTTCAGGTGGGGTGATCACTGGTGTAGGATATGTTAAAGGAAGGCAGTGTGTAATTGTAGCCAATGATGCGACCGTAAAAGCAGGAGCATGGTTTCCCATCACAGCCAAAAAAAATCTACGAGCACAGGAAATTGCTATGGAAAACAGATTGCCAGTCATCTACCTAGTTGATAGTGCAGGTGTATTTCTTCCAATGCAAGATGAAATCTTTCCAGATAAAGAACACTTTGGCAGACAGTTTAGAAACAATGCAAAGATGTCGGCCATGGGTATTGTACAGGTAGCTGCTATTATGGGAAGTTGTGTAGCAGGCGGTGCTTACTTGCCCATCATGTCAGACGAAGCCATGATTGTAGATAAAACAGGATCCATATTTCTTGCCGGATCTTATCTTGTTAAGGCAGCCATTGGAGAAGATATTGATAACGAAACACTAGGCGGCGCTACTACGCATTGCGAAATATCGGGTGTTACAGATAATAAGTTTCCGACAGACCAGGCATGTCTTGATTACATCCGCGGACTCTTTGATAAAATAGGCACGCAAGAAAACGCTGGCTTTAGTCGAATTAAATCTGAACTACCAAAAGAGAAGCCAGAAGAAATATACGGCATAATCCCCGCTGACAGATCGAAACCTTATGATACACATGAGATCATTAACCGCCTGGTTGACGGCTCAGAATTCGATGAGTACAAAGCACTTTATGGTAAGACATTGATTTGTGGTACGGCAAGGATAGATGGTTGGGCTATCGGTATCATTGCCAACCAGCGAAAAGTTGTAAAGACAAAAAAAGGTGAGATGCAGATGGGTGGTGTTATCTACTCAGACTCTGCTGATAAAGCTGCCCGTTTTATTATGAACTGCAACCAACGCAAAATTCCTTTACTTTTTATTCAGGATGTAAGCGGCTTTATGGTTGGTAGCAAAGCCGAACAAGGGGGTATTATTAAAGACGGCGCAAAGATGGTAAATGCTATGGCCAATTCTACCGTGCCTAAGTTCACCATCATTATTGGCAATTCTTATGGCGCTGGTAATTACGCTATGTGTGGCAAAGCATATGACCCACGATTAATTTTTGCCTGGCCCACTGCACAGATTGCTGTGATGAGTGGTGCCTCCGCTTCTAAAACTTTACTGCAAATACGTGTTGCCTCCTTAAAGACGCAAGGCAAACTAATTACCCAAGAGGAAGAAGATAAACTATTGAAAGATATAACAGATAGTTACAACGAACAGCTCAGTCCTTACTACGCAGCCTCTAGGTTATGGGTCGATGCCATCATAAATCCGTTAGACACACGCATAAGTATTTCCATGGGCATTGAAGCGGCTAACCATGCTAAGGTTGAAAAATTTAATGTGGGAATTATACAAACCTAAAGTATCAACCCTTTAGTTGTTCTAATTAAAATTACACTAAGGCTTTGGTCAATGTTAGCATACTTGAATAAGCCGAAGGTATTTTTTCGGTCCCGCATTATACGTGAATCAGAAATTGTTCAACTTAAAAAAAAATACGAATTTGACTTTAAGAATGGGCATGGTATCGCCCGTCCATAGATGCAGGGAAATCGCTTTTAAGTTTTTAATATCAAACTTATAGCTACTGGCTGCTAGCTTTGAGCTGCTAGCGCGATTTTTAAAATTTTATGCGGTGACTCACTTGTCGGCTCATGTTAAGGATTTATATTTCTTGACCAGGTGGCATAACGAGTAAGTAAAAACTGCAGATGACAATCATTGTTTGAAAGCGCAATCCCCCTAGGGAAATCGCTTGTAATATTGGAAGTTGAGCCAATCCAATTTATAAAACATTATTAAACTGGTTAGCGTGCCCGTAAAACGAACACCTTTCCTAAAACATCATGAGAAGGAATTCTTTTTTTATATCATAGTTACTAAAATGACGCTTAATCAACTATCATTTTTTAAAAGCGATTTTCGTGTAATAGATGCAAAACAAAAAGATGAATTATATTTACGATTTAATTTTACGCGCGATCCATTAATCATTGCTTATGCAGGAAAGTGAACTAAAAGCGTTGGTATCTCTTTTGGATGACGACGACACTCAAATTGTATCGCATATTGAAGCAAAAATACTTTCTTTAGGCACCACCATTATACCCTATCTTGAACAAGAGTGGGAAAGCAATTTCAACCCACAGGTTCAACGCAGAATTGAAGACCTCATTCATACCCTTCAATACGAATTACTAAAGGAAAGAATCAATACGTGGTATGAAAGTGAAGACCAAGATTTACTTACCGGCATGTGGCTTGTTGCTACTTACCAATATCCTGACCTTGAGCTAATCAAATTAAAACAAGACCTTGAGCAAATCTATTATGAAACCTGGCTAGAGTTTAAACCAGACCTTGTCGCTTTTGATGAGGTTAAAGTTATAAATAGTGTATTGTTTAATAAGCTCAAATTCGGTGCTAACACCAAAAATTTTCATTCGCCCGGCAACTCCATGATTAATATTGTATTGGAAAGCCATAAGGGCAACCCGATTACACTTTGTGTTATCTACATGCTAGTTGCGCAAAAATTAAAATTACCCGTATATGGCGTCAATCTTCCGAACCTTTTTGTACTTACCTACAAAGATGATAAGCAGCCTCCATTCTATATAAATGCCTTTAACCGCGGCTTAATTTTTACAAAGCAAGACATAAACAATTATATTAATGAGTTACATCTTGCGCCTCAAAATTCTTTCTTTGAGCCCTGCGCAAGTTTAGAAATAATAAGGCGTGTATTCAGAAATCTCATTATGTCATTTGACAAAATGGGCGAACATGCAAAAGCAGAGGAGGTAAAAGAACTTTTGCTTTTAATTGCAGACGGTGCTGATTTAGGAGTTTAAATTGTTAATTTATATAACTATAACTTGTAACATTAGCTAACAGCTACGCCGGTAGAAGCAGTTTTAAGATTACGGCATTGAAACAGAAAGTAACAAACACCTGGGTTTTTAGATTTTCAGTGATAAGCTCGCTATTGCTCTTTGCATCTATAGCTTATGGACAAAAGTTGTTCAGAGATTATTGGTTGCTTCACGCTTTTGTTCAACTGCTCGTTATTTTATTTTTCTCTGTCATTACAAGCTGGTGTATAGTTTTCTGGGCGAAGAAGGATGACGCATTTAAAACGCCCTATCTACCGTTTCTTATTAACCTGATGATGGTTGCGCTTATCATCATACTTCCACTAAACTGGATTCGTAATAAGATAGAGTTTGCTTCTAACAAAGAACAATTTGAATTGGCAGTTGATATCATTGCCCATGAAAACCAAGAAATTAACGATCAACCGCAAATTCATAAATTGGCCCCTGAACTAGAACACCTTTCTTTGGATGGTGTTGTCCTTACCATGCATAGGCCTACTTCAAAAGGATTTTTTTTCTTCACCTTTCGTGGTGCACCCGAGGGTGTTGCCGGATTTTTAAAAATTACAGGTAATGGGAAACTTGATAATTACATAAGCGACATTACGCCTGATTCTGTAGTGGTTAAAACACTAAAAGACAATTGGTACTACATCAGCACCGAGTGATTACTTCCAATCATGTACAAGTTTACCTAATGTCTTTATTCCTTCTTCAATGGTATCATTCCAAGGCTCGCCATAGCTCAATCTGAAACAATTTTCAAATAAGCCCTGAGAAGAAAATATCTGACCCGGCACTATGCCTATGTTATATTTTTCTAATGCAACTTTATGAAGTTTGTATGCATTTACTTTCTCGTTCATTTCTAACCAAAGCGTAAACCCACCCTGCGGACGGGTTATGCGTGTGCTCTCTGGGAAATATTCTGATACAGCCTGCACATATTTAAGTGATTGTGTATGCAAGGCTTTTCGTAAATGACGTAAGTGCAATTCAAATCTGCCATTGCTTAAGAAGTTAGCAACTGCAGCCTGCGTGAGTGTGTTTGTAGAAACGGTGTGCATGCGTTTTAAACGAATTACCTTTTCTTTAAATTTTCCCGGAATAGCCCAGCCGATGCGATAACCAGGGGCTAATGATTTTGAAAATGAGGCGCAAAGAAGCACTAGCCCTTTCTTATCAAAGCTCTTACATGTTTTAGGTCGGGTTTTTCCAAAATATAATTCACCGTAGATATCATCTTCTATAAGCGGTATTTCTTTTTTAGCGAGTATATCAACTAATCTTTTTTTACGATCATCTGGCATGCAACTGCCTAGTGGGTTGTTGAAATTATTTACAAACAGACATGCTTTTATATCAAAACGTGGAATGGCTTGTTCCAGGTAATCAAGATCAAGACCCGTTACGGGATCAGTTGGAATTTCAACAACCTTTAGTCCATGGCTTTCCATCACTTGGAAAATCGCGAAGTATGTGGGGCTTTCAATAGCAACTGCATCTCCAGGTTTAGTTATTGCTTTTACACAAAGAGATAAAGCTTCTACCGCACCTGCTGTTATAACAATGTCATCTTCACTTGGCGTACCGCCCCAATTAAAGGATTGGCGTGCAATCTGATTCCTGAGATTTGAATTACCCTGAACGTGTTCATAATTTAAACAACTTGTTTTAGACTCACGAATGGCTTGTATAACTGCCTTGTTCAATTTTGCCATGGGCAACAATTTGATAGAAGGTGTTGCCATTGAAAAGTTGAGCAAATTGCTACCTGCATTTAAGTTCACATAAACACGGTTGATCATTTCATCAACACTAACAGGCACGGCATCATCTAACGGATAACTTACTTTTGGAAGATCAAGAATATGTTCAGGTGAATACTTTACGTAATAGCCAGACTGCGGCCTGGCTTCTATTAACCCTTTACTTTCTAACAAATAATAGGCTTGAAAAGATGTGCTTAAACTAATGCCCTGCTCCTTGCTAAGCGCACGCACAGAAAGTAATTTATCACCAACCTTAAATACTTTTTTTTCTATGAGCGTCTCAATGCGCTCAGCCACTTCCATGTACTTGTGATCTGCCTTTACTTCAAATACAGTTCCCATAATATATTAGATCAGCGTATTTGTACACATTTTACGCCTTGCCTATGAAGCTATCAAGCCATGCATGTGCATCACTCTGATTGTTGAACAATTTTGTTTGGATAGGAAATTTATTGACTGCCGATAAGATGATGTTAATGTAGTATAGCTTAAAAGCGTTACCGTTCGTAACAATAGCGCCGCGTTTTAAGCCAACCCCCGACGCTATGGGCATCATTTCTTTTTCAAACCATTTTCGGTTTTCCGGACTTATAATTCCCTGTTTTGAGATATCCGATAACATGCCATCACAACGAAATTTTTTACCATACTCAATCATGGCTATAAAAGGCTTTTTATATTCTTCGTTGGTGGGACTACCATCCCATATCAAATACAGGCAGTACTTTTCTGCATCATAAGTTATTGTTGCATAACGGGCTTTAAAAATTGTAGCTACCATAACAAACCATTTTTGATAAAATAAAAATTACGCGTATCTAAATTAAATCAGCATTTTCCAAATAATTTCTATAGGGTGAACTGCTTTCCTGCCCGTACCATCTTTGATCTGATGACGGCAGCTTGTCCCCGCCGCTGCAATAATAACATCGTCTGGCTGTTTTCTAACTGTTGGGAAAAGGACTAATTCTCCTATCTGCATGGAGATGTCATAGTGTTCCGTTTCATAGCCAAATGACCCTGCCATGCCACAACATCCCGATGGAATAATATGTACTTGGTTGTTGCCCATCCGAGTAAGTATCTTCTTAACAGGGGTAAGTGAAGATAACGCTTTTTGCTGACAATGGCCATGCAGTTTAATCAATGCTTTTTGTTCTTTGAATAAACTTAGTCTTACGTTACCTGCATCTAATTCATTAGCCAAAAATTCTTCAATCATAAATGTGTTGGCTGCAATTTTTTTGGCTTGCTCTTTTTCTTCACCACGCAATAAATCAGGATACTCATCTCTAAATGTTAAGATTGCCGATGGTTCAACACCGATTAAAGGTGTCTCTTCTGTTATAACGTTCTTGTATAGCGCTACATTCTTTTTGGCAAACTCACGTGCTTCCTCCAACATTCCCTTTGAAAGAAAACTTCTACCTGATTCATGGTGCGGTAGAAACTTGATTGCATAGCCCAATTTATCAAGTACCTTAACTGTTGTTATTCCTATTTCGGCTTCATTGTAGTTTAACAATTCATCAATAAAAAGATATACTGTTTTTATTGGATTTGTTGCTGTTGGTTTAAACTGTGTATCAAACCATTTTTTCCAACTCATTTTTGAAAAACCCGGCATGCTTCTCTTGGTAGCAAAACCCATTAATGATTTTACGATGGTGCCTGAAAACTTATTCCCAAATACAGCGCGATATCCCCAAGGAGCAAGTGACGCCAACTTCATTCCCAATGCAAAATTACCTATGAGTCTACTCCTAAACGGAACGCCTTTCTCTTTGTAATATTGATATTGCCATTCCTGCTTAAGTTTACCCATATCCACATTTGATGGACATTCTGATTTACAGCCTTTACAACTCAAGCAAAGATCCATTACTTCTTTAATCTCATCATGGGCAAACGGATTGATTTTATCTGAGCTGCTTATCATCTCACGAAGTATATTGGCACGGGCGCGTGTTGTTTCCTTCTCATTACGCGTGGCCATGTAACTCGGGCACATGGTGCCGCCACTCAATTCCGTTTTTCTGCAATCGCCAGAACCATTACATTGCTCAGCGGCGCGTAGTATGCCTAGGTTATCTGAGAAATCAAGAATGGTATCAAATTCTTTGGTGACATGATCCCTTTCATAACGCAAATGCGTATCCATTGGTGGGGTATCAACGATCTTTCCAGGATTAAAAATGTTATTGGGATCCCACACCTTCTTTAAATCTTTGATAAGCTTGTAATTATGCTCACCAATCATCTGCGGAATAAATTCACCGCGTAACCTTCCATCACCATGCTCGCCCGATAAAGACCCTCCATATTTTTTTACAAGTGTTGCTGTCTCTTCTGCTATAACCCTGAATAGTTTTACGCCTTCTGAAGTCTTTAAATCAATTATAGGGCGTAAATGCAATTCACCTGAGCCTGCGTGAGCATAGTGAACACTATACAGGCCATGTTTTTTTAAGACCTCATTCATCTCTGCTATGTAAGCAGGCAGGTCATTAACATCTACGGCTGTATCCTCTATTACCGGCACGGGTTTAGAATCACCCGGCACATTCGATAAGAGCCCTAAGCCGGCTTTCCGCAGGTTCCACACCTTCTTAATATCATCACCCCCAACAACTGGATATGAGTAGCCCAAGCCTTTTAACTGCAAATCCGTAATTAAAGCCACCACATCGGCATCAAGTTTCTCCGAGCTAGCGCGTGTAAGTTCTGCTACAAGAATTGCTTGCGGTTCACCTTCTATAAAGAAACGGTTTTCAGCTTGTCCACGATTTCTCTTAGTGGCTTCAAACACATAATTATCCATCAGCTCAACTGCGGACGGATTATGCGCCAAAGCAACAAGATTTGCCCGTAACGATTCATCTATGCTTTTACAATGAATACATACCAGCTTTTTATGGGGCGGGTCTAATGGCGTTAATTTGATTTTAGCTGATGTTATATAGGCAAGTGTACCTTCAGATCCTGCTATGAGACTGCTAAAGTTAAACCGCTGACCATTTTGATTGAAGGGTTGCATTCTGGCAAGCATATCAATAGCGTAACCTGTATTTCTTCTGGGAATGGAATACTTTGGAAATTGCTTTTCAATTTCAGCTATGTTTTTAACATCTGATAACACGGCTTTAACATGCGCATAAACTTTAGACTCTAATGTGTTAGCGCCAATGGTATTTGAACGTTTCGCGAACTCTTGGCTGTCTATTTCGCCAAACCATGCGCTACTTCCATCAGAAAGTATCACATTTACCTCTAACAAGTGTTCACGTGTACTTCCATATACTACCGAATTAGAACCACATGAGTTATTCCCAATCATGCCACCAATCATAGCACGGTTGGCTGTAGATGTTTCTGGCGCGAAGAAAAACCCTAGCGGCTTTAAGTGTTGATTGAGATCATCACGCACAATGCCCGGTTGAACGACAGCCCATCCGTCCTTTTGATTTATCTCAATGATCTTGCTGAAATTCTTAGAGACATCTACAACGATACCTCCACCTACTACCTGCCCAGCTAATGAAGTCCCAGCCGTTCTAGGAATAATGGAGGTCTTATTTTCATTCGCAAAACGGATAAGGAGCTTAATGTCTTTTTCTGATTTAGGAATTGCTACTGCCAGGGGCATTTCCCGATAGGCGGAAGCGTCAGTAGCGTATAATCTACGGTTTGTTTCATCGGTAAATAATTCGCCTTCTAACTGGTTCTCTAAAACACTAAAATTCATGGAATAACTACAACTAAATGAACGGCCAATTTAACATTTCAAACTGATCTGGTCAAATGGGAAAAAAAAGTAAGTGTATTATACAATGCGAGCATCACTTTATTATACACGAATTAGTGCGACGATTAGAAGTTAAACAGGTAATAGGGTAAAAAAAAGCCGTTAAACTGCGGCTTTTTCTCTAAATAAAATGGGTTCAGTATTCATTTTAGCGGGGATGCCAGCCACTATTTTGGTCCGTTCTTTTCGTCTCCTTCAGGATTTTGTTTACCTGGGCGCTGTTGTTTTTCTTGCCCGGAATTTTCTTGTACGGGTAGTATAGAAGGATCCACTTGATCTGGTGGTGGCGGTGTTTCAACGTTAGGAAATATATCCTTTTTGTCTTGTTTTTTCTTATGCTCCTTAATCATACCATTGTGGTTTAGTCTCACATGATCAACTGAAAATATAATACCTTTTGATTGTATGCACCTTGGTTGTAAAACAAAACCTTAGTCAGTTTGATTTGCGTATTATCATCCCCAACTAATAAATCTTATAGTATAAACTGTATAACGAAACTTTGATCAGAAATGAATATGCATCAATAACGTCTACGATCTCCTATGGGATGCAAATCTTAGTAGTAAAAGAAATTATGGCATTTCTTGTAATGGACCTACAAACCTACAACTTGACAAACCCAATAACTAAATGGTACGATTTTTATATTTTTTAGTGTATGAAAGAAAGTGACTTCTATAATCTTAGTGCGGATAAACAAGCAAGCCTTATTATAGCGCAAGGCAAATTTGTAGAATGCCGTGAATATATCAATGTGAAAATAATACTGTATTCTATTAATACTACTTTTGTGGAATTGTTTTATAATAATAGAACCAACAATTTTATTAGCATCTCAATTGCAAATGACGATGATCTAACAAAATATCTTACCAATATTAACTTAGATTTTACAATTTTTTAACACGCTAAAACGTAAGCAAAAATTTCTCCTTGGTGGGTTGGTCCAGGTTTGTACTCCAATCAATAGATAAAACCTTTTCTATAGCATTTTTTAATTTATCAAATGAAGTGGGTTTGCATATATAATAATGCGCACCCTGACTATATACTCTTTCAACAGCATCTTTTTGGGCGGACGTTGAAAAAATAACGACCGGAATGTTTCTGAGTTTATTAATACTTTTTAAGTCAGCTAAACATTCGAACCCATTTTTCAGTGGCATATTTAGGTCTAGAAAAATAACATCAGGCGGAGGCGGAACCGCTTCCTCTAGAATTTCCATAAGCTCTAGACCATCATTAGCGGTTTTTAAAATGGTTTCGCAACAAACTTCGCGAAGCGCATCCTCAAATAGGATACAATCATCTTCATCGTCATCTGCAAGAAAAATAGATTTACGCTTTGCTTCGCCCATTAAGTTCAATTAAAATATTTTCAATTATTCCCTATTTATAAGTTATAAGGAGGTACGCTGGTTGAAAATATGCCGGCGTTGAGGCCACAAGCTATATATAAATATGATCATTTTCTGCTTCGACCTGCACTATGTTTAATTTTCTTCACGGAAAGTCTTTTAATACCAGTGGGCCAATGAGGCAGAAACTAGCCTATCCCATTGTCTAAATCTGCTTTTTGATTGTCCATTACTCAAAATAGCATCTGCCGAATAATTTTCATAGAATACCGCCTGGTTACACCTTCCACTCTTCTGTAAACAATACTCTTTAAAACCTAATATCAAAAAACGCAACATAGATTAGGTCGCTATTGCACTTATTGAAACTCTCCAAGGTTAAGAACAATCCAACTCCCTCCCTCTTTTATTATAGGTTAGACCACTCATTTTTACTGCGATTAACACCGGCGTTGCACTGCCCCCGGCATTGCAGTGATAATGCACTGAGCTATAAATTGTTCACTTATTGGTGGGGATGAACAGCACCACATCATGTTTCGATTATATACAAGACCACGCTTTGTAAAATCTATAGGTATCAGCGCATACTATAAAGCACATATAACGCACATAGCGGGAGCTTGTCAGGTAACTCGTTTTTAAGTTTTTAATATCAAACTTATAGCTTCAGGCTGCTAGCTTTGAGCTGCTAGTTAACTTTAAAGTTTTATACAGGTGACTCGAAATCAAATTCTTGACTATGCGCAGTACCAAATAGATTCCATCTTAAATGCATTTTATATTTTTATTACCCTATACCATAAAAAAGTACCGCACTTTGTAATCGCCTTTATCAAATAATAAAAAAATACACTCATTTTCTTGATGTTGTAAAAATGTTAAACATGAATTGATCGTCGCATATGGTAACTCATCGTTGATATCTTGTAAAGCATCTGTAATCAAAAAAAACATTTTAAAATCTGACTTTAAAACTATTTTCCATCGCCGCTTTATACGGAAATAATAAACTACATTTCTTACACAAGAGCGCATTCAAATTAATCTACCCGTTCACTTTCACGATATCATACAATCTTTACATCATAGAAAGTTGGTAGCGTTCTGTGATTAAAAATGAATCAGTGTAAAGATAACTCGGAAAGAAATGACTAAAAGAAAATACCTATTGCGTTATAGTTTACTATTAATTATAACTCTGATTTTTTCAACTTCCTTTGCCCAAAATACTTTTCGTACTACTACAAAATCAGTAATTGCATTCTTGGAATATTTACCGAAGGATTATAACAATAACTCTAATAAATATCCCATTGTTATTTTTTTACATGGCCTGGGAGAAAGAGGTGCTAATACCACTGATATTGCCGACCTCAAAGCTGGGATTGGTAGGGTAGAAAAAAATGGTCCTCCAAAACATATTAAGAACGGTACTGAGTTTCCTTTCATCGTTATCTCACCCCAACTAAAAAACAATTGGACCGACTGGCCAACAGCGTATGTTGCAGAAATAATTGACTACTGCAAGACCTACCTCCGCATAGATGAGCGTCGGATATACTTAACTGGCCTTAGTTTGGGTGGTGGCGGAACGTGGACATCAGCCGTAACGTTCCCAAAACTTTTTGCAGCGATTGCACCTGTGTGTGGTAGTAGAAATTCAGTTCCGAACGCATGTCTCCTATCAGAAGAGAACTTAGGAGTTTGGGCTTTTCATGGTGATAGCGATACTACCATTCCAATGGCAAAAACGGTCAATATGATTAACGCCATAAATGCTTGCGTTCCTGCACCTGAAACATTAGCTAAAATTACTATATACCCAGGAGTCAATCATAATTCGTGGGACAATGCCTATACGCCTGATCATACTATACACAATCCTAATATTTACGATTGGATGCTCTCATTTACAAATACAATTAACGAATCTAATAAAATTCCAGTTGCAAATGCCGGAGTAGATCAATCTACCGCCGCGACAAGTATAGCACTTACCGGATCAGGTTTAGATAGTGATGGAACAATTGCTTCTTATTCGTGGACAAAAATAAGCGGACCTAACGCAACGTTAACCAATTCTATTACTTCAAAAATGACAGCATCAGGTCTAAGTACAGGTGTGTATGTATTCCGATTGCGAGTTACTGATAATGACGGCGACTCTGACTCTGACTATATAAAAGTAACAGTGAATTCAAGTGTCGCTAAACCTTTACCAATTGTAAGTGCGGGATCTGACAAATCACTTACGCTGCCTACCAATAGCATCAATATAATAGGAAGTGCAAGTGAGCAAGGTGGTGCTATCGATTCATACCTTTGGTCTAAAGTGTCAGGCAACGCAGTTGCGCTGGCAGGAACAACTACCACCACACTTATTGTTTCTTCATTGGTTCCAGGTGCGTATGTATTTAGACTAACTGTAATAGACAATGCCGGAACTGCTAAATCAGATGACATGACTTTAACCGTTATTGATGGTGGAAACACAAATCCGACAGCAAGTGCAGGGCCTGACAGAACGGTAATATTGCCTGCCATACGTGTCACACTTTTTGGGGTAGCATCAGATACTGACGGTCAAATCGTTTCCTATAAATGGGTTAAATTATCTGGTGGATCATGCACATACTCCAATGCAGCAGCTTTAAGGCCTACATTAACTAACCTAGAAGTTGGAAAATATGTATTTAGGTTAACAGTTACCGATAACGATGGTGCAGTTAAATCTGATGAGGTAACAATGAACTTTGTTAATTCAACAGCAAGCGTCCGATCAACTACAACACTGTCTCCAGCAGATGAAATGATGGCTACAAAGGAAACATCAACGCAGATGGATGATGGAACCAAATTTTCATTGAATGAGGAACAAATCGATATTCAAGAATGTATAGTTTCCATTTATAACGAAAATGGATTGCAAATTTTTGAAGGAAAATGGCACGTAGATTTATATAACCAAATATTCAGCAAAAACGGACTTTATATCTATCAGGTTGTTCGAGATGGGATTAAAATAAGTGGCAAGGTTTTAATCACATCTATTAAATAGGCAAAGTTGATCCAATCCAGTTCATAAAGAATTATTAAACTGGTTAGCGTTCCAGTAAAACAAACACCTTTCCTATTTTCTACTCCCCTTTTGTCAGACCACTTTTATGTCTTTCTTAGTTTAATAAAATTGGATCATCGTCATCGTCATCGATGTTGGAATGTGGGTTACTCCAAACGTTGTGAGTGTGGAGCAAATGTATAAAATTTTCTTTTGGAGTTATCCACATTTCAACATCTAAAAATGCGCGAAGCGCTCCGCTTTTGAATTCATTATGCTGCGTTCAGGTATAATTCTGCCGGAGGTATCCTGCCAATTCCCTGGTGAGTTTTCTGGTAATTGTAGAAGGTAATGAATGCTTTGAGGCCTTTGAACAATTCCTTTCCATCGGTAGCAGGATGAAGATATACATAGT
>CAXSCR010000025.1:0-56750 GCA_964235605.1 uncultured Cyclobacteriaceae bacterium | reverse complement strand
GAATTTAGCCTTTATTCCATATTTTATACCAATCAGGTCAGGAGTTCTGAATCTAAAACACGTCCTTAAGCAAAAGTCCCATGTGATATCCTGCTTTTGCAATTAAAATAATACTAGAGATACCGATCATTCCTAATATTAACCCTTTTAACACATTTGATTATTTCATTTTAGTTGTCATAAATATTGATTTTTAGAGATTTGTTTAATGTTTAATACCCGACAATGGCCTACTTACTTTATATCTCATTGGAAAGGTTTATTGAGTTGTAAAAGTTTCACAACAGACCCCTTACATTGATCATTCTGGCTGACGAAGTTCGTTCAATGTCTTTTTAAGTTCATTAATTCGATTAATGTATGTTGACTTGTAATAAAGATGCCCACAGTACATTGATAACGCTGTAAGCAAAATGCTTGTAATTATTTTTAAGGCGGTAGATACCTGTAACCCAGTTAAGTCATCTACAAAAGATAAATAAATATAGAGCATTGCAGGCAAGAAGATTATCATCACGATGTTCGAGAGCTGGTACCATCGCGTCCACTTTTGAATAATGTTCGTAATTGCGGTTTTTAAATCAACGCCTGAAGTGTTCTCAAAAATTGACTTGCTTTTTTCGGTTAGCCGAAGTTCTACAATGCAAAAGAGAAGAAAAAGAATAAAGGAAGGCAGCCCATCCGTTATTGAAGTAGCTTCACGCGGAAGAATAAATGCCAGCAATATTCCAACGGACACAATCCCCATAAGCATACTCATGAGCATCCTGTTCCATTTTGCTGCCTTGGCAGTTTTAGTATTCAAGTAGCCGATAGTGTCCATTGTATTCATATAATTGTTTTTTTTATCACTCGTCATAGAAGAGGCTACAGGCCTTTCAGCCTTCTTCCACACAGCTTTAAATTCATCAAGTTCCATACTCGTTGTCTGTTAATTTTTTCAGCTTAGTTTTTATCTGGTTTATCCTGAAACCTATATTTGATTCAGAGATCCCTATTACTTCCGACATCTCGTTGTAAGAGTAGTCATCCAAGTAGAGCATAACAATTGCTTTTTCTATTGATGATAATTTTTCAACGGCTATCATCATTAGGTAATATTGGCAATCTTCGTCCCCGGCAGCAGCCCTTTCAGGGATGTCTGCACCAACTACATACTTCATCGGTTCTTTTAGCTCCTTTTTTCGCTGCAGGATAGCCGTGTTGATTGCGATCCGGTACATCCATGTGGATATTTTGCATTCACCTCGGAAAGAAGGGTAAGCCCGCCAGAGCTGCAGCATTATTTCCTGGAAAAGATCTTGTTGATCCTCCTCGCCTTTGCAGTACATCCTGCAAACTTTAAAGAGAATCTTCTCATGCGGTAGAATAGCTCCTGTAAATAACCTTTCCAACTTCTTGTGTTTATCTTATTAGTATGCTTTCTGAAGAAAAACTTAGAAAGATTCTCAAAAAATTTTTAAAAACTTTGAGAATAGGAATTTGACCAAACATAAAGTGTGAGCTTTCTTAAAGTTCGGCCATTAAAAACCGGGCAAAATTCCAATAATAGTTCAAAGTCTAATTATATTATACCCTTTTGGGTATGAATTGGCCCATTTTCAAGAAATCTAATATAAAAAGGTTCGATATGGCTACCCCCGCGCTACATTGATAAAGACGCTGAAATTTATAAGAGTTTCAGCGTTTTGTGTTCGATTTTTCCCTGTGATCTTATTGAGCGAGTCCAATTTGTTTCATGATTGATTATCCAAAAACTAATATTTTCTATATTTTTCATTTATCATTAGTTTAACCGTTGGCAAACGGAGTACTATATAACTAAAAGAGTTGGTGAACTTATCACAATTCGTGCTTCATCACACTATGTGCTATTTGCTTTGTTTAACCATTTCATTCCAAAATTATCCCCGCCTTTGTCCATATAGAAAATTCATTTTCCTTGGATCTTCTATTCGAGATATTTCGAGATATAGATAAATCTGCCCTATGTAGTCCCGACTTAACCTTGATGTGTCTGCTTCGATCAAAAGAATTTATATACCACGAAGGGGCAACACCTTAACATGGAAGTATCACGATGTCTGAGGCATGACTTTTATATCATAAACTGTCAGCTTCTCTCAAAATGTTTGGTGAAGCCTTGAACATTCTCTGTATTAGAAAGTGTAAATTTGATCTTGAATTTTATAACAACCTCGAATGAGCGCCACGATTAATGGAAACTTCTGTCCCACATTCCTGAAGAATGGCGGACAGATGGGAATAGCTTTTCGCAATTATTCATGGAGTGAGACTTCTTTAGGAGACATTAGCAAATGGCCCAATGAACTGAAGACCATACTCAACATGGCACTAAACTCAAATTTTCCGTCAATTGTTATTTGGGGATATGAAAGGCACTGTTTTTATAACGACGCGTATTGCAAGCTTATGAACAATTCTGACTTGCTTGCATTCTTTGGCCGACCCTTGAAGGGAGAGGTGTACAACAAGCTTTTTCTAATGAAAGAAAAAGTTGATGCCATTTTAGGAGGTGACGAGTTTAAACAACGAGATGAAATATGCATTACTCTTTTTAGTGCCATTGATCAAAAAACACTTCATTGGCCTATGCATTACAATGCAATCTATGAAGACGATAATAAGTCAGGCGTTTTAATCTCGTGTGCTGAGATTGCGGAGTTCGAAAACAATATTTATAAACTAAACATAATTGATAAGCAATTTCAAAACCTAATTCATCAAGCATCGGTAGGAATTATTGTTTTAATAGGCATAGAGATGCGTGTTGAAGTGGTGAACGAAATGTATAGTAAGTTAATAGGCCGCACGGTGGATGAATTGGAGGGCAAGTTGCTATTTGATGTTATACCAGAAGCTGAAGCATACTTTCGTCCTATTATTGAAAGTGTAAGGAAAACAGGTAATCCTATATTTCTGTATGATACGCCATACACTGTGATGGTGGGTATTGACCAAAAGAAGGAAGGATTTTTGAACTTGGTCTATCAACCTTATGTAGGTTCAAACGGAAAAATATCCGGCGTGATGGTCTTGTGTCATGATGTTACTGAGCAGGTAGGAGCCAAGAAAACGATCATTGCGGCAGAAGAAAAAGCGCGAATGGCAATTGAATCTGCCGACTTAGGCACTTATGAAATTGACATGATAACCAATGAAATGGTTACATCCGATCGATTTAATAAAATTTTGGGTGTTGGAAAAGGTATGACGAGATCAGAATTTGCAACCCTGGTCCATAAGGATGATCTGTTGGTCGGACAGAAGGCACATGAGGAGTCTTTAGAGTCAGGTTATCTTCATTACGAGGCACGTGTGATTTGGAAGGATGGCGAGTACCATTGGATAAGAATAAAAGGAAAACTCTTGTATGATGAATTGAGAAAACCTTTAAAAGTTCTTGGTACAATTCAGGATATAACAGATCAAAAAAAATTTACCGACAACCTTTCCAGGCTAGTTCAAGAGAGAACCGAAGAATTGCAAGCGACAAATGAAGAGCTGGTAGCGACTAATGAAGAACTTATTGAAGCGAATACGCATTTCATTCGTGCGAATCGAGAACTCGAACAATTCGCCTATGTTTCTTCCCATGACTTACAAGAGCCTTTGAGGAAGATTCAGGTATTTACAAATATTCTGCACCAGCGATATTCTGCAGAGTTAACGCCAGACGCATACATCTACCTGGAGAAAATATCGTCCTCCGCCAACAGAATGTCAAGCTTAATAAAAGATTTGCTTGATTATTCAAGGCTAAGTTATAATTCATCCCTTTTTAAAGAAGTCGATTTAAATGGCATTTTACAACATGTGATTACCGATTACGAATTATTAATACAACAAAAAAATATCGAGGTAATAGCTGATCATCTTTACACTTTAAATGCAATTCCAATTCAAATGAATCAATTATTTTACAACCTTGTTGGTAACGCAATAAAGTTCTCGAAGAAAAATTCCAAATCCACAATTACTATCTCTTCCCGACTCCTCAGTTGTGAGGATGTTAGAACCTATACCACATTAAAGGAAAATCAAAGGTATCAGGAAATAAAAATTATTGACAATGGCATAGGTTTTAGCCAGCAATATGCCGAGCAGATTTTTACGATTTTCCAGCGTCTTAATGATAAATCAAAGTATGGTGGTTACGGTATCGGCCTCGCTTTATGTAAGCGCATTGTAGAAAATCATAGTGGTATTATATACGCTAAGGGCATAGAAAATGAAGGCGCCACATTTGTATTTATATTACCAATCAAACATAATCAATCTTAAACAGAAATATATGGACACTACGCTTGTAGAAAAACCGGCAAACGAAGTTGAGCGCCTTGAAGCACTTACTAAATATAACCTGCTTGACACGCCACCAGATGGAGCGTTTGATAGGATCACGAATTTGGCCTCATTAGTTTTTAAAGTTCCGATATCAATAATCAGCTTAGTGGATACTGATAGAATATGGTTTAAGTCACATCATGGCTTAGATATTAAGCAGATTAAACGCGACCCTGGACTTTGCGCTTCTGCCATTCTATCAAATGATCTTTATATTGTAGAGAATGCCAAAGAAGACCTAAGAGCGCTAGCAAATCCTTTAGTTGCAGGTGAATTTGGACTTCGATTTTATGCCGCTGCGCCGTTGCATACTGAAGATAATTTCAATCTTGGTACTTTATGTATTCTAGACCATAAGCCACGTGTCTTCTCCGCTAATGAGCGACAACTTTTGAAGGTGCTTGGCGATATCGTAATGGATGAAATGAATTTGCGATTAGCCGTAAGAGAAACAACGCAAAATGTGAAACATCTGATTTCAGAAATAGGTGACCATTTAACAGATGCGAGTAAAAACATCACCTCCTCAAAACCAGAGGACTTGGCATCTTACCTAAACGCATCTCAGATGTATTTTAACAATATCAGAAATCAACTCAATAACATTTAGGCGATATCTAACGTCGTAATTGGGACTACTGTACTTTGTATAGAATTATTACCTTTGCTAACTATTAAAATTAAGACATGAGACGCCTCTTACTTATTAACGTGTTAGTTGTTATATCACTTCATACCTATGGTAGAAAAATCCAGGGTACCATCTTTTCAAATGGAAACTCAAGAGAAGTTACGTTTATCATCAACGTGCCTTTTCTCGCTGATGAACCGAACTTCCAGCGCGTTCAATATAAAGTGCGTTATTTTGATGAAGCGGAAAGAAGCGAATCCTTCGCCCCGATGATGCTGATGAGATCAGGTTTAAATATGATGGCATGGAAGTGCGTATGATCTCCTGCGCAAATACACTTGGTGGTGAAGGCATGTTCTCGACATCCACAAAGATATTTCTGAAACTCGAAATAGACGGACCACTTAGGCTTTATCGGTATTACTTCAAACAGTCTTCGCCAGGATTTTACGGCGGTCCTGGAGGAGGTTATGCACCCGGCGCGACTTACACAAGCAACAATCTCGTTTTTCAAAAAGGCAATGGTCCACTCAAACAACCAAGAACATTTGGATGGAAAAAAGATATGCTCGAGTATTTCAGCGATTGCCCAGCTTTACGCGAACGAATTGAAAGCAAGGATCTGAGAAGGAAGGAAATCGAGGCGATTGTGTTGTTTTATAATCAGCATTGTGCGAAGAGATAGCTATCACCTCGTGACATATCAATCTCATAATTATTCCTCACCAAAGGCACTCTAAAGGGCTATGATGCTTTTGTTACTCACGTATGCATCCTTCCACAGGTCTTTGTATTTACGGCCTCATAGTCCTCTCCGAGTGACTATGATGGGGAGGAAGATATATAAGAAGTAAAATGACAACTGGCCTTAACCTACCAGAGTCACTAATGCTAGAACCAGAAGTTATTGCCAAGTCGGTAATTATTCCAGGTAATAATTTTGTCATTGTTCCTGGTTTGAAATGGAAGATAATCTATTATGTGCTAATGTTACTTTCCAGTAAGGCTTCGTTACCAAGCTACCTTGATGGCTGAACAAAAAAAGGGAATGACTTCATCACCCTCTTTTATCACATCAATTGAATTATAATCCGAAAGAAATACCAGCACTAATGCAAAACACACGATTGGTGATACCGCCATCAGCTACGCTTATATCAGTTAAGCCATGTGTGTATCTTGCATCGATAAGAAGCCTAGTTTCATTCGCAATTTGATAATTAAAGCCTAAACCACCGGTTACACCAAAATCAAATGTATTAAAGGAATCAGTATAATTTTCTTCTTTAACACTTTTGCTGGTACCTGTTCTTTTGTATACACTGGCTAAATAGCCAAATGAAGGACCAACAAAAATATTTGGACGAAATTTACCTTCCCTATTAAAGAAAATTCGAGCAATTAACGGTAGCTCTATGTAGTTTAATGTTTCAGTCTGATTATTGAGTGTGGATGCATTTCCCTTCTGTGAAAATAGAAGTTTACCAGTGAATGCATGTGTATTTTCAACGCTATAGGTTAGAAACAAACCCCCTACAAATCCCGGTTTGTATTTGGTATTGTCTAAGTTATATTTCGAAACGTTAGCACCAATCTCTGGACCTATGCTCCAAACTTTACCCTGTGCCATTGATTTAATACAAGGAGTTAAAGCAAGTGCTATTAAAGTTGATAATATGATAATTTGTTTTTTCATAATTACTTAATAGTTTTTATTATAGTTGTTAGTAGCCCTACAAAAATTAAGCCCGCACTTAGTTAAAAAGAGATTAGATGAAAGGCAACATTAAGAGGAAACGTTTCTACAAAAAATTAGGATTTAAGCAATAGGCATTGCATTTATAGATTATAGATGCCTGAATAACGTTTACCGTTTTTTAATTAAATTTTTTAATCTAATTGGTTCCAATCTTTAACTCTTTCTCAAGCTCTTCTGTAGCCTCCACTATTAAATTGTACTACTACCTTAACGACTTTCTTACGATAGCTTGAGAACTTATTAATTAATAACATATACTTACATCACTAACTGATACGCTCTGCACGCTACAGCAGTAGTTGTTTACTTTGCTCAATATTGATACACTTGCAGTGGTTAAAAAATTAACAACTAAATTTTGTTAATATGAAGTCAAGCACACGTCAACGTAGGAAATTTCAGTGAAAAAATGAAAGCGTATAATAGCAAGGGTTGCTGGATGTAATACCTTCTTAATCTCAGCTACCCAGTTTTTTAATTCTTCGGGCAATGGGGGAGATGCAGGACTAAGTTAGTTTAGAAGAAATATACTTTCTTCTTTCTTTAATCAAGATTGACTCTTAATCAATTTTCTCAAAGCTTCAACCTCGCTAGCTGTAACGACAAAATCCTGCCAGGCTATATAAGATAGGTAGAAATACATATAAATTTGGTTGTCTTTAATGGCTTGGCTAAAATCATTTTGCAGATTTTCGGAGTGTTCATAAAAATAGCAAATGCTTCTAGACTAGGAAACTTATTAGGGCAATAAAGCGGTTGTTAAACTTCTGGGAGAATTTCTATAGTAAATAGAATAGATTTGTATAATGAACGAGATTGTAGACTTTATATCCAGTATAAAGAAAAGCATTGAAGCGGAAAGTTTTATCAAAATAACGCTAAGCAAACCAACAAAACAGGCGGTAGAATTACAGAAAATTTATGTTCGGTTGATATTAATCAAGAATGCTACCAACCTTTCATTTACTTACCATTTTAAAACCAATGACCAAGTCAAAAACTTCTTGTTAGAAGATGCATACAAAGAACTTGCAACAATAATAGCGCATACTTTTCAGCACTGCACATTGTTCACAACTGAAATGGACGTTTCATTAAGGATTTCAAAAAAAGGGAAAGGCATTATTACAGAAATAAAGCCAAGTTTTATTGAAAAATCTGATGTAAATCATGATAGGCAAAAAGTAAAACGTGCAGTTATCCATGATGCGTACCTTACGGCTTTAGGAATAGTAGATGAATATGGAGAAGTTATTCCGAAGATGGCTGATAAATTTAAACAAATTAATAAATACCTTGAAGTTATTGAGAGCCTTATCAAATCAACTCCGCTACCCGTGAAGATCAATATTGTTGATATGGGCTCCGGTAAGGGTTATCTCACATTTGCATTGTACGATTTTTTAAAAATTAAACTAGGCTTGGACGTACATGTTACGGGCATCGAACTTAGAAAAGAATTAGTTGATTACTGTAATGATGTTGCTGTTAAATGCGGTTTTGATAACTTAAAATTTAAAAACGGATCTATCGAACAGTTTCATGATAAGCATGTAGACATCGTAATTGCACTGCATGCCTGCGATACTGCAACTGACGATGCATTAGCAAAAGCAATACAAGCAAATGCGGCTTTGATTGTTTGCGCTCCCTGCTGCCACAAACAGATTAGGCAGCAAATTAAAGGAAGAGAACTAGATAATCCCATAATGAAGTACGGTATTTTTAAAGAACGTCAACTTGAAATGGTTACAGATACCCTTCGTGCATTAATTCTCGAGAAGAAACATTATGACACGAAAATATTTGAGTTTATTTCAAATGAACATACCCGTAAAAATGTATTGCTTGTTGGAAGTAAGAATAGCAGACGAGTATTAGATAATAAAATTGATGATAAAATAAATGCCATTAAAGCCGAATATCATATTGACTACCATCATTTGGAAAAATTGATAGACTAATGGGGAGACCCATCATCTTATGTATTAGGTGGGTGATGATAGGGTTAAATTAAATATGAATATCCGCTTGAAGTCCTAAGACCAAAATTCACACTGGTATTTATTTCTGGATTTAACGCGGCCTACACTTTTGTAGAAAGTGATGCGCTTAACTTCCGCGCCTTTACCACCGCCCACTTAGAACCGGAAGCGGATACTCATAATTAAATTTAGTGACAATTAAAATCCCCATGTATTGCCGTGTTTTTTTTATAAAAAATGTATATTTATTGGGCTCGGTTTACCGAACTACAACAGCAGAGAATTTGGCCAACATTAGAATAATCATCACGTTTATTTTTGCCACCCTTCACTTGGGTGCTTGGGCACAATTCAATCAATTTAAAAACCAACTTTTCTTTAGGCAATTTAACACAGACAAGGGGCTGTCTCAGGCCTCTGTTAATTGCATTCTGCAAGATTCTCAAGGTTTTATGTGGTTTGGAACTGACGATGGTTTAAATAGGTTTGATGGAAGTCAGTTTAAAATATTTCGACATACGCCTGGCGATTCAACAACAATTGTTGGAAACACAGTAGAAGCATTATTAGAGGATGAAAAAGGTAATATTTGGATTGGAACTACTGAGGGTTTAAGTCGTCTTGACCGGCATTTGGAACAGTTTACAAATTATTCGTTGACCGGATTTGAGTATTACAGTTGTGTAGATTTAAAGGTAGATAAAAAACGCAACAGACTCTGGATGGCAAACACAGTGAACGGGGTTTGTTATATTGATTTAACAACAGGGATCGTTAAAAAACTACCTATTTATAAGAAGATGGGCGAGATCATGGCCTATCGAATTGAACTGATAGAAGATAACCTGTATGTTGGTACTTTAGAAAAAGGTCTTTTAAAAATAAATGTCATTTCAGGCATTGTCGAAGAAGTGGTTTTGGGCTATACAAGATCCGGAATGCCGCATCATTTTTCAATCCGTGAATTAATTTTAGATGGTAAGACACTTTGGATAGGTACGCAAGGCGGTGGGCTAAAGAAGTTAAATACCGTAACAAGAGAATTAAAAACGTTTTCGCAAAGCAGCAAGCATATCAGTGATGATAAAGTTTGGGCTGTTGCCCCCACAAAAGATGGAAGGATATGGGTGGGGACAGATGGCGGTGGCTTGACGTTATTAAATCCTACCAATGGAACTTCTTTGGTCTATAAACATTCAGATTATACAGAAAGGTCTATTAGCAGTAATACCATTCGATCAATTCTTGTAGATGAATCAGGAAATAGTTGGTTTGGAACTTTTAATGGAGGCGTAAGCTACCATGCTGATTTTAACATCAACATGCTTTCGTTTAGACGGGATCCGGAAAACCCACTTTCATTGTCACATAATGCTGTGCTTTCTTTTTGTGAAGTTGAAGACAGCACATTAATGATTGGTACAGACGGAGGAGGATTGAATTATTTAAAAGAGGGTAAATTTTATGAATACAGTTTTCCTAACCATGTTGATAATCCAACCGTCATTACCTGCTTTCACAAGTCAGCCAACGGGAAATTATTAATAGGTACTTATCAACATGGATTATATATAATTCATCCTGATAAAAAAGTTGATCAATATAAGAATGACCCTGTTGACAACTCAAGTATTAGTAGTGACATTGTTTGGGATATAGCAGAAGACAGCAAAGGTAATTATTGGCTGGCTACAGAGAGGGGTATTAATCGATTCAATGAAGAAAGCAGATCATTTACCCATTTCCATAACAGAACACCCAAAGACAACAAATTAATATTTACTGATAGTTTTATTCAGTCTATCATTATAGACGCTGAACAAATGTTGTGGGGTGGGCAATACGGTATACTAATCAGTTATGACCTTATCAGAGATGTTGTCAAGACTTATACAAGTGTTGATAATTCTAGCCAAGGCCTTCCAAATAAGCAAATACTTTCAATTGTTTCCGATCCACGAAATAAAGGTACGATATGGTTTAGCGCACAAGGCAGTGCACTTGTCAGATTTCAACAAAAGGAAGAACGTTTTACCACCCTTACAGAACAAGACGGTCTACCCAATAGTCTAATCTTTGCGGTGCAGCTTGATACGGATGGTAATGTATGGGCTACCACCGGCAAGGGTCTGGTAAAATATGATCCAGTGAAGAAACACTTCTATCTCTTTGGCGAAGACCATGGGGTTGACACTGGACCTTTTAAAGATAACGCAACACTTGCCACATCACAAGGTTATTTGTTGTTTGGCGGTACAAATGGTTTCACCGCTTTTAAGCCAGTTGCTATTACGCATGGCGAAGGTGAATTAAATATAACTTTTACCGGATTTCAATTCTTTAATGAAGAAGCGAAGATTGATAATAACATTCTTAAAAAAAATATTACCAATACAAAATCGATTGACCTGCCTTACGAAAAAGCGAAGTTTATAACTTTTAAATTTTCAGCGCTTCAATTTTTGTCGCCTAATTCTATTCAATACGAATATATGCTTGAGGGTTTTGATAATTCATGGCATAGTGTAGAAAACCGAAGCGTATCATTTACAAATCTTAGCCCAGGTGACTATAAATTACGGATTAGGGCAGGGTATATTTCAGGCGCTTGGGGAAAAGAAAGTATAATGGCAATAACAGTTATACCTGAATGGTGGATGACAATATTTACTAAGGTTACGGCGCTAATTCTTTTCTTTGTTACAGTTTATTTTATTTACCGTTATAGAACGTATCAATTGAAGCAAAGAAAGTATGAGCTGGAACGAATTGTTGCAGAGCAAAACCAACAGATATGGAAAAAGAATTTGGAACTAGAGACACGTAATGAGGAATTGAGTCAGCATAATGAAGAACTTATTATGCACCGTGAAACAATTAGCTATCAAAATATGATGCTGAATGAGGCACAGGAGCAACTACAGGTGGTCAATCAGTCATTGGAAGGGTTGGTGCAGCAGAGAACAGTACGACTCAATGAAACGATCGATAGATTGAACAAAACTATTAAAGAGCTTGATGCTTTCTTATACAGCGCTTCACATGATCTTGTCGCACCACTTAAATCTATATTAGGATTGGTAAATCTAGCCAAGCTAGAGACTAATGATACAGATAAAGATTTGTATTTTATGCATATTGAAAAGAGTGTAAGAAAACTTGAAGGCATGATACATACTTTAATGCAACACTCTTTTAACGCAAAGGCGGTATCAGATTATAAAAAAGCTGATATTCGCACGGTGGTTCAAGAATCTGTTGCTGATTTATTATTTATGCCCGAGGCAGCTAAGATTGAATTTGAATATCATCTTGATAATGCCATAGTATTAACAGACATACCCCGCCTTAAAATTATTTTAGCCAACCTACTTAGTAATGCCATTAAATATAGCGACGAAAAGAAAGATCAGCATAATATTAGCTTAAGTTTTTCAAGAAGTGATACTTTCTGGATTTTAGAAATAAAGGATAATGGCATTGGTATAGATGAGGAACGCTTAAGTAAGGTCTTTGATTTATTTTACCGAGCCACAGAGAACGCAAAGGGATCAGGTCTTGGCTTATATATTGTGAAAGAGGCAGTTGAGCGAATGGAGGGAGAAATAAGTGTAGAATCTATTTTTGGTTTGTGGACGAAGTTTGTTTTAAAGTTTCCGCTTTATGAACAAATAGATAAAAAAATACCCGGATAAATCTAAATGAATAATATGTATAAAAATATTTTGCTTACGCTACTTTGCACTATACCCGTATTGATTGCATGTAACAAGACGCCTACAGATTTAACCAAGGCCTCATTAATACCGAAGCCACTTTCTATTACGGCGACAGGTAGTAATTTCGTGCTAAGCAAAGGTTCGGGTATCTTTGTTCTTAATAAATCGAAAGAATTAGAGGAAATTGGTTATTACCTCTCCACGTTGATAAAGCCTGCTACAGGTTTTGACCTGAAAGTTACTCCCGCTACAGAAATTTCTGAATCAGGTAATATATACCTTGCTATTTCTGATGAAGACCAGACGTTGGGGCTTGAAGGATATGACCTTGCTATATCAGAAGACATGATCGTACTCAAAGCGAAGAATGTAACTGGCGTATTCAGGGGTATTCAAACCATCAGGCAATTGTTACCAGCGAAAATAGAGCTGCCTAACAAACAAGATGTTGCCTGGAATATTCCGACGGGTACCATTAGAGATCATCCAAATTATGAATATAGGGGCGTTATGCTAGATGTTAGCCGTCATTTCTTTGGGGTTACAGAAGTTAAACATTTCATAGATATGATTGCGCTTTATAAAATTAATGTGCTCCATTTACATCTTTCTGATGATCAAGGATGGCGCATAGAGATTAAGTCATGGCCTAAGCTAGCCACGTATGGTGGTAGCACAAAGCTCGGTGGTGGCAAAGGTGGCTATTATACACAAGCTGACTTTAAAGAAATTGTTAAATATGCACAGACTAGATACATAACCATTGTACCCGAAATTGATATCCCCGGTCATACCAATGCAGCCCTAGCATCCTATCCAGAACTAAACTATAATGGAAAATCTCCAGCCTTGTACATAGGATCAAATGTTGGCTTTAGTACACTTTATGCACAAAAGGATATAACCTATAAATTTATAGACGATGTAGTACGCGAATTAGCTGCTATAACACCCGGCCCATATATTCATATTGGCGGCGATGAAAGCCATGCTACAAAAAAGGAAGACTATATTACAATTATTAAGAAAGTTCAGGATATTGTACGTAGCCATGGTAAGCAAATGATAGGCTGGGATGAGATATCTCAAGCAAGTTTGACCCCTAATACGATTGCTCAATACTGGGCAAATGAGGCATACGCAAAATCAGCTAAGGAACAAGGTGCCAAGTTAATAGTATCGCCCGCGAAGAAAACATATTTAGACATGAGCTACGACTCTACCTCCAAATTAGGGCTACATTGGGCTGCGTACATTGAAGTGGATTTTGCTTATGATTGGGATCCGGCCAGCTGTACTCCCGGCATTACAAAAGAAAATATCTTAGGCATAGAAGCACCTTTATGGACAGAAACCATTACTAATATGGATGAAATAGAGTATATGGTTTTTCCTCGGCTGTTGGGATACGCTGAGATAGGATGGACGCCCGTGACATTAAGAAGGTGGGAAGAATATAAAGTCAGACTTGCAAACCATGGTGAAAGATTAAAGAATCTTGACATCAATTTTTATCGTTCAAAACAGGTGCAGTGGACTAATTAGTAGGGAAAATTATACCGTTTATAATAATTGGATAATTTAAGATATATAACTAATAACCATACGTAGATATTCGTACTTTTGAACAGTATTGTTAAACTATGCAATTGGTGGTTTATGGTTATTTTCTACGTTGATGACGATCAAGAAGACTGCGAATTTTTTTGCGAAGCCTTAAAAGAGATAGATCCAAAAATTCGATATGCAACAGCTTCAAATGGCCAAGAGGCGCTTCAAAGCCTGAGTAAAGCCAATGAATTGCCAAATTATATTTTTCTCGACATTAACATGCCATTAATGAATGGTAAAGCTTGCCTTGTTGAGTTAAAGAAAAACGAACGATTTAAGCATATTCCTGTGGTCATGTACTCCACAACATCACATACCACAGAAATAAAAGAGTGTTATAGCCTGGGTGCTTTTGATTTTCTTATAAAGCCCAATGACTTCCAGAAATTATGTACTGATCTTATCTCAATTTTCGCACAATTAAGGAGAGAGCTAAGGTAAGTTAATCCAGAAATATCGTTCCGGAAAATTGAAATAAAATGAATTGGTCCGATTTCATATTTTGCTATGGCTAATGCCCGTTCGACTAGTTTTTAAACCACAGAAACCTTCAAATATTCTTTGAATTTTTCAACCGTTAATGGCTTGTACATAATATCAGTAAAGCCAGCGTCTTTTAAATCCTGAGCTTGCTTTTCATCTACATAGTTAGAAAGAACATAAGCTTTAAATTTTGATACCTTAATTGCAATTAGCTCCTTCAAAGCGTCATGGGCATAAACGCCGGGGGCTAAATAATAATCTATGAGAACTAAATCAAAACTGTTATTCTGGGCCCAACCTAAAGTATCTGGAAGGTTTGTAAAACCCACAACATCGTAGTCTGTTCCAAGTAATTTTTTAGTGATAAATAAGTCAATTTGTTCGTCGTCAATAATAAGAATCTTCATAGTAACTGAATCAAGCAATTCCTTAAAGGTAGAACATGAATTTATTATATCTTATTCATAAACACATTTTTTTTATATAATCTATCTCTCCAATTTATTCTATTTACATAAGGTTTATACCATTAACAGTTTAAAGAATGGTAGCTCATGTGCTATTCTTAAAAAAGTTAGAAAAACATACTTTTGCTATGTATTCACCTTGCAGTTATTAAATGCTGTCTTCTTATTTAGAATTAGATTCCTTCAAATTTTGTTTGTGTAACTGATTTAATACTTATAATCTCAATGTCATTTATTAACTATTGTACATGATGGTGAAGTGCATATTACGCAGCTTAAAATAAAGCAGTTCCTTACTGTTTTGCACGGAGAAGATAGATGCCACTGCGCGGAATTAAATTATGTGTAAGCCTAAAAAAATTGCAATCCTGCAGAGAAAACATTGTAAATGATCGTGGTGATCTACAGTTATAAACGGCCACCTTGATTTTAACATCAAAGTTACGGTTTTGCAGTTGATTTAATTTAAAAGAAGGTCACCTTTCCTAATAGTTGAATATGATTACATTGGTTAGGCTTTTCCTGTCCCGATAATAGCTTATTTTAATGTTATGTTCGATTTACGGTCGAATTGACACGCAACTATTTTTGCTGGAATTAGGGAAAGTATATACTTTGCAATCTCTTAATCCTTATATGGAAATATTCTCTCAGACCACTAATGATTTTTATTTTCTAAGGGACGGAGGGGAGATGGGTCAATTAACTCGTGATAGGAATTGGTCGGAAACAAGTTTGGGACCACCCGAAAATTGGCCTCAAAATCTCCGTACTACAGTGGATATTGTTTTGAATTCTGCCTTTCCTATGTTTTTATTTTGGGGCAAGGATTTATTATGCTTTTATAACGATGCATTCAGACCTAGCCTTGGTATTAAGGGTAAACATCCTGCAATAGGCAAAAAAGGCGCAGATGTATGGGAAGAAATCTGGGTAACTGTAGGCCCTCTTATAAACGGAGTAATCGAAAGCGGCAAGCCAGTATGGTTCGAAAACCAGCTTATTCCAATTTATCGTAATGGAACAACGGAAGAGGTCTATTGGACTTTCAGTTATAGTGCGGTGCATAATAATAATGGCAAGGTAAGCGGCGTACTGGTTACCGTAATTGAAACAACAGAAAATAAAAAGTTATACAATGCTATTTGGGAAAATGAAAAAAGATATGTGGCCATTTCAGATAATATCCCCAATCTAGCATGGATGGCAGATGTTAACGGGTATATATTTTGGTATAACAAAAAATGGTATGATTATACCGGTGCAACGCCAGATCAAATGGCAGGATGGGGATGGCAGAGTGTCCATCATCCAGATATGCTTGAAAAAGTACTCATTAAATGGCGTAATTCTATAGCAACCGGCAAACCCTTTGAGATGGTATTTCCACTTAAAGGTGCTAATGGAGAGTATAAGCAATTCCTCACACGTGTTGCGCCAGTTCGTAACGATGAAGGAATAATACAACATTGGTTCGGAACAAACACAGATATTACAACAAGGTTTCTAGCAGAGGAGAATTTACGAAATGTTATAATTCAGGCTCCCGTAGCCATGGCGCTGCTCATGGGGCCTACCTATGTTGTTGAACTTGCGAATGAGCGGATGTTTAGTTTATGGGGTAGGCCAGCAGAAATATTAGTGAGTAAGCCTATTTTTGAGGCATTACCCGAGGCGAAAGGTCAAGGTTTCGACGCCCTGCTTGACGAGGTATTTACTACTGGCAAAAGTTTTTCTGCAGTAGGAGTTTCTATAGTTCTACCGCGAGCGGATAAAATGGAGACCGTATATGTTGATTTTACTTATGAGCCATACCGCGATAACAATGAAATTGTCACAGGAATATTGATAGTTGCAGTAGATGTAACGGCCCAAGTCCTGGCAAGAAACAAAATAGAAGATATAGTAAAGGATAGGACTAAAGCCCTAGCTATAGCCAATGAAGCACTTCAGAAATCTAATGATGAACTTGCTCAATTTGCCTTCATTGCTTCACATGATTTACAGGAGCCAATTAGAAAAATATGTACTTTTTCCAACTTACTTGGTAACAGAATAAAAGAAAAACTAGATGAAGATTCCAAAAAATACCTTTCTAAAATAAACAGTTCTTCGTTAAGAATGCGTGCCCTTGTTCAGGATGTTCTAGACTACTCTCAATTGATTAACCCCAATGTAGGTTTTGTGGAAGTAGATTTAAATTCTGTTATGGATAACGTTTTATCAGATTATGATTTATTAATAGAAGAAAAAAATGCTTCAATAATTATTCAAAATGAGTTGCCAAAGGTGCAAGCTGTACCCCATCAGATGAGACAACTTTTTGAAAATCTTCTAAGCAATGCCTTAAAATTTTCTAAAAAACATATTAAGTCAGAAATATCTATTTCAACTTTTAAACCCCTAAAGGAAGAATTAAAGCAGATGTCGCTTCCCCTAGAAAATAATTACTGCAAAATTCAGTTTTCTGATAATGGAATTGGTTTTGATACAGTATATTCTGAGCAGATTTTTAATATTTTCTCAAAACTTCATCATGGATTCGAATATGAGGGAACAGGCATAGGGTTGGCCATGTGCAAAAAAATAGTTTTGAATCACAAAGGTTATATTAGTGCAAAGGAAAGTACAGTGGAAGGCGCGGTTTTCACCATTTTATTACCAATCAAGCAACGCCTTAACATTTAATTCTACGATAAACACCTCAAGCATTAATTTTATATGATAATACTCTAAATGGTTTTATTTTTAATCGTGATAAGAATGAATATGATAAGTGCAGAAATTGGGTATGTTGCTAAAATAGAACCTACGTAGTGGTATGCTAAGATCAAATCGATTACAGATGAACGATATCTCGATAATTGTAAGTTAAAGGATTCAAATAACGCCGAGCTTAATGGGTTCTAAGAATTTGATAAGCTCTCCGTTATCTGCCACCCGGATGTTTTCAATTCTACATGTGGATTCATTAAAATAGACTTCCACAAATAAGCACGATACAGAATATAAATCAATCCAGTGACTATTATAATAAATGGAATCTACATATACGCCTTTTCTGCAAAGTAGACTTGCTCTTTCATTAAAGGTAAGTGAGTTATAAGTATTAGCATTCATATATATCGCTTTTAAGCCCATTAATTCCATATAAAAATTATACCGCTTTACCATATACTACATAAGTCGAATATTTTATTATTATAAGACTTACGTTAATATTGGGTTAAACAATTATTAAAATAGTCTACTAAAAAAGGGGCATTGCTGCCCCATTTGTTATTTCGATGAATTGGATTAAGAAAAAATATCGAGTAATCCGTTTTTTGCTTCCTCTTGCTTCTCATCAGCAACTTCTAGGGTTTTACTGTGTTCTGCAAAGTTAATAACTCATCCGCTGTCTTTTCCTCTTTGAGGGTCGACTGAAGCAGTGTTGCAATACCTTTTTTATTCATTGTTAACGCAAGTTGAACCAGACCACCATAACTAGCAATCTCATAATGCCCAACTTTTTGTGCGGCTATGATCAAAACCCACATCTCTTGTTAAATATCTTTTTGTGTATCGGCAATAATGCTTTCATTCTCTTTATTAGACCTACTATCGCTTCACACTTCTTCCCCTGTGCTTTACCCATTTTTTCAAAAACATGATCTCGGCGATCTATTTGCTTTTTTACTGATAACTAACTAGTGATCAAATGTTTTCTTTTTGTCATTGCCTTTTCAGTCCAATAAATATCTCTTAATGAATTAATAAAACGCTTCTAGCCTAGGGCCGTTGCCAGACTTGTACTTTTCTTTCCTACATTTGTCCATGAATTTGTGCATTTATCTCTATTAATATTTAAATCATGTGCCAGCAGGTAGCATGAGATGAACGGCTCAATCAATGGGATACCGAGCGTTTTATATAGAGATATAAAAAGAGCATTTAGTAATTGAATCTTTCGATGTTAACTTATCTAAAATGCGAATCAATTGGTAGGTTTTAGAAGAATGGAAAGTTGGGCATAAGCGCTAACTTATTAAAATAAAACGTGATGCGTTAAGTATCACAATTAACTAGTGCATTAATTCTTACAATTTTATTGTGAGCGCAACAGCACTTCAGCTTTCGGTCATCACCTTAACATCAAACTTAATAATTAACCAAACAACAAACCGGGTTCGATCTGAACATATCATGAACTGAAGCTTTCTTATTTAATGATATCACTTCTCCTGTCAATACATCCATCCATCTCTCAGGGCAATTCTCAGGTAATACAACACTGGTACTCGCATCATTGTCAATTTCTTTTCCTACAGGTGCCATTATAATAGACCACTTGTCTTGATAATTTCTTGCGTACGCAACTACAGATGTGTTATTACCCGCAATTTGTAGCGGTATGTAACTACCATTAATAAACAAAGCGTTGTATTTCTTTCTGAAGTTTAAAATTTTCCAAGTGTAAAAAAACTTTTCGTATCCTTTAAATCTGTTTTCTTTTAAATACGATGTCAAATTTTTCTTATCCGATTTATCTAGAGACATCATATGTTTTAATTCTCTCTTTCTTTCCTCGTAATTAACCGGCCTACGATTATCAGGATCGACGAAGCTTAAGTCGAAAAGTTCACAACCTTGATATACATCTGGAATTCCCGGGGCAGTGCATTTTAATACAAACTGTGTAAGCGAATATATCGCCGCACGATCGGCAATATCTTTAACGAATGGAAGAAAATTTTTTAAGAATCCACTTTCATCTAAAAGTATTTTTCTTGCAAATTCTAAGCAACCCTTTTCGTAATCCTCATTTGGTGTCGACCAATTCGTATTTGTTTTCGCTTCTCGGAGCGCTTTCTTAATATAAGCTTGAAGGCGGGTAATCCATTCTTCAGTAATGACAAAATTATCAGGGAAGCCACCAACTATTGCTTGATATATAAAATACGTATCATTTGTATCTGGTATAGTTGTACCATTTAATGTCGTTTGAAATTTCTTGTTTATTGATAACCACTGCTTCACATGTTCCTCCCATACCTCTGGAATTTCACTTAACACATTCAATCGCATACGCGCATCTTCGCCTCGTTTTGTGTCATGCGTATTTGTTGCGTTGAGTGACAATGCGGATGATTTGTTTCGTGCAAGCATCTTTGAATGGAAGGACGATACCGAAATTGATAATACTTCTGGTGAGTCGCCGACTTCATCATGAGAGATTAGGGGATTATAAACATAGAACGTCGTATCTTCAACTCCCTTAGCAGTAAGGGGCCCGGTAAACTGCATCATCCTTCTAAGAAACTTTATTATGGTTTCTTCATTACTCTCAATGATATCTTTATTTGTCAGCAATGAATGCAGGTATGAAAGTTCAGCGCTGAGTCCCTCTTCAGCTTCCATTGCTTTCTTAAAGGTCTCATTGATAATCTCAAGGTCTTTTCCAAGCAGGGGTAATTTAGAAGGATAAATTCTGTATACCGGCATGGATAACATCACCGCGCCAAGGGCAGCTTTTACTTTTATGAATTCAAAATCTTTTTGAAGATTGAGTTCAACAAAATAGTGAGTAAGATTATCCCACTCACCGCCCATATAATTTTCAAGTATCAGCTTTTTGTTTTTATAGATTAGATCTTTGTAAGAAGGCTGATCGTTAAGTAATGTTTGATAGAAGTTATATAGCTGCTTTGCGCCCTTTTTATCTGTTACTAATTGGTTCACGATAGAAAGAAATTCATAACCACTTGTTCCTTCAAGTGGCCATTTCGAGGGCATCTCTTCCTTTGCTTCCAGAATCTTTTCTGCAATAATATAAAACGATTCCCCGAAAAGGTCGCGTAGCTTTCTGATGTAACGTGACGGATCTTGCAGTCCGTCAATGTGATCTATACGTAAACCTTGGATAATATCTTTCTTATAGAGATAGTGAAGTAGGGCATGGTAATCGTTAAAGACCTCATCATCTTCCATACGAAGACAAATCAATTCGTTTACTGTAAAAAACCTTCGATAATTAATTTCTTTTTCAGTTGTCTGCCAAAAGGTGAACACATAGTTTTGCTCGTCTAGCAGTTTGCGAATTTCATTAGCGTCATTATTAATTTTAGATAATACATTATCAAGAGCAGTTTTTAAAGCCCCGTTCTCTGTTAGCTTTTCAACTAATATCTTCTTGTGATTTTTCCATTCAACATAAACAGAATTTGATGTAGCCATGCTAAGGGTCTGCTGAAGAATTTCTATGAGGGGTTTACTTTCTGTTATTGCAATCAAATGAGGGTATGCTTGTACAGAGAGTGGATAATGCGTATCGAAATAGGCAACACTTAAACCATTTTCCGTAAATGAAATTTTAATTTCACCATCCATTATACATGTCTCTAACTCCTTTCCAAGAAATGGCACGCCAAGTTTGCCTTTTAAAATAGCGGAGTGATGATTCCAGTTGATGTCGAAATAATTGTAGTAGGATGAATGCGCGCCTCTTTCCAGCACATCCATTAATCTATAATTCATTGTACTAAACGCCATGTGATTGGGAACAATGTCCTGCACCCAATACATTCCTTTTTCTTTTAATTTAAGTGATAGCGATTTTAAATCCGCTAACGTTCCTATTTCAGGATTAATAGAATGTGAATCAGTTACGTCATACCCATGCATACTTCCTGGTGTGGAAGTGAATATAGGAGCAGCATAAATTGTAGAGATTCCTAATTGCTGCAGGTAATCTAAGATTTTATCAAGGTCTTTAAATGTAAACTCTTTGTGAAGTTGAACGCGGTATGTAGATGATGGAATGTGCATATTATAATATTTCAAAAATTACTACGGATTGACTATTAATTGATAAGGTATTAGTTTGGCTAGATAGGGATGCACCTGGCCCGTTCCATTCAGAAGCCGATGAATCAAAGATCTTTTGATATTTTTTATTAGGTAATGATAAGACTGCTTGAGATTGATTAAAGTTTAAGACAATAAGAATGATATCATCGCTATAGGTTCTTTCAAACCCTATTACCTTTTTTTGCGCAATAGGTATCATCTTTAAAGAATCCCTTTCGAAGCTTTTCATGGCAATTCTTACTTTTCTAAAATCAATGAGATATTTATAAAACTCGAATAGTTTCTTTGCATCTTGATCATTGTTTTCGAGTGACCATGAAAGTTTGCATTGTAAAAATGTTTTCTCACCCTGTGGATCAGGAACTTCTTCTTGCCAGCCGAAATAGGCAAACTCTTCTTTACGCCCTTTGCGAACCATGTCAACCAATTTTTTATCGGTATGACTTATAAAATATTGAAATGGATTTTTTTCACCGTACTCTTCACCCATAAAAAGTAATGGAACGTGAGGGGACAAAAGAACGGTAGCGGCTACCAGTTTCAGTGCTTCATATGAAAGTTTTTCTGTAAGCCGATCACCAAGTAATCTATTTCCTATTTGATCGTGGTTTTGCGCAAATACAACAAACTGACTATAGGGGTTGTCCGGTTTAACACCGAAGTCCTTTTTACGGTGTAGTGAATACTGGCCAGTATATACATAAGAATCTTTTAAGGATCGAACAAGGTGTTCTGTCTCACCAAAATCTTCATAGTAACCATTTTTTTCTTCGGTCACGATGGCATGTAAGGCATGATGAAATTCATCAATCCATTGTCCATCAAGTCCGTAACCACCTTCTGATTGTTCATTTATGTAGCGTGGGTTGTTTAGATCAAACTCAGCAATCAATACTTTTTTTTGCCCGGTTTGTTCTTCAACGGTGTTAACTTTTGTTTTAAGTTCTTCTATAAAATGACTAGCGCTTGAGTCCCAAATAGCATGCACGGCATCTAAGCGAAGACCGTCAACATGAAATTCGTCAAGCCACATAATGGCATTCTGCCAATAAAAGTTTCTCACGCCATCACACCACGCATCATCGTAATTGAGTGCGCTACCCCAAAATGTTTTATATCGTTCTGTGAAGTAAGGTGCAAATTCACCCAGGTAATTTCCTTCCGGACCAAGATGATTATAAACAACATCAAGAATTATAGCAATACTTTGTTTATGCGCTTCGTTTACAAGATTTTTTAAACCCTGTACACCGCCATAAGACTCTTGAACTGCAAAAGGATAGACACCATCATATCCCCAATTTCTATCGCCTGGAAACTGAGCCAACGGCATTAATTCAATGGCATTAATACCCAGATCTTTTAAATAGGGCAAGCGCGAAATCACACCCTCAAAAGTTCCTTGTTCAGTAAAAGTGCCTACATGAAGTTCGTAAATTACCATGTCACTTAATGGAATTCCTTTCCATTGCTTATCCGTCCAAGGAAAGGTCTTATCGACTATAGCCGAAGGTCCATGTACGCCTTCTGGTTGGCAGCGTGACGCAGGGTCTGGAAAAACTTTACTATCATCTTTGTCGATTCTATATAGATACTGCTCTCCAGCGGAAACGTTAGAAAGTTTGATCGACCAATTTCCACGTTCATCACGCGCAAGTACATGCTTTTTATTTTTTTTTGGAAGTACTAGTTCAATAGTATTAACTAGTGGAGCCCATAATATAAAAGTTGCAGAATCTTTTTCAAGAGAACTTCCTACAATTGGATGATTATAATTCATTTAAAATTAGTGATTTATTTTTAACCGACTGGCATTCCATTAATTAAAAACTATGCCTTCGGTCGTATTTTAAAATTTAGTTGCAAAAGCTTGGGCATGGTTTTTTATCGCTTATGGTATCCGGAAATTTCTCTGTGATAAATAGCATAATTGTATTAATGAAAGTATTGATGTTCGGATGGGAATTTCCACCACATATATCGGGAGGTTTAGGTACAGCATGTTTTGGTTTAACACAGTCACTTCACAAACTAGGTGTTGATGTCGTTTTCGTGGTACCTAAATTACATGGTGATGAACCTGGTGATGTCGAGATCATCAATGCTAGCAACATTGAAGTAGATCAACATGAGCTAAATAATTTTAATGAAATTACAGCTAATCATGTTTCAGAAACCCAAGAGTTAAAAGCTATTCAGCAAAGAATTCTTATTGAGCAAAAATCTACTTTGGAATATATCGAAGTGCCAAGTACACTTTCTCCTTACTATGCTACTCATTTTGAAGACGAATCTGTAAGCATCACGAACTGGAATTATGAATTAAATCAATCCTCATCTTATACCTTAGATTCAGGTTCGGATGTAGAGACCACCAAAACAAAAACTACGTTAGTTACAGAAAAAAAAATATATTCTTTTTCAGGATCGTATGGACCAAAGCTGATTGAAGAAACCGATCGTTATGCACTTGTTGCTGCTGCGATAGCGAAACAATATACTTACGATGTTATTCATGCGCACGATTGGATGACCTATCCGGCAGGAATAGCTGCAAAAGAAGTTAGCGGTAAACCGCTAATTGTCCATGTTCACGCTACCGAATATGATAGGGCAGGAGACAATATGGACCCATACATATTTGCTACTGAGCAGTACGGTATGCAAAAAGCTGATATGGTATTTACGGTAAGCGCACGCACAAAAAAAATAGTAGTTACCCGTTACAATATTCCGGAATCTAAAATTAGAGTAGTGTACAATGGAATTATTCCGAAAGAAGAAACATCAGTAGTTCCAAGTTTTGTTCCTAAGCTTGGCGCACAAGTTGTAACATTCCTAGGTAGAGTTACGCATCAAAAAGGTCCACAATATTTTGTTGAGGCCGCTCGATTAATTTTAAAAGAATTTCCTCAAACTCATTTTATTATGGCTGGTTCTGGGGACCTTCTTCCACAAATTATTGAGCGCGTTGCGCAGCTTCGACTGTCAACACATTTTCATTTTACGGGGTTTTTAAAAGGCCAACAGGTAGAAAAAATTTGGGCTATGACAGATACTTATGTAATGCCATCTGTTTCAGAACCGTTTGGCATTGCGCCACTTGAAGCTATTCAAGGTGGTGTGCCCGTTGTCTTATCAAAGCAATCAGGTGTATCAGAGGTAATGCCTCATGCAATCAAAGTTGATTTTTGGGATGTGCAAGCTTTAGCAAATGCAATTGGCAGCATTCTTAAATATAAAAGCTTAGCAGATACTTTAAAGCAAAATAGTAAAGCAGAAATAGAAATGATCAGTTGGGATAACGTAGCAAAAAAGATAAATCATTTATACCATGAAGCCACTGGAAAATAATTTAGAGACAAATAATTTAGACCGAAACTTAATCCTGTATTTTCAGATCCACCAACCTAAGCGATTAAAAACATTTAGCTTGTTTGAGATAGGTTCTAAAAAGCCATACTTTGATTCGTATTTAAATAATAAGATTCTTCAACGTGTGGCGCGTGAGTGCTATCTCCCCACGAATGCCTTATTACATGAATTAATAAAAAAATATCCTAAAATTAAAATTGCATTTTCAATTTCTGGTGTTACACTAGAGCAATTCGAAGAACATACCCCAGAAGTAATTGAGAGTTTCAAAGGCCTTGTTGAAACAGGTTCAGTTGAATTTCTTTCTGAAACCTATTATCATTCTTTGGCTTCGATAAAAGAGAGTGAAGAATTTGAATCGCAGGTTCTGGCACATGCTGAAAAAATACATGCGCATTTTGGCGTAAGGCCAACTGTGTTTAGAAATACGGAATTGATCTATAATAATGAAGTAGGCAAACGTATTAGCAACTTAGGTTTCCAAGGTGTATTTATTGATGGAATCGAGAAAGTAATGGATGATAGAAGTATTCATAACATCTACCAACACCCTGAGGCAGACAACCTAAAAATATTCTTACGCAATTATAAACTCAGCGACGAAATTGCGTTTAGATTTAATAAAAAAGAATCGACCGTTAGTAAGTTTATTTCGTGGTTGGATGCTATGCCTCCTGAAGACAAGCTAGTTAATGTTGCATTAGACTATGAAACATTTGGCGAACACAAAAAAAATGAAAGTGGCATATTTAAATTCTTAGAGGATTTTTTAGTGACCCTTGCGCGTAATACAAACTACCGAATGTCTCTACCATCTGAGGCTGTGCAAACCACGGATGCGCAGATGCCATTAAATATACCGGATTATATTTCTTGGGCTGATGAAGAGCGTGACCTATCTGCCTGGCTCGGCAACGATATGCAACGCGACGCCTTTGACTCGCTTATGAAGATTGAACATGATGTTAAATTTACTGATGATGCTGAGTTATTAAAGCAATGGAGATATCTCCAGGCCAGTGATCATTTTTATTATATGTCTACAAAAAAGAATAATGATGGTGTAGTACACACCTACTTCAGTCATTATCAATCGCCTTACGAAGCGTTTATTAACTTCATGAATGTACTTACTGATTTTTCTCAGGTTGTTAAAGCAAAGCTTGATTTGGTAGAGCAGGAACGACAAAGTACAACTGTTCATGAAGCAGAACGACGTAATATTTCAACACCTGTTTGGGCGATGACATTAGCAGCTCAAGGGTATCATTAATTAAATAATTATTCACTCTTAAAAACTTAGAACTTGGCTTTAACAATTTACCCTGGCAACCCATATCCTTTGGGTGCCACCTGGGACGGTAATGGAATTAACTTTGCACTTTATGCAGATAATGCTTTTGGCGTCGAGTTGTGTTTGTTTAATACAACAAAAGATGAAACAGAAAGTGAAAATATAAAAATCACTGAACGTACCCATCACATATGGCATGTTTATATACCAGGTTTAAAACCCGGTCAACTTTATGGTTATCGGGTGCATGGTAGCTATAACCCCAATGAAGGTCATCGCTATAATCCAAATAAGTTACTCATTGATCCTTATGCCAAAGCTATTGGCGGTGCGATAGAATGGAATGATACTTTGTTTGGCTATGAAGTTGGTCATTCAGACGAAGACCTATGTATGAGTGAAACGGATAGTGCACCTTTTATTCCTAAAAGTGTTGTTATAGACAGTAATTTTAATTGGGAAGGTGATACTTCACCTATCGTTCCCTACCATCAATCGATCATTTACGAAACGCATGTAAAAGGTTTTACCAAGCTTAATGAAGGTATACCTGAAAACATACGCGGAACTTATGCCGCATTAGCGCATCCGGTCACAATTAAATACTTACAAGATCTTGGCATCACGACAGTAGAATTGATGCCGGTTCATCATTTTGTTATTGACAGGCATCTGAAAGAAAAAGGTCTTACCAACTATTGGGGATATAATACCATAGGCTTTTTTGCGCCTGATGTTCGATACTCATCAAGTGGCTTTTTAGGTGAGCAAGTATTCGAATTTAAAAACATGGTGAAGGAACTTCATAAGGCCGGCATCGAGGTTATTCTTGATGTTGTGTATAATCATACTGCTGAGGGAAACCAGATGGGGCCCACGCTTTCCTTTAAGGGGATAGATAACGCATGCTATTATCGGTTGATGGATGATAAAAGATATTACAACGATTATACGGGTACTGGTAATACGCTGAATGCTAATCTTCCTAATGTGCTTCGCTTAATGATGGATAGTCTTCGGTATTGGATTACTGAAATGCACGTTGATGGGTTCCGATTTGATTTAGCCTCAACACTGGCCCGCGAACAACATGAAGTTGATCGCTTAAGTGCATTCTTTGACATCATCCATCAAGATCCAACTATATCACAAGTTAAATTAATTGCTGAACCCTGGGACATAGGGGAAGGCGGATATCAAGTTGGAAAATTCCCTGCTGGCTGGGCGGAATGGAATGGCAAATATCGTGATTGCATTCGCGACTACTGGCGCGGCGCCGACAGTATGTTAGGGGAGTTTGCCGAACGCTTCACGGGGAGCTCCGACTTGTATAAAGGCGATTATCGCACTCCCTCGGCAAGTATCAATTTCATCACGGCGCATGATGGCTTTACGTTACATGATTTAGTATCATACAACGAGAAGCACAATGATGCCAATGGTGAAAATAATAATGATGGCGAAAGCCATAATCGTTCTTGGAATTGTGGAGAAGAAGGACCAACTGAATCTTCAGAAGTAATTGAACTTAGAAATAAGCAAAAACGGAATCTATTAACTACTTTATTTTTATCACAAGGTGTGCCTATGATCCTTGCAGGCGATGAACTAGGCAAAACACAGAACGGTAACAATAACGCGTATTGTCAAGACAATGAGATCTCTTGGATAAATTGGAATAACGCTGATAAGGATCTTATAGAATTTACAAGCAAACTAATAAATTTTAGAAAGGCCCATCCCATATTTTATCGAAGAGGGTGGTTTAAGGGTAGGAAGGTTAAAGGTAAAGGCCTTGAAGACATTGCGTGGTTCTTGCCAGAAGGTGATGAAATGGGGGATGGACATTGGATGAGTGACTATGCAAAATCATTGGGTATTTTTCTAAATGGAAGAGGTATTCATTTCCCTGGTCCAAAGGGTGAAAAAATTACGGATGATAATTTCTATATTATCTTTAATGCACACCACGAATCAATTGATTTCAAGTTACCCGATGAAAAGTATGGAAAGGAATGGAAGAAGGTTCTTGATACAGGTATCAGTAAATTTAAACAAGATGATGTTCGATATCAACCATTAAGTGTTGTCACAGCGGCTGGGCGCTCAATAATAGTGATGTGTCATTCAATCTTATATCCTAAAGAAGGCAGCAAAAAATGATTATTATATGAACAATCAATACGCGCGTGAAGCAGGCGTATTGCTACACATTACATCTTTACCTTCCAGGTTTGGTATTGGTGACTTTGGCCCAGATGCATACAAATTTGCTGACTTTCTCAAAGAGAATAATCAGCAATACTGGCAACTGCTACCCTTAACCATTACAGAAACTGCGCAAGGATTTTCTCCATACAGTGCGTCTTCATGTATGGGCGGCAATACTTTACTGATTAGTCCTGAGCAGTTGGTTAAAGATAAGTTGTTGGATGTTGATTCTTTGAAGGAGTACGCCATACCAAATAAAAGTAAAGTTGATTTTCATGAATCTGTTCGTATTAAGACTGAACTATTTAATAAGGCGCATCAAAATTTTTTAGATCAGAAGAACAATCCCCTACAAAAGGAATTTGAAATGTTTTGTAGAGAGGAATCGTATTGGCTTGATGACTTTGCGCTGTACATGAATATAAAACATACCCATAAATCTATACCCTGGTATGATTGGCCCGATCCATACAAATTCAGGGATGATAAAACCCTTAAGAAATTCACTGAAGACAATCATAATCTGCTGTTGAAAGAAAAATGGCTTCAATTTATTTTCTTCAAACAATGGAAAGCGCTACGTCAATATTGTAATGAGAAGGGTATAAAAATATTTGGTGATTTGCCATTCTACATCAGTTATGATTCCGTAGATGTTTGGTCGAATGGCGAAATTTTTAGTTTGGATAGAAACGGAGACATGCTGGGCATGGCAGGCGTACCACCTGATTATTTTAATGCGGATGGTCAACTTTGGGGTATGCCTGTTTTTAAATGGGATGTTTTAAAGAAGTCAAATTATGATTGGTGGATAAAACGTATCCGTAAGAACATTGAATTGTATGACCTTCTTCGTTTTGATCACTTTCGTGCTTTCGCCGCTTTTTGGGATGTACCGAAAGGGGAGAAGACTGCAGTAAAAGGGGTATGGAAAGCAGGTCCAGGTAAACCATTCTTTAAAGTTTTAAAAAAGGAGTTTAAAGAAATGCCTTTCGTTGCAGAAGACCTAGGCGATATTGATGAACTTGTTCATGAGCTGCGTGATGACTTTAGCTTGCCCGGAATGAAAGTTTTGCAGTTTGCATTTTCAAACGACATTGCAAAATCAGATCATATTCCGCACAACTACGCAAACAATTTTATAGCTTACACAGGCACACATGATAATAACACATCACGTGGATGGCTACGCGAGAATAAAGATAAATCGATTTTAAAAAATTTGAAATTATACTTAGGAAAGCCCTTTTCTGAAAAAAATATTCATATCAATCTTATTAATCTAGCTTATGCATCAGTGGCAAGAATTGCGATCATTCCGATGCAAGATATTTTAGGCCTGGATGAGAAGTCGCGTATCAACACCCCCGCATCAACTACCAACAATTGGCAATGGCGAATGAAGGGTAGCGACTTTAAGAACATAGAAATAGATCTAAAAGGCCTAACAGAATTTTACAACAGAAAGGCAGAAGATAAAACTATAAAATAACCTTACGAATTATTTAAATGGCCCCTTTGGTTGTCACTAAACTTCTTAGTGATGGTTAGACATCTCAAATTTGATAGGTACATAAAGCTAAACTTATACAAATATAAGGTTATTGGCTTTCTCAATCTCATCATGATTTATAGTATGTCCCATATTTTGATACACCCTTTCAGTAACTGAAGCATGCATTGACTGTAGAATCTCCGTGGTGGCATGAACTCTTTGAACAGGCACATGCGGATCAGGATTACTAGTACCAATAAATATGGGTGTAGAATTGAAATTGCCACTGTAATTTTCATGATAAATTTTATCACCGATTAAACCACCAGTGAAGGCAGTTATGCCGCCCCACTTCTTCGCATTTCGCGCTACATATTCAAGACATAGACAAGCACCTTGAGAAAAGCCAAGGAAGTAAATATGTTCAGAAGTTATACCTGCAGTATGTAGATCTTTTACAATTTCATTAATAACCACAAGGGCAGATGAAAGTGCCGGCTCATTCTGGTTTATTGGTGAAAGAAATGACAGGGGATACCAGCTATTATTTTCTGCCTGTGGAGCGAGAAGGGCAAAACCTTCAACATGTAGATTAGCTGCTAACCGAAGTATATCTTCAGCAGAACCACCTCGTCCATGAATCATGATTAATGCTTTTGTAGCCTCACTAACATTTTTGCCACCAAATATTACGTTTTTTGTATGCATGCTTATTAAGATAACTCAGGTAAAACAGATTCTATCCTTTCGCGATTGCTTTCATATTGGCTAGGCAATTTTAAATTTGTTCCTAGCTCTTCTACACTTTCATCAACAGAGAATCCCGGGTTATCAGTAGCTAATTCAAATAGAACACCACCTGGTTCTCTAAAGTATAAAGAGAAAAAATAATTACGATCAATCTTCGGTGTAATGTTGTATCCTGCGTCTGCAATCTTATCGCGGAACTTCATAAGCGTAGCCTCATCTTTAACCCTGAAAGCAACGTGGTGTATCGTTCCGCCCGCGTTGATGGCTTGCGGCTGGTCTGCAGCTTCTAAAAGATCAACAATAGAAGCGGTATCAACAGCATTTGTGATATACCTAAAGCGGTTGCCTTCTTGTGCTGCTAATTTGAATTCAAAAATATCAGTTAGAATTTTTGCAGTCGCTGTTATGTTGCTTAATGTTATCGTTATACTATGAAAGCCTTTAGCTGCAACATGGCTTTTAACATCATTAGTTTCCCAGGCCTTTCTGTTGTCTTGAATTTTAGGAATGATAAGGTTTAAGTATAATCCATCAGCATCCTCAAAGGAAATAAATTCTTCACCAAATCGTTTTCCTGTTTCTCTAACCTTTACATTATAGGTATTAAAACGGTTAATCCAAAAGTCCAAACTTTGATTCGGAACAGCATATCCAATTTCTGTTGCCATGCCCGTTCCTTTCCTGCCTTGCTTCACATTATCCCATGGAAAGAAAGTGAGAATTGTGCCTGGCGATCCAACTCTATCCCCATAATAAAAGTGATAGGTTCTAGGGTCATCGAAGTTTACAGTCTTCTTTACCATTCTTAACCCTAACACTTTTGTGTAGAATTCAAAATTACGTTTTGCATTACCTGCTATAGCGGTAATATGGTGTATGCCTAAAACTTTGTTTTCCATACCATTATTTTAATTATTAAAAACTCCTATAAACCAATGATGCAAAGTTAAAATAATTACATCCACAATAAGAAAAGTGGTCATCTTAAACAGCGAAAGCGGTTTTAAAAAATGATAGTTGATTAAGCGTGTTTTTACTAACTATTGATATAAAAAAAAGAATTATTTCTTATGATGTTTTGGAAAGGTGTTTGTTTTACAGGAACGCTAACCAGTTTAATAATGCGTTATGAACTGCCTTGGCTCAACTTCCAACATTAGCGATTTCGCTGGGGGGATTGCGTTTTCAAACGATGATTGTTATCTGCAACTTTTACTTCTTTGTTATGCCGCCTGTCAAGAAATACAAATCCTTAACACGCCCAACATGTGAGTCACCGGCATTAAACTTTAAAAAACCAATCTGGAAACTCAAAGCTAGCAGCCAGAAGCTATAAGTTTGATATTAAAAACTTAAAGCAATTTCCGCGGCTCCAGATACCCATGATCCTCCTACTTGTAGCTTAAAGTGAGGTTTTTATCTCACGAAAATACCCGTTTTTAATATGTAATTTTCAAGTACCATTACTTTATATTTAAGCCTATTCCATAGTAAGTATATTATTACTTTTACGTTAATATGACAAATCAAATTTCTATACAGAAAACCTTAATGGTGCTAATTGTATTCGCATCAGTGTTAATGTTTAGCTTTACGCGGAAGGAAAATAATTCGAATAGTGCAGATAAAATAAAAATTGGTTTCTTAGTTGATGATCTTGTGCAAGAACGGTGGTCTAAAGACATAAACTATTTTTCTAAAAGAGTCGAAGAACTGGGCGGTCATGCTGAGATAAAGAATGCATATAACGATGCGCATACACAGATTAACCAGCTTAAGCAGATGGTTGATGAAGGTATAAAAGTTATTGTGGTTGTTGCTGTCGATGGTAAAGCTATTGCAAATGCCATAGACTATGCAGATAAGGCTGGCGTGAAGGTGATTGCATACGATAGGTTGATACCAAATTGCAATCTTCATTACTACGTAACTTTCAACAGTATAAAGGTCGGTGAGCTTATGGCCGAACATATGGTTAAAGTTAAACCAAAGGGTAATTATTCATTCATCAACGGCCCTATTAGTGATAACAATACCAGCCTTATTAAGCAAGGACAAATGAACGTGTTAAAGCCCTATATTGATCAAGGAGATATTAAAGTTGTATTTGATCAAGCCGTGGAAATGTGGGGACCACTTGAAGCCTTTTTACTCTTAGATGGTTTTCTTAAAGATTATACAGGAACGTTAGACGTAACTTTTTCTGCTAGTGATGGATTATCTGAAGGTGTCGTTCAAGCCCTTGATGCTTATCCCATGTTTCAAAACACCTTAGTATCAGGTCAAGACGCCAGTGTAGCTGCATGCCGCAATATTATGCTGGGGCATCATCAATCTATGAGTGTATATAAGTCTATTAAAGCCATAGCTAACAAAGCAGCAGAACTAGCTATGAAATTGATGACAACAGGAGACGTAGAAATGCAAACCTACGCAAATAATGGTAAAAGAAATGTTCCATGTATCTTATTTGATGTAGAAGCAGTTGATAAAACTAATATAAAAGAGATCGTTACTAGAGATGGATACATCAAAGAATTTGAGCTCTATGAAACAAAATAATTATTGGTAGTGCTTGAGTAAGTTATTTATTCAATTACGCTATTCTGACGTTCTCTATAGTGGTTAAGTTTTGCTCAGCCACATACTCATTCTTGCCCTTACCGCGGCACTTCGGTCAAATCATTCACTTACTGCCTAATAAATTGCAATGAATCGCTGTAAAGACGTTAATCGTATTTACACCGGCTGATTTCTATCTCTAATATTTGACACGGCCTTTGTCATGTAGCATGTTTGCATCCATAAACCGAATTGTATGTATTGAGTAAAAAAATGCAACGTGATGAACATGCGGGAGGCTACCAATGGCGATCTATACACTGTGTCTAAATTGTTAGGCCACAAGAGCATACAGACCATGGAGATATACGCGCAAGTACGCGATGAAAGAAAACAAGAAGCTGTAAGATCATTACCTAAGCTTGACATGATTCTGGTGAACAATTCCGACATCAGAAAGCAAGCTGCATAAAAACACATAATTTTATTTAATTTAAGTTAAGTAAACTATTGACTACAAAACAAAACATAAACTGAAGGGAGGCGGGCGATTATGGAGAATCAAATTTACATTACAGGTATTGACAGAGCAACGTTTAAGATTTTAGTAAGGGAAGCACTAGAAGATAGTCAGCAAAATTCTTTCGAAGAAGAAGACCTTGATGATGAGTCATTTGAGAAAGCACTTGCCGAACTTGATAATGCAGTACTTTTGTTACCCCAGCAAGGCGATCATAGCCTTGCCTTACCAGATTCAACGGTAAAAGCGGATATGCATACTATTTACAGTTCGAAGCCTTCTGCTAAAACAGACTTATTGGCAAGTAAGGAATCTGTAAAAAAAGCACTGTCTATGAACCAAAATAAAAACCAACTCAAATTATCTTCTGACAGTTTAAGCGCACTCCCGCAAGAACAAACTGTCGATCCTTCTTTTAAGAAGAAACCGGTAACAGAAAATGTAAAGGGTAAAAAAATGTCAGCTAAAAATCATAGCAATGAGCCTTCAGCACCAGATGCAGGTAAAAACGTTTTTACCGATACTGGCAAACCATTCACATGGGCATACTCATCGTTTACCTATCGCATCTGCGTAAGTATCCCACGCATGGTATAAATGATTATTTAAGGATATATGGAGTACGGGCGGAGCGAATATTGACTGCCTACAAACAAATCGTAAAGTATCTTTTACGGTTTTCAAACCGCGATATGATTGAAAGAAAGTTGTAAAAATTCTGTATCGTAAGGCGTCTAATCTTTTAGATTCTGAGGATTGTAAAGGTATCCCTGAATCGGTTCTTTACCGCAGAGAAATACAAAGTCTGCATAAAAAAATGAAGATCATACTTACGCGCTCAAAAGGTCAGCGTGCTATAGCGCTGCGCCTCCCCGTTGATAAACGTTTCGAACTATTTACCGTTCTTTACGAAATGGATGGTATAATTGAAGCTAATTAAATAGACTGGCAGTGGCTCCTCACAAAGCATAAAAACGGTTTCTTAAATCCGTTCCTCATTGAGTGAAAGCCATTACAAATCCTAACTTTCCGGTAAAAAAACGATAATGTTGACGGTAATAACGACCAGGAAAACACTGGCGATGGCTTGTCTGAAAATGTTGATATAGACCTATCGGAACTTGACGCAATAATTAATAATTTGAATACCGAGCTATGGCAATACTAATGATAATAATTTTGAACATCAGGAGAACGATAGTCACGTAAATGATCCGTTACAATAAAATCACCCTTTTCGACAAATAATCACCCTTCTAGAGTCATACCCATCAATCAAGCAGGTGCCGGTGTCATATTACAAAACACCCTAATTAATTTTTTAATCTCGCAAAATTTTTATTATCAAACCTCACTAACAAACCACCCGGATTCATTTCGTTTCCGTGGCCTTCCCGCCTTTGGATTCCATTCAAATGATAACTTATTAAGAAGACTTACCTTTTCTATTGTAAGTGGAAGTTTTGGCCTTCTTTGATACATTACCCAAATAGATAATTTCGGGTCTTCTTTCCAGTATTCCGGGACCGATGAATGTTTAAAACGTTTATAAAAATTTTCAAGTTTATCATACATCGCATACCAGGTTCTCTCCTTACTATCCCGAAGATTTCCTGACCATTCAAAACCTGATGCGTTCAACTTTTCCTTTCTCCAGTCAGGCAACTTTTTTTCTTCCAGGCGTTGCACTTCAACCCATCTGCCCAATTCAGGATTCTCCTTGTATTTGCTGGGCACTCTGCAATGCCCGTGCTCTTTTTTATATCGTTTTAATATGGCAAGCATCGTTAGCCATTTTAAACTCCTCTCTTTTTCTATTTCATCGGACGTTACGAAATTCAACTCCTTGAGTCTGTTACGTTTCCGGGTATCGAGTTTTTTCCAATTTTTTCTTTGACGTAGCACCCAACGGCCAAGCTGTAAATATTCTTTGGAGTGGTTGCTTACCAGACAATCGCCAAATTTGGTATGGTACTTTACAAGCTCTTTATAAAATGAATTCCAGCTATCTGATAATTCTGCTTTCACTGTATGCTTCCATCGAAACTTGATAGCATCCAGAAGCGCCTTACGATGAGCTGGCATTCTATCTTCCCAGGCTCTTTGTCTGTCAACCCAAATGCGGAGAGCATGACCAGCTGGCACTTGATAATGTCCGAACTTTTTATGAAATCTTTTTAATAATTCATATTTATCCAGCCAGATATCTTCTTCTAGTTGCTGCATGTCCTTATACCAGTAAAATCTAATGGCATCGAGCTTTTTCTTACGCTCAGGGACAATAGAGGCTTCATTTTCTCTTTGTTTGGATACCCATCGCGCAAGCGTTTTATTTTTAAAGGTTGAAGGAACACTGGCGTGGCCATTCCCGGCTTTAAAAGCCAATAACTGCTGAAACATTTTCTCCCACAATTTATCCCGTTTCTCCTGTTGCGTTGACATGATTCTAAATCTATTTCAGAGCGCAAAATTAATCCAATTTTCCTGCGCATTGAAAAAAAATGACTATTGCAGAGAATTGCGCCTGATCCTCACAATTTCCTCTCGTCATCGGAGATACTACCTGTAATTTCATATTTATTCCCGACCTTTAGTACGATGTCTGTCGTAGGTTCAAAGTATGATCTTTTTGAATTTTATTCTTTTATTATAATTAGGGCTTATTCTCTTATTCTCCAACATGTTAACATGTTATGAAATTTATATATTACCTATTGCTGGCAATCTCACTTTTTGTCTATTTAGCTTGTGATAAACCGATGCAACCTTTTGAAGTTCCCCAAGGCAAGGAATCAAAATCGCTTATACTCATCTTTGAAAGAATGCCGCATATCACTGATACCTGCGAATTTGTAGTGGGGAGTGGTTACGGGAAGACATTTGAACCTGAAGTCGTTTACTATGATAATTTTAGAAAGAAAGAATTTGTTATTAATAAAATAAATCCGAAAGATACTGTAGCAATTTTTCCTGTGAGTAATTATGCTATTGTAAGACATAGGTATGATGCTTTTAATTATTATGAATTTCTCTTTCAAAGGGGCGATACTGTAGTATTTTCCTATAACAGTAATCATCGACCTTTACCTAAAGTATTAAATAGAAAGACATTACCTTATGACTTTATTTATGATGAAAAGGTAAGAAGGAGATTCATTCAGCCCCGTCATACTCCGGTATTCAAATATACAGACGCACGTAGTTTTACCGATTTTAGTATCGACCTGAGTAAGGACCCCATAGATTCTCAAGAGAAAAAGATAAAAGATAAGGCGTATAAAGAATCAATGCTATTATTTAAACATGAAAATGTTTTTTTGGATTCTTTACTCGCTAATAACTCTATTTCAAAAGAGGTATATGATTTCTATAAAAATAGGATTATCAATATGTCTTTGGTGCTTAATATTAACGAAAATAAGATACCCTATGAACGTATTGAAATCATAACGCGTAAAGACTCATCTGCTTCTACCGTATTCCCGAACATGTATTATCATCTGTTTCTTGAAGCTGCGGCTGATAAATACTTTGTTGAAAATGCAACAAAGATCAATTTTAAAGATGGCGTTAATAGAGATTACAAAGAAATATACAAGAGTATTAATGCGGCATCTATGTTTACTGAAAATTCAAAGAATTTTCTTCTTACCCGTGAAATCAATCGCATTGCAAAAAGTTTTTCAAAAGACGACTTTAAAGAATATTTCGGCTTTTATGAGAAAGACATAAAAGACACTGCCATGATTAATTCTATTAGAAACGAAAATTTCCTGGAACTTAACACAGTAAAATCAGAAAGCAACACCTTAATTCTGATGTCGGGCGATAAGAAGCAATTAACTTTAGATGATATGATTAAAGCTAATTATGGAAAAGTAGTAATGCTTGATTTTTGGGCTAGCTGGTGTGCTCCTTGCAGGGTGGCTATGCCATATTCGATAAAGCTACATGACCAACTTAAGGGCACGGGGGTTGTATTTGTTTACTTATCAATAGATAAAAATTTGGGAGCTTGGGAAAGAGCCTCTTTAAAGGAGGGTTTAATTGAAGTTAAAGAGAATTATATAATTCTTAATTTTGAAACTTCTGATTTCACTAAACAACATAAAATAGGTTTGATTCCCCGATATATGATTTTTGATAAGAAAGGTAGAATTGCATACGCAAATGCCATGAGTCCGGAGAGTAAAGACCTTAAAGATATTCTACTAAAGTTAGCACTTAAATAGCTATTACGTTTTATGGTAATTCCTCACAGCGAATCTTTTTAATAATTCATATTGATCTTTTAAAGGTTGATGGAACTCTGGCGTGGCCATGCGCGGCTTTATAGGCCAACAACTGCTGAAACATTTTCTCCCACAATTTATCCCGCGTTGACATGATTCTCCATCTGTTCAGAGTTGCAAAATTAATAATTAAAAAATCTATCCATTAAAAATGTACGTCCCGGTAAAAATGAAAAGCAAAACGCACTCCTGATAAAGTCTATTGTCAGTAGCCTGCTTTTCATTTTTATCGGGATGATACAAGCCAACCACAAGCTTTCCTCAAAATGATGGATATAAATGATAAAAAATACGATCCGAGACCAACAATTGAAAAAATTTTACCAGAATAAAGTTTACAAAAGTTAATATATTTTAAACTGTATTAAAATAAGAGTTTTTAGAGGTTCCCTTATTTAATTGACGCAATATTTTGTATTTTGGCACTATAATCCTTCTTTGAAATGTTGCCAGTGTTTCAAGGGCTTTATAAGCGCACTCCAAAGCATTTCTTTTTGGGTCTATTCCATTGGTTTAATTCTGTAACCATTTTGTAACCGAGCGCCAATCTAAACATGGAAAAAATCCACAAAACAGTTTAATTTAGCAGCTTTTTAAAATTAACCAGAATTACTATTAACGCTAACTATTAACAATCAACCACCCCCGACACAGTGCCAAATCCAACCCGCTTACCTTCCTTCAAGCCAAATCCTTTCATAACAACAGTATCACCATCGTTAAGAAATTTCCGTATGGTGCCATCTTTTAAAGTTATTGGTTCTTGTCCGTTGTGTGTACGTTCAAGAAGACACCCTGCACTATCGCGTGAGGGGCCGCTAATTGTTCCGGATGCCATTATATCTCCAATTCGTATGTTACATCCATTAATGGTATGATGCGCTAATTGCTGGCGCACATTCCAGTACATGTGTTTGAAGTTTGATCTGCCGATGCATTCGGATTTACCACTTTCTGTTTGTATTTCTATTTCTAATTCAATATCGTAATTATGATCTCCTTCAAATTGGAGGTAGGGTAGTACTTGTACATCCTGTAAAGGGCCTTTGGTTTTGTAAGGGGCCAGGGCTTCGGTTGTCACGATCCAAGGTGAAACGGAAGACATAAAATTTTTGGCAAGGAAAGGTCCCAACGGAACATACTCCCAGCTTTGAATATCGCGTGCGGACCAGTCATTAAATAATAGGAATCCGAAAATGTAATCTTCTGCTTTTTCTGTTGTGATGGTTTCACCAAGGTTAGAGTTTTTTCCGATTACAAACCCAATCTCTAATTCATAATCAAGGGCTTGGGTCAGTCCAAACGAGGGCGCGATATCATCTTTGTTTTTCTTGAACTGTCCTTTTGGTCGAATGAGCGGTGTTCCAGACACAACTATAGACGATGCACGACCGTGATAAGCTACTGGCAAATGTTTCCAATTGGGGAGCAATGCATTGCTGGGATCGCGGAACATACTGCCAACATTGGTTGCATGCTCCTTGCTTGAATAAAAGTCGGTATAATCACCTATGTTTATTGGCAGCATCATGGTTACAACATCTTGCTTATAAAAAATAAGTGGATGGAGCGCGTCATTATCTTGTAGTTCCTTGTTTTCTTTCGAAAACAATTCGATTAGCCGCTCTCTTACTTTATTGGTGTAATCTTTTCCTAAGGCAATGAAATCGTTAAGATATTCATTATAGAATATTTTTGGTGAAATGGAAATTGAATTTAAGTATCCGTGCTCAGCGAGCTGGGCAAGATCAACTATGTTTATCCCAATAGCCGTACAGGCACGTGGTGAAAGGCTTTGTGTCTTGAATACACCGAACGGAATATTATACATGCTAAAGTCCGAGTCTTGAGGTATATCAATCCAGCTGGTAAACGCTTCTCTTGCCTTCGTGTTTGTGTTGCTCACAGATGATATTTTTATAATGTACCTCTGATTTCTTGTTCACGCTCAATGGCTTCGAACAATGCCTTAAAGTTTCCTTTACCAAAAGACTTTGCACCTTTGCGCTGAATGATTTCAAAAAACAAAGTAGGTCGGTCTTCTACAGGCTTGGAGAAAATTTGGAGAAGATAACCTTCCTCGTCACGGTCAACCAGTATATTTAAGTCGCGCAGGGGTTGTAAGTCTTCATCGATCTTGCCTACACGTTGTAGTAGATCGTCATAATACTTCGAGGGGATTGTAAGAAATTCTACGCCCCGACTTTTTAGTTCGGATACGGTGCGAATGATGTCATCAGTAGCGATGGCAATATGTTGTACACCTGCGCCTTGATAAAAATCTAAATATTCATCTATCTGAGAACGCTTCTTGCCTTCTGCAGGCTCATTGATAGGAAACTTAACGTACTCGTTTTTATTAGAAACTACTTTGGACATTAATGCTGTATATTCAGTAGAGATATCATTATCATCGAATGTAATCAGTAGTTTGAATCCCATTACATCTTCATAGAATTTTACCCACTTGTTCATATCACCTAATGCTACGTTGCCTACACAATGATCTACATATTTCAATCCAACGGAAGTTGTTTTGAAAGGACTTTTTGCTTTTACATATCCGGGAAGAAAAGGCCCTGTATAATTTTTACGTTCAACAAATGTGTGAATGGTATCGCCATAAGTCATGATGGAGGCAGTAACTACTTTTCCAAATTCATCAGAAGTTGTTTTAGGATGAGCAACAGAAATCGCGCCTCGTTTGGTCGTTTCTTCATACGATTTTGTGGCATCATCCACCCATAATGCTAATACCTTTACACCATCACCATGACGCTGCACATGTCCTGCTACTGTGGTATTGGGACTCAAAGAAGTAGTGAGCACCAAACGAACTTTTCCTTGCTGCAAAACATACGATGCATATTCCCGATGACCTGTTTCAGGACCTGAATAGGCTACCTGATCAAACCCAAATGCATGCTGATAATAATGAGCAGACTGCTTCGCATTGCCCACGTATAATTCTATGTAATCTGTTCCATTCAAAGGAAGAAAATCTTCTGCAACATCTTTATGCAGTTCTTTCAGTGTAGGTGTTTTCGTTGTTATTGCCATGGGAAATTGGTTCAAAGTTGATGTTCCAGGTTTGATGTTCCAGGTTCAATGTTACTTACATTACACTCTATCATATTTTCATTGTGATACCATTATATTAAAAAAAGGTTCGATTAACTTGACGATTGACGGATAACGATTAACGATTAACTGATAACTATTAACCTCAACCCAGCCAAGATTTAAAATACTTCCCATCATCAATCCTCATGGCAGCATCCGTAACCATTAAGGGTTGAAATGTATCGACCATAACAGCAAGCTCTTGGGTGCTCGTTTTTCCGATACTTCGTTCCATTGCTCCAGGATGTGGCCCGTGTGGTATACCGCCAGGATGAAGTGTAAGGTGCCCTTGTGATATATCATTGCGACTCATGAAGTCTCCGCCTACGTAATAGATTACTTCATCTGAATCAATATTGCTGTGATTGTATGGTGCCGGTATTGATCTCGGATGGTAATCGTACATTCGAGGGCAAAATGAACACACAACGAAATTGTGCGCCTCAAAAGTCTGATGTACTGGAGGTGGTTGATGTACCCTTCCAGTTATGGGTTCGAAGTTGTGAATAGAAAATCCATAAGGGTAGTTGTAGCCATCCCAACCCACTACATCAAATGGATGTGTACCATAAATGTAATGATATAGATTACCTTGTTTTTTTATCTTGAGTAAGAAATCGCCATGCTCATCGTGTGTTTCAAGATCTGTAGGCAAAATAAGATCGCGCTCACAATAGGGGGAATGCTCAAGCAACTGCCCAAATTCATTTCTGTATCGCTTGGGTGTATAGATCGGACTAAAGGACTCCACATAAAGCAATCGGTTATCCGCTGTATCAAAATGGATTTGATAAATCATGCCACGTGGAATGTTAAGGTAATCACCGTACTTAAATGGTATAGTACCAAGTAAAGTTTTTAGCTTTCCTGATCCTTTATGGATGAATAACAATTCATCTGCGCTGGCATTCTTATAAAAGTAATCCGTGATGGACTTTCTCGGGGCTGCTACACCAATGTGAACATCGTTGTTAACAAGTAAGGTTGTTCTACTGTCGAGAAAGTCATCTTGTGGTGCAACATCAAAGCCAATTAGCTTTCTGCTCATCAAGCTTTTTTCGAAAGCTATTTTAGGTGCTATTTCTATCACTTCTTTAACTTGCTTTACTTCTGTGGGGCGATGCGTGTGATAAAGAAGTGAAGCCATACCATGAAAGCCTTCAGTCCCAAACAATTGCTCATAGTAAAAACCACCATTTGGCTTTTCAAAAATGGTGTGTCGCTTGGCGGGCTTAATTCCTAGTGAATGGTAGATCGGCATGGCGTAATCAGTAAAATTCGCTGTATGTAAATATACTAATGCAATCGATTAATGGAAATAAAACGCAGCTCAAAAAAATCGTAATGGTTCAATCACGTAGAAGCCCATTAAATGGCTCTTGGATTGCATAAACTTATCCTGTCATTCGTGAGTAGCGAATGCGTAACCATTCGATCTGCATGGCCTTGCTGCAGGAAAAGTGAAAAGCAAAAGTGTACTTTAAATACCTTTTGTGACTGCTTAGCTCCGCCAAATTGAATTCAAAAAGCCATAAACTTAATACTTGAAGCAAGGCTATGGATTATTAAGTATGCTAAGTACTTCGGCGGGGTCTCTTAATCTTTCTCTTTATTTGGAAAGATCATTCACAATTTATAGTAGATTTCACGACGGTAGTGGAATGAGGCTTTATCTTATAAGAAACAACACCGTTAAGTGGAAGAATGGAAGGAATTTAAAACGCTTCATTTGACCTTGAAAGACAGAGATTAAAAAAAAATAGTTGAGCAATGGTTTTTCATTTACGCTTTTTTTTTAGGCCTATGTTCTTAATCTGATATTCAAAATTTGGCTTAAAGCGATTTTATCTTCATACTTCAAATCATACTTGGGATTTGCATCACCATGTGGTAAGGGCGTTGTTATTTTTATTTACATATTTTTTACGATATAAGATCCCCTGTTTAATGTATGGAAGTACAGTTTTAGGTTCAGAATTAAGAGCAACTATAAAAGTTTTTTTAATGTCAAATCATGACGCTAATGGATAGTTGTTAATGAGACGCATAAGTGGCATGAAATTGCTAACAACACAACGTGACCATGATCATGAATATGATTCACGTAAAGCAGACTTCTTTAATGGGAGTGTGTTCAAAGCAGGCTTATTCCATCACACATACATATATCTTAACGCCAAAAGGTTCCTTCAATTTCGAAGATCAGACCTTCGCCAAAATATTGTGCTGGCGTAAAATATCCAGGGCTTACTTCTTGCGCTGAAATAATTTTCTTTGATATGAGTACCGCCATTCTCGCAGTAAGCAGATAGCCACTGACAGTTGATAATCTTGCTTCAATAGCGCTTCCTTTGTTGTTACTTACGCTACCCCATAAATAACATTTTCCGTTTTGTAATTTTTGATCATTAGGCCCAGCGGGTTTAGCATCCACTTTCTTTACAAGGTAAGTTTTGATCCAAGGTTTTCGAAGCAACCAATTAAACCACTGACCCATTTTTACAGCGCGCATCGTACTTTCGGGAACGCCAGAATAAACTTCTATGTTGGAAATGCCGGTGCTTCTCCATGCGGTTGCAATATCCCCCCAAGGAATACATAATCCTTTTTTCTTGAAGCCTCCAAAGTCTATCTCCAACACTTTATCGCCTAAAGCTATAGGCGTCAGCACACCATTTTTTCTGATCATTCCTCCAAAGCCCAGTCCCTCAATCATTGTGCGTGCGGTGCCGCGAGATAGGCCACCTTCAGACATAGTAAACGCAAGTTTTAAATGTGTAGCATCTGGCAAGCGATTCTTGAGGTGAACAGCAAGACAATCAGATGGCACTACGTCAAAACCAGCTCCGGGCATTATTAAAATTCCGCGCTCCTTTGCCAGCGAATCATAGTTAGCAAGCAATTCAAACACGGTATATTCTCCTGTTATGTCAAGGTAATGCGTTGACGTTTCAAGGCATGCGTTGATCATTTGTTTTACGGTTGATTGAAAAGGTCCAGCGCAATGAATCACAAGGCTAGCCTTTTTTAAAAGACGTGTTAACATAGAATGATTATTAATATCCGCTACTTCAAAGGGATAACCTGTGGCCGCACCTTGTAACTTTAATTTAGAATCGTTTCTTCCAGCAAGCAATACTTTCAAACCTGCTTCCTGACATGTCTTTGTAATTAATGTGCCTGTGTAACCGTAAGCACCATAAATAATAATCTCGTAATCCCTCATATAATAAAAGTAAGTTGTGGGATAATGTAATGCAATTGAGAAGCATTGTTTTTGGTAGCAATGATGAGGCTATGACCATCAATACCGCTATACTTGCCATGCAACGGGGTGAAGAAGCATCTTCGCATATGAAAGCGCGTAGTAAACATTTTGCTGCCTCTTAGAATTTAAATGTGGCATATGTCTGTCAGATTTTTTAAGTACCCTATTTAATCCCTGTTGATAAAATGACATCAGATAAGGAAAGCTACCTATCCAATTAATCCTGGCAAACCCAGGCACTTGAGCATACCATTCTATTTACAGTATGTCTATAGAATGTGTTTACTAACTCAATATTTCTGCTCCTGCTCCGACCCTGGGTTAACAACAGTTTATAAGAATGTTAAGAATGGCTATTTTCAATTAAAGTATACTTTCTCATTAATATCAGAAGATGCTTTATTCATGAGTGTTAGCATTCTTAGAACTATAAACTCCCATATTGATAGAACACAACATGCTAAAATACAGTGAAAGCAACTTTACGATTGAGTTGATGACCATCTTCGGTTTTGGTTTTTGTCTCATTCAATTCTTCACCATAACCCACTATGGAAATGCGCTCATCGGGCACCCCCATATCAAGCATGAGTTGTCTTATTTTTTGTACTCGCTTAATGGATAACTTTACATTAAAGTCATCTTTACCACGACTATCAGTATGTCCTTCTATTAATACCGTACGACCTTGCAATGCGTACTCCGCGGCTACTAGGAATGGCTCCATATCAACAACAGAGAATTCATCTTGATTGAATTGAAAATACAGCGGAGCAAGTGTTAAGGGGTAAACATTTGTTTTACTAGCGAGTTTATCGCCTACTATTTTTCTCACCTCTTGCTGCTTCTGTGAAGTAGGCACCGGCAAATTATTCGTTACCAATACTTCCTCTTCTTTTTTATGAAGTATTTCAAGCTTCTCTTCACTAATGTGTTCTATTTTTGGTTCCTTTTCAATGGGTTTCACTACTGGTTTCACTACCGGTTTTATTGAAGAAATATCTGCAGTCACATCTGATTTATCGATATGTAATACTGATCTCTCTGTCGATACATTTGCTTTAGGCTTTCTATTGGAGGCCAAAAAAGATTTACGTGGTGTATAATGTCGCTTTTTGTTTAATAAACCACAAGCGTGCAAAAGCCGACTCTCATTTTTCTTATAATATGAGTGATTGCGTTTTTTGTTTATTTTGCTATAATCTGGTGCATTATAATTCTGTGCGTAGGTTGTAGTCGATAACAAGAGTGCTATAATTAGGGCCAGACTTGCGAAGCATAATCTTTTAATTGCCAATTGGTTTAACTTTTTCATTTTAGCGGGGTGCTTGGTATATTATATTCATTCCCAAACGCATACCATTTTGTTATGGCACGTAAGAATGATGTCTTTTTTAGCCTATAAAAAAACATTTAGGAAATAAAAATTCATTTTAGGCAATATGAGGCCAGTTAGTATTTGATTAACCGCATATTGGTTAATAAACAATTACAACTTATAAAACTCAATTATTCCACAATTGAGAAATTTTTATTAATTAGAAACTCAAGTATCTTAATTTCTCCATAACTGCAGCTTTTTATAGAGCGCAATAAGAAAAAATTCCATTGTAAGTCGGCAGTTGATAGCTTCAGAATACGAAGTTCAAAAGGGCTTAGATGATAAGCTTTTATTCGTATAAAAATCATTAGTGAAGGTAACTTTATTCTTGTTATCTTACATAACACACTTTTGTGTACTTATTTTAACCAAACATAAAAATGACAAAATCAAAGAAAACCTTTAGTCAGTTAATGATGACTTTGTTGCTGGCCTCAACTTTTTTCGTGCAATGTTCAAAAGATGATGATAAAGAAGTTACGGGTCCACAAGTAACGAAGACCTATTACATTAAATTCAAGGCAGATGGTGTTACTAAAATATTTGAAGATGGCAACCCTGGGTTTCAGGGATGTGGAGAATGTGCTTGTAGCTATTTACCAGTTTTAGATCAACGTCGTGCAGGCATTGATGTTTGTAATGCAAGTAGCGACTGGATAACAGACTTAGATATTGAAGGCTGGAATGGCGATAAATTTTTATTCAATACAGACAATGTATTTCCCGTTGCGAAATTTGGCTTTACTGAAAATGAAATTTCCTATCATACCGATTATGTTGAATCACAAACTGACAGCGAAGTGAACATCACAGAAGTTACAAGCGAGGCAAACACCCAGAACTTGAAAGCTTATAAAGTAAAAGGTAATTTCAAATGTAAGGTTGCTAAAACCGATGGCTTATCTTTAACTACTATTACAGAAGGAGAGTTTGTTGTTCGTTATACTGAAACGTTTTAACATTAATTATAATTACTATAATTATTAAGGTTTCAGGTTGAGGTATCAATAACCCTGCTTGAAACCTTCGTTATAAAAAGCATTTAGTTTTAGCGCATTATAAGTTTAAGTGTTTTTTATTTACAATTGCGTATGGATATGTTTTCACTAAATGGAAAAAGCGCACTCATCACGGGGGCTACAGGAGTTTTGGGATCATCTATGGCGAAGGGTTTGGCAGTAGCTGGTGTACATGTAATTCTAGTAGCAAGGAAAGCTGAACCCTTACATGTGCTTGCTAAAGAGATTAATTCGATAGGAGGAGTGACTACTTTACTTCAGGCAGATGTTACCAAGGAAGATGACCTTAACACTGCTTTAAATAAACTTAAGGAAAGAGTTAAAGTTTTAGACATACTCGTGAATGCGACTGGTGGAAACCAACCCGGTGCCATTGTTCCCGAGGATAAAACGTTTTTTGATATTGAGAATAAGGCCATTCGCAAAGTCATCGATTTGAATTACATGGGCACCGTTTTGCCAACGAAGGTCTTTGCTACGCTGATGAAAACGGAAAGCAAAGGTTCAATTATTAATATTGCGTTTACGGCCTCATTTAGACCCCTTACCCGAGTTGTAGGTTATGTTTCTGCTAAAGCACCGGTTGTCAACTTCACGCAATGGCTGGCCGTGGAGATGGCGTTGAAATACGGCGAAGGTATACGGGTGAATGCTATTGCTCCTGGTTTTTTCCTGAACAAACAAAATAAAAGATTACTAACCCAAGCAGACGGGAGCTTGACAACGCGCGGAAAAAAAGTAGTGGAACAAACTCCTTTCATACGCTTTGGCAAGCCTGAAGAATTGATCGGTACGTTAATTTGGTTAAGTTCAGATGCAAGTAAATTTATTACAGGTACAATTATTCACGTTGACGGAGGTTTTAATGCTTATTGCGGCGTATGAGATTACAACAAACATGGCGATGGTTCGGCCCTACTGATCCAGTTAGTCTTCAAGATATTAAACAAGCCGGTGCTAGCGGCATTGTTACTGCCTTACATCACATTCCCAATGGGGAAGTCTGGACAAAAGACGAAATAAAAAAACGTAAAGACCAGATTGAAGAAAGTGGATTAGTATGGAGTGTTGTTGAGAGCATACCCGTACACGAGGATATTAAGAAACAACGTAAAGGCTTTCTTCAATACATTGAAAACTACAAAGAGAGCATCCGTAATCTTTCAGATAATGGAATTAAATGCGTGTGTTACAATTTTATGCCGGTGTTGGATTGGACGCGTACGGATTTGGACTACTCAATAGCAGATGGATCAAAAGCACTGCGTTTTGATATTCATATGTTTGCTGCATTTGATGTTTTTATATTAAAGCGCAAAGGTGCGGAAAAAGATCATCCAATAGATCGTATAAAAAAGGCCCAAACGTATTTTGATTCAGCAAGCAATCAGGCATTGGAAAAGTTACAAAAAAATATTCTGGCCGGATTACCTGGCGCAGAAGAAAGGTACAGTCTTGCTGAGTTTCAAAATGCCCTTGACGCATATGCTGCTATTGATGATCAGCAACTGCGTAAAAATCTGTATCATTTTATTCAAGCGATTGGCCCAATTGCTGAAAAGGAAGAAGTACGTCTTGCTATCCATCCTGACGATCCGCCGTTTCCGATTTTTGGATTACCGCGCGTGATGAGTACGGAATTAGACGCTAAGCAATTTCTTAGTGCTTATGAGTCTCCCTATAATGGCTTGTGTTTTTGCACAGGTTCTTTTGGTGTTCGTAAAGACAATGACTTGGCGGGCATGGTAAAACGGTTGGGGACGAGGATTAATTTTGTTCACTTACGAAGTACAGAACGCGATGCTGATGGAAGTTTCCATGAAGCCAATCACTTAGAAGGCGATGTAGATATGCCAAGTGTATTACTAAATTTAATACTTGAAAATAGGAGCAGGGTTCTTTCAATACCGTTCCGTCCTGATCACGGACACCAAATGCTTGACGATCTCCATAAGAAAACAAATCCAGGTTACTCCGCTATAGGACGTCTTCGTGGCTTAGCAGAATTACGAGGACTTGAGTTAGGAATTGAAAGCATGCTAGCGCGCAAAATACAATATAAGTATGACTCACGTTAAACCGTTCATTACTGAGGATTTCTTATTAACACAGAAGCCAGTCGTAGGCTTTATCATGAGCATGCTGTTTATCATCAAACGTGTGGACCCAACAATTTCATGTAGGTGCTATGCGCAATAATAATTCTCGTATAAAAAATACCATAGGCGCTGACGCTGGTTTTGATTCCATTGGCGATTTTTCTCAAGTGCGTTCAATGGCAAATTTTTTTGATCATCTTGACCAAAATAATACGCTCGCTAGAACAATTATTTATAATTTAAATCCTGCCGACAATGAAGTGTTTGCTACCATGGTTGGAAACTTCAATGATGGCAGTACCCGGCAAAATTCAATGGGGTTCAGGCTGGTGGTTTCTTGATCAAAAAGATGGAATGGAAAAGCAATTAAATGCACTTTCGAATATGGGACTACTATCGCGCTTCGTAGGCCTGGTTACGGATTCAAGAAGTTTTCTTTCCTTTCCCCGTCATGAATATTTTAGACGAATTCTTTGCGATCTTATTGGAAGAGATATCACAAATGGATTTTTACCTGATGATATGGATCTCTGCTCGTCGGTGATTCGTGATATGTGTTATCATAATGCTAAACAATACTTTAAATTCTAATGGCTGATTTTGTATCATTTGGTGAAGTGCTTATGCGCTTATCTTCCCCCGTAGATTCTGTGTTGTCAAAGGCGAATAACCTGGAAGTATTTTATGGAGGAAGTGAAGCCAATATCGCTTCCGCATTATCGCAGTGGAGAATATCTTGTGCGCATGTTACGTTTCTACCAGAACATGAATTAGGTGACGCTGCACTTTCTTACTTAAGAAGCTTTCATGTTAACACAGAATATGTTTTTAGAAATTTAGGCCGAATGCCCATCTATTTTCTAGATCCGGGACATGGACTACGGTCTCCGAAAGTAATTTACGATCGCTTTCATTCAGCTTTCTCTTTACTTGATCCAAAGACTATACCCTGGCGAGAAATTTTCAAAGGCGCATCATGGTTTCATTGGTCAGGTATTACGCCTGCCATATCAGAGTCAGCAGCCATAGCCTGTAAAATGGCTATTGAAACTGCACGCGATTTGAACTTGACGATTTCTGCAGATGTCAATTATCGCCGGGTGTTATGGCAATATGGTAAAACCCCGCAGGAGATTATGCCAGAGTTAATCGCTAATTGTGATGTGCTTGTTGGTGGTATCGATGATTTTAGAAATTGTCTTGGAATAATAGAGGATAGTGATCAACCGTTTTCAAAAGTGTGTAAAGCGATAAAGGAAAAATATCCGCAAGTAAAAAAGATTGCCAATACCCTGCGTTCTACGGTGAACACCAATCTACAAGAGTTACAAGGTATGCTATGGACTGAAGATGTTCTGCTACAATCGAAACTACACTCATTGAATCCAGTTCTTGATCGAATTGGATCTGGTGATGCATTTATGGCTGGAATGATCTATCAATGGATGCATAAAAAGGATGACCAACATGCTTTAGACTTTGGTACTGCAGCCGCCGCTTATAAGCATTCTATTCATGGTGATGTATTAATTGCTTCCATTGAAGAAATTAATACATTGATAAATAATACAAACGTTGGAAAACTTTTACGCTAATGGAACCATTGAAGATTCCCCTAATCATATCAAAAATTATTCAAGGCGGAATTATTCCCGTATTTTATCACAGTGATTTAAATACGTGTCTGAAAGTAGTGGATGCCAGTTATAATGCCGGTATTCGTGTTTTTGAGTTTACCAATAGAGGCGGAAATGCCGAGCTGAATTTTATTTCACTTAAAAAACATGTTATTAATCATTGCCCTAATCTCCTTCTTGGTGTAGGAACAATCTTCGATTATCGCTTAGCTGAAACGTTTATAGAACATGGTGCAGACTTTATTGTTTCTCCTGCGCTCGTGCCTATGATGAGCAACATTCAAAAAAGTAATGACATTCCTTGGATACCTGGCTGCGGCACGATTTCTGAACTGCATCAGGCAAAAGAACTCGGAGCCCAATTGATAAAAATTTTCCCTGCTCACATATTAGGACCTGATTTCGTAAAGGCTGCGTTAGCCGTGATGCCCAATCTTCAAATCATGCCAACAGGAGGAGTGGAGCCTACTAAAGAGAGTATCACTGCGTGGCGCGCTGCAAAAGTATCGTGTGTAGGGATTGGATCTTCGTTGTTGCTGAACGATCTAATTAAAAATCAAGATTGGATAAAATTAGAAGAGACGATAACACAGGTACTTAATTTCTGGAGATCATGAGCAGTACAAATTCATGATTTAGTACAGGATGCTAATACAAATATGAAGAACACATAATGCAAATATCAGCATCGCGACTCTTCGTGCTTGAAAGAAGACCATCCTTGTTTTTATTACAATTGGCTACAATATATTGTTCGTCATGTGTGGATGTGCCTATCTAATCGCCTTGGGCTATGCAGTTGCTTTTGCCTATACAAACTCCAATTAATATTTGAATGCGCTTTTTAACTGATAAATTTTACGAATGCAATGAGTATGTTTTAATTTAAAATACAGCAAACCTATTACAAAAAAAAAGGAAGGCTAATGCCTTCCTCTGCTATGTCCACCACCACTATGACTTCCGCCGCCACCACTTGAGTGTCCACCTCCTCCGCCTGATTGCCTAGGTGTTGAACCCGAAGAAGATCTTTGAATTGAAGGTGATGAACGTTGTTGACTGTTCATACTTATCCTTGGAGCCGACGATTGGCGTTGTTGATGAACCACATCGTTTGAGCTTTTACGTGTTGTTGTGCTTCTTTGGCCATAGCCTGAGTTAGAAGAATTCTGACCGGATGACCTAGGTGATCTTCTGAAATCTGATCCAGATTGATTTGAATTTCTTTCTGAAGGCGTGCGTGATCGGTTCGTATAGTCACTTTGATCGTTGTTTTTACCATTAGTATTGTATTGATTACGTGATCCACTTGAAGTAGCATCATAACGACCGCGGCTATCGTTAGAATTTCTTTGTGATGGCGTGCGTGACCTGTTCATGTTGTCATTTTGATCATTAGTTCGTCCATTTCTATCATAGTATTGATTGCGTGACCCACGACCATCATTATCGCGGTCGTTATAGTCTGATCTTGTACGTCCACCATAACCATCATATCGGCTATAATGATTCCTATTTCTTCCATCATTTCGGGAACTGCCATCATAACGTGATCGGTAGTTTGTAATCTGATTCCTGTAATTATTACATACATACACTGATGTAGATCTGTACGGTGAATAAAGTCTTGGTAAGTATCCAATTCTATGTGAGTAACAAAATGAATAATTAGGACGGTAAGGTCTCCACCATGGATTATATACATAAAATGCAACAGGTCTCCATGGGCGCCACCACATTGGGTAATAAGCATAAGTCCAAGGTGAAATCCATGGGTTATTATAAGAGGGACCATAAACGTACTGAACAGAAGGCCAAGTCCATACATTAACTACGGTGCGAGCGGTACTGGCTCCTGCGTTTACTCTTACTTCTTCAGAGGGTTCGATGATGGTTTCTATCCCATAAACATCAGAATCACCCGTTATTTGTAAAACAGCCTTTCCATCTTGCAGTTTCTCAAGTTCTATTACAGCAACGTCTTGACTTTCTGTTTGAGAGATAACCGCTTGAAGGGTGAATGCATGCACGTTGCCTTCATTGCGATCTATCACCTTTATATAATCTATGTTGCCATCGTTGTTAAGGTCAAGGTTATTAACCTTTGAATCCGATGTATTGAGTATTCGCTCAAATTCCTCAGGGGAAGATGATTTCTTAAAAAGTTCAAGTGCACCTTCAAGGCTAAAATTATCCCCGGGTACTTCTGACTCCATGGAAGATTGGCCATGGGTTGTTGTCAATCCTGTGGCGAGGGTAGCAGTAAGGAAAATCCAGTTTAATATCTTCATAATGATTGCGTTGTAGTTACCTGGTATAAACAAAGACCAGACCAATTTTTGGTTTAGGCGGTGCCACGGCTACAACCACAAACCCGTACCTGCAAAAGGTCTTTTTTTACAATACGCATAATCTTGATAAGACCTGATCCAATAACTGAATGTCGGGTTAATTCCGCCCGAAATTTTGAACAATGCCATCATTATGAAAACATGAAACAGCAGAGTTAGAAAGAAAGATACCTGAACTAAATTAGACCGTCTTTTTATTCTTAAAATTAATTTAAAACAAATTGTGAATAGAGAACTGCTTTAAAACTAACGCCATTCCGGGGCTTTCATTTTACTTAATCCAACTTCTCGAATCACATCTCCATAGTTTATTAGATTAAATTTTTTGCCGTTCAATGCCCTAAAGTCGGGTGATAAGATCATGTTGAGTTCTGCTTGTCTGTGCTGACCCACCATTGGTTTGCCAGCTTTGGTGTTCATTAAATTGCTATTCATATCTACTAATGCTTCAATCTCTGGGGTGCTGTGCGCAATGTGAAGTACAGTAACATATAATCCCTTTGGTTTTAGGGTGTTTACAAACTCCATAAATTCCTTTTTCTTATTATCAACGGAGATATCCCACATGGATTTATACCCTTCTTCAAAATAGCCTGAGATACCTAAGTTATATTTTTTTGCAAGCCGCTCGGTTAGCGCTTTGATTTCAGGTGTTGATAGTGCAATGCCCATGTGTGGATCTACATATGAAATTTTTAGTCCAGTAGCAATTGCCCTTTCAATCTGCGCGGTAAGTTCTTTTTCTATGTCTTCTAGTTTGTAATTACTTTTCAGAAATTTATCTATAGATGGAAGGAAGTATCCCAAACTATCGACTAAACTGGGCACAGCTGTTTTGCCTAATATTGGGCCCCATCTGTAATATCTCCATTCAGCAGTCAATGTAAGATGAATACCAACTGCAACCTGAGGATTTTGTTTTAAAATATCCACAGCTTCTTGATACCACGGACATGCAAACATAACAGAAGCAGAAAAAGGAATTTTTGTTTCCGCAAGTTCTTTCAATCCAATATTAACAGAGTGGTTCATTCCTATGTCATCTACCCGCAACAATATTTTAGGTAAATTGCTTTGTGCAATTACGTTATAGTACAAGGCTTGTAAAAACGTAAATAGAATAATTTGTTTACATATTTTCATGGCACGCAAGTTAATAGGCATTCAAAATTTAAACAGCATTTGCTATTAAAAAACATAGCGACGTTAAATCATTTATCTCTTCAGAAATCTTAATCAGTAAGTTTTAACAATTTTTGAACGCTAGTTAATTATAATTAACAGCACATTCAATGGGGCCTCACCATTACCCGGAACATTTAATATATATCGGTGGCGAATAATTGGGTAATTCACAAGTCCGTTTCTTTTTAATTATCAGCGTAAATTTCAGAATTAATCTCTCTCCCTGCCGCGTCATTAGGACAGTGATTAGGAATTTTTGGAAAATCAAAGATGCTCTTCCGTATTGTAGATCAGTCCATCGTATTCTTTTAAATGTGGCTCATACATCAGATTGCAGACATCTATTATTGAGATATAATTTGGAAAACTATTTATTTGCAAGGTATTTATTTCCCAACTGTTTGATTCGTTCTACGTGGCTTGATTCTGTGCCGTATTTTCTTTGAGCATCGATAATGGCCTTTTTAATAAACTCTTTGCCAGTATTGTCTTGCTTTTTTTCTACCATGAATATGCCTAGGTCCATTAGCGCAAATTCATACGCTGGATCTTTCATTAGCGCGGATTTTTCAAATATGCTTACAGCTGAACGTAAATTTTTCTCTGCCTCGCGCAATCTGTTCAATCGGGTATAAGCCTTGCCAAGCTCGTGCATTGTATAAGCGCAATAAAGAGAATCATTCTTTTCTTTGTAGTATACCAGCACTTGTTCAAGCAATATTGCAGCTAAATCAGTCTGGTCTTTCATTAAAAAATTAACCGCAAGGTCACTTTTAGTGATAATTGTATACTTATGCCCGCTGCCTAGCATAGCTTCATATAAGGCTAAAGATTTCTTATAATAATACTCGGCACTGTCATATATATTTTCGGTTCTGTAGCAATTGCCTAGATTGGTGTACATGGAAGCAAGATCCTTTGTTTCGCCGTTGGTTTTAAACTCAAAGTCGACACATGCAAATAGCAATGGCTTTGCTTTTTTATATTCATCTAGATGGATGTAGTTGGCAGCAAGATTCTCCATTACAATAGCACTTTCAGTGCTTGCCATGCCATATTTTGAAACCACAAAGGCAAGCGTTTTTTCACCAACTTCGATCGCCCTTTTAATATCATGTTCACGTTCAAACCGGCGCATTTCAGCATTACCTTCTTCCCATTGATTTTCTTGGCAGTGTGCATGGAAGCATACAAGAATAATACTTATTGTTATAATTATGTTTCGCATCTATAAAGGTTTAATAAGATTTGATAAGAAGCCCAAAAAAATCAAATTTTAAAATTGACTATTATTATTATAATCAAAATGCATTGCTGCTATGGATCGATGGAGGATTATAAAAGATACAAAAATAAATTTAATATCATTTATCCATTTAATAAGTTATAACTACGTAAGTCTCTTACGCATGCAAAAGACGCCTGATTATCTCACAAATGTTGACTTCCGTTTTGATATCTCTAACCCTTTAAAGCAATCTTAATATGCTCCAAATGATGCGCTACATGCCAGGCTGTCATGGAGATGGCTTGCTTTTGGTTTAACGTTACCTTTCTTATTGGATGGTAATAAGCAATTGCGTGTTGTTCCTCGTTCAATGAATGCATAAGGTAAACATATCGCTTTGTAATCCCCTCCATCATTTGCAACGCATCTAAAACTGGAGCGTTGAGGCCGTCAGCCGTGTGAGCCCATGCGTCTATATTTACGAGCGTTATTTCCTTGTAATCTACCTCGGTTAGGGCTCTTTTCATTCGGAAAAAATGAAGCATCTGCATATCAGCTACGTGGTTAACCAATTGGTTTATATTCCAGCTTCCCTCGCGATATGTTTTTTTAAGACCACTTTCTTCAAGATTTTCAGTAAGCTTTCTGTACTTATTGGGAGCTGATTCTATTGTTTTGATGAAACCATCAAGGTCTTGTTTGCTGATATCTTCCCGAACTAAAAATGGTCCGATTGGAAATTTTAGATGAGTAAGTTGGTCTGTCGTTGACATGATTAATGAATTATTATAGTTTTGACAAAGATAAATTATAAGAAGAAATGGAACATGAGAATGTGGTAATAAAACTTCATTCTCCGCAGAATCTCCCGTCTCCCCGTCTCGGGACTTTGTTGGAAGCAGAAAAGAGCGAATATTTTAATTAAGTTAATCGAACCTAACAGTTTTAATGATTTAATAAGTATAAAGTGCTTTGTTCATTAACCACAAGGGGCCGGGAAAATTATGGAATAAGAGTCAAGAAGTACGGTTCCCCGTATCCACACCACGAAGTACATATTTTCTGTTCTTTATTTGCTTTTATTTTTG
>CAXSCR010000024.1:0-56903 GCA_964235605.1 uncultured Cyclobacteriaceae bacterium | reverse complement strand
AAAGTTTCTCAATGTTGAAGCCTTCGCAGTTAAAAGTGTTGGGGCAATATCGAACGTGCGCCAGGAACAAATATCGAGGAAGATGTTTGATGCTGTAATAATGATGAGGGCAGGCCCCTCGAAACCAACTTACAGGTGAGGTTTCAAATCACCGTATGGTGCTTCATTAAAGAGGTGAGGTATTGAGCGATACGGAAAAGGCAGTGTAAAAAATTGTCAGATAACTGTGCAGAAGATGACCGCAAGGGAATCACTGAAGAAATGTCGAAAGCGTAGGGACGATGTCAAAACCGGGGGGATGTCGTTAACCCGGGAGAAGTTCAGGAGCTACCTGTTTACTGCCTGAATGGCATCCGGCACAAAGGTGACATGATCTGTATGGAGGCGTTATTATGGAACTTGGGAACCTGTCGTTTTGATGCAAGACAATTATACTTCCTGCAGCGCAGTGGTGGTTGTCAAAGGGAGAAACTCAAGCAGAGAACCTGTCAGAGCCAGAGTACCGATGCAAAGCACAGGGACGGAGTATCCTGTATTAGAGATGAAGTCTTTGTAATGAAGACAGATCGAAGGGGGTACATTATTCAGCTAATTGAGTTTAACAACTAAAGAGATTTAGGAGGAATTAATGCAAGAAGCAAAGTCGTTTAACATTCCGAAAACCCATCTGCCACTGTAGAAGTAAGCAGGAAGCTGAAAGATTAAAACTTTTAATAATTGAAAGAATGGCAGTCTGCAAACTGGAACTGAATGAAGCAAAGACAAAGATTGTTTACTGTAAAGATGAAGACAGGAGAGATAGCTACTTACATGAGAAGTTTGATTTTCTGGGGTTCACTTTTATGGCCAGAAGGTCAAAGAATCGCTGGGGCAAGGGGAGCGGGGAGGAAACGAACCGCTCTACCTGGAAGTTTTTAATGTCAAACTTAGCTTCTGGCTGCTAGCTTTTGAGTTGCTAGCTCGTTTTTTTAAAGTTTTATGCAGGTTACTCACATGCCGGGCTCATGTTGAGGATTTGTATTTCTTGGCCTGGTGGCATAACGAATAAGTAAAAGTTACAAATGACAATCATCGTTTGAGAGCGCATTCCCCCTAGGGGAATCGCTTGTAATATTGGAAGTTGAGCCCATCGAATTTGCAAAGCATTATTAAAATGGTTAGCGTTCCAGTTAAACAAACACCTTTCCTAAAAGAGCATCAGAAGGAATTATTTTTTATATCAATAGTTAATTTAGTAAAAGGAATCAACTATCATTTTTTAAGCGATTTTCCCTGGCACCAATCTCACTTAATTTTAGGAGGTCTAAAAAACCAAGGTCATAATAGAATGCGGCAAGCTCGTTGTTTCAGCCGCTTTGCCATCGATCCATAAACGATATGACATTTTCTGGTCTGTTGTATTTAATACAACCACCGCAATGGTTCCATCCTCATTTTTAAAAGCAGTCGTTTGAAGAACATCACGACTTGATGAACTAACAATTCTCTTCGCCCCAGGACGAATGAACCTTGAAAAATGCCCAATATAATAGTAGCTATTCGTGTAAATTAAACTGCCAGTTCGTGTATCAGCAATTATAGGAGCGTAGCAAAAATTACCTACGTGGTTAGGGCCGCCCTTTTCATCTAGTAATAAATTCCAGTCTGTCCAAGCCGATGTACCACAATTAAAATCATTAACCATTGAGTAGCCATATCTTTCACCAAGTGCCCAATCCTTTATGCCGTCGAACTTGAACCGTTCAACACAGCCTTCAGTAAAAATCAATTTCTTCTCAGGAAATGCTTGGTTAACCAGTCTTAAATTGTTGAATAACATACCACTGCCAGTCCATGTTTCGTACCAGTGATATCCTATACCCCATACATATTTAGCTGCAGCAGTATCATTAAGAATTGTACTTGCTCTTTGATAGATTTGGTCACGGTTATGATCCCATGCAATTAATTTCTTATCACCCATTCCTGCTTTATGCAAGGTTGGACCTAAATAAAGTTTAATGAAATCTCTCTCTTCTTCTGCCGTGTATATGCATGATTCCCAGGTTTGCTTAGCCATAGGCTCGTTTTGTACCGATAAACCCCAAATGGGTATCCCTTCTTTTTCGTAAGCCCCTATAAACTTAATGTAATAATTTGCCCAAACACTTTGGTACTGTGGCAAAACTTTACCGCCCTTAAGCATATTATTAGAGTCTTTCATCCAAGCAGGTGGGCTCCATGGACTTACAAACATTGTCAGTTTGCCGCCCGCTGCTTCCAGCGCTTGTTTGATTAATGGAATTCGAAATTGTTTGTCATGTTCTATGCTAAAAGTCTTTAACTCTTTATCGTTATCGGCTATGTATGTATAACTTTTGCTTGAAAAGTCGGAACTATGAATTGTAGTCCTTGCAAAATTATATCCTAGCCCGTCTTTCTTATCATAATAAGCATGTAACAGCTCTTTTTGCTTCTCTTTTGGAAGCTTTGCGAACGTCTCAGCAGCAGCATCTGTAAATGTACCCCCGATACCCACAAGTGTTTGAAAAGTGTGAAGAGGATCTATAAAAACACATACATGCGTCTCTAATGGTTGTTCGAAATTTTTAAGAACTACGGTATCAGTAGGTGTAATTTTATAGGCAGTATTTTGCGCAGTAGTATAGATTATAACCTTTTTATCAACATTTGTGGTTTGCGCAACTGATTTGATCGACATCAAAATGATAAGCGCGGAAACGTAAAATCTTTTTAACATAAATTATTTGTTTGTTAATTAAATACTTTCAGCGTCGTTACATCAACAAGGTATTGCGCTTAAGATAAATAAAGCGCCAATATAATGGTTACATTAGGGAGTGCAAAATGTTATAAAGTCTATAAAAATTATTTACTTTATGGTAATGGTTTGTTTGTTTACTTAGTTGATTAGTAAAAAATGTTTAATGAGTAAAACTCCTTAACAAATTTCGGGCCTGATTTTGTTAAAATTTCCGCTAAATTATCGTGGATTCATGCTTTTTTTACAGAAAGATTCAATATAAATTGTATCTTTGTTGCACTTAAACCTTAGCATTTCCCATTGCTGCGTCTAACACTTGAACCTTTAAGATCAATTTTTGTTAGATACCATAATACTTGTATTCTGGTGTTAATCGTGAACTATTCTTATACAATTAAATATTAAAAATGAGACAACTAAAGATCAGTAAACAGATTACCAATCGCGAGAGCCAATCCCTCGACAAATATTTACAAGAAATTGGCAAAGTGGATTTGATCACTTCTGATGTTGAAGTGGAACTAGCGAAAAGAATCAGGGAGGGAGATCAGGTTGCACTTGAAAAGTTAACAAAAGCAAATTTACGCTTTGTAGTGTCTGTAGCAAAGCAGTATCAAAACAACGGTCTTACACTTGGAGATCTGATTAATGAAGGAAATCTGGGTTTGATTAAGGCTGCTAAACGTTTTGATGAGACAAGAGGTTTTAAATTTATTTCATATGCGGTTTGGTGGATACGCCAATCAATTATGCAAGCTTTAGCTGAACAATCTAGAATTGTTAGACTGCCATTAAATAGAGTGGGATCACTTAATAAAATTTCTAAAACTTTTTCTGAATTAGAACAAAAATTTCAACGTGAGCCATCTTCAGAAGAGCTTGCCGATGTATTGGAAATAACCACACAAGAGGTTATTGACACCATGAAAACATCTGGTAGACACGTTTCAGTAGATGCACCTTTTGTTCAAGGTGAAGAAAATGGTCTTTTAGATGTACTTGAGAATGATAGCGAAGAAACACCTGATTCTGGGTTAATGATGGACTCCCTAAGAAGAGAGGTACAACGTGCACTTTCTACTTTAACTCAAAGAGAAGCAGATGTAATTGCATTCTATTTTGGCCTGAATGGTGAAAACGCCATGACATTAGAAGAAATTGGCGAAAAGTATAACCTAACAAGAGAGCGCGTACGCCAAATTAAGGAAAAAGCTACTAGAAGACTCAGACACAGTTCACGGAGTAACACATTGAAACCTTATTTAGGGTAATAGGTTATATAAAAGCTTTTGCAAAAGGAGAATGTAATTCACGTTCTCCTTTTTTCTTTATATACTTTCTAAAATAAAACAAATATCAAAGTCTTTTATGTTAATCGAAGGAGCTTTTTGTAGCTTTGCCGATAAAGTGCAATTCATGTCAAAAAAAATATTATACATCTCGTTAGGCGTATCCCTCGGATTAAATGTGCTTGTGCTTATCTCTGGCGTTGCATTTCTCCAAAAAGTGGGAGGAATAAAATATTTACTTATCAGGTTGGAAAGAGCTAACAACGGCATTGAGTATATAGACATGGTTTCACAATTTAATCTTCTTCCGGATAGAGAAAATGAAATTATATTTTTAGGAAATAGCATAACGTATAGAGGGCAATGGGCGGAGCTTTTCAATGACAGATGTATAAATAGAGGAATAGGAGGTGATGACACCGATAGAATTTTATTAAGGTTGGATGAAGTGATAAATAGAAAAGCAGATAAGATCTTTATAATGGATGGCATCAATGATCTCGGAAAAAACAGAAGCATCGAATACATTATGAATAATTTCAGAAAAATGGTTATGTCGTTGCGACAAAAGTCTCCAGACACAAAGTTATATCTTCAAAGTGTGTTACCCATTAATAACAAATTAAGAAACCACCGCAGAACGAACGATGAGATTAAGCAGCTTAATTTGGAAATTGAAAAACTTGCTAAAGAGTATAATGTGGTCTACATTGATCTGTATACTCCTTTTCTCAACCCTGCAGGTATGTTAAGGGAAGACCTGACAACTGATGGAATTCACATCAATGGTAGTGGGTATCTGCTGTGGAAGAATATAATCAATGACTATGTAGTTAATTGAGTGTTTATACCTGTAGAGCAATCAATGGGCTTTGCTAGCAGTTCTTTATCCTTGAATTTTAACTAATGCGTTACGATATTGTTCTCGAAATTGCTACCTGTAGCTAACACCGGTGTTCTTATGTTGCCCATACTCGCTTAAAGTTATTAGAAAAGGAAAGTTATCTACTTCAAATTCTGGACTATTCACCCATCGGAAACAGGGAAACTTATTTGAAAGTGTAGCCTCTAACTATCGGTCCAATGAACATATGATTTTTTAACCTCGCTAAAAAATGAATGTGTATTTTTGGGAAAATTAATCTGGATGAGTACCATAACTTTAAAAATTGATCATAATACGCAGTAACCCCTATGAAAAATTCTTTTCTTTTACTTCTTAATTTAATTTTATTTTTCACGTCGTGTTCAGAAAATGATGCATGGAAAACAAAAGCAGAAAATCCTGAATTTCTCCATCGTTCAGTGAAACAAGTTACTGACGTAATTGTACATGATATCTTCTCACCGCCAGTAGCGAGCAGAATTTATACTTATATCAGTGTCGCTGGATACGAAGCTGCAATTAACCAGGATCTCAGATACATAACATTAGCAGGACAACTTCATGGTCTTGAAACAGTTCCTAAACCAGAGTACGGTAAAGTATACTGCTTCACTTTATGTTCAGTACAGGCTATGCTTAAAGTGGGTAAAACCTTGGTTTTTTCTGAGGATAAAATGGATGTTTTCTATAAGGGTATGATGAATGAATTTAAAGAAACGGGAATGCCTGATGATGTGTTTGATCGATCGATAGCCTATGGCACTCAAATAGCGGATCACGTATTGGCTTGGTCTTCAAAAGACAATTATAAGCAGTCAAGATCCTTTCCTAAATATAGCATTCAAGACGATGCCCCGACATGGAAACCTACACCGCCAGCATATATGGATGCTGTTGAACCGCATTGGAACAAAATTCGCTGTTTTATAGTAGACTCTGCACAACAGTTTAAACCGCTGAGACCAACAGATTTTTCAATAAACAAAGAAAGTCAATTTTATAATGAAGCTATTGAGGTTTATGAAATGGGAAAAAATCTTACTGGAGAGCAGCAACAGATTGCGAGCTTTTGGGATTGTAATCCTTTTGTTATGAATGTTAAGGGTCATGTTATGTTTGCCACAAAGAAAATTTCACCTGGGGGTCATTGGATGAATATTACGCATGTTGCTTGTAAAAAAGCAAAAGCGGATTTGGGGCAATCAGCGGAAGCCTATGTTCGGGTTGCTGTTTCATTAGTCGACGGGTTTATTGCATGTTGGGACGAGAAATATCGAAGTAAGGTAATTCGGCCTGAGACATATATTAATCAATATATAGATGAAGCTTGGACGCCCCTATTGCAAACACCGCCATTTCCTGAATATACAAGTGGTCATAGTGTCATCTCGAGCGCATCAGCAGTTACTTTAACCAAATTATTTGGGGATGAATTTGCTTTTACTGATTCAACTGAAATGGAATTTGGAATGCCTGCCAGAAGTTTTAGATCTTTTATTCACGCTTCTGAAGAAGCAGCTATAAGTAGAATGTATGGCGGTATACATTATCGGCCGGCAGTTGAAAACGGTGTTAAGCAAGGTCGTGCCTTAGGTGAATTTATTGTTCAAAAATTAAAGACACGCAAAGAAGACTTAGTAGCCCATAAAAATTAGTTTGTCCATTAAATTATTAATCAACAGTCTTTCAGATCACACTGATGGTCTTCCGTTTCGGTTTCTATAGTCAAGTGTTGAATGTTAAGATGGTGTAAGCTATGCCTGATTTTATCTTTAATTTCATTTGCAGCTCTTAATGTAGTTTCCTCGTGAAGAACAACATGAATTGTCATGACATTGTACAAACCATCCATACTCCATGTATGTACATCATGTAAATTTTTAACATTTTTTATATTAAGGATTTGCTTTCTGATTGCCTCAACGTCAATATTTTCTGGAATAGCTTGAAGAATGATCCGAAAGGCATAGCGAAGATTTTTAAATATATTAATGAGAATATAGCCAGAGATGCAGATTGATAATATTGGATCTAGCATTGGCACATCAAAAAACAACATAACAATGCTCCCAATCAGTACAGCTGCCCACCCCATTATATCTTCTATGAAGTGCAAGGAAACAACACGTTCATTGACAGAGTTACCTTTTCGAAGACGGAGCATGGCAATTGTATTTACGGTTATACCAAGCACGGCAAATACAATCATTCCCTTAGCATCTGCCTGTTCTGGAACTGCTAATCTTTTAATTGCTTCTTGAATGACAAACACCGAACCGACAACAAGAATTATTGAGTTTATAAATGCGCCCAAAAGTGAAAATCGCTTATAGCCATAAGAATAAGTTTGATCGCGCATTTTTTGTGATTTCTTTTGAAAATAATACGCAGTACCTAATGAAAGACTGTCGCCAAAGTCATGAAGCGCATCTGATAGAATTGCGACGCTATTCGTGTAAAGCCCACCGAAAACTTCTATTATCGCGAATATTGTATTCAACCAAAACGCTATAGACAGGTTATTGGTGCTTTCATGGTGATCGTAATGCGAATGATGATGATGGTGCCCCATAGTGTGATCTTATAATGTGTTATTTCAGTACTTAAACTTACGCGATAAATGCATGCAACAGGTTTGCATTTAGGAACAAACAAGCGGTTTTATTTACTAGGCTGGTGCTACTAATTTGTAGAATCTAAAAAAAAAATATAACTTAAATGGCTTGGGGTCTTTGGCTACTACCTTCCGGCGGAGACTAAATGCACAGTGTTATGATACAGTCAATAAAAGAGAATTTTATAAACTTTTCTTTATCAGTATTAATGATATTGATAATAATCAGCGCGGGGTTAACTTATTACAATCGTTCTGTGATGGTTGAAAATTACGCCCTCAGGAAAGACACTGAAGAAATGAAGAACCTTTGGAAAAGCGTTTTTGATAATGGTTTAAGGAAAATTGATTTAGCGCTTCGTGGCTATGCACTCACTAAAAATCAGCAAATACTACAACCTTTCAATGACGGTATATTTGATAATAAAATTACACTAGATAGAATTGATACTTTATTAACCTTACAACATCTGGATACTATAAAGGAGGAGTTTATTGTAATCAGATTGAAAATAGATGAGTTTATTGCGCATAGTAAGTTAATGAGGCAAATGGTGGATCAGGATAGCAGTGGTGCATTTCTACGTTTGCTTAATGAAGACAAAGGATTTGATACTTGGAACGCTTTTGCACCGACATTCTATAAAGTAAATGCAATAGAGGATGAGTTAGTGCATAGAGCACAGAATAATTATCAAGCTGCTCAAAACAGAAACATCTTTATTCAGGTTATATTGATTCTTTTTAGTTTGCCGGTTCTTATTGGTGTTATACTCAGACTTAGACGAGATGCACGTGAAAGAAGGGAGTTACTCAACGGCTTTGAACAAAATAATAGACGATATATATTCGATCCTGGCACGGAGCTTTCCGATAGCAATCCCCAAGCTATCATTAAAAGTTCTATCCAAAATTTAAAAAGAGCATCATCATTTGTCAAAGAGATTTCGTTAGAAAACTATGCTGCAACTTGGGAAGGTTTAAACGAAACCAATGCAGCAATAAATCAAGATAATCTTGCCGGAGATTTGATCAAAATGAGAGATCAAATGAAAAGGGTGAAAGATGCCGATGTAAAACGCATATGGACTACCGAAGGGTTGGCGAAGTTCTCAGATGTAGCGAGAAGAAATCAAGATAATATTGAAAAACTATCCAACGAAGTTGTGCGATTTTTGTCTAAGTACATTAATGCGCAACAATCTAGTTTATTTGTGTTAAATGAATTAGAGGATGATGAACATTATCTAGAGCTGAGAGCCTGCTATGCCTTTGATAAAAAGAAACATGTTGAGAAAAGAATTGATATAGGTTCTGGTATGGTTGGTCAAGCTTACCTGGAAGGAACTACAAATGTACTTACTAAATTACCAAAGAATTATATCAATATCACTTCCGGATTAGGCAGCGCCTCGCCTACTAGTTTAATTATTGTACCTATGAAATATAATGAGAAGGTAGAAGCTATTCTTGAGTTAGCAAGCTTCGAGCGTTTTCAGGAACATGAAATTGAATTCTTAGAAAAGACAGGCGAAGTAATCGCTTCTGCTATATACTCTACTAAAATTAATGAACGAACTTCAAAGTTACTGAGAGAGTCACAAGAGCAATCTGAAGTACTTAAAGCACAAGAAGAAGAGCTACGTCAAAACATGGAAGAGTTGCAGGCAACTCAAGAGAACATGAAACGTAAACAGAGTGAAACTATTTAAGAATAGTCTTTAAACTTTGTCTACTTTCAAAACATCAGCACATTCTTTTAATAAGGTGTTGATGTTTTTTTTAAATACCGGATGGATGAATAATGAGGCAATTTCATTTAAAGGCAACAGGGTAAATCTCCTATATGGTAAACCAGGATGTGGGATCTTAAGATTTTCTTCTTGTATAACCTCACTATCGTATAATAAAATGTCAATATCAATAACGCGGGGTCCCCACTTTTCAATTCTCTTTCGTCCTAACTCTATTTCTAGACTCAATATTTTTTGAAGAAGCACTTGTGGACTAAATGAAGATTGAATTTCAATAACTTGGTTAAAAAATTCAGGCTGGTCTGTTTTACCCCATGCTTCAGTCTTGTATACGCCGGAGATCGTAATTACTTCCCCTAACTTGCCTATCCCATCAATTGCCTGCTCTAGGTTAAGTGCTCTGTCGCCAATATTAGTACCGAGAAGAAGAAATATATTATGATTCATGAAGCTATCAACTTGGCAAACTTACTTTTTTATTCGTTTGACTATTGCTTACTTTTGAAACTTAATTTATTAGTATGAGCTTCTTAAAAGTTTTCTTCTCTTCCTGCCTCGGTACATTTGTAGCGATGATCTTACTCTTTGTAATTATTTTCTCGATTGCTGCAGTCAGTGGCGATGAGGAAGTCGAGGTAAAAGAGACAAGTGTGCTAGAACTTGATCTGGACGGTCCTATTAATGAAATAGAAAAGGAAAACCCCTTTGGTAATCTCCCTTTATTAGGCTCCTCCGGACCAAAAGCGATTGGATTAGCACAATTGCGTCGAACTATAGAACATGCCAAGAAAGATCCTAAAATAAAGGGAATATATTTGAATGTTAGTTATCCCATGGCAGGATATGCCGGTATTGAAGAGATACGCAATTCATTGATAGATTTTAAGAGCGATGGAAAATGGGTGATCGTATATGGCGATATGTTATCGGAGTCAGCGTATTATCTAGCGTCCTCAGCTGATAAAATATATCTTAATCCGGAAGGAGAGTTGGAATTTAACGGACTTACCGCTGAGATCACCTTTTTTAAACGCCTATTTGATAAATTAGAAATTAAGCCAGAAGTATTTAGAGTAGGAGAGTTTAAGAGTGCAGTGGAGCCTTTCTTGTTAGAAAAAATGAGCGATCCAAATAAATTACAAATGAATGAAATGATTCATTCTATCTATAACCATATTATTGAACAGGTTGCAGCATCCAGACACATTCCGAAGGAGAAACTTAGAGAGATATCAGATAAAATGTTAGTGAGAAATGCTACGTTAGCGAAGGAATATGGATTAGTTGACTCTCTAGTTTATCTTGATGAAGTTAAAGACGATATCAAAAAAAGAATAGGTGTTGATAATGACAAGGATATCGATTTCATAAAATACGCTAAGTACAAAAGAAGTGTTTCATCATATAAGGACTCACCAAACGAGGTTGCCGTTATCGTAGCTGAGGGAACAATTCTCCCTGGGAAATCGACCAAGGGACAAGGTGTTGTTGGCGCAGAAACATTTACTGACGATCTTAGAAAGGCTCGTCTTAATGACAAGGTAAAAGCCATTGTTATCCGAATCAATTCCCCGGGCGGAAGTTTCCAAGCGTCTGATGCCATGTGGCGTGAAGTTTCCCTTGCTGCGAAGACTAAACCTGTTATTGCTTCTATGTCAGATTACGCTGCCTCTGGCGGTTATTATATTGCAATGGGTTGTGATACCATTGTTGCCCAAGCAAATACCATTACTGGATCCATTGGAATCTTTAGTGTGCTCTTTGACGCGAGCGGTTTTTTAAATAATAAAATTGGTATAACAACTGAGGAAATTAAAACGGGAGAGATTGGTCAACTTGTAACAATGAGCAGACCGCTAAATGAAGTAGAGAAGGCTATCTGGCAAACCAGAACGAATGAGATCTATGAGACCTTTACAGGGAAAGCTGCAAAAGGAAGGAAGATGCCAATTGATGATCTTAAAAAAGTTGCTTCTGGTCGCGTCTGGACAGGCACGCAAGCAAAGGAAAATGGTTTGGTAGACATCATAGGAAGCTTTGATGACGCAGTTAATATTGCGGCTAAAAGTGCTAAGGTTGCTGATGATTATAAAGTGAAATTTTATCCGCAGTATAATCCATCAGTTTTCGAGCAAGTGATTGATCAATTTGAGGAAGAAGCCAGAGTAAATACTTTGAAAGAAGAGATGGGTAGCTATTACTACATGTATCAACAATGGAATAATATAAAATCCTATCAAGGCATACAGGCTAGATTGCCATACGAAATAAAAATCCAATAAGACTAAGCTTAACAATACAAGATGACTACAATCCGCACAAACTGGACACGCGAAGAGATAACTGAAATTTATAACTCACCAGTTTTAGAGTTAATCTATAGAGCAGCAACTGTTCATCGTGAATTCAATGAGGGGAATGAAGTACAAGTATGTACACTACTCTCTGTTAAGACAGGTGGCTGTCCTGAAGATTGTTCTTATTGTCCACAGGCTGCGCGTTATCATACCGATGTAAAGGTTCAGAAACTGATGGAGGTAACTGAAGTTCTAGAGAAAGCCCAAGATGCTAAAGACTCAGGAAGTACGCGATTCTGTATGGGTGCTGCTTGGCGTGAAGTGCGTGATAACCGTGACTTTGATAAAGTTATTGACATGGTGAAAGGCGTAAACGCTATGGGCTTGGAAGTGTGTTGTACATTAGGTATGCTTTCACCTGAACAAGCTCACAAGTTGAAGGCGGCAGGCCTTTACGCCTACAATCATAATCTTGACACCAGTCAAGAATTTTATAGCGATATAATATCAACACGCACTTACAATGATAGATTGGATACACTTAAGAACGTACGTAAAGCGAAGATCTCAGTTTGTTCAGGCGGCATTATTGGAATGGGCGAGCGTGAAGAGGATAGGATAGGCATGCTACACACATTAGCAACATTGCCAGAACATCCAGAGTCTGTTCCAGTAAATGCATTGGTGCCCGTAGAGGGTACACCGCTCGAGAATCAGGATAAGGTATCGATATGGGAAATGGTGAGAATGATTGCTACTGCGCGAATCATTATGCCTAAAGCCATGGTCCGCCTTTCAGCAGGCAGGGTGCGTATGAATTTAGAAGAGCAAGCCTTGTGTTTTATGGCAGGCGCTAATAGCATTTTCGCCGGTGATAAGTTATTGACTACGCCGAACCCCGCGTATGTTAAAGATCAGGAGATGTTTCAGGTGCTACAATTGAAGCCTAGGCGGGCGAATAAGATAGGCGAGGCTGTTTTGGGTTCTTAATGCGTAAAATCATCCGTCATCAATGAAAACGCTATTATTTAATAATGCGACTTATTTGTTTCTACATCGTAATGGTATAGTGCAGCACCGGTTAGATATGCAAACTATGAAGTTGCCAAGGCAAGAAGGCGCGAAAGATATACTTATTTTCTAGCAAAAGGTAACTTCATAAATATAAGTGGAGAAGAAACTTTACGCTTATAGATTAGATAGTCATTGTCAGCTGTTACACGCACCTGCGATTAGATTCGTAGATATACAGATTCAGTATTAACTTTAATTTCCTATCAAACTCCCATTTCAAGGTACACAGACCAATATTTAATGCATTTTCACATGTAATGTTTATCTTAGAAATTAGATATTTTACTTAAAAAACTACTATTTTAGTGACTCTATTACATAGAACTTATAAAATGGTATTCTTTATTTAGGGTAAACTCTTGTTGAATATTGTGATTTTGTTATAAAAGAGTATAGCATATTTTAAAAATTAGCCAAACCTTACTTAATAATGTTTAATATAGCTATGTAAGCTCATATTAATTCAATAAATCCATTTGAATCTTATTAGGTAATGAGTTCTAATTGTTAACGTTGAGCTTTAATTTAAAGTTTATCTTCCATTAGAAATCCCCCAATTGGATGATTTAGACTTTCGTGAGTAATTATGGCCTTGTTTTGTTTTTCTATTTTAAAGGTGGTAAAGGACAGTGAAAGAGAGATAATAATAACGGTCATGAATATTATAGCTTTAGTTTTCATAATTTTAATCTTTAGGATGAAAAATCAAATTTTTACTTGGCCTTCTATTCCGCCTCCGCCTCCATTGTCTATTTCTGTTTGTGGTACAACCTCTTCTTCAGTACAAGAAATATTTGTCAGCATGCTAACAGTAGCTAAGAGAATAATGTAAATTATTTTTTTCATAATAGTAGTAGTTTAGGGTTGGGTTGTCTGTCTTTGTTAAGACAAAAGTGTTAGGATTTTCATAATTTTGTTTTCGTCATATTTTGCTAAAATTACGAGTGTACGATATCATATTAGATCTTATTAATCTTATCAGAAAGCGGTACTTCTGCTTAGTCATCTTTATATTGTTTTCTTCATCACTTCTTTACTCTCAGAATAAAAAAATTGACTCTCTAAAGTTAATGATAAAAAACAGTACAGGTATAGCTACCTATGAACCAAGTATTAAACTAGCCGTAGAGTATGCAAACACTAATAATAATGAAGCATTGAAGTGGGCTCAAGAGGCCCGAAAAATAGCATATAAGTATGGGGACAGCTCGAAAATAGTCAAATCATCGAGAGTTACCGGGCAGTTACTAAATCGCTTAGCTAGACCTAAAGAAGCTGAACAAATTCTATTGCTCACTGCACCCATTGCAAAGAGAAATAACCTAAGAGATGAAGTCAAAAATATATTAAGCAATATTGCGTTGGCTTACACAGTTCAAGCAAAATATGATAAAGCGCTTGACGCAAACTTTCAAGCGCTATTACTTCGTGAAGAGGATAAGGATGCAGAGATAAGCATCTCGCTAAACAATATTGGTTTAGTCTATTTCAAATTAAAAAATTATGAGAAAGCTTTGGATTATTATGAAAGGGCCTTAAAAAGTAAAGATGAGGTCGGGGATAAGAATGATTTAGACAGATTACATATTAATATAGGACTTTGTTATAATCAATTGAAAGATTTTACGTCAGCGCATAAATACTTTGAAAATGGTTTTGCCCTATGTAACACTCAATGTAGCGAACAAATTAAAGTTGAAGGTAATTTCGGGCTTGGTGTTTCTCATTATGGAATGGAAGATTTTGCTAGGGCGCAAGACTACTTTAATCAATCGTATGCTTTGGCAAAAAAAATTAACAATAAAAGGTTTGAATCTGAGAATCTAATTTATTTAGCGCATGTATTTGTCCGTCTTGGTGACAGAGCATCAGCCGTTAGGATTTTAGCGGAGTGCGAAAAGATTGCTGTTGAATTAGGTTACAATGAAATATTAATAGAAACCTATAAAGAATTTTCTAATTTATATAATCAGGATAAGGATTTTAAAGAAGCTTCAATTTATCAAAATAAATATATTGATTTAAAGGATAGTATATACAGTGAGGATTTAATCAAAAATATTGCGAAAGTTCAAACCGATTTTGAAGAACGTGAAAACAGAGCCATTATCGCAACCAAAGAAGAAGTCATTCAACGCCAACACAGTTTAAACGTAGCCATAGGAATAATAGCGCTGCTTGCATGCCTCCTTATTTTTGTCTTGTATCAAAGCATTAAAGTAAAGAAGAAAGTTAATGTAGCACTTACTGAAGCAAAGAATTTCATTGAACTTAAAAATAAAGAGCTTGATAAAAAAGTAGCTGAGAAAACAGTCGACCTCGAAGTAGCGAATCAAGCGCTGAGCAAAGTGAATGAAGAGCTCGATAATTTTATTTATAAGACATCACATGACATTCGTGGTCCCTTAGCAAGTCTTAAAGGTATATGCAATGTCGCCCTCATGGATGTTTCAGATCCAATCGCATTAAATTATCTGGCGAAGCTTGATTTAACGGCTGAACATCTAAATACTATTCTTACCCGGCTTCTTATAATTAATCAAATTAACAACTCGTCTATGAAGCCAGAGTTAATAAACTTTGAAATTTTAGTTGATGAAGTGCTTACACTTGAACGCAAGAAGGGTATACCATCCCGGATAACCATCCATAAGGAAATACAAAAAAATTCAACCTTCTACTGTGATAGAGAATTTATCCGCATCATCCTGGAAAATTTAATTGATAACTCCATTAAATTTCATAACAACTCAATTCGTGTTGAGCCTTTTGTTAGTATTTGTGTGGAGCAGGACAATCAAGATATAAAAATTCGAGTCGTCGATAATGGTATAGGCATTATGGAAGCTAAACCTGATAAAATATTTCAAATGTTTTCGAGAGCCTCTGAGCGGTCGAGCACGGGCGGTATTGGTCTATATATTACTAAAACTGCCACCGAAAAATTGGGAGGCACGGTAGGGCTTAAAACTACGCCGGAAGGATATACTGAATTCTTCGTCAAATTTCCGCTAAAGCAACAATGGTTCGACGCGCCAGAATGGGCCTCCTAACTATTTTTTACTTCCAATACTCTTATCATCTTTGCGTTCCTGTCTGCAGGCATTATTTACCTTTTACTTATGAATAAATTTAAACGTACTACCGTTACATCTGCATTACCTTATGCTAATGGGCCATTACACATCGGCCACATAGCGGGCGCTTACTTACCTGCAGATACGTATGTGCGATTTCTAAGATTACGCGGTGAGGATGTGATTTTCATTGGTGGGTCTGATGAACATGGCGTGGCTATTAATATTGGCGCAAAGAAAGAGGGCGTTTCCCCACGACAGTTTGTAGATAAATATCACAACCTAATGAAAAAAGCGTTTGAAGATTTTGGGATCTCATTCGATATATACTCTCGCACTTCAAGCCCCGTGCATTATGAAACAGCACAGGAATTTTTTAAGAACATTTATGACAAAGGAATCTTCTTAGAAGAAACCTCAGATCAGTATTACGATGAACAAGAAAGAATATTCCTAGCAGACAGATATATTATTGGAACTTGCCCAAACTGTGGTAACACAAACGCATATGGAGATCAATGTGAAAAGTGTGGTACTAGTTTAAGCCCAAAGCAGTTAATAAATCCAAGGTCAACGGTTTCAGGCAATTCGCCTGTTCTGAAGCCTACTAAGCATTGGTATTTTCCCTTAGACAAATATGAAGGCTGGTTAAAAGAATGGCTTATAGAAGGTCATAAAAACGATTGGAAGACCAACGTATATGGCCAATGTAAGTCCTGGATCGATCAAGGATTACAGCCTAGGTCAATCACGCGAGATCTTGATTGGGGTGTACCTGTACCTTTAGAGGATGCGAAGGGAAAAGTTCTTTATGTTTGGTTTGATGCACCCATTGGTTATGTATCTGCTACCAAAGAGTTGAAACCTGATAGTTGGCAGAAATACTGGAAAGACCCGGAAACACGCCTCATTCATTTTATTGGAAAGGATAATATTGTATTTCATTGCATTATTTTCCCCTCCATATTAAAGGCCGCAGGTGATTACATTTTACCAGACAACGTACCGGCTAATGAATTTTTGAATCTTGAAGGTGAGAAGATATCAACCTCTAGAAATCATGCAGTTTGGTTGCATGAGTATCTAGTAGATCTACCGGGTAGGAGGGATGAGTTACGTTATGTTCTCAACTCTATCTCTCCCGAAACAAAAGATGCAGACTTCACTTGGAAAGATTATCAGCAAAAAGTAAACAGTGAGTTGGTTGCTATCTTTGGAAATTTTGTAAACCGAGTAATGGTGCTTACGTGGAAATACTTTGATGGCAAGGTTCCATCAGCCCATGAATTGCCGCCAACAAATGATCGAAGAAAAAGCATTATTGCACTTTATAAGAAAGCGCATGAAGACCTTAACGTCTCAGTAAAAGAAATGACTACTTCCCTGAAAGAATTTCGCTTTCGCGAAGCCCAATTTCACCTTATGAATCTTGCCAGGGTCGGTAACAAATTCTTAGCTGAAACAGAACCGTGGAAATTAGCTAAAGAAGATATGGAGGCAGTCGGATGCATTCTTAATTATGCACTTACTATTGTAGGAAATCTAGCCATTGCATGTGAGCCATTCTTACCAGACACGGCTATAAGCATGCGTAGACAATTGAATAGTTCAGCTGTTGAAGCAAACTGGAAATTATTTTGGCAAAAGGAAGCGTTAATCGAAGCCATTCCACAGCATCATCAATTAGGTAATGCGGAATTATTATATAGAAATGTGGAAGACGAAGACATTGCAAAGCAAGTTGAAAGGCTTCAAAAACCAAATTTACAAGTAGCGGCTACGTCAGCCGTAAAACCATTGAAGCCCGAAATTGTATTTGATGATTTTGGTAAATTGGATATCCGCGTGGGAAAAGTGTTGACAGCCGAAAAGATGGAAAAGTCGGATAAGCTTCTTAAGCTTACTGTAGACACCGGCATTGATAAAAGAACTGTGTTAAGTGGTATTGCCAAACATTATACGGCCGGAGAAATGGTAGGCAAGCAAGTAACTTTAATAGCCAATTTAGCTCCTCGTAAGATGATGGGTATTGAGTCACAAGGAATGATCTTAATGGCAGAAGACAGTGACGGTAAGTTAAAGCTTATTCAACCCATTGATGAGGTGATGCCTGGATCTACGGTGAGTTAATAAGTTATTGTCCGAATTAGTAAGCGTTTCGAGGTTTATTGACAATCATTAAATTATAATGACCAAAGGGTTAAAAAGAATAAAATGAACCGATAAGTTTCTAGGGCAATGAACAATCCAAAAATGCCACAGCATGCCTTTAACACGAGTAACTTACCGTTTTGACCATAGAATGTTTTAGCAGCTCGAAAAAGGAAATACAAATTAGTTAATACGAAGATGATGGTTAGCGTGAGGTCATTTAGATAATTGCTGCCACCCATATTTGCGAAGTGTAGAACTTTATTAATAATCCCAAATACAATTGTTAATCCGATAGCATTAATCGCTAGGTTAAAGCTCGTTAACTCAACTGATAGCGCAACATGATCCGTGAAGTATCTGTTCTTCTTGGCAAAGATCAAGCTCAAAGGCATAGAAGCTAAAATAACAAATACTACAATTAAAAGCTTAGCGTAACTGTTTGTCTTTTCATTATAAAGCATTTGGAAGCTGATCAGGCTTAGGTGATCGGATTGCACCTTAGCTGTTACAAGCGAATGGACAAGTTTATGATGAGGCAGTACATACATTTGTGTACGTAAAGATGAGTTGAACATTTGAAGTATTGGAAATAAAAAATAGGTCACGTTTAATATAAAGAACATCTGCAGAGGACGCATGTAGTTTATTCTTCGCCCGTCTACATACTCTCTTGATAAAAAGCCTGGATTAATTATGGTGGACCAGAGTGATTTGATGAATTTGTTATCAACAACAGAAGTTGCTATCAGTACGCTTGCCAGAAAAGTTCTGAATTGCCTGTCTTTGGGCTCAATGATTTTCTCCCCACAAAGGTTGCAGTAGAGCCCACTGAATGCGTGCTCACAACTTTTGCAGACATGCTGTTCTAATAATAACTGATTAGACATAACGCCACTTCTTTGTATTATGTATTTGTTTATTGCAGTAGGCTTATAGGCCACAAATTTTGTCATAAAAGTAGATACACGTATATAATATAGTCGATATCCTAGAAAGAACTGTGTCGCTGTAAGTAAATCGTGGTTCTTACAATGTTTAAAATCCCCTACTATATTTATGCTTATATATTATAACCTATTATATAGGTAATCACCAGTAGCCAGGAGGGTGGCTGTCAGAATCCATGGCGACTCCAATGATTTTATTCATTCTTACCTTTGGATGGGTGTATTATTCTGGTATTTGGTAAATCCAGCGGTAATGATTAAAACTTGTCTAGTCAATGTAATTAATTCATAGTTAGTATTTTGAAATGAATTTTAAGGCCTGGTTTGTCCGGAAAATGGTCTGTATAGCGCTGCGTTTTAAAACGATTGGGTTAGTTAATTCGATTCGCATGCTTTAACTTTTCCGTCCAATTAAATTTTAAGCCCTATGGAAGTATTTTTAACAATAATCTCGACACTGATCATTCAGATAACAGTCTGTGTGCTATGTTTCTTAAAAAAGTCAAATGATGTTAGCCCTTGTATTGAGCATTCTTTGAAAGAAAATCCTATTCAACTAATTTAACGTCAATTCTCTCCCGATTTTACAGTACATTTGCGGCCTAAATTTATAGGCTTTGAACTTCCTTTCTGCAGAACTAATATCAAAAACATTTAATGACCGTTGGCTTTTCAAAGATGTATCGCTTGGTATATCTCAAGGCGAAAAATTTGCTTTTGTTGGCAATAACGGGGTGGGCAAGACGACCCTTTTAAAAATATTGACAGGTGAAATCCAGTCAGATTCAGGCAAAGTAAGCATCAGAGATGGCGTTAAAGTAGGATACCTTACCCAACAGCCGCAGGTTGATAATTCCGTCAGTGTAAAAAATATTCTATTTAACGAGTCCAATAAAATTGCTGCAGCGGTAAAAGAATACGAAGAGTGTATTCATCATCCAGAAGTATCAGGTGAACGCATGCAAGCGGCCCTTGAGAAGATGGAAGAACTTAAGGCGTGGGATTACGAAGCCAAGGTAAATGAAATTATAGGCAAGCTTGGGGTACCTGATCTTGACAAAAAGTTTGGTGAGCTTTCAGGCGGTCAGAAGAAACGAATCTTTCTGGCGCAGTTGTTACTTACCGAACCAGATCTCATCATCATGGATGAGCCCACCAATCACTTGGATCTTACAGCTATTGAATGGTTAGAGAATTACTTATCCGGCCAAAATATCACTTTGATTATGGTTACCCATGATCGTTATTTCTTAGATAATGTGGCTAACGAAATAATTGAGTTAGACCGTGGCCAGATTTTTAGGTATAAAGGAAATTATGCCTACTACCTTGAAAAGAAATCAGAGCGCGAAGAAATCTTAAAGGTTGAGGTATCTAAAGCTAAAAGTCTTTTAAAGAAGGAGCTAGAATGGATGCGTAAGCAACCTAGAGCCAGAGGTACGAAATCAAAATATCGTATCGAGGCATATTATGAATTGCAAGAAGTTGCTTCACAAGATCTAAAGAAAGATAAACTCGAACTTGATTTTAAGGAGTCTCGCCAAGGTGGTAAGATTTTAGAAGTTGAACACATCTCCAAACGATTTGGTGAGCTCTGTCTTGTAGAAGATTTTTCTTATGTCTTTAAAAAGAATGATAAGATAGGAATTGTAGGCAAGAATGGAATAGGCAAGTCAACTTTGCTTGATATGCTTACGCTGAAATTAAAACCTGATAGCGGTGAAATAAACCCTGGCGTAACCACTAAGTTTGGATACTTTACGCAAGAAGTAGGTACGCTTAACTTGAACAACCGTGTTGTCGAAGAGGTAAAGGAAATTGCTGAGTTCATTACGCTATCCGATGGTAGTCAAGTTTCGGCATCGAAATTCCTTGAAACATTCTTATTTGCGCCAGAGAAACAATATAATTACATCAATAAATTAAGTGGAGGAGAGAAGAAGCGACTTCAACTTTTAAAGCTGCTGGTTACAACGCCAAACTTTTTGATCTTAGATGAGCCTACCAATGATTTTGATATTGATACACTCAATGTACTGGAAGACTTTCTAGAGAAGTTCTCTGGCTGCTTATTGCTTGTGTCACATGATCGGTATTTTATGGATCATTTGGTTGACCGATTGTTTGTTTTTGAAGGAGAGGGAAAGATCAGATTGTTCAATGGTAATTACACTGACTACCGCGATTGGCTGGATGAAGAGGAGGCACGCAAACTAAAGCCAGCTCCCAAAGCTGCTGTAATAGAAAAGCCACAGGCTCAACCTTCTGGAAAACAGAAGGCTACCTTTAAAGAAAAGCAAGAATACGAGAAGCTTCAACAAGAAATTGAAAAGCTTGAAAAGCAGAAAGCAGAGGTAGCACTGCTAATGAATAATGGTGCGGCTGAACATACTCAACTTCAAAAATGGGCTGAGCAGGTTCAAAATTTTACAGACCAAATAGATGCCAAAACTTCACGGTGGCTTGAACTAGCCGACCTTATGTAATCCGCTTAAATAATCATTATTGCCCGACTAAAGAGGATAAGATATGACTTGGTTGGGGAATAAAGAATAATTTTGGTCTGATTTAAATAATATAGACTATGCTTACTATTGCGCCATTGACGAGGAAAAATTCCTTGCCTTTTGTATAAAATTCCAAATTTGTCAGACTTATATTATAAATTTAAGTAAACAATATTTGGAGCATGTATTTGAATATAGAAGCTGAGAAGAAAAATACGTATGGGGCCATAGTAGTGGGTACAGGCATAAGTGGAGGATGGGCCACAAAAGAATTCACTGAAAAGGGAGTAAAGACTTTGGTATTGGAGCGCGGCCGCATGGTTAAGCATCCAGACTATCCTACGGCAACGAAAGATCCATGGGATATTCCTTATAACGATAAGTTAAAAGATGAAGAAACTAAAGATTACCTAAAGCAAAACCGTACTGGTTTTTCAGTACGACAATCAACAAAGCATTGGTGGGTTAAAGATACCGAGAATCCGTATAGCGAAGTTAAGCGCTTTGATTGGATTCGCGGGTATCACGTTGGTGGTCGATCTATTATGTGGGGCCGGCATAGTTACAGATGGAGTGAAATGGATTTCGCGGCCAATGCTAAAGATGGTATAGCCGTAGATTGGCCTGTTCGATACGCAGATCTTAAACCATGGTACGACCATGTTGAGCAATTCATTGGCGTAAGTGGTATTAATGAAGGCCTTAGTCAACTTCCAGATGGCAAGTATCTTCCCCCTATGGAGTTGAACTGTGCAGAGCTTGATCTTAAGGGTAAGCTTGCCTCGAAATTTGATAGAATGCTAACACCCGGGCGAGTAGCTCATGTTACCGCACCGCTTCAACATAGCCCACAGCGTGGCACATGTCAGTATCGAAATTTGTGTTCACGTGGTTGCCCGTATGGTGCTTACTTCAGTAGCAACTCTTCAACTTTACCTGCTGCAGAAAAAACGGGCAACATGACACTTCGCCCTAACTCCATCGTTTATGAAATTATTTATGATGAAAAAAAAGGAAGGGCAAAAGGAGTAAAAGTTGTTGATGCCGTTACAGGTGAACAACATGAATTTTACGCACGTGTAATTTTTCTTTGTGCGTCTACTATGGGGTCAGCTTTCGTGATGCTGAACTCTACATCGAATCGTTTTCCAAATGGTTTTGGAAACGACAGTGGTGAGCTTGGTCATAATATTATGGATCACCATTTTGGTATAGGCGCCAGAGCTGAAGTAGATGGCTTTGATGATAAATATTATTTTGGTAGAAAAGCTAATGGATTCTATATTCCACGATATAGAAATCTTGGTAATGAAAAGCGTGATTACATACGAGGCTTTGGCTACCAGGGCGGGGCGAATCGCGAAAGCTGGTATAGCGTGGTTAACGAATTAACTTTTGGAGCAGACCTTAAACAACTTGCCGGACAGCCTGGAAAATGGACTATGGGTATGACTGCGTTTGGTGAAGTATTGCCTCATCATAACAATAAAGTTATGCTGAATAAAGAATTAAAAGATATACATGGATTACCCACATTAACTTTCGATACAGAATTCAAAGAGAACGAATTGAAGATGCGTGTGGATATGAAAAATGATGCAGTAGAAATGTTTGCCGCGGCGGGCTATAAAAATGTAAAACCATTTGATAACCCAGGTGGCATGGGCTTAGGAATTCATGAAATGGGCACAGCACGCATGGGCAAAGATCCCAAGACTTCAGTGCTTAATAAATGGAACCAAGTCCATGCGTGTAAAAATGTTTTTGTTTCCGATGGATCTTTCATGACTTCCTCAGCGTGTCAAAATCCTTCGCTTACCTATATGGCATTTACCGCGCGCGCTGTTGACTATGCGGTAAAAGAAATGACTAAAAATAATTTATAATAGATGCATTATGGATCGTAGAGAAGCATTAAGAAGAACCGCTTTACTGATGGGTGGTATAATTTCCGCACCCACTATCCTTGGTATATTAAATGGCTGCGCAGCCAAACCTACTATTGATTGGGAACCTCTATTTTTTACAGAAGAGCAAGGCTTACTTATATCTAGACTCACGGAAATAATTATTCCTAAAACCGATACGCCAGGTGCTAAAGAGGTAGGCGTTCCCGCGTTTATCGATCTTATGGTGAAAGATGTGTTTCCTCCAAAAGAACGTGACCAGTTTGTTAATCAATTGGAAGCATTTAATGATGAAGCTGAGAAAGAATATGGAGATCGTTTCATGGCGTTAAATAATGAAAAGCAATTGGCGTGTTTTAAAAAGCACCATGATGCTGCAATAACATCCCAAAGGTCTCCTGAATCAGAAAAGCCATTTATTCTTAAAGTTAAAGAACTGACAGTCGCTGGATTTTTTACCTCCGAAATAGGAGCGACGCAAGTGTTACAATATGAAGCCGTTCCAGGAGCATATCACGGATGCGTGCCATTAGCCGAAGCCGGGAATGGTAAAACTTGGGCAACCTAGCAGGTAACGTAAAGCGACATTACTTTATTGCTTAATGTGCCAGGCTTACCTTCTTAGTAAATGAATGTTGAAATTGAATAAATTAGCAGTTTCGCAGTTTCATCTTCTGTTATCTAAGCTATATCCTTTGTTATTTATTGCCTATTTTTAGACTTTAAATAATTTAAATGAAAAAGTCACACATCTTTTACATTGTAGTAGTCAGTGTTTTTATAGTGATGATGTGGCTAATCTTACAAGCCGGCGGCAAGCTAGAACAAAGTGCGCTAGTAAATGCCGCGGTAAAGGTTAATGCAACTGAAACCTCACCTTTTAACCTTTTCAAGACTGAATTTTTTAACAGCCTGCATCACCCGTTAGCAATTCTTATACTTCAAATTTCTACCATCATTCTGGTGGCCCGAATTTTTGGATATCTCGCTAATAAAATTAGCCAGCCAACTGTTATTGGAGAAATTATAGCAGGCATAGTTTTAGGTCCTTCGTTACTGGGTTTCCTCTCACCTGAAATGTCTCTTTTTCTTTTCCCTACCGCATCATTGGGAAACTTACAGTTTCTAAGTCAAATAGGTTTAATTCTTTTCATGTTTATTATCGGCATGGAACTCGATACCAAAGTTTTAAAAAATAAGGCAGATGCAGCTATTGTGATTAGCCATGCCAGCATTGTTCTTCCATACTTTTTAGGTATGGGCTTAGCTTATATTCTTTTTGAAAGATTTTCTCCGGAAGGCATTTCGTTTCTTGAATTTTCATTGTTCATGGGTATTGCCATGAGTATAACAGCTTTTCCTGTTTTAGCACGCATCATACAAGAGCGGGGTTTAACAAAAACAAGGTTAGGTGTATTAGCGATTACCTGTGCAGCAGCCGATGACCTTACTGCATGGTGTCTGCTTGCCGCCGTTGTTGCATTGGTTAAAGCTGGAAGTTTTCTAAGCGCCATCTACACCATTGTACTTGCACTAATGTATGTGCTGTTCATGATTTATGCAATACAACCCGTTCTAAAGAAGATGGGCGAGGTGTATGTCTCCAAAGAGATGGTGAATAAAAAAGTTGTGGGGATTGTATTTCTGGTATTGTTGCTATCATCCTATATGACAGAGATTATAGGAATACATGCCTTATTTGGTGCATTTTTGGCAGGCGTAATCATGCCGCAAAATCTAAATTTCAAAAAGATATTAACGGAAAAAATTGAAGACATAAGTCTTGTTCTATTGCTTCCATTATTCTTTGTCTTTACCGGACTACGTACGCAGATAGGTTTGTTAAATGATAGCAGTTTATGGCTTACATGTTTACTTATAATCTTTGTTGCTGTGCTTGGTAAATTTGGTGGAAGTACAATAGCTGCCCGTGTTGTAGGTCAAAGTTGGAAGGAGTCATTATCCATAGGTGCACTTATGAATACCCGCGGATTGATGGAGCTAATTGTGTTAAACATAGGTTATGATCTTGGTATTTTATCGCCTGAAATATTTGCTATGATGGTGATCATGGCACTCACCACTACCTTCTTAACAGGCCCATCACTTGACCTTATCAATAGGGTATTTCGCAATAAGGATTATGGTGGAGAAATTTTATCTCGGATAAAAACTTCTTTTCGGTTGCTCATCTCTTTTGGTCCACCCAAGATGGGAAGTACTTTGTTAAGGTTAGCAGATCAGCTCACTTTAAAAAGGAATTTAAATGTTGAACTTACTGCATTGCACATAACACCTAGCTCTGAATTAAAACCTCAAGATGCTTTGATTTATGAGAAGGAAGGTTTTCAACCTATTCGCTCTACAGCCCAGCTGCTGGGAATAAAAATTAAAACTATTTATAAAAATACCGAGGAAGTTGAAAGCGAAATTAAGAACACCGCACAGGCAGGAAATTACGATCTAGTTCTAGTGGGTGCAGCGAAACCTTTATTTAATGATAAAGTTACAGGTGGAAAACTCAATCAGTTATTAGAAGAAAGTAACAACAATGTTGGTGTTCTTGTTGATCGTGGCTTTGTAATTGCGGAAAATGTTTTTATGATCATTAGCTCCGAAGCGGATAAGTTTTTAATACAGTATGCGGAACGTTTTGTTGCAAGTAACAGAGCACGCATTACAATTTTAAAAACGGTTAGAGATCATTTGTCCTTTCTAGATCCATCATCCAATCAATATGCTGTTTCAGATTCTTTCAAGGAAGTAATTGAGCAACGCATACCTGATAAACATCTACTATCACATTTCAATTTGGTATTAGTAAGTCTGGCATACTGGGATTCGATTGCACAGGCAAATTGGATAAAAGATTCTCCCTCAATTCTTGTTATAAAACATGTTCATGATTTGAAAAGTGATGCGGAAATATTGCACGCAGAAGATGTTGTTAATTAAGTCACAGGTAAAGTGAATCACTTTAATTATTAAAAAATCAATGGCGGATCAATCGCTTTATCTTAAAAACTTATGGTATCTCGCTTTCCATAATTCGAAGTTAAAAAAAGGCAAACTCGTCTCTAAAGAAATTCTCGGAGAAAGAATTGTCTTTGGACGTGATGCTGAAGGTAATGCTTTTGCTTTACGTGATAATTGTCCTCATAGAGGAGTTCCTTTATCAGAAGGTTGGTTTGATGGTTGTACCATTCAATGTTGTTATCATGGTTGGCAATTTAATACAGATGGTGTATGTAAAAATATTCCTGCAATAGCACCAAACAGTAATGTTGATTTTAATAAGATCAGGGTTTTTAAGTATCCTACCAAAGAGATTAATAATACCATCTGGATCTATATTCCAGAAAAGAAATTGCATTTAAGAGTAGAGCCTAAGGTACTGCCTCCTAATTTGATCATTGACTCTACAAAGAAATTTCTTCACGTTGAATCAGTCATATTACCAGCTAATATTGATCATGCTGTAATTGGTTTAATAGATCCTGCGCATGTTACTTTTGTGCATCAGTCTTGGTATTGGAGGTCAGCTAAAAAACTAAAGCCAAAAGAAAAACATTTTGAACCCACAACTTTAGGTTTTAAAATGGTAAGGCATGCACCTTCAAATAATTCAAAAGGTTATACCGTTTTAAAAGGCGGAACATCAACTGAGATCAAGTTTGAAATTCCGGGTAACCGTTATGAGCATATATTAGTAGGCGAGAATCATGAGATAGTTTCCATCACGACACTTACACCGCTGAACGAGCACACCACAGAATTAAATCATATTTTTTATTCTTCACTACCAGCAACAAAATGGTTATGGTGGCCGCTCAAGCGATTAGGAAAGAAATTTATAGGTCAAGACCTGGGGGTGTTTATAAAATTAAGTAAAGGGTTAGAAAGTAATCCTACATTAATGTTAATAGGCGAACCAGACGCGCAAGCGAAATGGTATTACGAAATAAAAAGACTTTGGCAAAAGGCGCAACAGGATAACGTTCAGTTCGAAAATCCAATACAGGGACAAACCTTACATTGGGTAACATAATTACCTATTAGCGGTGTACAGTAATGCTTTAACTTTTTACTTTAATGTTTAAAGAAGAATCATATAATAACATTACCTTTATATCAAATTATAGGCATTGGATCAAGCTCAAACCATAGCATTATATCAGCCTACGCTTCGCGCCGTTGCTTTCCGTATTTTAAAAAGCAAAGCAGACGCTGAAGATGTCGTTCAGGAAACTTTCCTTAAATGGTTGAATACAGAACAAGCTACGATTCAAAACACAAAAGCATATTTGATTAAAGCAGTAACCAATAACTGTATAAATCATCTTAATACACTAAAAAACAAAAAAGAACAATATTTTGATTCTATAAATTGGTACGACCTTCTAGAACGCTTTAAGGAAACAGATTTCTCTTACATGGATTTAGAAGCAGAATTGGTTAAAGCTTTTCGTGTGTTACAGCAAAAGCTAGAACCACTTGAGCGTGCGGTGTATTTGTTAAAAGAAGTATTTGATTTTGACTATGAGTCGCTTCAACAAATGCTTAATAAAAAGCAAGAAAACTGCCGTCAGTTGTTTAGTAGAGCAAAGAAAAAATTAGAGAAGGAAGAAACCAAGACTAACCACAAATTTCCAACACGCGGATTAATAGATACTTTCAAAAATGCCTGCGATTTTGGTACCCTTGGTGATTTAATAAATGAATTAAAAGAAGACATTGCCCTCGCTATAAATAAGCCCTCCAGTTTAACGCTCACACATTAATAAAATTTATTTTTAGTTACTTGTCACAATTCATTAAAAATTTTGTCTTAACAGTAACTTCCAACGGTGGAAGATTATGTGAGATCTATATTAACCACTATTAAAACTAAAACATGCTTATTATTCTCTGTTTTTTTGCAGCACATTGGTATTTATCACTGTTCTTCCAAACCTTTTTCTTGCATCGTTACGCGGCGCATAAGGCATTTACAATGAGTCCATTTATGGAAAAGGTGGTATACTTTGGTACTTGGATTTTTCAAGGATCAAATTACTTAAGTCCCTATGGTTATGGCGTTATGCACCGTATGCATCATGCATATGCGGATACTGAAAATGATCCCCATTCACCAAAATATGATGAAACTATTTGGAACATGATGTGGAAGACAAAAACCATTTATTCTGATATAGCTAATAAGCGATTGGTACCTGAAAGCAGATTTACAGAAGGAGTTCCTAACTGGGAGGCTTTTGATAAGTTTGCACGTTCATGGCCGTCACGCATATTCTGGGCGGCTGTATATATAGGCATGTACCTTCAATTTGCTAACCATTGGTGGCTTTGGTTATTATTGCCAATTCACTTTTTAATGAGCCCAGTTCACGGTGCCATTATTAATTGGTTTGCTCATAAATACGGTTATAGAAACTTCGAAGTAGGCGACACTTCCCGTAACTTTTTGCCCGTAGATTTTCTTATGATGGGCGAGAGTTACCATAATAATCACCATAAACATGGGTCACGAGCAAATTTTGGGGGTGTACGCTGGCACGAAATTGATCCTACGTACTTGATTATGAAGGTTTTAGATAAGTTACGACTCATCCGTATTGTTGGAAGAAAAGAAGTTAAGCTACAAAACGTACAGAAAGCAGCTTAACTATATAGTTGTATTCTATTTTTCAATTATTATCTATACATTGCGTCATAATTATAATTATTAACATTACAATGAAAGAAGGAGTAATTAAATTCTTTAACGAAGCCAAAGGGTTTGGTTTTGTAAAAGAGACAGGATCTGAAAAAGAGTATTTTGTTCATATATCCGGCCTTGTCGACAAGGTTCGCGAGAATGATAAAGTCACTTTTGAACTTAAAGAAGGAAAGAAAGGTCTAAATGCAGTTAACGTACGTTTAGCTTAACATTCCTTTAGCATTCCCTTAAAGTTATTGTAGCCAGACCTTATGGTCTGGCTTTTTTTATAAATTTGCTTCTCAATTAATAAAGATTCCACAGTTGACATTTGAAGATTTTAAATTTGCTCCCAAGCTGCTAGACGGACTTATCTCGATGGGCTATACTAAACCCACACCGATACAGCAACAAGCCATACCGCTTATATTAGATAATAAAGATTTAATTGCCTGTGCTCAAACAGGTACAGGAAAAACAGCAGCGTATATTCTTCCTATTCTTAATAAAATAATACAAACTGAAAGCCGGTATCTTAATACACTTGTCATAGCACCGACCAGAGAATTAGCTCAACAGATCGATCAGCAGATAGAAGGTTTTGCTTATTTCTTAGGCGTAAGCTCTATACCCGTATACGGCGGTGGCGATGGCGCAACTTGGGACCAACAGCGTAAAGCTATGGAATCAGGCGCAGACATAATTATTGCGACACCCGGTAGGCTAATTGCTTTATTGCAATCAGGAACAATTAAACTTAATCAGGTTGAACATTTGGTTTTAGATGAGGCCGATCGCATGCTAGATATGGGCTTTTACGATGACATTGTTCGCATCATAGGCTATCTACCGAAGAAGAGACAGACCTTATTATTTTCGGCTACTATGCCACCTAAGATTAGGGCGCTGGCTGGTAAGATTCTTAATGATCCGCTAGAGGTGACTATTTCTTTGGCAAAACCCGCCGAAGGTATTCTGCAGCAAGCCTATGTAGTCTTCGATGAACAAAAGCAAAGGTTATTAAAACAATTGCTATTAGAGGGCGCTCACAGCAGCGTTATCATATTTGCATCTTCAAAGGAAAATGTAAAAAAATTAGATAGGGAGTTGAATCGTGCTGGCTTGGGTACCAAAGCATTTCATTCAGATTTAGAGCAAGATGAAAGAGAGGCCATACTTCGCGAATTTAGAAGCAGACAACTGCCTATTCTTATAGGCACTGATATCTTGTCTCGTGGAATAGATGTAGAAGGCATTGGACTCGTAGTGAATTATGACGCCCCGCATGATCCTGAAGATTATATACATCGTATTGGTAGAACTGCGCGTGCCGAGACAAAAGGTACAGCCATTACGTTCATTAATGTGAAGGATCAACAAAAGTTTTCAAGAATAGAACGTCTTATAGGCAAAGAGATTCCAAAAATGCCATTGCCAGCAGAGTTAGGTGAAGGGCCACTATATCAACCGGAATTACAAAAAAAGAATGGTTTTAATAAGAGCCGCAACCCAAATGGTAAGGGGAAGTTCCGCTCTAATCACAAACGATCGAGCTAATCATCAAGATTTTTTAAAAAGCTATTTCATCGTACATTTTATTACAATAGACTCAAATTGTCAATAAACGGTAAGTTACTATTAGTCATATTCAATACCTTTAAAAGTTATCAAAGCTTAACACTAGCATAACCTTAAAGATGTAGAAGCTCATGGTCATGAATAATAAAATCGGAAAACTCCTTTCTCTTCTTGGACTCACAATAGTTTTCTTTACGCTGCTATCATGTGGTGGAGGCAATGACCCGAGCCCTGTTGTAAAAAATGAAAATATATTTATTAACGAGATCTATTCAGCAGGTAATGATTGGGTAGAACTTTATAATAATGGAAGCACAGATGAAAACATTGGCGGTTATTTTATTTATGATGATATTCTTAAAAAGTTCAAAATACCTGCAAACACAATAATTCCTTCTAAGGGATTTTTAGTCTTAGCGTGTGATGCTACAAACACAGGGCTGTATACCAACTTTAAATTAACATCTGCAGGTGAAACTGTTTATTTGGAAACCGGCGAAAATAAATTAATAGATAAAGTAATATTTCCAGCGCTTGTTGAAGGTCAGTCGTATGCCAGGTATCCTGATGGAGAAGGAACACCTGTGATAACTGGTAGTATTACAAAAGGTGTTACCAATGGCGATTCACAATCTCCATCTATAACCAATGTTACTAAGTCACCGCTTACACATGCAAAGAATGCAAGCATCACAATAAGTGCAATGATGTCAGGCAATGCCAGCGTACCTACAGTGAAAGTTTACTATAGACTAAACAATGCTTCGTTTACTGCAATGGATATGGCGTTGACTACCAATTATATTTATGTCGCTACCATTCCAGCCACGGGCCAGGATGGTACTTTTGAATATTACATAGAAGCTAAAAATACAGCTAACAAAACAACACTAAGTCCAATAGGTAGCCCTACCACTACATACTCGTTTGTAATAAACTCAGAAGCGCTTCCTCAACTTTTTATCAATGAGTTTATGGCGGCAAATTTTTCCTGTTACCCAGACGTGCAAGGTGCAATCAATGAGTATGACGATTGGATAGAAATTTATAACGCGGGCAGCACCGCTATCAATATTGCAGGGATGTATCTATCAGACGATCCTTTAAATCCATTTAAATTTCAAGTGCCTGCAACAAATGCAACATTAACAACAATTGCAGCGGGTGCATATTTATTGATTTGGGCAGATGAGGCTAAAAGCCAAGGCGAGTTGCACGCTAGTTTTAAGTTGAGCAACCTTACTGAAAGTGTTGGTTTATATTTTGTTGATGGCCGCACCATTGATGAAAAAACATTCCAAGCGCAAAGTGATGATACATCTTACGGCAGGGTAAAAAACGGCGGGTCTACTTGGCAAGTATTCAGCACAGCTACTCCGGGTGCATCTAATGAGTTTTAACCAATCAATTTAAGAACCCATATGTTTGAATTTTTTCCTGATCATCCGATATATGAATATCCGGAACTTGTCAATATTAGTTATACTTTAATTTGGTCTTTTTTATTAGCCGCTTTAATTGCTATAACCCACCGATTAACTTTTACTGGTGAGCATTATCCAAAGAATTTCTTTCAGGCATTAATGTTGGGCTCTGTAGTAACCGCTATGGTTATGTTGGCGGTAGGCGATAGTTTAGCAAGAGGCCTTGGCGTCTTTGGTGCCATGGCAATCATTCGTTTCAGAACTCGAATTGATGATCCGCGTAATGTGCTATTTCTTTTTGCGGCATTAAGTTCAGGGTTGGCAGTTGGGGTTTATGGCTATACCATTTCGTTCGTTGGTACCATTATTTTCTGCGTAATAGCATTTTTACTTTATATCTCGCCTTTTAGAAGTTACTCATTATCCAGTCTGGTTTATTTTACTATAGGTACTCCAGAGGAGCTGCCGAACGTAATCAGTGTCATTACACAATGTTGCAGTGATTATAGACTTATTTCCATATCATTTAATAAAGAAAAAGCAATTCGCTATCAATACTCCGTTGCCATGCGAAAGAATGTTAGTAAAGACAAATTGATGCGTGAACTGAGGTCAATTGAAGGAGTTGCTCAATTACGTATAACGATCAATGAATCTGACATAAATGACTATTAGTTATGAAGCAGGATAAAGCGAAAACGTTTTATATTTTTATAGGCTTGCTGTTCTTCAGTATGTTATATATAACCTATCGGTTCTTTAATGGAAGCGGAACATCTACTGTTGGTATTACGTATGCGAAAGAATATAAGATTAATGCCGAGCGACCATCATTTATTAAAACTGTTCATGTCGTAGCGGGTCAGCAAGTAAAAACGGGAGATGTTTTATTGGAAGTTTCAAGCAACGCACTTGAGATGGATATAGATATACTTGAAAATAAAATTTACGTCTTAAAAGCAGAGCAAGTAGAAAAAGCCAAATTAATCAATTCTAAAGTTGCCTATCTGCACGCTGCGAATGACATTGAAGTAGGTGATATTGATGCCGACATAACACAAATCCAAAGCCAGTTACAGCTAAACAAACAGCTTACAAAGGAATTCAAAACCGGACAACAAAACACAGATGATTCTCAGAATCCCCTTCAAGTAAAAGCCAGTTCGTTAGACAAGCAAAAGAAAATGCATTTGAAAGCTATAGAAATAAAGATAGCTGATATTATGCAAGACAATAACACCGAGCAAACTGTACTTCGCAATCAAATTAAGCTTATGGAAAGACAGCTTGAACTTCTTTTGAATGAAAAAAAGAAGCTTGTTAAGTATGCCACCTTTGATGGTTTAATCTCTAATGTCTATGTTAAAGCTGGAGAGGAAGTAAATTCATACGTCTCATTGCTCTCAGCCATTCCTACACATCCTACAACGGTAGTTGGGTATTTTACTGGCAGAAGGGTGAAAGAGCTAGATGTAGCTGCGCTAGTTAACATTATGTCATACAATCATCCCTTAATAAAGACAACTGGAAAAGTTATGGGGTTTGGCTCAGTGGTGGAACTGCCCGACATTCTTCAAAAATCTACCGCTGTAAAAGCATTTGGACGGCAAGTATTTATTGAGATAAATGCTAGTAACGCCTTTGCCACAGGTGAAAAAGTTTTGATTAAGTAATATGAGGTTGACAGTTACACGTTTCATTATTTTATTAACAGCATCAGTAGTTTCAACAAAGACTAACGCACAATTATCGATTAATTCGTTTCTGAATTCTGCTTCCAGCGATGTGTCTCTTAAAATATTTGATGAACAAATAAATTATTTAAAAGATAAGCCTTATAGATTATCTCCACTTAAGGGCTTAAGCCTGCGTGTTCAAAACAATGAATTGAATTCAATCAATGACCGATATGGCGTGCGAGTAAATCCTGCTAATCCATTGGAAATTCGGAGGAATAATCAGTATTACACAGCATTTAGAGAAAGTCTTGAATTAGAAAGGGATATAGCCTTAAAAAAAGTTTTAGAAGACAGATATACACTAATCATAGATTATTTTTATTACGCAGAATTAAAATCGCTGCTTGAAAAAGATAAAACCTTCCTTGAATCACAATTGCTAGTATTAGAGAAACAGCAATTTTCAGATTTTTTCAATGTTGAAGATTTTGTTCACTTGAAGCTAGATCAGATGAGTAAATCTGTTGAACTTGACGTCATTGAGAATGATATAAGCAACCAAGTTTCAAATGTTGGAAAGGCCAATAATTCACAAGATCTTAATGCGTTAAATTGGGATTTACAAAGTGTTATTTCTGTAGCTCGTATTGAGAAAATTATAGATAGCCTACTGCATGTAGACGTAACGTCAAGTTCTCTTGCTTATGAAGATAAAAGGATCATTCTTGCCCAACGTGAGTATGCACTTGAAAAATCAAATTTTGATATTGGATTTGTACAAGCCCAGTATACTAACGGACGCACCATTGAAAATAAAAATCCATGGGGGCTATCGGTAGGAGTTAACATACCCATTACCAATCCCAATAAGGGTGATATGGCCAAAAGCCATTTAGATGTTATTGAGGCGAAGAATGAAAAGCTCGATACCGAGAACACACTTCAAGTTGATAGGAAGTCCAAAGTTAATAAGCTAAGAAATTCAATAGCGAGATATAATGATATGCAACAAAAGATTAACTCACTAAAAGTTGGTCCACTTAGTAATACATTGAATTCAATAAGTGGCAATAATCCAATTGTAATCATTAAGTTCAATAGCAATATCTTGAAGTTACAAGTGGTGCTACTAAAATTAAAGCAAAGTATTTCCTACGCCTACATCGACTTTTTAAAGACGTACGATCTACTCCAACAAAAGCCACTCATTAATTATTTATCAGCAACGTTAAATAAGATTGATGAAAATTAAACTAATGGTCAGGGATGTTCGGCTTGCTGAACACCCCTGAAATAATCTCTTTAATTAAAGCACCAAGTGTATGGGCTTGCATGGTGCAGACGCAAATTATTATTTGATAGCCTCACTTTTAAATTAATTTTATGCAGAGCTACTTAGGCATACAACGCCAGCTTTTGTTCATTTACTTTTTCACTTGAGATATACTCGTCATAAGTCATTAACTTATCGATGAAACCATTTGGGGTTATTTCTATAATTCTATTGGCTACAGTTTGGGTGAACTCATGGTCATGAGATGTAAATAGCACTGTTCCTGGAAAGTCTTTAAGTCCATTGTTAAACGCCTGAATCGATTCAAGATCCAAGTGGTTAGTGGGTTCATCTAAGATGAGCAGATTTGCACCTGCTAACATTACCCGTGAAATCATGCAACGCACTTTCTCACCGCCTGATAATACGTTACACTTTTTAAATACTTCTTCGCCAGAGAATAACATCTTGCCTAAGAAACCACGAATGTACACCTCATCCTTATCTTCTTCTGAATACTGTCTGAGCCAGTCAACAAGGTTGTCATCAGATTGAAAGAACTTTTCATTATTGCTAGGCAGAGCTGCTCTGGTAATGGTTTGTCCAAATTTAAATTCTCCTGAATCTGGCTTTAATTCTCCCATTAATATTTGGAACAAGGAAGTGATAGCCAAACTGTCCTTGCTAATAAAAGCAATCTTATCGCCTTTATTTACAAAGAAGTCCAGCTTTTTAAATAGTGCCTTACCTTCAATTGATGCGGTAAGATTTTCTACCTGTAAGATTTGATCACCAGCAACTCTTTTTTGTTGAAAGATAATGGCAGGATAACGTCTGTTAGAAGGCTGAATATCATCTACCGATATTTTTTCTAATAATTTTCTTCTACTAGTTGCTTGTTTGGATTTAGAAGCATTTGCGCTGAATCGAGCAATGAAATCCTGAAGTTCCTTTTTCTTTTCTTCCGCTTTTTTATTGGATGTTGAGCGTTGACTTAAAGCCAACTGACTTGATTGATACCAGAAGGAATAATTTCCTGTATAGAGTTTAATGGCTTTAAAATCAATGTCAACAACATGCGTACATACGGTATCAAGAAAGTGACGATCATGAGATACAACAATCACAGTATTTTTAAATTCTAATAAGAAATCTTCAAGCCATGTGATGGTGTGTATATCAAGATCATTCGTAGGTTCATCCAGAATAAGAATGTCTGGATTACCGAAAATGGCTTGCGCCAATAATACCCTTACCTTTTGATTACCACTTAATTCTTTAACTAGTTTGTAATGATCAGCTTCTTCTATATCAAGACCGCTTAATAATGCGGCCGCATCTGAAGTTGCATTCCAGCCATTCATTTCGGCGAATTCACCTTCCAACTCAGATGCACGAATTCCATCCGCCTCAGAAAAGTCTGGCTTCTCATAAATCGCATCTTTTTCTTTCATGATGCTCCATAATTTGGAGTGGCCCATCATTACGGTATCCAAAACACCTATTTCATCAAATTCATAATGATTTTGGCGTAGAACCGCCATCCGCTTGCCGGTATCAATCACAACTGATCCGGCATTGGCATCAATATCGCCAGAAAGTATTTTCAAGAAAGTAGATTTCCCCGCGCCATTGGCACCAATTACACCGTAGCAGTTTCCCCCTGTAAACTTAATGTTTACCTGGTCAAAGAGCACGCGCTTACCATATTGTAAGGAGATATTATTTGCTGATATCATTAATTTAGAAATTTGCTGCAAAGGTAAGGAATTACCACAAAAATTTGCCACAAAGGATAATAGGATTATGCGCGGATATCCAGCGAATAGCTTCTGGATGCTAGCTTTGAGCTGCTAGCTCGATTTTTTAAAGTTTTATGAAGTGACTTACATGTCGGGCTCATGTAAGGATTTGTATTTCTTGACCGGTGGCTTAGTCTTAGGACTTCAAGCGGAGACTCATATTTTATATAATTAGTAAAAATTACTTTTAATCAACTTTCATTTTAAAAGCAATTTCCCTGTGTATAAGAAGCCGTCTGGGTGGCCTTATAGAATTTAGTAATTAATTTACCTGTTCTTTCCATTCTTTAATTTCTCGTTGAAGGATGTCATATACTTTTTGTACACCCTCTTCAAAACTTTCACAATTCTTTTTAACGAACAAATCCTTTCCAGGAATAACCAATCTCACCTCAACGATTTTGTTGTCACGGTTTTCAGATTTCTCGATCCGCAATACCACTTTGCTTTCCAATATTCTGTCAGAGAAGTGAGATAGCTTATTCATCTTTTCATCAACTAAATTTAAAAGATCCTGACGGGGCGTACAATTGATTGGCTGAACGTTAATTTTCATCTGTATAAAATTTAATATTGTGGTATGGTAAGCTAGTTTGTTTTGGTGAGGATTCAATGGTTTTGCTCGCCATATTTCAGTGAAATACATATACACCTTACGTTACAATATATTTATGGTAAATGCAGTGTCTTTACAAGTTCTGGTTTCTAATGACCGAACGGTATCAGCTGAAGTAGTAATTCCAGATGATGCAAAGGCTTTGCTCGTCTTAGCCCACGGGGCAGGAGCTAATATGAAGCATGAATTCTTTGAACGACTCGCCAATGAATTAGTTAAGCGAGGAATTGGTACATTCAGATTTAATTTTTTGTATATGGAACAGGGTAGAAGAATGCCTGATCCGCCAGCCGTAGCTATCAAGACTGTTAAAGCGGTTATACAAACAGCCCATGAATTATATCCTACACTTCAATTAATAGCGGGTGGAAAATCTTTCGGTGGGCGTATGAGTTCTCAATATGTGGCTAGTGAATCCCCTGCACATTTAAAGGCATTGATATTTTATGGTTTTCCGCTTCACCCTGCCGATCAGCCCTCGGTTGAACGCGCTAAGCATTTAAAAGACGTACAAATACCAATGTTGTTTTTGCAAGGGACCAAAGATAAGCTAGCATATTTAAATTTGATTGAACAAGTATGTAAAGACTTGCCACTATCAACCTTGCAACTTTTTGAAAAGGCAGATCATTCCTTTAAAAAAGGTAAAACAGATTTTATTCCTGACCTTGCTATCAAGACATCAGAATGGCTAAACCATATTCTACATTAGAATTAGATCTACTTAGCTTTCTTAAATCTGATAAACAAAAAAGGCGCTCAGCGCCTTATGTTAAAGAATTACGAATTTTATCGAAATTGAAGGGTCGAAGGCAAAGCCAAAATAGTTACTGCTTCCAAATTCAACGAACGGTTTCGTGTCAACGCTAAAAACAATTGGAATATGATTAGGTAATCGATATTCTAAACCCAGAACGCCATTAACACCGAATGCCATTCCCTTGGTTTCGTTAGTTTGTACATCACGCCCAAAATGTTCATAACTACTCCCATCATAAGTTGCTATGTGCACCCCGCCTCCATAATAAAAATAGAATCCTTCTGCGTTTAGTGAATTTTGTTTTTCTAATAAACCTGTTAAACTATAACCGTTACTAAATGTACCTAGGATTAACTCTACTGCTTTATCCTTAGTAAACAAGTGTTTGAAAGTTATACCACTTGTTCCACCTAAACGTACACCCAAAGCTGTTGTATATTGCGCACTTGCATAATTTGTAACGCAGGTAAGTATTATACCTAGTACAACTCCACCCAACCATTTCATTTTTTTCATTTTATCTTCTACGTTTAATGCCTTACCTACTAAAAGCATTCCAGGTGCAATATTAGGACGATTAATTCTCAATACATAGATTGTGTGGAAATTAAAGGGAAACAATACGCTGCTGTCCTAATTGGTTAGAATTTACAGTCATTAGTTACGATTAATTGGGAACAGATGTAATCATTGTTTACACCGATGGAAGTTGCCATACGGCGCGAAGAGTAGGAGGTTGGGCTTCAGTCATTCTGCTGGACGAAAAAAAAATAATCCTAAAGGGAATGATTGAAAACACCACACATCAACGTATGGAAATTTATGCTGTTCTCCAAAGCCTTCAATACATTAAATTACAAAAAATTGCTGGTTGCGAAATACACATTTACTCGGATAGCCAATATGTAATTGGCATCAACGATCGAATAATCAAATTCAAAGCATCTAATTTTTTAACTAAGAAACAACACCCTATACGCAATGAAGATTTAGTTAGAAGCCTTATTAGTTGCTTGGAAGAGCTCAATGTGAGGTTTATAAAAGTGAAGGCTCATGAAAAGATTTCGGCCTATGATAATATTAACCGTGAGGTTGATAAACTAGCGAGGCTAATTGTAAGACAGCATAGTTCACAAAAGAAGAAATAGTTCTAATTATTTTGTTGAGGCATTTTTCCTTTTAAAGATTATGCTTAAAACAAGAACTGACGCATTGATAATTACGGAAATGCTATTCGTTAGAATAAGTGGGAAATCCTCTCGAAGAATACCGTAATACACCCAAAAGCATAAGCCAATTAACAAAACAATTAGAAATATAATAGAGATATCTCCTGCAGTTTTTTCCTTTAATAGTTTTATAAGCTGAGGTAATAATGACACAGAAGTAAAAACCCCTGCGACAAGACCAATGATTTCAGTGAATTGGTTATTTGACATGGCTGTGAGAATTCAAATTATTATGCCAACACAACTACGTGGTGTTATTTTTTGATGTGTTGTAGTTAACGTATCTAGTACTTTTTATAATATACACTATGGACTTCATTGATTACTATAATGTGCTGGGCATTGACAAAAGCGCTTCGCAAGATGACGTCAAAAAGGCATATCGAAAGTTAGCCAGAAAACATCATCCGGATATCAATCCAAACAACAACGAAGCTCAAAAGAAATTTCAACAAATTAACGAAGCTAATCAAGTATTAAGTGATGCTGAGAAACGCAAGAAGTACGATGAGCATGGAAAGGATTGGAAGCATGCAGCGGAGTTTGAAAAAGCCAGTCAGGCAAGAGGACAATCTTATTCAGCAAACGATAATTCTTTTTCAGAAAGCGAGAACTTCTCAGATTTTTTTGAATCGATGTTTGGCGCAGCAGGTCACCGCTCATCAGGCCGTGATGTAAAGTTTAGAGGCCAAGATTACAATGCCGAAATACAGCTGTCCTTACGGGATGCTTATCAAAGCCATAAGCGGACTCTAACAGTAAACGGAAAGGATATAAGACTTACAATTCCAGCCGGCATTGAAAATGGACAGGTAATAAAAATTGCTGGTCATGGCAGTCCCGGAATAAATGGTGGACCCAATGGCGATCTCTACATTAAGTTTCGAATTGAAAATGATGCTCAGTTTAAACGTCTGGGAAATGACCTCTATGCCACCATCGACCTAGATTTATATACGGCGATTTTAGGAGGTGAAATAACGATCTCTACGCTAGCAGGAAAAGTCAAAGTGAAGGTTAAGCTTGAAACTCAAAATGGAGAAAAAGTAAAACTAAAAGGCAAAGGGTATCCTATATACAAAAAGGAAGGAGAGTATGGTGATTTATATGTATCCTATAATATAAAACTGCCCACCAACTTAACCAACAAGCAAAAAGAACTATTTAAGGAGTTATCACAATCATGAATTGAATGGCAATGGAAAACTTAATAACAACCGAACAATTTTGTACGAGCCATGAAATCGAAATTTCATTTATAGATAAGCTTCAGGAATTCGGATTGGTTCAGGTTGAAATCTTAGAGCATACATCATACATTTCAATCCATGAGTTGCAAAAGCTAGAACAAGTAATACACTTGCATTTTGAGCTAGATATCAACTTAGAGGGTATTGAAGCAATTTTGCATATCCTTCAACGTGAAAATATCCTTCAACGTGAAATTATGTTCTTAGAGAATAGATTAAGATTATACGAGGATCTTTAACTACTTAGTTGTATCAGTTGATTCCGGGGATGTGCCTGATCCGTTAAGCTTTGGTACTGCAGGAGCAGGAGCCGCCTGTTCAGACGCCTTGTCAAAAATTTCATTGGTTGAACCACTTGAAGTAGGTACTATGAAATTAGTGGATAGCGATAATACGATAATTGCGATAATGAAACCCCAAGTTAATTTTTCTAGTAAGTCACCGGTTTTCTTTACACCAATAATATTACTTGCACCAGATCCACCAAATTGGCTTGTAAGTCCACCGCCCTTTGAATTTTGAGCCAGTATAATTAGTACAAGCAATACAGCAAAGAAAATGATTAGACCTATAACTAATACGTACATAACTTATTTTTTCAGTTCTTCAATTTGAGCCACAAAGTAAGCCTTTTTTTGCGGAAACTTCCAAATAAGCTTTTTTAAAACTTCGATTGCTTTTTCCTTTTTGCCCTGTTTTAAGAGAATATCCACTAAAGTTTCAGATACGATGTTATCGCCAAAGTCGTTGGAGTTAACAGTAGAATGATCTATAATAGAATCTGGTAACGGCTTATCCTTAGCGTTGCCTATGTTAGGCTGTGCCTTAATAAATTGGTCAATAATTTCAATTTGCGCTTTTTGCTTTTCATTCTCAGGATCGATCTCCTTTTTAGAATTAGCGATTTGCTCGATCAAACCTTCATTTATATCACTTTTTTTTTTCTTCCGAGTGGGCGCTTTCTCAGCATCAGATTCCATAGATTCTAGCGCTTTCGCAATTTCTATAATTCTCTCTTTTTTTGATTTAGAGTAGGCAGTTTCCTTTTCAGAATCAGTAGAGACAGGAGCATGTATTACCACCTTTTCCGGTACAAATGAAATTGCTTTCGCCTTGCTGGTGATGTCATCAAACAGTGATTCAAAGTTGTTTCTGGCTATATGTAAACGATTTAAGCCATCCATGATTTCAGATGCTAAGTCAACGGAATCTATGCTTGATTCGGTGACAGGTATAACCAAATCTTGCGTGGTGTAATCAACGTCTGAACGATCCTTAACAACATCAACCGCATCAGTAGAGGGAGCAGTAGTTGCCATTATATCCTTTAATACAATACGGTTTGTAGAATAGACAGCGGCAAGCTGCAGTTCCTGTTGGTCTGTGCTAAAGCTATGGTCCTTACTCACTTTTGCAGAGAGTACATGTAGAAGCTGGCTGTAGGGATATTTTTGCTTCAGGGAAAGTATCTCCAGAGCATCTCGCTCAGAAGTTGAGGAGTATTGACTTAATATATTTATGAAGCTTTTTTTGTCCACTTATTCTGGGGCTTAAGTAAAAATAAGTCAAAAGTTACCAATTGGCAATGGAGGCATTGAATATATCTCTGATTATCTGGTCAAAGATCCCCCTCACATAGCTCTCCTCAATATCGCTAAAATTTTGGTCAGATGGAAAGTCTCGATAAAAAGAAAACGTTTTATCTTTAAAGCTCAACTTATCGTCTAATGTATTGGTATAAGTTGCTTTAACTGAGATGGTAACACGTGTTGAAGAAGCTGAATTTACATCGTTAGTTCCACCCGTTGAAGTGGGTGCAATTGGAGTTAAACGGAAGTCTACGATTTCACCTTCAAGCTGAAGCTCCCCCTGATCCGCAACTATTGAAAGATTGGAATTTTGAATAAAATAATTTTTAATGCTATTACTAAAGGTCTGGCCCATGTTTGCCGGACCTAAGTCTGAGTTATTATAAAACTCAACTATCGTAATACTTTTAGCGGGCGTAGAGGCTCCAGAAAAGGAATAAACACCACAAGAAAGGGGCAACAAGCAGCTCGTCATTAACATGATAACTGAAAAAAACTGGGTACTATAGCCAGTTATGAGCTTAATCTTCAAGGTCGTATTGTTTTATTTTGCGATACAAAGTGCGTTCCGAGATGCCCAGATCACGTGCCGCATATTTACGTTTATTGTTATTTTTCCTTAACGCCCTTATGATTAATTCTTTTTCCTTTTTTTCTATTGAAAGGGAATCTTCTTCTGTTTCATGAGAGATATCGTGCACATCCTCATTGGTAGGTTCAGCACTGGAATTGGAGCCTTGATTTAGGTTTAATACCATTGGCTCTTGTGGTATAGCCGAATCACCGTCTAACCCTTCAAATAATTCTGGATGGTCCTTTAAAAGTTGTGACGATTTGCCAACATTATTGTAGTTGTCAAGTACTAGTTTTTTTAGATCCGTCACATCCTTTTTCATTTCGAAAAGCACTTTATAAAGAATATCACGTTCAGAAAGCCCATCCTTATCACCAGCAGGATTACGGTATAATGCCGGAAGGCTGTTTTGTTTCGGTAAGTAATTTAAAAGACTTGCTGAATCAATTTCCTTATTTTCAGGAGATAACACCGAGATCTGTTCAACAAGATTTTTAAGCTGACGAATGTTTCCAGGAAATCGATATTTTAAAAGAATCTCTTTAGCATCTTCAGTAAGACTGATTGGTTTCACTTTGTATTTATCCGCAAAATCTGACGAAAACTTCCTGAATAATAATTCAGTATCCCTCCCTCGTTCACGTAAAGGTGGAACATAGATTGGTACGGTACTTAAACGATAGTAGAGGTCTTCACGGAATTTCCCTTCTTCCACAGAACGCATAAGATTTACGTTTGTAGCAGCAACAACCCTAACATCAGTTTTTAAAACTTTTGAAGAACCGACTTTTAAAAATTCCCCGTTTTCAAGTACACGAAGTAAACGAGCTTGTGTGCCCAAAGGCATTTCGCCGATCTCATCTAAGAAGATTGTACCTCCGTTTGTTACTTCGAAGTATCCTTTTCTGGCCTCATGGGCTCCAGTAAATGACCCTTTCTCATGTCCGAATAATTCAGAGTCAATAGTGCCTTCAGGGATCGAACCACAATTTATTGCTATAAACTGGCCATGTTTCCGTGAACTTAAATAATGAATAATTTTTGAAAACGACTCTTTACCACTACCACTTTCGCCGGTTATGAGAACTGACATGTCAGTAGGCGATACTTGCATGGCTACCCGAACGGCATTATTCAGTAAAGTTGAATTACCAATAATTCCGAATCTTTGTTTTATAGTTTGTATCTCTGAATCAGTAATTGACATGCTATACTTTGTTAAATAACTTTTTGAATTACAGATTATTACACAATCGAAGTTCCAACTAAGGTTCCACCTGTACAATCATCAATGTGAACATTTACATATTCTCCTTTTACATGATTTCCCTTAGCGAATACAACAACTTTGTTCGATGAACTCCTTCCTTGTAAATAATCGTCAGACTTCTTTGAGTACCCTTCTATCAAAACTCTATAGATTTTTCCAATGTCCATCTTATTACGTAATAATGAATGGGTAGTTTGTTTATAGATAATTTCACTGAGCCTTCTTTTCTTGAGCTCAAGCGGCACGTCATCTTTTAATTTCTTCGCCGCCGGCGTGCCTGGCCTTTCAGAATAGAAAAACATATAGGCGAAGTCAAATTTTACCGCATCCATTAAGGTTAAAGTGTCTTGATGTTCTGCTTCGGTTTCAGAACAAAACCCGGTAATCATATCCGATGATAAACCACATTCTTCACCCAATATCTCTCTGATTTTCTGGACTTTGTCTAGGTACCATTCACGTGAATATTCACGGTTCATTAGATCTAAAATACGGGAGTTGCCACTTTGCGCTGGAAGGTGAATGTTCTTGCAAATATTTTCGTATTTAGCCATGATATGCAGCACATCATCAGTAATATCTTTTGGATGAGAGGTTGAAAACCTCACGCGTAGATCGGGATGAATTGTAGCTACCATTTCAAGAAGATTGGCGAAGCTTACGGTATTAGCAACTTCCTTTTTTTCAAGACGTGCCTTGTTATTCTCTTCCGAACTCCACTTATAAGAATCTACGTTTTGGCCTAATAGTGTAACCTCGCGATACCCTTTTTCAAAAAGGTCTTTAGCCTCAGCGATTATAGAATGAGGATCTCGACTCCTTTCACGTCCTCTGGTAAATGGCACAACACAAAATGAGCACATGTTATCACACCCTCTCATGATGGTAATAAAGGCTGCGATGCCATTTGTATTTAACCTAACCGGACTAATGTCTCCATATGTCTCTTCTCTAGAAAGAATTGTGTTTACCGCTTTATCACCGTAATCTACTTTTGCAATAAGTTTAGGCAAATCTCGATACGCATCTGGTCCAGCCACCAGGTCAACTATTTTCTCCTCTTCAAGTAACTTGGCTTTTAGACGTTCAGCCATACAGCCTAAAACGCCAACTATTAAATCCGGATTTTTCTTTTTGAAACCATTAATATGCATCAACCGATGTCTAACGGTAAGCTCGGCCTTTTCTCGTATAGAGCAGGTATTTAAAAATACGATATCGGCTAGTGTGATATCAGAGGTGGTGTCAAATCCTTCTTTCTGAAGTATGGATGCTACGATTTCACTATCAGAATAATTCATCTGGCAGCCATAGCTTTCTATATAAATTTTTCGGCTCTTGCCCGTATTAACATCTTTTAAAACTTGGAATGTCTCGCAAGCCTCTGCTCCACTTAAAATTCCTAAATCTTGAATTAGATTCTCCATTGCTTTCCTTTCAATTCGCAAAAATACAACTTTTAGCGTTTTAAGTGACATCTTGTCAGTGGAATTGCAGGAAAATCGTTTTTAAAATTGCTAATTGATTAAGAGCCATTTTACTAACTGTTGATATAAAAATATGAGTATCCGCTTGAAGTCCTAAGACCAAAGTTCACGCTTGCTTGGTTCATACATCATGCGCGAACCTACGTGTATATTTTCAGGGTATAATTGTAGGCGCGCATTTTAACCCAGATTTTGCAGCAGGTTCATTTCCATTATTTACTCCTAAAATATATCGATTCTCACTTCCGCGCCTTTACCACCGCCCACTTAGGACAGGAAGCGGATTGGCTCAACTTCCAATATTACAAGCGATTTGCCTGGAGGGATTGCGCTTCAAACAATCATTGTCATCTGCAGCTTTTACTTATTCGTTATGCCTTATGCCACCTGTTCAAGAATACAAATCCTTAATCATGACCCCGACATGTGAGTCACCTGCATAAAACTTTAAAAAATCGAGCTAGCAGCTCAAAGCTAGCAGCCAGAAGCTGGCAGCCAGAAGTTATAAGTTTGATTAAAAACTTAAAAGCGATTTCCTAAGTGGAATTGAAGATTTGAAACATACATCTAATACTCCTTGTGTATATTAACTTCGCAAAAAATTGTAAATATGGCAATCATAAAAAAAGTAAGGGGGTTCGAACCGGTTTTTGGAAGTAATTGCTTTCTAGCTGATAATGCAGTCGTTATCGGTGAAGTTGTGACGGGCGATAATTGCACCGTTTGGTTTAATGCAGTTGTGCGGGGTGATGTTCATTCAATAACAATTGGTCATAATACAAACATTCAAGATGGCGCCATTATTCACTGTACGTATCAAAAAGCTAAAACCGTAATTGGCAATAATGTATCGATCGCCCATAATGCAATAGTGCATGGGTGTACCATAGAAGATAATGTGTTAATAGGTATGGGTGCAATTGTAATGGATGATGCCGTTATAGGGACGAATTCAGTGATTGCAGCTGGGGCAATTGTATTGGCCGGAACAAAGGTTGAACCCGGTAGTATCTATGCCGGCATTCCTGCAAAACGTATAAAAGAAATTGGAGAAGAGATGAAGGAGGTTATTCAAAGAACCGCCAGAAACTATCCCATGTATGCAGCGTGGTATAAGTAATTTCTAAAGATTTGGTGCCTTTAACTACGCTTTAGTTTCTCCGGCAAATAGCCTAACTTAGTAAGGTTATAACCAATTGGAAGTGAGCAAGCTTTTACTACTTTGTTTATTTTTTAGTTTCACACTCCAGCAAGGCCTCACGCAGGGCTTTACCCGCCAGTCTTATCATGACCCTGAGAAGAAGAATTTGAAAGAAGTTTTTCAGGTTAAGGATACCATTCTCAATGTTCTTCATGGTCACTATGAATCCTATTACTTAAATGGAAGCATCGAATCGAAAGGTCAGTTCACCAATAATGAGACTACGGGTATTTGGGAATTCTACTATGAAACCGGAAAATTAAAAATGCGTGGAATCCTCCGTCAAAATTCAAATTATGGTTTATGGGAATACTTTAATGAAAGTGGACAGAAAAGTATGGAGGGTACAATCAATGGGAAGAATAGGGAAGGAGAGTGGAAAAGTTATTATGAGGATGGACAGTTAAAGGACATCGGTAATTATAAAGCCAATAAACGTATTGGCGTGTGGAAAACTTATTTTGAGGAGGGCATATTAAAAGCAGAGGGTGAGTATGTAGATGATATAGGTACGATCACGGAGTATTATCATTCTGGAAAGATCCAGGGACAAGGTCCAAAGTCGGGTACAAAAAACAATGGGCATTGGCATTTTTTTAGTGACGATGGTGCACTTCAAAATGAAGGTAATTATACAAATGGCAAAAAGAATGGTGAATGGGTAAACTACTTTCACAATGGTAAGATTTACTCGCGAGGAAAATATGAGTATGATGAACCTGTAGGCAAGTGGGAATATTATTTTGATAATGGCGTCTTAAGTTCAACCGGTGAATTTTCTAACGGACAAAAAGGAGGGTATTGGGGCGTATTTAACGCCGATGGAAGTTTGAAAAGTGAAATAACCTATACCAATGGCGAAGGCTTATATCAAGAATACTATCCTAGCGGGAAACTTAAAGTCAAAGGGAAAATTATAAATGATAAACGAGAAGGCAAATGGGATTTTTTTTATGAAGATGGGAAGCGTGAAGGTGAATGTGAGTATGTAAAAGGTAAAGGAACATACAATGGTTACTATCCAAATGGGAATCAACAGACAAATGGTCAACTTGAAGAAGATGTAAAGGTTGGGACGTGGGAGATCTATGAGCTTGATGGAAAGCTATCTGGTTATTACCGTCCATTTTACGAAGATAAAAAGTTAGTCAAAGAGATTTCAGAGTTAGTGAGTAAGAGCTACATTAAAAAAGCACCCCTACTTAAGAAAAGGTTTACCTACTTCGACCCGCGCTTTAATGAATTCAAAGGCGTAATTATTGGTGGTAATCCCATACTTGCTTTTACCGGCCGCATTCCGCTAGGTATTGAATTTTATATGCAGCAACGGTTGGGACATGAATTCGAATTTATTGGAATTCGAGATCCGTTCTTTGTAAGTGATGATAAGATTGCATTAGGGAAGGAGTACGCAAGAGGCTATAGCATAAGTATCAAGCAAAAATTTTATAATCCACTCTGGGCGGGTCTTTGGTATTTCGGCCACGAAATTCGGTTTACAAATCTTGGATATTTTACAAACATACCCATCGCGATAGCCCAAAACCCCCATGACTTTTTTACCATAAGTGCGGTGGAGCAACGAATTGAGTGGGGAATTTTATTAGGATATAGAATTATGCAAAGTAGTAGAGCAAAGGGCTTTACCATTGATGTATTCGGTTCTGTAGACGTAGGTTATCGCGGCTTTAATGTTGAGCCGGCCTTTGCTTCTAATTTTGCAGATATTAATCACTCAGGCTTTTCAAATACATTTCATTGTGGTTTGAACCTTGGCCACATATTTTCTTTTAGCAAGTAGTTAGGCAGCTATTCGGCTTTTAACCACTAAAGCCAAAATCCTTTGATATAATAAGTAGACCGCCCACCCGCAAAGTATCCCAATCAGGGCTCCCACAAGAATGTCAAATGGGTAGTGTACGCCTAAGTAGACACGTGTATACGCTACCAGCGTAGCCCAGACAAACAACCAACCGATATGAGGATACCGTTTGTAGAATAACAACCATAAGAATGTAGCCATTGCAAATGTAGTGGCGGAGTGACTAGATGCAAATCCATATAAACCACCTCTATAATCATTAACTATATGAATGAGATGTGCTAAGCTATGTTCGTGCGAGGGTCGTAATCGCATAAAGTAGCCCTTCATAAATTCACTTGTTATACCATTAGCAACGATAACACTTAAGGCTACACAAATAATAATGATGACACTATCCTTTCGGTAGTTTTTCAAGATCATATATAAAAGGATCGCATGGAGGGGAAGCCAGAAGTAGGTATTACTCATATAGAACATAACCTGGTCTAGCCAAGGTGTATGTAAGCTGTTGAGATAGATAAATAAATCTTGGTCGAACTGAAGTATTCTTTCACCCATGTGGGCAAAGATAAGGTGTAGTCACAGATTAGCAGTGAGGCAGAATAAAATTCTGCCCAACAATTCCAACATGACTATAGATTGCAGGATGCTAAAAACAAAGCTAGCGTAACTAGGCCGGCAATTGTAAAGCGAACTAAATATTTGGTAGACATAACGTTTAATTTATAATTCAAAAGTAGGTTAGATACTTCCTAATATTTAACCATTGTATGCACGAAACTTACACAAGAGGTTAAGTTGTATGTTGCTGATAATAATGTGTTTGACACCTGGGTCTTCTAGTGAATTATAATTGTATATGCTTATGGAAACAAAGCATTTTTAATACCGGCAGTGGCCCTTGAAAGAAGAAACTAGGTGACTGTGGCAAGTAAAACGTTGCTAATACCGGCTTTTTCGAATCATATAAAACCAGCGCATCATATTACAATTTGATCTTTTTTATAATGGATGGGTTGATGAATACCTGAAAAGTAATGTAAGTATGGGAGTTGCGTTCTCTTCTTATATAGCGCGTCTTCAAATGTCAGAACCCGGTTAGGATGCTAATAAGCAGTTAAAAAATCTAAACATTATTAAAATTCCTTACTATGCATCAAGTGCGATACAGGCCGGCATTACTCATTAGTATGGATGAAGGCATTGAGGAGCTTGCTGAGTGTGTTCATCCGCACCCATCAATAACAACGGTATTATTAATTTTAGTTTCTGAAGTTTTAAAAAGCTGCGGCCTGAGTTTCTTATTATGAGCAGGCGCTAGGCGAACCTGCCCATAATAGAAAATTTAAAAGTAGTATCCGGGTAACTTGGCATAGTAGAATACATATAAAACGATAAAAAAACGTCAGTATAAGATAAGCCTGACGTTTTTTGTTTTTATCGCTAACGATGGAAATTTTCGCTCTCCACCACCATGGGTAGTATTACCTTCACGCGTTAACTCGTGTTGTGTTGACTTCTGTTTTGAATTGATGTTATTGCCGCGTTGCATCGGTTGTTGCTTTTCCAAAGATTGAAGTTGAGCTGATTTGCTTTTTCACATTGGATGACCTTTGTACGGGTTTGAGTAGATTCTCCTTATCAATTCCCGTTAAAGTGTACAACTTTATATGGTTAACAAAACTCGCCGAATGTTAGCAAGTAGAGCACTTTCCACAATGGCTATGCTTATGGTAAACTCCATATCGATTTCGCTGATAAAAAACCCCATAAAAACCATTGCTATAGAGGTATTTCAATTGCAGTTGGCCTATTTGATTTATCACTTATTTTAAAACTAATATTATGGCAAAAGATAGAGAAGGTGTATTTCATCCACGTAAAGGCAAGCCATCTGGGACTGGAAAGGCTAAAGCATCAGAACTACAAGTGGACATAAAACATATAGAAGAAAATTTTTCATTAGAGGATAAATATATAGAAGGAGTTACAAATGGAGTTGAAGACATTGCAGCAAATGTGAGGGTTAGACATCCTAATAGGAATGTTGATAAAGGAGAATTTCAACATATTAAAAGAGATAACACACCAAATAAAACTCTTGGAGATACAGAAGCCTATGAAGAAACTCAGATTGAAGAACTCCCTAGTCTATTAACAAAAGAAGTTTTTTCATCGTTAGCGAATTACACGTCGGCATGCTGTATATCTATCTATATTCCAATAGACAATAAACAGATGTCTGATACTGAAAATGATCAGGTAAGTATAACCACATTTAAAAACTTACTTCAGAAATCAGAAAGTTTAATGAAGTCGCGTGGTATAGGGCAAGAAGCTATCGATCGAATTTTGAAACCCGGTTATGATTCAATAACTAATCAACAATTCTGGAATCAACTTACAAATGGCTTGGCAGTTTTTATAGCTGATGGATTTTTTAAATATAGTAATATGCCGGTATTACCGACAGAAGAAGTATTTATTAATAGTTCATTTTTCGTTAGTCCTTTAATACCAATCATGGCTAGTAAACAACATTTTTTTTTACTGGTATTAAGTAAGAAGAAAGCTAAACTATTTAAAGGCGATTCCTTTGGTATGGAATACATAACAAGTCCTGAAATGCCAGAGGGAGTTGATGATGTTGTTCATTTCGAAAATAAGGATGACGAGAAGTTAATGCGTACCGGCGGAGGTGGTGAAGGTGGCGCAAACTTCCACGGTATGGGCGGCGGTAAGCCAGATGAAAAAACGCATGTTGGTATATATCTTCAAGAAGTTGACACTACCATCTGGAAGGAAATTCTGCATAATGAAAACGCGCCATTGCTTCTTGCTGGTGTAGAGTATCTCATTCCAATTTATAAAGAAGTAAGTAAGTACAAGAATATTTGGCCTGATGCAATAACAGGTAATCATGTAAATGATGATACTAATTTGCTCTATAGCGCAGCTATGGAAAAGATAAAGCCATACTTTGAAGAGCGAACAGTAAAGGCGCTAGCTAGTTTTGGAAATCATTCAGCTTCAACTTTAACATCTACTAATCCCGCAGATGTTATTCCAGCAGCATACTATGCAAAAGTTGCCCATTTGTTTGTTCAGATGAATGAACATATATGGGGATCGTTTGATGAGCAAAATAATGAATTGGTTATTCACCAATCACAGCAACAAGATGACGAATGCTTAGTTGATAAATCAATTGCGAAAGTCATATTAAATGGTGGTGAAGTACACATACTCGATAAAGAACAAATGCCTGAGGGTAGTAAGCTCGCAGCACTTATGAGATATTAAAAAATAAAAACCCAAATTTATGAACAAGGTTATTGAGAGTACACTGGAAATGCCAGAAGAAATAAAACCTCAGCATCAGGATCAACAACCTGGTATTGAGCAAGAGATGGATCCTAAACCCATTTATGATAATGATGAGCCCGGTTATGGAAGGTTAAAGGGAAAAGTAGCGCTTATAACTGGAGGGGATAGTGGCATTGGACGAGCTGTTGCTATTATGTTCGCTAAAGAAGGTGCCGATATTGCCATAGCCTATTTAAACGAACATCAAGATGCTGAAGAAACTGCGAATGCTGTACGCAAGTACGGCCAGGAAGCATTGCTTATACCTACCGATCTTTCAATTGCTGAGCACTGTAAAAAAATAGTTGATGATACAATGGAGAAATTCGGTCATCTTGATATAGTGGTAAACAATGCAGCTGTTCAGTATGAACAACATAGCATAGAAGATATTTCCGAGGAACAATTGGAATATACTTTTCGGGTCAATATATTTTCATACTTCTTCATTGCAAAGCATGCGGTAAAGCATTTAAAAGAAGGCAGCACTATTATTAACACAGCTTCAGTTACGGCATATAAAGGGAACCAAACCTTAATGGATTATTCTTCAACAAAAGGTGCTATTGTTGCCTTTACGCGGAGTTTATCCCAATCACTTTCTGAAAAGGGAATTCGGGTAAATGCTGTGGCTCCTGGCCCTGTGTGGACGCCGCTTATTCCAGCATCTTTTGATGACGAGAAGGTGGCAAATTTTGGAAAGGATATACCGATGGGCCGTCCAGCTCAGCCAGTCGAAATCGCGCCATGTTATGTATTTTTAGCTTCCAAAGAAAGTGGATTTATTACTGGGCAAGTTCTTCATCCAAATGGAGGATCAATTATAAATACCTAATTAAAATTACTTTACTTTAATACGGCGCACTTATGGTAGAAATGCTGTAGGTGCGTTTTATTTATGTATTGGAATGATTTTTTAAGTTATCCATTTACTTTATGAAAAGGTCTGCATGGATAATTATTCTTCTACTATTAATAATAGTCATACTAGTTTGGTGGTTCTGGCCTTCTTCCTCCCTTAAAAAGGGTGTTTCACAAGTGAGTCCCGAAGTTGATGTAACAGCAGTCAACATATATGACATTGGCGATGATCGTATTAAACTCAGCACACAAATAATTTTAAAAAATCCGCTTCCATTAGAGATTACAACTAATAAGCTAGCATATGAGGTGTATATTGACTCTGTTAAGGTAGTTCAGAGTTCTTATTCTAAACCCATTAAGATAGGTTCATCATCTGAAGAAACTATAGAGGTACCAATGGAAATATTGGCAGGACCGTTAAAACAGGTGTTAGATAAATTTGAGAAAGAGAATCAGGATAGTGCTGACTACACTATGAAATCCAGCTTTGAAGTAGATGTACCCATTGCAGGTCAAAGAAAGTTTAAAATGAATATTACCAGACGGCTTCCGGCCTTTAGGATACCTACTGGTAAACCTGAGCAAATTGACATAGATAAGTTGGGTTTCAAGGAATCGAGCTTAGACATGGCCCTTGTTATAGATAATAAGAATGTCTTTCCGTTAAAGCTAAAAAACGGAAAATACAGTGTTTCCATAGATAATGATTTAGAGATGGAAGGTATATTTGAAAATTACATAGAGATACCCGCAAAAGGAAACGCAGCAGTTCCTATGCATCTTGTTATTAAAACCGCGAAATTCAGTAAATTGCTTTGGAAAACTTTATTTGATAAGAAGGATACAAAATTTGTAATTAAATTTAGTGGTAAGTTAGATACCGATAACAAGCTTCTTCAAAACAGTAACATTGCCATGCGCATTTCAGGAACACTGGATGAGCTAAAAAAAGTAAAAGACCAATTATAAATCACTATTACAAAGTATACTATGCGGTGGGTTGGAAGAAAACAAAGTGGAAATGTAGATGATAGGAGGGGAATGAGTGGTGGAGGTATGGCTGTTGGTGGAGGTGTAGGCGGAATTATTGTGATACTGTTAATCAGTTTCCTAACTGGAAAAAATCCGATGGATATGTTGAATGGCGGTGGTAGTACACCTGCCTACGAACAGCAGCAACTACCTACTACCAAAGAAGAGGATGCAAAAGCAGAGTTTGTTTCCGTTGTACTTAAGCTTACAGAAGATGTTTGGCATAAAATCTTTGCTGAAGAGGGTAAAGAATATATCGATCCAAAGCTTGTGCTCTTCACTAACCAAAGCCAGTCTGGTTGTGGTTATGCTAGTTCAGCGGTAGGACCATTTTATTGTCCGGCAGATCAAAAAGTTTATATTGATCTTAGTTTTTATGACCAGCTACAAACACGTTTCGGCGCGCCAGGCGATTTTGCTATGGCTTATGTAATAGCGCATGAAGTGGGTCACCATGTTCAGCATCTTTTAGGAATTACAGATAGAGTCGATAAAGAAAGAGGCCAATTAAGTGAAAAAGAAATGAATGCGTTGTCAGTAAAACTTGAACTACAAGCCGATTTTTTAGCCGGTGTTTGGGCTCATCATGTAAAGGATTTAAATTATGATCTATTAGAGGAAGGTGATATAGAAGAAGCACTTCAAGCAGCTAACGCAATAGGCGACGATAATTTACAAAAACAATCGCAAGGCCATGTAGTGCCAGATGCATTTACGCATGGTACCTCTGAGCAACGCATGTATTGGTTCAAAAAAGGTTTTACTACTGGCGATATAAACCAGGGCGATACTTTTACGCAATTAGAATAGCGCTTATACCTTTTTAATTAATTTTATTTTTGTAGGATGACTAAGCTTGTAATCCGTACTGCTGTTGTTAACGCCGTGTGATTTGTTAACATACCCTTTTGTATATTCCTTTACCCGCGCTTCAAACTCGATCTGAACACCAGGTGTAAGTTCAATCTTTTCAAAGCCTTTGGTGTAGCTAAACCATAAGTGATCAGTAACTTGTTTGTTAGCTTCAACATCTCTAACAGATGATAATAGAATGGTATCCTCACTATAACCTTTGTAATTTTTCTTCTTTCCGAGCCTCAAAAACATAGCGCTGAATTTTTTTCTGATTCCTTCTTCTTTGGCAAGTTCTTTTCTCATAGAAATCTGTTCAAGCGTCAATTATTTGCTAAGCGCAAAGCTACACCTACCATAATTATCTTTAAAATTAATTCTCCTAAAAAAGGCATAGACTTAAAGTTTCTTTATTTTTCATGAAACAATTTCACTTGAAAGCCAAACAATAGGTTGGGGTCATTGTTTGGATTTAAACTTACCTCATGTATCAACGTTTTTCTGCCACTGACAATTACAATAATTTCGATTATATCATTATAGGATCGGGCATCGGCGGTTTAAGTACAGCAGTGTTTCTTGCCAAGGCAGGAAAGAAAGTGTTGGTTCTTGAGCGCCATTATGTACCAGGTGGTTTCAGCCATACTTTTAAACGCAAAGATGGCTTTGTATGGGATGTTGGCGTCCACTATGTTGGCAACATGGATAACGATTCTTCATTTCTCCGTAAAATTTTTAACTATCTAACCGATGACCAGCTAAAATGGGAGTTCATGGGAAGTGTTTATGATGAAGTTATAATAGGTCAGGATAAATTTTCATTTGAAGCTGGAAAAGAAAAGTTATGCGAACAACTATATGCGCGGTTTCCACTAAATAAAAAAGAGATCGATGTATATTTTAAATTCATACAAAAAGCTTCTATTTACAGTGCATTATTTTTTCTTCAAAAATCTTTTCCGCTATTATTACAATGGACTTTAGGTCGTATTTTTAAATTCTTATTCAATAGGTATTCGAATAAAACAACATACCAGGTATTACGAGGCATAACCAAAAATGAAAAACTTATTAGTTTGCTTTGTTCACAATGTGGTAACTATGGATTACCCCCAAAGCAAAGCAGCTTTGCAGCACATGCTGTAATTGTAAATCACTTTATTGAGGGTGGGTATTATCCGGTAGGAGGGGCCGACCAAATTTATAAGGGCTTAATAAATACACTTTATAAAAATTCAGGAGAAGTACGGATAAAGGCAGAGGTTAGCGAAATTGTAATTAATAATGGAAAGGTTAGCGGTGTAAATGTTAATGGTATTTTTATTCCGTGTCTGAATGTTATTAGTAATGCTGGCGCTCAGAATACATTTTCAAAACTCATATCAAAAAAGCTGCATTATAAATCCGCTACTGAACTTTGTAAAGCGAAACCATCTACCTGCCACCTTTGCTTATACATTGGCCTAGATCGCTCTGATGAAGAGCTTGAATTACCACGTAACAATGTTTGGTATTATGATAATTATGATTTTGATACCATATTAGAACGACATCTAACGTATTCTAAATCACCAATAACTTTTGCTTACGTTTCCTTTCCTTCAGCTAAAGACTCAGCCTGGAGAATAAAGAATCCATCGCAGGCAACCATGCAAGCCATTGGTCCTGCAAACTATGAATGGTTTAAAGAGTTTGAAAACAATTCATGGATGAAGCGCGGTGAATCTTATGAAAGTATAAAAACGGAATTTAAAGACAAGATGCTCGCCAAACTCTATGAATTATTTCCTCAAATAAAAGGTCATGTAGTTTGTACAGAAGTATCAACTCCACTAAGCACACGCCATTTTACAAATTATCAACACGGTGAAATCTATGGATTGGAACACAGCCCTGAACGCTTTAGTCTTAAAGGCCTATTGCCTAAAAGTAAGATAAAGGGATTGTACCTTGTAGGTCAAGATATTGTAACCGTAGGAGTCGGCGGCGCCTTGGCGTCAGGTTTACTTTGCGCAACATCGATCTTAAAATTTGGGATGAAGAAGCAGTTTGCTAGCATAGCTAAAGGAGCTACTAGTTACTAGCTTCTAGCTGCTAGCTGTTGGGTTAATGGGGCACGTTAGTAGTGTTGTTATGATGTGACGTTTTATTTGTTTTGTTGCGTTGGCTAATATTTTTTTAGACTAGGCCGGCGGCTGGTAGAAATTAAGAGCTACTAGTTACTAGCTTCTAGCTGCTAGCTGTTGGGTTAATGGGGCACGTTA
>CAXSCR010000023.1:0-58466 GCA_964235605.1 uncultured Cyclobacteriaceae bacterium | reverse complement strand
ACAAATTTAAATATCAATTAATCCATTTTTACCTGCCTAATCTCTCGCACCACAATAAAGATACTCCCAATTCAAAATTATCCATGGAGATGAAATAAGCAAGTTGAAAACTTGACTCATGATAAACCACAAGTTATGCTATCGCTAAACTTGCGGTAGAGAGGTTGTTTGATGGCTGTATTTTCCTGTTCTATCGCTTTCCATCTAAAACTAATTCGTATGTGCTGCATTGCATCCATCACTAACCGCACGACATGAAAACGGTCTATAACCATTGTACTGTTAGGGAAACTGTTCTGAACAGCCAAACCCATATTACGAGCCATATCCATACTAACTTCTTTTACAATGTTTCTCTTCTCTAAAGATATCTTGTCTACTACTTCTTGTATGGTACTGGCTTCTGTGCCATTGATTATAGCCACCACACATTTCTTGTTTCTGGTCATGGTATTTTTATTGGTGATGAAAGTATACAGTTCTCCTTTTGATAAACTTACCTCATAGATACTCAACTTGTCGGTAATATTTTCGGGATAAATCAAGTAGTCTTCCGCATGCGGCAGTTGTGGCCACTATTTAAAACCGCTAACCTCATGCTTATAATGACGTTGTAGCTTTTGACTACTGATCCCGTAGTAACTGGCTATGTTGGTCATGGTATCGGCTCGCGTATTGACCTCCATCTTTTAAAAAAATCCGATAGGTCCTGGGTAAATTTAGAACCATCGGCAAGTAATGAAAAATCTAGTTTTATGATCTTCCCATTTTTCCTTGTGCCGCCATCTTCGTTTCTTAATACTTAAAAAAACACCCTTGCCACGAAGAGGAAAGTCTTGAATGAATTTACTCTCCATAAATCCTTTGGATTCATGGTCTATTGCCGAATAGCCCTCTGGAAGCTGTTCTTTTCCTCAAATTCGATCAACCAGAATTCCTTCTTAGTCTCAATGCTGCATAGCATATAAAAACCATTCACTGAAAAGTAATCCATCAACTGGGATGGAAAGATGTGATGTAATAATTTGATGTCTGGAGTTTCGATAACTTTTCCCCAAACCTATTCCTTTTTAACTTACTCCCCAACTTTTAATGCTGACCCAGAATATGGCATAGCTTAAATTCTTAAACCATTACAAATGAAAATTACGAAATACCTTTTTCGATACAGCTGATTTGGTAAACTTACGTTGTTTATTGAGCACACTTAATTTCTAACACCACAACAACACGATTCCGAACATGATTGCCACGACTTCACCCACTATAAAAAAGATCGCGATAATTGGACCTGAATGCACGGGCAAGTCCGCATTATCTCAGTTTCTTGCTGACCATTATAAAACAACATACGTTCCAGAATATGCACGTGGCTATATAGACAACTTGGTTCGACCTTATCAGGAGTCTGACCTTATAACGATTGCACACGGACAAATGCGATTAGAGGATGAATGGCCACGTGATTCTAATCTTCTTATCTGCGATACAAATCTATATGTGATCAAAGTATGGAGTGATTTCAAATTTGGTCAATGTGATGAAGAGATACTAGAAAACATTGCATCAAGAAAATATGATCTCTACCTGCTCACATATGTTGATATTCCCTGGCAAGACGATCCACAACGTGAGCATCCACATAAACGCGAAGAACTTTATCAATGTTATTTAAACGAAATGAAAAATCAAGCTGTTCCATATGTAGAAATTAAAGGTGAAAAGGAGGAACGTATAAAGTTAGCTGTGGAGGCTATTGATAAAATTATAAAATCGTAATGAGCGAGAAAGAGGCTGCTCCTGTAGGAGCTTATGCAGCACTAAAAATAAAAGATTACCGCTTATTTATTTTAGCACGACTTTGTATAACGCTGGCGATACAAATTCAAGCTACGGTTGTTGGCTGGCAAGTTTATGATCTCACGCATGATCCCCTCTCTCTGGGATTAATTGGTCTTGCAGAAGCTATACCTGCTATTGCTGTATCACTTTATGCAGGTCACGTTGCAGACATTGTAGAAAGGAAAAAAATTATTGTTATTACTATTTCCATTCTATTGTTCTGTTCAGTCTCTCTATTATTCTTCACATTAGAACCTGGCAAATTCTTTTTTTCGTATGGTGTTATTCCAATCTACGCTATCATTTTCATCAGTGGCATTGCAAGAGGATTTCTATCCCCCGCAAATTTTTCTTTTATGCCTCAACTTGTACCCAGAAATCTTTATACGAATGCTATTGTATTGAACAGTACGTTCTGGCAAGCTGCCGCCATTGCAGGGCCTATGATTGCTGGTTTCATTTATGGATTCATTGGTTTAACTGCAGCGTATGTAGCAGATACTTTATTGGTTATTGCAAGTCTTCTCTTTTATTTCTTCATTAAAAGTAGACCTGTACCTACTGCAAGTGGTGAAGAGCAGGGCGTTATCGAAAAAATTGGTGCTGGTCTTAAATTTGTTTTTAAAAATCAAATCGTACTAAGTGCGTTAAGCCTTGATCTCTTTGCTGTTCTGTTTGGTGGTGCAATTGCTTTGCTTCCAATCTTCGCCAAAGAAATTTTAGAAGTTGGACCTGAAGGGCTTGGCTTTCTTAGATCCTCTCCCTCGATAGGTGCTGTGCTTATTGCTATTTACATCACACATAACCCTATAAAAAAGTATATTGGCAAAATTCTACTAGCCTGTGTTGCAGGTTTTGGTTTATGCATGATAGGCTTTGGCCTCTCTACCAATTTTTATCTATCACTTGCTTTTTTAGTAATGAGCGGCGGATTTGACAGTGTTAGTGTGATTGTACGCAGTACACTCATTCATACACTTACTCCTGAAAATATGAAAGGTAGAGTCTCTGCAGTGAATAGTATTTTTATCGGATCATCAAATGAGATAGGTGCATTTGAATCAGGAGCCGCAGCAAAATTATTAGGTGTTGTACAATCGGTAGTACTAGGTGGTATTATGACACTTGCTGTTGTTGGTGTTACGGGGTGGAGGGCTAAAAAATTAGTTGCCTTGGATAAAGTTTCTTAGACTATGTTAAGTCATAGGTATCAAGCTACTTTAACAAGCCACCATTAAGTCTTAATAATTCTGTTTCAGCTAGTTTGGTGTTGTATCTTGCTGTAATCAATCGGTTGTAGGCATCAGCAAGACTTTGTTGGGCTGTACGGAGCTCGATGAAAGTGGTTGTTCCTCTTCTAAAAGTTTCTAATGCAATAGAGACATTTTCTTTTGCAAGCAGAATGTTTTCCTCTTCAATCAACAACACTTCTTTTGCATTATTATAGTTTGTGAATGCGTTTCTAATTCCGGCGTCTACAATTATTTTCTGTTGATCGTACAACAATTTTTCCCTGTCAAGCGTCACCTTCGCGATTTCTATTTGCCTTCGTGTATTTAAGCCATTCAGGATGGGTACACTTAACGACAAACCATAATTAAATCCCTGGCTCTGACTAAATAAAGCGGAGAAAGGATTTATCAATAAAGTATTATTTACACGAGAAAAGTTATACGCTCCATTAAAATTTAAAACAGGTAACAATTCCGATCTTCTTTCATGTAGCAGTAAACTAGCAATGCGCATATTTCTTTGCAGGGCCAAAAGTGTGTAGTTAGAATTTTCAATGTTAACTCCAACTTCATCTTGTCTTAAATTAATGTTGATAGGGATTGTATCAGATACATCAAAGGAAGCTGGTAGCTGTGCACCCAGCAGCACATTCAATTGCTCTTTTAATTGAAGTATGGCTGCCTCCTGCTGAATAGCTTCCGTGCGCTGAGCGTTAAAGTCGACCTTTGCTTGTAAGAGTTCTGGCTTCGCGCCAGTGCCTACTTGAAGTCTCTTATCAGCTAATTTTACACGCTCCTCACTTACAGCCATTTGTTCGAGAGTCGCTCTACGCCGTTGCTTCTGCCTTACAATGTCATAATAATTGGTAATGACATCAGCAATTGTATTGGTCATTTGATCCTTAACGATAAGTTCACCTTGCTCTGCAATAACCGCCATCCTTTCGCGCGTTGCAAACATCTTCGTGCCATCAAATAATGTCCATACTAACTGTACGTTTCCTGTTATATTGTTTGATATGGCTTGACCACTGGCATTGCGAGTCTGATCTTGAAACTCCAATTTCTGATTGTTGTTATTGAATAACACTGCCGCATTTGCATTCAGTTGCGGTGTGAATGCTGCCCATGCGTATGAATTATTTACCGTTGAAGATGCTAACGTATTGTTAGACAATTGAACATCATAGTTTCTCTGCAATGATAAGGCAATAACTTGCTCCAAAGAAATTTTTTCTTGCGCGTATACCGCTGCGTATAATAGGGTAAAAACAAAAGATAAATATCTAAACTTCATAAACTAACTTCTTATCCGGTTCAGTAACCAACTCTTCTTCACCAAAATTTACGTGTTTTCTTTTTCTAGATAAAAAAGTATACATCGCCGGAATGACGAAAAGTGTAAGTACTAAAGAAAATAAAATTCCTCCAATAATTACAATACCCAATGGCTTTCTACTTGTAGATGCTGCACCTAAGGAGATTGCAAGTGGTAAAGAACCTAAAGCCATAGCCAAACTTGTCATTAATATCGGACGAAGACGAAGTCGCGATGCTTCAACTACTGCATCTGTTCTGGATAGACCTTCTTCACGTTTTTGATTGGCAAACTCAACAATTAAAATTCCGTTTTTTGTTACGAGACCTATTAGCATGATCATACCAATCTGTGAAAAAATATTTAAGGTCTGACCAAAGATAAAAAGGGATATGAAAGCACCAGATATAGCCAATGGTACTGTAATCATAATTGTAAGCGGATCAATGAAACTTTCAAACTGAGCAGACAATATCAGATAGATCAATATTAGTGCTAGAATAAATGCAAATGATGTATTACTAGAACTCTCAGCAAAGTCTCTTGATGTTCCCGATAAGGAAGTTGTAAAAGTGTCATCAAGCGTTCTATCAGCAATTTCCTCCATCGCTTTAATACCATCTCCCATTGTTTTACCAGGGGCTAGTCCAGCAGAAACTGTTGCTGATTTATATCGATTAAAATGATACAAGGCTGGTGGTGTTGTTGACTCTGTTACAGTCACCACATTATCAATGGAAATTAATTCACCTGATTTTGTTCTAACAAATAAGCTCTTCAAATCATCAGGGTCATCGCGATTAATTCTTGTAACCTGCGCCATTACTTGGTACTGCTTTCCTTCTTTAGTAAAATAGCCAAAGCGAAGATTGCTATAAGCAAGTTGCAATGTCTGTGCGATGTCTTGAACGCTGATACCCAGCTGGGTTGCCTTTAGTCTATTGATCTCTACTTTTAATTCAGGCTTATTAAATTTCAAATCACTATCGACACCTTGAAGCACTGGGTTTGTATTTGCTTCTTCAAGAAATTTTGGCAACGCTTCTTGTAACTTGGTAAAGTTATTATTTTGAATAACAAATTGAACAGGCAAGCCGCCCCTTCGGTTTACTGAGATAGTTTGTTCTTGAATTGCAAAAGCTTTCCCCTCAGGGAAAAGGCCAAGATTGCGATTTATCATATCTACTATCTCTTGCTGCGAGCGACTTCGTTCACTCGGGTCTACCAAAGTTGTTCGAACAAAACCACTATTGACGGAAGCACTTGAAAATCCTGGTGCTGTAATGGATAATGCGGTTCTATATTCCGGAACTGAATCTATGACGAATTGTGTCATTCGGTCAACATAACTATCCATATAATCGAATGATGTTCCTTCAGGAGTTGACATTTGTAATCTAAATTGATTACGATCTTCCATAGGCGCAAGCTCAGATTGAATTGTTGTTCCTATCAGATATGACGAAGCTATACATAGTACAATTATAACAAAGCCAACCCAACGTACTTTCATAAAAACATTTAGCCATTTACTGTATAAATTCTCCATCCCTGCAAAGAATGGCTCGGTTACGTTATAGAACCAAGAATGCTCATGCTTTGAACGTGTAAGTTTAACACTTAAAACAGGCGTTAATGTCAATGAAACAAAACATGAAACCAATACAGCACCAGCTACTACTATTGCAAATTCTCTGAACAACCGCCCAACAAATCCCTGCAAAAAAAGAATGGGAAGAAATACAACAGCCAATGTGATTGATGTTGAAATGACAGCGAAAAAAATTTCTTTTGATCCTTCAAGAGAAGCCTGGTGTTTATTCATGCCCTGCTCTAATTTTTTATAAATGTTTTCAGTCACCACTATACCATCATCTACAACAAGACCTGTTGCCAGTACAATGCCAAGCATGGTAAGTACATTGATAGAGAAGCCGCAGAGATACATAATGAAAAACGTAGCCACTAAAGAAACAGGTATGTCTATCAAGGGCCTTATGGCGATAAGAAAATCGCGGAAGAATAAATAGATAATAAGCACCACAAGTAAAAAAGATATAATTAATGTCTCTTCAACTTCTGAAATGGCGCGTTTTATAAAAACCGTTTGATCAAGTGCAATGTTAAGTTTAATATCGTCAGGTACTTCCTTCTTGATTTGGTCCATTCTTTTATAGAACTCATCAGAAATAGAAACGTAATTAGCACCAGGCAATGGTACAAGTGCCAGTCCTACCATTGGTATTCTGCTCTCACGTAAAATGGATTCTTCATTTTCAGGCCCCAGTACTGCTTGCCCAATATCTTTCAACCTGATGTCACCTTCAGCTACAGATTTTATAATGACGTTACTAAAATCTTCTTCTGTATAAAGTCGACCAAACGTTCTAACAGTGAGCTCTGTTGTATTGCCAGCAATTTTACCGGAAGGTAGCTCTACATTTTCCCTATCAAGGGCTTGTTGAACATCAAGTGCTGTGAGATTGTAAGCACTTAATTTAGCGGGCTCTAGCCAGATTCGCATTGCATACTTTTTTTCACCCCAAACTTGAATGCTGCTTACACCCTGTATGGTTTGAAGACGTTCAACTAAAACGTTATTGGCATATTCTGTAAGCTCTAATTGATTTCTCGTATCACTCTGAACCGTCATCGAAATGATAGCGTCCGAGTTAGCATCAGCCTTAGATACAACTGGCGGTGTTGTTAAGTCTTGAGGCAGTGATCGAATGGCTTGTGAAACTTTATCACGTACATCATTAGCAGCAGTTTCAAGATTTACGCTTAATTCAAATTCAATATTTATATTACTGTTCCCAACATTCGATGTCGAAGAGATATTCTTTATGCCCGCAATGCCATTGATCGACTTCTCTAATGGCTCTGTAATTTGAGATTCAATAATATCAGCATTCGCTCCTGAGTAACTCGTACGTACGTTTACATTAGGAGGATCTATGGCGGGATAATCTCTAACGCCTAAAAAATTAAAGCCAATTACGCCGAACAACAGAATAATAATGTTCATTACAAATGCCATAACAGGCCGGCGTAAACTTAGTTCTGAAATGTTCATCGCTGTTCTTACTGATATTTATCCACCTTTGTAATCTTAACTTTTGAGTCAGGACGAATTGACATTAAACCACTGGTTACAACGGTATCGCCTTTCTTCAATCCACTTAATACTTGCACATAAGCAGAGTCGCGTATGCCGGTTTCAACAACCATAAATTGTATGCTTTCATTGCTATATCGAATAACCTGCTTGTCTCTGGCTTGAGGTATCACCGCTTGCGTAGGGATCATTAATGCTTCAGTGTCTTTACCTAGCTGCAAATTAACTTTTGCAAATGCCCCTGGTACCAATTCAGCATGCGATTTATTAACAACTGCCCTCACTTTTAATGTTCTTGTATTTTGGTCAACATTATTTTCAGTAGCAATCACTGTAGCTTTATGATTTTGTTCGCCTCCACTTACCTTAAATGTTATTATATTACCTTTCTTAATGTCTTTTGCATATTTTTCTGGGATTGAAAATTCAAGTTTCAGTCGGTCAACTTGACGCAATGTGGTAATAATATCTGTGGGCGATAAATAAGATCCTATACTCACATTACGTAAACCTACATTGCCGGCATATGGCGCCCTAATCTCAGTTTTTGAAATATCAATTTGTGTAGACTCTATATCCGCTCTTAAATTTTCTACATCAAGGGTGCTGAGGTCATATTCTTGTTGACTGATTCCATTGATCGCTAACAATTCTTTATTCCGCTCAGCTGTTTTGTCTTTAATTTTTAATTGAACTTCCAGTTTTTTTATCTGTGCTTGTAAATCTTTATCAAAGAGTTTTACCATTAACGCACCCTTAGATACAGTTGCACCTTCTTGTACATTTAAATATACTATCCGACCACTAACTTCACTTCTAATTTGAGTTTCCTCAAAAGGTAAAAGTGAACCGGGAACTTCGATATCTTCACTTACCGTATGCGGTTGAACTAAAAATGCATTAACCATAACTGGTCCTTGCTGTTTGGCCTTTCGCCCGGAAGGAGAATCGTCTTTTTTCTTTGAACAAGATAAAATTAAAAATGCAGCACAAACTACAATCAATCTAAGAGATAAATGCATAAGAAATTAAATTCTAAGTAGTAACGCACGAGGTTATAAAGTTGTTCAGATATATTTTTATCAGCGTATTTATTAAATATAGCTTATTTACTAAAACTTTTATGAAGCGCCAATACCTGTGGTATTAATAAGGTCGTCTCATCATTGGTTACAACAAAATCGGCACGGTTCAGCTTTTCCTCCTCGTTCATTTGTGTTTTGATTATAGCCTTAATCTGTTCATATGTGCGCTTATCGCGACGTTGAACACGTTCTATACGCATAGCTTCGGGTGCATAAACCATAATAATTTTATCCAATACATTGGTTGGGCTTGCTTCAAATAGTAAAGCTGCTTCTTTTAATACATAAGGGCAGCCTTGATGAGCAGCAACCCAATTTTTATAGTCTTCTTGTACCTGTGGGTGAACCAAGTTATTTAATATCTTGAGCTTGCTTGGATTTAAAAACACTTGCTCACTAATGTAGGGCCTATTCAAATTGCCGTCCTCATGATATGACAATGCCCCGAACTCTTTTTTTATTTGATTTATTAATAAGCTATTAGTGATCATTAGCCTTTTTGCACGGCTATCAGCATCGTAGACCGGAATACCAAGACAAAGAAATATTTTGCTAACCAGACTTTTACCTGCGCCAATACCACCTGTTATTCCAATTTGCAGTTGACGTTTTGATTTCACAAAGCAACACGGATAGAATCTATCTTAACTACCTTGACATATTCAGGCAACCCTTTTACCACCGGCAACACCTTTATAACTCCCTTTTTAAATCCCTTTAAATCTATAAAAGCAATAATAGAGTCAGCGTGAAATTCATTAAACATACTTTCTCGTATAGCAAATGTGCCCTGAATCTTTTTTACTCCGAAAAACGGACTTGAACGCGATGTGAAATTTTCAATTTCCAATCGAATGGAATCTCTTCTATATAAAACGCGCTCAACTGCAAACGAAACTGTGACTGTTGGTGGATTTCGTCTAATTAATTCTCCGTCGGTAAGTATAACTTCTACATCTTGATTATAGTCTTCCTCTATGCCCCGGTCTGGAATCCTTAAATTTGCAGGCTCCTGAATCTTGGTTATTATTGACATTGGGCCTTCTACAAAAACAGAATCAGGAGCTATTTTTAATTCGCTTGCAATAGCGTAACCCCTTCTAATATACTTCTGAATTGAATCGATTCCCAATTTCAACCAACGTCTGGCCTTAGGTTGAAACTCGAGATAAATGGTATCTGTTATTACAAAATTAATTTCTAAACCATCTAACTGACTTGAAAAAAAACCCGGCAAGGTGCTGCCGACTATTTTTTTTACTTCAGACGGTCTATCTAACGGAATGGTTAAAGGTGGTACTTTAATGCCTGAACTTCTCCTAAATAAATTCCATCCAATACCAGTAACGTTTATCCGTACCTCTTCGGGAAGTGGTTTTAATGGTAGGTAATTCTCATGATTATAATCGAATGCTAATGGGAATCTTATGTTGGTTGTGTAGGTCTTATTTAATGCATTAAAAAACCAAAAGATGGTAGCAGCAAAAATGCATAGCACCACAGGTCTCCAATTTCTTTTATTGAAGCGTAAGATATTAAGTATTGAATCAATGAAACCCATGTAGAATGAACTGTCTACAAGTTACAAGTAAATAGGAAAGGCACAATCTGTTAGAATTAGGTCATAATTCATAGTTATCGTTAACACCATTGAATTATGAACTAATCTTTACTACTATTTTTTAGTAGCAGCTTGTTTTGTAGCATCCAGCGAAATGGCAGACTTACTAAATCTAATTCGGCCACCCTTTTCAACTTCTAAAATAAAAGTATCGCCTTCTAATTCAGCGATATATCCATGGGCACCGCCTATAGTTACCACGTAATCTCCCTTCTTAATTTCTTCAGTAAACTTTTTAGCATCCTTAGCTTTCTTTTGCTGGGGACGGATCATGAAAAAGTAAAATATAACAATTATTGCTCCGAAAAAGATAAATTGAAAGTAGGGATTGCTTGCCTGGGCCTGTAATACTATTGAATACATAATTTTTTTATTTTTAGGAACCCAAAGGTATAAGATTTGGTCGAAAAAAGGATGTGCCGATTAATTACTTCAGGGGAATCGCTTTTTTTAAAAATGATAGTTCACTAAGAGTCATTTTTGCTAACTATTCATTTCATATAAAAAATAATTCCTTCTCATGAGGTTTAGGAAAGGTATTTGTTTACTGTAACGCTAACCAGTTAATAATGCTTATGAACTGGATTGGCTCAACTTCCATTACAAGCGTTTTCCTTGAAGGATTGCGCTTTCAAACGATGATTGTTATCTGCAGCTTTGCCACCTGGTCAATAAATACAAATCCTTACCAAGAGCCCGACATGTGAGTCATCTGTATAAAACTATAAAAAACCGAGCTAGCAGCTCAAAGCTAGCAGCCAGAAGCTATAAGTTTGATAATAAAAACTTAAAAGCGATTTTACCGTTAATTACTTGAGGAGTTCCCTAGAGATAACCATTTTCTGTATTTCAGTTGTTCCCTCATATATCTGCGTAATCTTAGCATCACGCATGAGGCGTTCTACATGATATTCTTTGACGTAGCCGTAACCCCCGTGTATTTGTACAGCCTCCGTCGTTACTTCCTGTGCAATTTGAGAAGCGAAAAGTTTAGCCATCGCGGCTGCTTTTACAAAATCCTTATTCTTATCTTTTAAGAAAGCGGCTTGGTGTACTAATAGTCTTGCTGCATCGATCTTTGTTGCCATCTCAGCAAGTTTGAATTGTATAGCCTGGTGTTCCATTAAAAACTTTCCAAAGGCCTTTCTTTCCTTAGCATACTGCAAAGCCAGTTCATAAGCTCCTGCGGCTATACCTAATGCCTGTGCAGCAATACCTATACGGCCACCATTTAATGTTGTCATGGCAAAGGTGAAACCGAATCCTTCATCACCTATTCTATTTGATTTGGGTACTTCAACATCCGTAAACATTAAAGAGTGTGTATCAGACCCTCTTATACCCATTTTATCCTCCTTTTTCCCAACTACAAAACCTTCCATCTCACGTTCAACGATAAGTGCATTTATGCCTTTATGCTTTTTCTCAGCATCAGTTTGAGCAATTACAATATATATGCTAGCGGTATTTCCATTTGTAATCCAATTCTTTGTTCCGTTAAGCAAATAGTAATCTCCGTTATTTCCCGCAGTGGTGCGTTGACTTGTTGCATCAGAACCCGCTTCTGGTTCTGATAGACAGAAAGCGCCGATCTTTTCGCCAGTCGCTAGCTTCTTTAAGTACTTCTCTTTTTGTTCTTCAGAACCATATTTTTCTAGACCCCAACACACTAGCGAGTTATTAACCGACATACAGACAGAGGCAGACGCATCAATTTTAGATATCTCCTCCATTGCTAGAACGTATGAAATTGAATCCATACCTCCGCCGTTGTATTTCGGATCTACCATCATTCCCATAAATCCGATCTCGCCCATCTTCTTCACTTGATCTAAAGGAAACTTTTGATGTGTATCTCTTTCAATTACGCCGGGTAATAATTCTACCCTAGCAAAATCACGAGCTGCTTTTTGGACGGAAATCTGTTCTTCTGTTAATTGAAAATTCATATAGCTGAAATTAATTAATTTTCGGAAAGTAAATGCATAGAAAAGCCTGGACTTTATCCAGGCTTCCATATAAACTAGTAGTGACTTCGCTAATGCTTCGCCTCAGGTATCAATCACGCCTCCCCATTAAAAGCATCACGTAATAAATCAAAGTTGTAATTGCGCCTATAGCAGCTACAATGTAGGTCATTGCGGCCCATTTCAATGCATCTTTGGCCATATCATGCTCTTCACGCGTTACAATGCCTCTTGCTTCAATCCAAGCTAAAGCTCTTTTGCTGGCATCAAATTCAACTGGCAAGGTTATTAATGCAAAAAACGCAAAGGCACCGTAACATGCCACAATTACTATTAGTGCTGTATCGTAAGACAATAAGCCTTTAACAGCAAAAGCGCCAAACATCATCATTATAAAAATAATATTCAAAACCTTTGCGCTAATATTCTGAATAGGAACTAGCGCTGACCGCAAAGCAAGCATCCTATAAGCTTTAGCATGTTGAACGGCATGTCCGCATTCATGAGAAGCAACAGCGGCAGCAGCTGTATTCCTTCCATGATAAACAGCCTCACTCAAATTGACAGTTTTATTTGTCGGGTCATAATGATCCGTTAGCTGACCTTCAACTGAAGTAACTTGCACATCATGAATTCCATTATCAGTAAGCATAAGGCGCGCGATCTCTGCGCCTGTTAAATTTTTTGTGAGATGTACTTCTGCGTACTTAGCGAATTTGTTTTTAAGTCTTAAACTCACTAACCACCCAATCGCCATAAAAAAAAGACCAATTATTAAAGCACCGAAACCCATAGCATTTATTATTTAAAGAGTGTAAGACCCGAAATTAATCGCATTTCTTTATATCAAGTTATGCACCAACCTTAATATGATGACAAAACGGCATCTATAGTAATACATATTTGTTATTAGAATGTGATCTGTGAACGTATAATGTGGAGCTGAGGTTTGTCACTTGGAATTATTAATCTTGTATTACACATTCTACTTCAACTTGGCGATTGATTTAAAAGAAAATATTTTAAGACTACCCGACTCACCTGGTATCTATCGGTTTTATAACAATTCCGATGAGTTAATCTATGTGGGGAAAGCTAAAAATTTAAAAAAAAGGGTTAGCAGTTATTTCAATAAACTTCAAGGTGTAAATAGAAAAACGCTAAAGCTAGTATCTGAGATATGCAAAATAGATTATACCGTTTCTGATACGGAGTTTGATGCTTTGTTGTTAGAAAATAATTTTATTAAACAAAACCAGCCAAAGTATAACATACTTTTAAAAGATGATAAGACATTCCCTTACATCTGCATTCTAAAAGAGCGCTTCCCAAGAATAATTTACACACGAAAATATATTCCGTCGCAAGGTGAATACTTTGGTCCGTACTCCAGTGTTGTAGCAATGAAAAACGTGCTTGAATTAATACGTAAACTATATACAATACGAACATGTAGTTTACCCTTGAGTGAGAAGAATATCGAAGAGAAGAAATTTAAAATTTGTTTAGAATACCACATTGGAAATTGTAAAGGACCATGTGAAGGACTTCAGAATGACACGTTATATCAAGAAGAGATAGAGCTGTCAAGATACATTTTGAAGGGGAACATTAGCATTGTATATCAACACTTCAAAAATCAAATGCAGGAGTATGCTGGTAACCTTGATTTTGAAAAAGCACAGTTTTATAAAGAGAAAATAAACACACTCGAGCGGTTCCAGTCAAAATCGCTTGTTGTAAATAATGATTTGACTGATATCGACGTGTTAAGCATTATAAGCACTGAAACTCACTCCTATATAAACTACCTCAAAATAAAAGAGGGCTCCATAATCTATTCAAAATCAGTAGAGATTAAAAAGAAATTAGATGAGCCAGATGAAGAATTATTAAGTTATGCAGCACAAGAATTACGAGCGCAAGCACTAAGTGATAACCGCATAATCTTTAGCAACATTCCGATAACGCTGTTGCCAGAAGACACTGAAAATATAGTACCGAAAATAGGTGACAAGAAAAAGCTCGTATTACTGTCCATAAAAAATGCGCTTGAATTGAAGAGAGAAAAAACAATTGCTAGGGAAGGTAAAAAATCAAAACAGTTAGAGGTACTTTCAATACTTCAAAAAGATATGCAACTCTCGCATTTACCGAAAGTAATCGAGTGCTTTGACAACTCAAACATCCAAGGAACGAACCCGGTAGCGTCAATGGTTCGCTTTGTTAATGGTAAACCAGACAAAAAAAACTACAGGCACTTCAATATAAAAACCGTTGAGGGTCCGAATGACTTTGCCTCTATGAAAGAAATAGTGGGCAGGCGTTATAAACGTGTATTAGAAGAAGCGCTCCCACTTCCAGATTTAATTATTGTGGATGGAGGTAAGGGGCAGCTCACAAGTGCTTGTGAAGCATTAAAAGAATTAAATCTATATGGCCAAGTGCCCATTGCAGGAATTGCCAAAAAGTTAGAAGAGATATACTATCCAGAAGATCAAATACCCCTTCTTATAAATAAAAAATCTCCTGGATTAATGTTGCTTCAGCAAATTCGCGATGAAGCTCACCGCTTTGCCATTAATTTTCATAGATTAAAAAGAAGTAAGTCGCAAATCACAACTGCGTTGGAAGAACTCGGCGGTATAGGGAAGCATACCGCTGAAAAATTATTAAGACAATTCAAGTCTGTAAAGAAGATCAAGGAAGCTTCGGAAGAAGAGTTGGAAAAACTCATTGGGAAGAAGAAAACTGAAATTATTAAATCGCTGAAGTAACGCTTGTCGACCTTTCAATTATCTTTTATCATCTGTTAGATTACCCGATCAAGTTCATTGTTAAAAACAAAAAAGGCTGCCAAATGACAGCCTTTTTATAAAATTTTCCCGGATTAAAACTCCCAAAGATTATGCTCTTTTTCCATAAGCATCATCTCAGCCCATTCAGTAGCCCATACGGCTTCTCGGTAAGGTCTTCCGTTTGCACGATAAGTGTCAACAATTGTTTCGTCGTCCGGATTCTCAATTTTATTGATTGTTCCGTGGAATAATCTGAGAAGAATTGCATCGGCAAAGTTTTTATTCTGAGCTGTGTTTTGGCGATTAAACCAAACCGCTTTCTCTGGATGATTTCTGAAAACTTTCTCTAAGTCCTTGTATTTAAACCAGCCTAGATACAAATCAACATTTGTTGTCGTCTTTGAGCCCGGGATGATAATTTGGATAGCTTGTATGTCATAATAAAGACGTGATCTTCTTTTATCAAAAATAACGTCTTCCATTAATCTGAGCAGCGTCATGTCACTAGAGAGATATTCCGCAGCCTTACCTTGTGACGTAGCAGCCCAGTCATCTGGTGATGTTTCTGGATTTGCTCCTTTGTTATCCCTTAAAGCTTGATAATTTTTACCGTTATATGTTGTGATCTCATCTGTATACCAATCACGTGAAGGATCCCATGCGTCAAACACAGAGGCTTGGGATTGAACCATAAGACCTAAGAATTCTTCCTTACTCATTTTGGATTTTAGAGAATCAGATTTGTATATATCTGTAATCTCACCAGAACGAATAGCGTCAGCAATCATCTTGGTAATCTGACCATTGTTAGCAAAGAAACCTTTGTTTTGTTTCTCTAACAAATCAATAGTTCTCCAAACCCTAAGCTTATAAAGCTGTTCATACTTAGGAATTGGATTAAGAGAATTGGGATTATACTGTTCCTCCAATTCCTCACGGTTTACCTTATCAACTTCGGCCTGGGCCCAAGCCGATGTACCCACCACCGACAGGAGAAATGATAAATAAATAGCTCTTTTCAACATATCACAAAGTTAGATTATTGTATAGGCACGTTGATGATCTCAGATTTAACCTCGATCTTTTCATCTTGCCCTTTATACGTTCTTCTTGTTACAGTTTTAATCTCAATTACAAGTCTATCACCGGGTTTGAATTGAGCTCTCCATGCACCTAAATCAAGGTTCTCATTGGTAGCTGTCATTCTGTTTATCGGTGCTGTTCCGCGTGCATGGATTACTTCCATTACCCTTATTCTGTAAGAAGCATCCTTTGGAACTTCTTCCTTAAAGTTTTCATCCGCTTCAGCAACTACCCTCATCCCAGTTAAAGCGCTTCCTCTTATACCGTCTTTAAGGTTAATTTCTTTTCCTTGGTTATCCTTAGGTATGTAACGAGGGCGTGGAATATTCTTAACGTTAAAGCTTTCAGTACCAATGTTAGTTCCTCCATTACTTACTGATATACTTACCTTACGCTGAGATGGTATAATTGTAACCTTACCAGGCTTATCACCTTTAATAACTTCTGCGCCATTAGCAGAAAATGCAGGATTATAATTAGTGCCTAATGCCGGTACTTCGATGTTTACATTGTTACCACAGTTCATATACAAAGTTGGAAGATTACCTGTTGTTACTCTAATTACAGGCTGCGCTACAAAGTATTCGATTTGCTTTGTGTAAGTAGTGTCAGGCAATTTGATCTGGGCTGTAAACGTCTTTTTAGCCAGTCCAGTTTTATCATAACCACCACCACTAGCAACAAATTCAACCACACCCATCTTCACCCCAGCCTCTTCAATAACAGACAATTTTTGACCGTCCTTTATGAATTCTGGGTTAAAGGACGAAGAGGACGCAGAAATGAAAAGCTGGGCTTTGTATTTAGCACCAGCTGCAACGATAGTCGCTTCAGGTCTTACCATTGGAACAATGTTATCAAAGCTTACTTTGCCTGCGCCAGCCTCTTTCAAAAGATAATCTAAAGCCTCAGACTCACGCTCCAATACTTCAGTTTCCATTTGAGTTACAGATGTTAATGCAGCAATAACTGGTGTATTCTCAAATGTAAAGGTTAAGAAGTCCTTCTTATTATGTGTCTCATTGCTAGCAAATAAAGGTATGTCTTTTGGCGCCCTTGCTAGAGAAGCAAATTTTTTACCAGTCAGCTGATTAAGTTGTGACACATACGTTTCCAATACCTTTTGGTAATCTTTACCAATTGGGTTACTTGGATTCATCATCATGTCTGCAACCTTAGAGCTATGATCATTTATAAGCGCTTCATCAATCTTATCTGTATTGGCTTGCTTAATCATCTCAGCTCTTAGTCCATCAAGTGAAGTTAAGGTTGATCGCGTTAAGGTTCTAACCTTTTCTGCACTTTCCCTTGCCTTAAGAACGTTGGGCCTTTGGCTTTTACCTGCCTCCTGCACAATAGCAGCAAGCATCTCTTCACTCTTTACCTTATCTTCTTCAATTAGCTGATTTAGCGTCTCATTGATGATCGCAAATTTCTCTAATACCGCATTGCTGACTTGCAGGGCAAGAAGCGCTGTTAGTACGAGGTACATCATACCAATCATCTTTTGCCTTGGTGTTTCCTTACCGCCTGCCATAATTAATCAGTTTTTATATATTATATAATCCAATACTATTCTAGTTGTTTCCGCCGCTGCCTTTCATAGCAGTGAGCATGCCGCCATACACTTTGTTAAGTGAAGCGAGATTTTCTGATAGTTTACCCATTTCAGAAGAGAACTTAGCTGTATGATCACCCACCTTGGTAAGGCCTTGCATAGCGCCTGTGAGACTCTCATAGAACTTGTTCATATTCTTCACATGGTTATCTGCATCTTTCAATTCCATTTCATAAACAGAATTTAAAGCAGCAAGATTCTTTGTTACTTTTTGTACTTGTCCGTGGTATTCACCTGCATCCTTAGAAGCTTCAGACATGCTTGACACAGCCTTTATAGCTACATCATATGATTTATTCATCTCAACCAATTGAGTTGATGCTTTCTTTACATTCGTAGCGTAGTCGTTTGTTGCAACTGCTGCATCTGAAAGGTTAGACATCTTTTTAGCTGAGTCTGCCAGGTTAGTTAAGCCCTTGCCTAAGCTATCAAGTAATTCAGGACCGATCTTAGCTTTCTCAAGCGACGCATCAAGTTGTTGCGTAAGTGATCCTTGTTTATTTGATATGCGTGTAGCAACCGCTGGTGCTTCATAATCTTCTGCGAGTTCTGGATATACTTTAGACCAGTCTGGTTCTTGATGAGGTGGTTCGAAGGCACTTAAAAAGAAAATTACTGCTTCAGTTAAAAGACCGATCATCAACATTTGATCCGCTCCTGTTAAGTGAAGGATTTTAAATAACGCTCCTACGATTACGACTGCGGCGCCTATACCGTAAACTTTGGGCATAATAGTTTTAAAGAGGAGTTCAGCAAATCCGCCTTTTTTCTTACTCATTTTTGTACTGGTTTAAGTTTGTTGCCTATTGTTAAATATAACTAGAGTTTTCATTTATTAAAATTCCTGACCAGAAGAACGGCCTAGGTGAGTTAGTGCACACCTAAATCCGATATATGCTCTGGTTGAATCTTTAAATTCAAACGTCCTTGTTCCTGTTTCAAGATAGTAAGCTACATCCTTCCATGAGCCACCTCTTACAACTTTCTTTGGAGGAATCTTTGCATTGTATAGACTGCTCTCCGGATTTGTTCTCTCATCAATGTACTGCGGATTTAAATCCCACACTGTAGGAACTGATGCTGGATTAAAATCATCTAGACACCACTCTGCGGCGTTACCAGCCATGTCAAATAATCCATAATCGTTTGGAAAATATGCTTGTACAGGTGAGGAATAAGCAAACCCATCATCATAAAAGTTCCCACGACCTGGTTTAAAGTTTGCAAGCATACATCCTTTTGCATTTCTTATATATGGATTACCCCAAGGATATTTTGCCATATCACGACCACCACGTGCCGCATATTCCCATTCAGCCTCTGACGGTAATCTGAACTCAGGCATAGGGAAGTCACCTATACTTTTTCTATAATCATTTAAGTATGCTGTTCTCCATTTTCCAAAGAATATTGCTGCGTCCCAGTTAACGCCTACAACTGGATAGTCATCATAACCAGGATGCCAGTAATAGTAATCTTGAATAGGATCACCCATGTGATGAGCAAAATCACGAACCCAACATGTTGTATCAGGATAATATTTTTGACGGAATGTTTCAGCATCAACTGTTTCAAATCCTTCTATAGTTCCGTTATCAACTAAGAAGAAGTTAGTGAACTGACGATATTCATTATTTGTTATTTCAGTATCATCCATAAAGAATGAACCAATTGTTACTTGCTTGTTAAAGTTTATCTGTGTAGATGCGGGATCTTCATCTGCTTGACCCATATGGAACGTTCCAGCAGGAATAGGAACCATCCCGTAGGGAATAGTCATCACCCAACCTTCTCTGCCAGCAACTCCAACTAGTTCACCTTGGTCGCCACCGCCTTTCTTACCTCCGAGACCCAGCAGCCCACAGGCGCTGGCTAACAATCCCATGAGGATTAATACAAGTTTTGAAGAGACTGATCTTTTCATATTCCTTTCGCAGTTTTCTGTTTCAATGCAACAACCAAATTTGATATTAATTAAAGATAACTTTATTAGGCCACTTCTAAAACATCTGGTTATACAAGTTGGCTAAATTCTTAAAAAATCCAAAACCTTTTACCGCTTAATGTCTGTACCTCGGGGTTCGGACGACTTTTTTACCGCTGCCCGGGTTAATTGGCAGTTGGTAATTCAACATCAATTCGTGCGACGTAGCTTGTTTTGCTTTTTGATCCTTTATGATGTAATCCATTGAATAGCCAAATTTTAACGATCTATCCTTGAAAAAACTGTATCCTAGCATTAGAATCGCAGCTTCTGATTGCCTGAAAGCTAATCCACCCCACATCTGATCTTTCATCGTAGCTATTACGCCAATATCGAAAGAATATTGTTTAAGATCAGTTTTTATCATAATTGTTGGGTTAATTTTCAGGTCGAAATTTACTTCATAAAAATACCCTGCTGTAAAATTAATATGATTTTCAAGGGCGCCTCTTGACTCATCTTTGCCGAAATCAAACTTTGATCGCAACAAGTGATTGAAGCCGACGCCTGCATAATACTTTTCAGCGCGATAAAATAAACCTACGCCTAAATCTGGTCTTACTTGAGACTCTCGCCCTTCTACGATAAGATCATCACCTAATTGAATTGGGCGATAAATATCACCATTAATAGATTGAGAATAGATCCCAGCTTTGATACCAAAACTCAACTTGCTTTCTTTAATGCCTAAATGATAAGCATACATCACTTGAGCTTCAAGGTTATTTAACGGACCCGCTTTATCATTCATGATATAAGTACCAAACCCGCTATGTAATTTATATATAGGGGTATTAAAACTTATTAACTGCGAATTAGGAGCTCCTCCGTCACCAAAGCTAGATTGGTAACCTAACCATTGAACTCGGCTCAATGCAGTTAGCTGCGTAACGCCATCAACTCCTGCATAAGCAGGTGTTAAATAGAGGTTATTGAACATATACTGGCTAAAATGCGGGTCTTGCTGGGCTTGAACCGTGATGCCAGTAAATGTGATCAAAAAAGTATAAAAAATCCTTTTCAGCATCAAGATTAAAAAATAAGAATCTAAAGTAAATGCTTTTTGCGCTACTTTCTATAGCTAAGATAACTAAAGTATTTTAAAAAACACTACTTTCCAAATTCGAACTGGTGAAGAAAGTTACTTTATTCCGTTAGCTTTTTTAACATAAAGCTCAATTGCTCCAGTCATTGATGGCGCATTAGGCAGCGGTGCTTCAATATCTAAAACCAAACCGGCATCTGTTACAGCTTTGGCCGTTGTTGGACCAAACGCTGCAATACGCGTATTATTTTGTTTGAAGTCAGGAAAGTTAACAAAAAGAGAATTTATTCCAGATGGACTAAAAAATGCCAAGATATCATAGAAGACTTCTTGTAGATCTGAAAGATCAGCAGCAACTGTATGATAAATAATAGCTTCGGTATGATGATAACCGTTTTCCTTTAAGAAATCAGGTATGTCATTCTTACGAATATCGGAGCACGGGAAGAGGTATTTCTCATTCTTATGCTTCTTTAGCATTTCGAATAGATCTTGAGACGTCTTTAAACCTGTAAAAATTTTCCTTTTTCGAATTACGATATACTTCTGCAAGTAATTAGAAGTCTGATCTGAGATACAAAAGTATTTCATCTCTGGAGGCATTTCCACTTTTAACTCCTGGCAGATCTGGAAGAAGTGGTCGACCGCATTGCGGCTCGTAAAGATGATCGCTGTATGATTGAGTATATCAATCTTTTGTTTTCTGAACTCCTTTACCGGTACTGCTTCGACTTGTATAAAGGGTCTGAAATCAATTTTCAGATTAAACTTTTCTGCAAGTTTTAAATACGGCGAATTAGTATCAGCAGGGAACTCTTGAGTAACCAGGATACTTTTAACTTTTCGCATCCTGTCAGTTGCAATTTCACTCATATCACGTGTAACGTATCTGGCTAACTAGTTATACAATACCGTAATAATAATTATTAAAGGTATTATTTCAGTGGCACAAATGTACGAAAATAAATGAAATATAGAGTAGCTACCACGGCCACGAAGTTTTAAAAATATTATTACTATCCAACCGGTAAGGCACCACGCTATAAAATTTAAAAGGAGACTGTGCACTGTAGTGTTGTGACCTCTCAAGATGAAATAAAAAAACAAAACCACTGACATAAAACTAAAGACAATGAGTAGCAGGCGCACCCAGTTAAAAAAATGAATGCCTGCCAGTTCTTTAGACCCGAAAAGATTAGAAGAGAGGTATACCAACATAATCTTTAAAAAGAAGACTGTCAATATAATAAGGCTTATGCCAATCCATTGTGCGAGCGCTGTAAAGAAGCTTGTTGCATGTATATAACTAGTAACATAATAACCGGGTGATATAAAATGAAATATAATGATGAGGTAAAAACCCAGTATTAGACTACAAAAAATATAGAATAAGATGTTGGTACTATTACCAATGCGTGTGTATATCTGGCTATCATCTGCTTCTCTTAAGGAAAATATACGCGCGATGGAAAAATAATCTGAAGCGAGTTTGGGGTTTAACCTTATGAGTATAATTAATATGATCAGTAAGATCATTGACGCTACAATTACAAAGTCACGTAGAAATGTTGGGGGCTTGCCGATGGGCTCTAGAAGAGAGCCCGTCTGGGGAACTGGTGTTTCAACAAATGTTTCTAATGTGCTAGTGGAAATATTTTTTTGATGGATGCCTATTAATAGTGAAGTGGATGCAAAAATCTTTGCTAAACTATCAATGTTAAATTGATGGCCAGATATTGAAGCGAGCTTACCATTAACAAAAAGGGTAAAGTCACGAACGCTGTTGACTTCTAGATAATCGCCCCCGAATTTATTTGCATCAATAAAAAGGTAAACGGTATGGACATTCTTTTGGTTTGTAAATGCCTCGAATTTGTCGTTTTGATAAATGCGCCAATCTTTAGAAAGAGATTTCTTAGCAGTAAATGCTTTTTCTCTTGCTAGGGCATTTAAGGAAGTAAGTAGCAACCCTAAATAAAATATTAACCTTATACCTTTCATATTGTTATACTACAAAATTATCCGAAAAGTCGATACTATATAATCTATTAAAAATGGTGAGAGATCAAAACTTATATCAATATAAGCGTTTTTTGGAATGGTATCATTTGGCCGTAGCTTTGTAGCTTTGTTTCATGGCTGGTATTTATCTGCATATTCCTTTTTGTATCCAAGCATGCCATTATTGCGACTTCCACTTTTCTACTAATCAAGATATTAAAAGTGAGCTTTCTTTAGCAATAGTGAGCGAGTTAAATATTCAAAAAGACTACCTCGAAGGAGAGAGTATTGCCACCATTTACTTTGGCGGGGGAACTCCATCTTTACTTTCTTTAAAGGAACTTGATTGTATATTCACATCCATATACAATAACTTTAAAATTGATTTGGATGCGGAAATTACATTTGAAGCTAATCCGGATGATCTTAGTCTTGAAAAACTTAAAGAACTTAAGCAATTTGGTATCAACAGACTAAGCATCGGAATTCAATCTTTTGATGATCATGTATTAAAATTTTTAAACAGAGTCCATTCAAAAACGTCTGCTATTGATTGTGTTGTTCAAGCTCAAGATGTAGGCTTTAATAATATTAGTCTTGATTTGATTTATGCTATACCTGGACAAGACCATGATGCGTGGAAAAGTAACATCCGCCAAGCCATAGCATTAAAACCGCAACACATTTCCTCTTACTCACTAACAATTGAAGATAAGACGGCTTTCGGCCGCTGGTCAGCACAGGGAAAACTAAAGGCCGTAGACGACGATATATCGGCCACGCAGTTAGAAATTTTGATTGATGAGCTTGTGTTAGATGGGTTTGAACATTATGAAGTTTCTAATTTCGGTAGGCCAGGTTTTCATTCAAGGCATAATAGCAATTATTGGAAACAGAAGAAATACCTTGGCATCGGCCCAAGTGCCCACTCTTACAACGGTGTGAGCCGTCAGTTTAACATCAACAACAATAACATTTATATAAAGGCTATTAAGCAAGGCAAAATTGCGTATGAAATAGAAGTTCTTTCAAAAGAGGACAAAGTAAATGAGTATCTTCTTACAACATTGCGTACAAATTGGGGCAGTGATCTTAACTTGCTTAGAAATAATTTTAAATATGATTTGTTGGCTCAGCATGGCGATTACATAGAGTCGATAATTAGAAAAAATTTAGCGCAAATAGATAAGGGTGTATTGAAGTTAACGACCACAGGAAAACTGTATGCCGATAAGATCGCTTCTGATTTGTTTCTAACGAAATGACCGATGTACTTGAAATGAGTTTGTATTTTTATACTAAAGTTCATGAAATCCACAGAAGATAAAAAAGTCTACATGTTGCTTAAGTCGGTGATATTTAATTACCATGGCTTAGACGAAGATGAGCGAAAAGACCTTGACAAGACTGCCGATCAACTAGATGCACATGAGGAGCATACATGGGCCCTGGAGTTTATAGCGCAGAATTATGTCACTGCTTTTGATAGAGCGCGCCACTATTTAAACGATATCATTGGAGACTATTCCAGAGAAAAAAGAATTGAACTCATTAACATGGTATGGCAGGCTAATAATTTAAAAGGATACGTAACAGAAATGGAAGCCACAGCAATGGTTAAACTTGCCAAAGATTGGAACGTGCAAAAGGAATTAATTGAACTGGTTCTAAAATAATTCTATAAACTCATCATATCCTTAAACTTCGCTGCCTATATTCGGCTTAGTCTTCAACCGTTTTCATTTCATCTTCAAAATCTGTTAAACCCTTTTTATCAATGGCAAGGGAATTTCTAAGCATACTTGAAAGCTGATTGATTGCTACTTTTGACTTTGCCGGATTCTCATCTACTAAAGCTCTAATAACATTAAGCGCGTTGAATAAAATGTGGGTTAACTGTGATTTAAGACTCTTCAATTCAATTTCAACCATTGAGGCTCGTACTGCAATGACAAATTATAACGCTCATAATGACAGGTGAAATATAAAATGACCAAAGAAAAAAGATGAGCGAGTAGATAGACATTAATCCAAAAAAATGTTTTAAATCAAAAGCGAGGTTATAATTGAAAAAACCTATAAGTAAACTTGCGGGCATACGTAAAAAAATAACCTATGAATGCAAGTACCCATATGCTTATTAAAATTTTGGGTATAAGTTTTAGGAGACTTAAAAAAAGCCAGTTGCGTTTACTTAGAAAGTAGCGAAATATGCGTTAAGCTTAAGCCTAAGAATGCCTCATAAATCAAAAAGAAAATTCTACTTGAACTAATAACACTTGAAGCCAGCGTGCTCGATACTATTTGAATCATCGCGTACAAAAACCATGCTCCACATTGTAATGTCCAATACAGCCTATCCTTGTGAACACTTCCTTCAATGGCATTATACAATTATTAAATGGATTGCTTCATCATGATGCTGGGTCTTAATAAAACTTATATCGGAGGAGATAAAGAAAGTACAAGCCAGTAGCTCCAATTAAAATCCATGTGATAATAGACAAGGATATTTTATACTTAGCGAGTTTTGGTTCTAATGCAAGCGCATTGACAATAAAGGTTATACCTGCCAGGGCATATAAATATGATTCTAATAATTCGCTTCGATAGGCCTGATATCCACCAAAGGCAATAAACAGTGTACCAAATAAATATTGCCTTGATATTGAATTCATGTTTTCTTATGGATGTGAAAAACTCAAACAGTTTGTACGAATGATTCGGCTAATTCTACTTTTAAAAACTTGCCTGTATAACTTGCTGGATTTTGCGCTACCTCTTCAGGTGTGCCCAACGCTATAATCTGTCCGCCTTTTTCACCACCTTCAGGACCCAAGTCAATAATATAGTCTGAAGATTTGATAACATCCATGTTATGTTCAATCACTAATACAGTGTTTCCTTTTTTTACAAGTCTTTGCAACACATCTAAAAGATGACTTATATCTTGAAAGTGCAAACCTGTAGTTGGTTCATCAAGAATATAAAATGTTTTGCCGGTATCTCGTTTAGAAAGTTCTGTTGCAAGCTTCACACGCTGAGCCTCTCCGCCTGAAAGTGTAGTTGCATGTTGACCTAGTGTAATGTATCCTAATCCAACTTCACTTAATGTTTGAATTTTCCTTAGGATTTTAGGCTGATTTTCAAAGTATGAAACTGCTTCTTCAACAGTCATATCCAATACATCTGAAATTGATTTGCCTTTGAACCTGACTTCTAGTGTTTCACGATTGTAACGTTTGCCCTTACATGTTTCGCAAGGCACATAAACATCAGGAAGAAATTCCATTTCTATTAAACGTAGTCCGGCGCCTTCACAGGTTTCACATCTTCCACCTTTAACGTTGAATGAGAACCGCCCTGTTTTATAGCCCCTAATTTTTGCTTCCGGTAACTGTGTAAATAAATCACGAATATCAGTAAACACCCCCGTATAGGTTGCGGGGTTAGAGCGTGGTGTCCGGCCTATGGGCGATTGATCAACTTCAATTACTTTATCTAAAAAGTTAAGGCCTTCGATTTTTTTATGTGCTAAAGGTTCTGTTCTTGAGTTGTAAAAATATCTGTTCAGTAACGGAAAAAGCGTTTCATGGATAAGGGTAGATTTTCCACTTCCAGAAACGCCTGTAATGCAACTTAATGTACCTAATGGAATTTCGAGGGTAACGTTTTTTAAATTATTGCCTTTTGCGCCTGTAAGTATAAGTTTCTCACCACTTCCTTTACGTCTATCTTCTGAATAGTTAACACCTACTTTGCCGCTGAGATATTTAGCAGTAGTGCTGTTTGTTTTTAAGAATGTTTCTGGAGTGCCCTCTGCAACAACATGTCCACCGTGTCTCCCTGCGCCTGGTCCGATGTCAATAATATAATCCGAGTCAAGCATCATCTCTTTGTCGTGTTCAACAACGATAACCGAATTACCTAGATCACGAAGATCTTGCAACGCTTTTATAAGTTTTACATTATCACGTGCATGAAGGCCAATACTTGGTTCATCAAGAATATATAGAACGCCAACAAGCTGTGTACCAATTTGAGTAGCTAGTCTAATGCGTTGCGCTTCGCCACCACTCAACGTTCTTAATGGTCTATTTAGATTAAGATAGTCCAGTCCGACATCAAGTAAAAAACCAATGCGTTTACGTATTTCTTTTAGTACTTCTGTTGCAATAAGTTTTTGTTTTTCATTTAGCCTGCTTTCCAATCCTTCAAACCATTTCTTCAACGTATTGATATCCATCACAGCTAGTTCGGCAATGTTCTTTTTATCAATTAGAAAATGAAGTGACTCTTTTCGAAGACGTGCACCATTACATTCAGGACAAGTTTTTATTATCATAAAATCTTCTACCCACTTTCGAATAGACTCAGAGCCTTCATCGCGTTGTTTTTGCAGAAAGTTTATGATGCCTTCAAATCTGGTATTCCATTCCGTGCCTGGATATTTTACTGAAGGTACACCTACAGGAACTTCATCACCATATAGCATTACCTTAATGACCTCGTTAGGAATATCTTTAATCGGTGTGGTGAGCGTCTTTTTATATCGCTTTACAATGGCTTCAATTTTTTTGAAAATCCAGATGTCGCGGTACTCGCCGAGCGGTAATATTCCGCCTCGGCTAATACTTAAACTCTTATCAGGAATTACAGATTCTTCAGTTATTTCTTCGATCTGACCGAGGCCGTTACAAGTGGGACAAGCACCATACGGAGAATTAAAAGAAAAATTATTAGGAGCAGGTTCATCGTATGATAAACCCGTTTTTGGATCCATCAAAAATTTTGAGAAGTGATGTACTTTACCACTTTCTTCCATAATGATAATTATACCCTTACCTTCTTTTAACGACTTACCTATTGATTGCCCTATACGATGACGATCTTTTTCATCTGCTACAATACGGTCAATTACAATTTCAATATCATGAATCTTATAACGATCAACTTGCATCTTTGCCGTTATATCTTGAACCTCGCCATCAATACGAACTTTGGTATACCCAGCCTTGCGAATTTGTATGAACAACTCTCGATAGTGACCCTTTCGACCTTTTACAATAGGAGCGAGAAGTACTAATTTTTTGTTTTTGAAGTTTTGAAAAATTGCATCTAGAATTTGATCTTCAGATTGCCTTACCATTTTCTCACCTGTTAGGTATGAAAAAGCTTCAGCGGCACGCGCATATAAAAGGCGCATGAAATCATAAATTTCAGTAACTGTTCCTACCGTAGACCTTGGATTTTTTGATGTTGTCTTTTGTTCAATGGAAATTACCGGACTCAATCCATTTATTTTATCAACATCAGGTCTTTCCAAGTTGCCAAGAAAGCTACGCGCGTAGGCTGAAAAACTTTCCATATACCTGCGCTGGCCTTCTGCATAAATTGTATCAAAGGCAAGCGATGATTTACCGCTACCACTTATGCCGGTAATAACAACCAGTTTATTTCTTGGAAAGCTAACGTTGATATTTTTAAGGTTGTGCTCACGCGCGCCAATAACCTCAACAAATTCATGACCACTTAAGTCTATTTCTTTCTTTTCTATTGCAGTCTTGGCCATGTAGTAATTATCAATACAAATATGAAATGCTAATTGTTCCGCACAATTAATTTTGATTAAGAAAATATGGAACTTCCGTTCCGACAGCTGCCATTAGCATTTCACACCACGCACGTCGGTCTAATTTAATTTGCACAGCTTTTGCACTTTCTATACTACGTTCTGTTTTTTTTGTTCCTATAACAGAGAAAATATGGGATGGATGCTTGAGTAGCCAGGCAAGGGATAGCTGCGTTTCAGAGGCCTGGTATTCTTCTCGCTTGCTAAACATGACATTGCTATCACCCCAAGCTAACTTACCGCCACCTAAAGGAGACCAGGCCATTGGAGATGCTGTATGTTTCATTAACGTATCTTCCGTTCCATTGAATAAAGGCGTTGAGGCCGAGAGAGAGATCTCTATTTGGTTAGTTACCAACAGACAGGCCAAATGTTGCAGAAGAATCTCATTCTGAGTTGAAGAGAAATTAGAAACTCCGAAATGCGAAACCTCGCCTGTTTTAGCCCCCGCTATGACTCTAGAGCAAACTGGGCCTTGTGTATGAATTTGCCTTCGTTCCATGGTAATAAGAATAATAAAAAAATCCCAAGTTTTATACCTGGGATTCTTTCATGATTATGTCCAACTTATTTCTTAAGTGGACCTTTCTCAGCAGAGATTTTTGGTGTAACCATTGCTTTAAATTTAAGCACCGTCTGTTTTGGTGATGTGTTAGCAGTTACAGTTACAGTTTTGTTCTGTAAATTTTGTTTGCCATGGCTATCAAACTTAGCTGTTACTACACCAGAACCTCCTACAGGAATAGGTTCTTTCGTCCAATTTGGTACTGTGCATCCGCAAGATCCTTGCGCCCCTTGGATTATAAGTGGAACAGGACCTGAATTTTTAAATTTATATGTGTACTCAACTACGTCGCCTTCATTAATGGTCCCGAAATCATGTTCCGTTGTTTCAAACTCAAAAGCGGATACAGGTCCCTCTGCTTCAACCCCAGTGCCGGAAGTGGTGTCTGATGTAGCTTCAGCGCTACTTTTAGATTTTCCCTCATCAAGGCGGCTTTCTAATTCAGCTATTTTCTTCTCAGCATTTTTGTCTTTACAGCCAGTTGCCGCAAAAGCGACAAGGCTAAGAATGCTAAAAGATTTTATAAACAAATTTTTCATACTCATATTAAATTTTGCAATTATTCTTAAATACAATTTTTCAGTTCTCGTCACTTCCTTTTTTGCCACGAATTTGTTCAAGCAATTCGTCAACATCTTCTAATAACTTTTCTGCTTTATTTTTAGCCTCATTTACTACTTTCTCTCCTTGCGACTTGGCTTCTGAAGTTAGTGGAGTTTCTCTTCCTGAAACAAAATCATTGATTAGATCCTGAAGCAGTTTGCGATATTTATCTAATTGAAAAGATAATTTCTCACGCGTGTTTGACCCCGTATCTGGCGCATATAAAATACCAAGTATAGCCCCAGTTGTTGCGCCTACTAAAAATGCTAATAATGTACTTCCACCTTTTTTGCTCATAGGTATTCGAAATTTAGACTACGTTATGTTGCAAAATCTAAAATTTAACAAATTATAACAAATGAAGCCGCTATTAGTTGCTGGATTACCCTTTAATTATCATTTAAAAAATTTAAGTTACTTCAAAACTACCTATTAATCAGACAATTATGTGTTACATATAATCGTTGGTTTATCGGTTATCTATCAATCCACGACCACTTTTCTTTAGCTCCCCACGTTCTTGAAGTTCTTTTGCTATTACATCTAAAATGCCGTTAATAAATTGACGACTTTTAGGCGTACTATAATTCTTAGCAAGTTCGATATATTCATTGATTGTGACCTTCACGGGAATATTGGGGAAACTTAAAAGCTCTGCAATAGCCATCTCTAGAATAATTCGATCGGTTAATGGAAGTCTCTCTACTTCCCAATTGCGTGTATTGTTGGTTATTAATTCTTTATGCGCTTCTGTTATATCGTTAGCTCCTTTAAAAAGTTTTATAATAAAATCCTTATCGTCCTCCCAATTTAGTGTAAGTGTATGAAGTCCTATTTGGTTGTTTGATTCAGGATCAAAAGACTTAATTGTTTTCTCAACTAAACCCCTTACAATTTCTTTGTCTTCGGCCCAACGTAAAACTTCTTCTTCGAAATGGTCGTTAATCACTGTTTTGCCTAAAATGATTTTCCTGAAAAGATGATTAATAAATTTTTTTTGTTCTTCAATGGTAGGCTGTTTTTTATCAAGATTGATTTGATATTCAGCATCTTGTCTGATGACGTCACGAAACCATGATCTGATTAAATCGGGTTTATCTTGCCAGTCACGTTTAAGTTTTGAGGCGGTTTTGGTAAGTTCTTCACTATTGCCAAGCGCTTTTATCCAGGCATTCTGAATTAAATTTTTATGATTAACTTTTTTGTCTGTTTCCGCGAAAGCGGCAAAAGCGACAGATAAACTTAGAATTCCAATGTAGTGATCATAAATTTTTTCCACCTCCATTACCAAATTTTTCAGAAAAAAATTGGTGTCTTTTTTCACTTGTTTAGCGTATTCTTGAAAGCCTGAATTAACCGCTGTTTTTACTTTTACATCAGCATGATCAACTGTATTTTCTCCCTTCGCGAAGGTTTTTTCAAATAACTTAGTGGCTAATTTTTTCTGATTACTAAGAAGTGGCTTGTCCTGCACCTTCATCGAATTCAAATCGGGCGAGAATATTTCACCAAACATATCAATACACAGTTCATAGTTAGCATCCTTGCTTTGTTGCAGGGAAAACAAACTTTGCATTACTTTAATACGAAGATTTCTTCTATTGAGCATAATTAATCAAAGAACGTACATCAGGACTCTAAATACGATGCAAAAATAAACATCTCATTAGGGATTCGCTAATGCAGAAGGAAGTTTCCGGATTAATATCTATCCAAGCTTAGTAGATAACAAAATGTCGTTACTATATATTTGATTGTATTAGTTTTGTGCTTGATATTATCAATAGCGGACATAAACTATTAAAATGGATTTCCGTTTTATCCATGAATATTAAGAGCAGTAGTCGAAATTAACCCTTGGATGAAAGAACTAAAATACCTTAACAAATACCTACTCATATACAAGTGGCATTTGATTTTTGGAACTCTCTTCGTAATCATCTCGAATGTTTTTCAAATTGTTCCCGCACAATTAGTTAGGTTATCGATCGATCTTGTAGTTGACAATATAAGAGTTTATCGCTCTTTCGAGAGCACAATCTTACACCAAGATTTTTTTAAGGAATTTGCTTATGGCATTCTCGTATATGCTGCCTTGATTTTAATAATGGCTTTGCTTCGCGGGGTATTTCTTTATTTCGTACGTCAGACACTTATCGTTATGTCGCGTTTGGTAGAATACGACCTTAAGAACGAAATCTTTGCGCATTATCAGACCTTACCGTTGAGTTTTTATAGAAGAAATAACACAGGAGATTTAATGAATCGTATATCTGAAGATGTAGGCCGTGTAAGAATGTACCTCGGGCCCTCCATTATGTATGGACTTCAGCTGTTTACGCTTTGTGCTATGTTAATACCGGTTATGTTCGCCATTAGTTCAAAGCTTACGTGGTTTGCACTCATTCCTCTTCCACTACTTTCTATAAGTATCTTCTTCGTTAACGATAAGGTTGAAAGAAGATCAGAAGAAATTCAAAAAAGCCAATCTAGACTGTCAACATTTGTTCAGGAGGCATTTAGTGGTATCCGGGTTTTAAAATCATTTAATAGAGAATCAGAATCGATTAGAAAATTTGATTTGGAAAGTGAATCATATAAAAAGCAATCACTTAAGCTTACTAAAGTGCAATCACTTTTCTTTCCACTAATCACTGCCTTAATTGGTTTAAGCACTATACTAACTGTGTATGCCGGAAGCACCGAAGTGATAAATGGTAATCTTACTTTTGGCAACATCGCAGAGTTTATTATTTATGTTAACATGTTAACCTGGCCTGTAACTTCGTTAGGATGGACTACTAGTTTAGTGCAACGCGCTGAAGCATCGCAAAAAAGAATTAATGAATTTCTACAAACAAAAACCACTATTGTATCTGAGAAGGAACTAGAACATGCAATAGAAGGTAAAATTGAATTCAAAGATGTAAGCTTTACCTATCCTGATACAGGTATCAAAGCATTAAAAGGTATTTCATTTAAAGTAATGCCTGGTGAATCATTGGCTATTATTGGTACAACCGGCTCTGGCAAGAGTACAGTATCAAGTTTAATATCACGGTTGTATGATACGAGAGGAGGCGAGATCTTGATAGATGATGTGCCTATCTCGCATTATAATTTAACCAACTTAAGAAGCCAAATAGGTTATGTTCCACAAGATGTGTTTCTATTCAGCAATACAATTTATAACAACATCAGCTTCGGCATTAATAACCCGGATGAGTATAAAATAATACAAGCGGCTAAAGATGCTGATGTCTATGAAAACATTATGGCTTTCCCCAATGCGTTTGATACGCGGGTAGGTGAACGCGGAATTACTTTATCGGGTGGCCAGAAACAACGCGTTTCCATTGCGCGTGCTATTGCACGTGAACCTAAAATTTTAATGTTGGATGATGCGCTTTCTGCTGTGGATACCAAAACTGAGAATAATATTCTTAATAGTATGAAGCGTATCATGAAAGGACGCACTACCATTATTATTTCTCATCGTGTTTCTTCTGCTAAACTTGCTAATAAGATTGTTGTGTTGGTGGATGGTGTTAAAGTAGAGGAAGGAACGCATGAATCCCTTGTTGCAAAAGAGGGATTTTATAAAGATCTCTACGATAAGCAAACGAAATCTGAAGAAGCTGAAAAGAAGGACTAGATAAGAGGTAAGAATTAAGAGTGCTTCTACAATCCTAGTAAGACAGATACAGATAATTCTATTTCCATAAAAAAAGCCTGATGCATTGGTCAGGGCTTTTCATTTTATTGACTTGTTGATTAAAGTGTTCTCTTCACTTCTCTCATTTCATAACTTTCAATTACATCACCAACCTGCATGTCGTTGAAGCCGTCGATACCAATACCGCAATCAAACCCGGTTCTTACTTCACTTGCATCATCTTTATGACGTTTTAATGAACCCAATTTACCAGCATAGATTACAATACCATCGCGAATGAGGCGCATAGGGTTGGCACGTTTGATCGAGCCATCTGTGACCATACAACCTGCAATGGTTCCGATCTTGGTTATCTTGAATACTTCACGCACTTCCGCATTACCCACAATTACTTCTTCTTGTGTAGGGGCAAGCATACCTTCCATCGCCGCCTTCACATCATTGATCGCGTCATAGATGATAGAGTATAATCTGATTTCAATTTCCTCTTGTTCAGCAACTCTTCTTGCAGCACCTGAAGGACGTACTTGGAAGCCAAGTATAATGGCATCTGAAGCAGAAGCTAACAACACATCTGATTCAGATATTTGACCTACACCACGGTGAATGATGGCTACTTGAATCTCTTGTGTAGAAAGTTTCAATAAAGAATCTGTTAACGCTTCTACTGATCCATCAACATCCCCCTTTACAATTACATTCAATTGCTTGAAATTACCGATAGCAAGACGTCTACCGATTTCATCCAGCGTAATATGTTTCTTGGTACGGATACTTTGCTCACGCATAATTTGTCCGCGCTTCGTTGCAACTTCACGTGCTTCTCTGTCTGTTTCCATAACAGAGAACTTTTCACCTGCTTGAGGCGCTCCGTCTAAGCCTAATACGACTACGGGTGTAGAAGGTCCCGCTTGTGTTATCTTCTTTCCCGTATCTTCAAACATCGCTTTCACACGACCGTAATGCGCACCTGCTAAAAGAATATCTCCAACACGTAACGTTCCGCTTTGAACCATGATAGTGGCAACATAACCTCGGCCTTTATCTAGCGATGCTTCAATAACAGAACCCATGGCTTTTTTATTGGGATTAGCTTTAAGGTTTAATATTTCCGCCTCTAATAATACTTTTTCAAGAAGATCATCAACGCCTTTACCAGACTTAGCTGAGATCTCTTGGGTTTGATACTTGCCTCCCCACTCTTCTACTAAAATATTATTCTTAGATAGTGATTCACGAACTTTATCCGGGTTAGCACTTGGTTTATCTATCTTATTAAAAGCAAATACAATAGGTACACCGGCAACCTGAGCATGATTAATTGCTTCTTTGGTTTGTGGCATTACATCATCATCAGCCGCTATTACAATGATAGCAACATCCGTAATTTTCGCACCACGTGCACGCATCGCCGTAAAGGCTTCGTGACCTGGTGTGTCGAGAAATGCAATTTTATTTCCACTCTTAGTCGTTACATCATAAGCACCAACGTGCTGTGTAATGCCTCCAGCTTCTGATGCTGTTACTTTAGTATTACGAATATAATCTAATAAAGAAGTTTTACCGTGATCGACGTGACCCATGATAGTAACTATTGGTGCACGATGAATAAGTGCATCTTGGTCTTCTTCAATTGCTTCAATGTCTAATTCTTCTTCTGCCGACGTGAATTGAATCGCATATCCAAATTCATCTGCAATAACAGTGATGGCTTCTGCATCAAGTCGTTGGTTAATAGAAACGAACATACCTAACCCTAGACAGGTTGAGATTACATCGTTTACAGTAACATCCATCATGGAAGCCAAGTCATTTGCAGAAATAAATTCTGTCACTCTCAGTGTTTTAGAATCTTCTTTCTCTTGTAACATGCGTTCCTCATTCGCATCTGTATAGGCTTGGCGTTTTTCTCTACGGTACTTAGAGCCCGCAGATTTTTTATTGCCTCCACTTAACTTTGCTAATGTAGCGCGAATTTGATCTTGTATTTCTTTTTCGGTAGGCTCCGCTTTTGGAACCCTAGGAGTATGTGGTGCTACAGGTCCTTTACCTCTATTATTTTGATTGAATTGAGGACGAGGTCCCTTGTTCAAGCCGCCTGCTCCGGCAGTTGGTGGTGTTGCGCCAGTACCTGGGGCGCCTTGGGGCGGATTGATACGCCTACGCGGTCTTTTGCCTTTATCATCTCTATGATCTGAAGATGCTACTGGCTGATCTTTCTTTTTATCTACCGGAAGTTCGATTCTATCAACAACCTTTAAACCTTTTAACTTATCGGCTCTCGCTTTTATAAGCTCCTGTTCTACTGGCTTTTCAGCAATAACTACAGGAGTTTCAATTTTATTCTCTACAACTTTTTCTACTGGCTTTTCTTGCTCTATCTTTTTAGGTTCTTCGATAGGTGGCGGCGTAAGTATTTCTGGAGTCTTCTCTTTTACTACTACAGGTGCAACAACAGGCTTCTTTTCAATCTCCTTTTCCTTTTCCCTCTCTTTCGCTTTTTCCTCTATAGCCTTTTCTTTCGCCTTTTGTTCCTGCAGCTCTTTTATTTTTTCAGCTTCTGCTGCGATCTCTTTCTCTTTGGCTTTTTCTTTAGCCTTTTCTTTTTCCTTGTCTAAATCAATTTTTCCAACAACTTTAATGCCCTCCAATTTTGGCTTTTCGCGCTCAACTTTATCAGTTTTAGGTTCCTCCTTGGTTTTCACTTCTTTTGAACCAAGGTTTTTAATCATGATGCTCTCTTCTTCATCTAACCGCTTATGCTGTGCGACCTCCTTTTCGGATTCAAGTGGAGCTATGTCGACATGTTTTACACCAATGGTAAGACCCGATGCTTCCATTTTTTCTGTGGCTGATGAAGCAAACTCTTTTGACAAGAGGTTAAATTGCTCAGGCGTAAGCTTTGCGTTGGGGTTATTTTCAACCACAACACTTTTTTTGGCCAAGAAATCCAATATGGTATTATGACCCACGTTGAGCTTTCTTGCCGCTTGACTCAATCTAATTGATTTTTCCTCTGCCATGCTCAAATATTGCTGTTTTGAAGACTTTAAAAAAGTCTTTTTTGTTTAATCATTCTATTGACCCGCTATTCAAATTCTTTCTTAAGAACATTGAATACAAGATCAACAGTTTCCTCCTCTAAATCCGTTCTCCTAACTAATTCGTCCTTAGATAATGTCAAAACACTTTTGGCAGTATCTAAACCTATACGCTTCAATTCTGTGATGACCCAAGCTTCAATTTCATCACTGAACTCAACTAAATCAACATCTTCTTCACTCTGACCTTCTGCAAGTTCTCTGAAAACATCTATCTCATAACCAACTAAACGGCTTGCTAGTTTGATATTCAAACCGCCTTTACCAATTGCCAAAGAAACTTGATCAGGTTTAAGGTAAACTGAAACTCTTCCATTGTCTTTATCAATCTTAATAGAGGAGATCTTAGCTGGGCTTAAAGCACGTTGAATATACAACTCTAAATTTTCTGTGTAATTAATTACGTCAATGTTCTCATTTTGAAGCTCACGCACAATGGCATGAATTCTTGAACCCTTCATTCCGACGCAAGCACCTACCGGATCTATACGATCATCGTAAGATTCAACAGCTACTTTTGCTCTTTCTCCTGGCTCACGCACTACTTTCTTAATTGTAATCAAGCCATCATATACTTCAGGTACTTCTTGCTCAAACAATCTTTCGAGGAAAACCGGAGAGGTTCTTGATAAGATGATTTTAGGCGTACCGTTAACCATTTCAACCTTATGAACAATGGCGCGAACATTTTCACCTTTACGGTAACGATCCTTAGGAATCTGTTCGTTTCGTGGAACGGCAATTTCATTTCCTTCCGCATCAATTAACAATACTTCCTTATTCAGTAATTGGTATACTTCACCGGCAATGATTTCACCTACTATGTCCTTATACTTCTGGAAAATTATGTCTTTCTCCAGGTCTTTTACTTTTTGAAGAAGGGTTTGGCGAGCCGTTGTTACTGCGCGTCTTCCAAAGTCTTCCAAGAAAATTTGTTCAGCTACTTCTTCGCCGACTTCAAAGTCAGGTTCTATTTTACGTGCTTCGGTTAGGCTCACTTTATCATGATCCCATATGTCTTCCGAATCGTCATCAACGATTTCGCGAAAGCGCCAGATTTCTAAGTCACCCTTGTCAGCATTGACAATTATGTCGAAGTTGTCATCAGTGCCATATTTTTTTCGGATCATGTTGCGGAACACATCCTCCAGGATCCTAATCATGGTAGGCCTGTCAATGTTCTTCTGTTTGGCGAAGTCTGCAAACGACTCGATTAAATTTGAAGCGTTCATTTTTAATCTTTTATTTAAACGATACTAATACAAATGCTTTTTCTATCGATGAAAAAAGAACGTCAACGATTTTCGTTTCTTTTTTCTTTCCTGTTCCAATTTCTTGAACCAGTGCTATTTTATCTTCAGTAACTTCTGCAAGTTTACCTTCTACTATTTCAATCCCAAGTTTTACCCTAAGATTGCGCCCTATATTTTTTCTATACTGGCGTGTTAACACCAGTGGTTGATCTAATCCTGGAGTTGAAACCTCCAACATATAGCTATCATCCACCCAGCCAGACTCATCTAATGTTTTAGAAAGCTCTCGGCTCAAATTTGCACAGTCATCAATTGTGATACCTTGATCGCCATCTAAAATTACAAGCACTTTCTGCGGCCCTTTACGTGTGGACGCTATAACGTCTACAACGAATTGGCTCGGGTCAACCAACTTTTCATTGGCTAGTGCTCTTATTTTATCAACCAAATCCATGCGGAAAAATCTATAAACAAAGAGGGGACTTATTGGTCCCCTCTAAACTATCACCAGAAGCTGGTGCAAAAGTACATTTATTTTGCTTTATAGCAAATTCATTTTTTTAACCAAGTAAGTTCTGTTTATTCTGCTAAATGTATTCCGGCAAATTCTTAAGGTATACACCATAACCACTTTTCTCAAGTGGTTTTGCCAGCGCCATTAACTGATCTTTATTGATGAAGTTCAGACGGTAAGCCACTTCTTCAATACACCCTATTTTTAAACCCTGACGTTGTTCTATGGTTTGAACAAAGTTTGAAGCTTGCATTAATGAGTCGAAAGTACCAGTGTCTAACCAAGCCGTGCCTCTGCTCATGGCTGCAACTTTTAGTTTGCCACTTTTAAGATAAGCATTGTTTACATCCGTAATTTCATACTCACCCCGTGGACTTGGTTTAAGTGCCTTTGAGATTGCTACTACCTCATTATCATAAAAGTATAATCCCGGAACTGCATAATTAGATTTCGGTTTTGCTGGTTTTTCCTCTATTGAAATAACCTTCTTATTTGAATCAAACTCAACAACACCGTATCGTTCAGGATCAGTTACATGGTAAGCAAAAACTACCCCGCCGTCTGGATCTGCTGTAGACTGAAGGAGTTTTTGCATGCCTGATCCGTAAAAGATATTATCACCCAATATCAAGGCAACCTTTTCTTTTCCAATAAACTTCTCTCCAATAACGAAAGCCTGTGCGAGACCATTCGGGTCAGGTTGAATCTCATAAGAAAAAGTACACCCTAGGTTTTTTCCATCACCCAAAAGCTTTTGAAAATTGGGCATATCATGGGGTGTAGAAATAATTAATATTTCTCGAATGCCGGCCATCATCAACACCGACAATGGATAATAAATCATCGGCTTATCATACAATGGCATAAGCTGTTTGCTTACCGCCAATGTTAGAGGATATAACCGTGTACCTGAGCCGCCTGCGAGTATAATGCCTTTCATTTTTTAACATCGTTTTAAGCTTCTAGCTTTTAGCTGCTAGCTACTAGCCGGGAAGTGGTAAGTTGAGCGTTTTAGGAACATAGCTACGCCAATTTGCACATTGATCAATTTGCTAATTGACAATTAGCCTATCTATCCTCATACAGGTTTGAGTAATACTTCAGATATGTGCCTGAAGTGACGTTGTTGAGCCACTCTAAATTTGATAGATACCAGTCTACGGTTTTCTCTAGACCTGTTTCAAAAGTAACTTCTGGAACCCAGCCGGTTTCACGCTTCACTTTGGTAGCATCAATGGCATAACGTAGGTCGTGGCCAGCGCGATCTTTTACATAGGTAATAAGTTTACCAGATGCACCTGGTTCACGTTTAAGTTTGCTATCCATTGTTTTGCAGAGAAAATTAACAAGATCAATGTTTCTCCATTCATTATTTCCACCTATGTTGTAGACTTCGCCTAACTTTCCTTTATGGAAAATAGTGTCAATAGCTTTGGCGTGATCTTCTACAAATAGCCAATCGCGTATGTTCTCACCTTTTCCATAAACGGGTAAAGGTTTATTATTAATGATATTATTAATCATTAAAGGAATTAGCTTTTCAGGAAAATGATTAGGGCCATAGTTGTTTGAGCAACGGCTAATTAGTGTAGGTAATTTGAAACTGTTATTGAAGGCTGTTACAAAATGGTCGCTACTTGCTTTAGAAGCTGAGTAGGGCGAACGGGGATCGATATGCGTGTCTTCTGTAAAGAAACCACCGTCCTCAGCCGAACCATATACTTCATCTGTAGAGACATGGTAGAATGTTTTGCCTTGGAAGTTTTTTTCTTTCCACGCTGCATTAGCGGCACTTAGTAAATTAAGTGTACCGATTATATTAGTGTTGGCGAACTCAGCAGGATTTTCTAGAGAACGATCTACATGAGATTCGGCTGCTAGATGTACTACACCATCAATCTTATGTTGAGTGAATAGTTCATTTAATAATTCCAGGTCCACAATATCACCTTTTATAAAGGTGTAATTTGGTTTTTGCTCAACGTCTTTCAGGTTTTCGAGATTGCCTGCATAAGTGAGCTTATCTAGATTTATAATGGTATAGGAAGGATATTTATTGACAAACAAACGCACTACGTGCGAACCAATAAAACCCGCTCCTCCGGTAATCAATATTTTTCTTCCCGACATGAGTTGATAGTTTAACGGATATACTTTTGGAAATCTTTATGGTCGCGCTGATAAAGAACTTCTTTAGGCAACGACTTAAAATATTCGTAGGTGATCTTCAATCCTTCAGAACGTGATACCTTGGCTTCCCATCCTAAGATTTCTTTGGCTTTGGTAGTATTTGGTTTACGTTGCTTAGGGTCATCTTGTGGTAGTGGATGATAAATCACTTTTTGTGTTGTGTTGGTGAGCTTCACAATCTCGTCGGCAAAATTACTAATCGTAATTTCATCGGGATTCCCAATATTAACGGGCAAATGGTAATCAGACATAAGCAAACGGAAAATACCTTCTACTTGGTCATCAACATAACAGAACGAACGTGTTTGTGAACCATCACCGAATACGGTTAAATCCTCACCACGCAATGCTTGTCCAATAAAGGCGGGTAATACGCGACCATCATTTAGCCGCATACGCGGACCATAGGTGTTAAAAATGCGCACGATACGCGTCTCTACATTATGATAGGTGTGATAAGCCATTGTGATGGCTTCTTGAAAACGCTTGGCTTCATCATAAACACCACGTGGGCCAATTGGATTGACGTTTCCATAATATTCTTCCGTTTGCGGGTGAACCAATGGATCACCATAAACCTCAGAAGTTGAAGCAACTAGTATCCTTGCTTGCTTTGCTCTTGCCAAACCCAATAAATTATGTGTTCCCAACGATCCAACCTTTAAAGTTTGAATAGGGATTTTCAAATAATCAATCGGACTAGCCGGTGAAGCGAAATGTAAAATATAATGTAACTCTCCTGGAACAAATACAAAAGTTGAAACATCATGATGAAAGAATTCAAAATCAGGATGTTTAAAAAGATGCTCAATGTTGCGTAGATCGCCTGTGATAAGATTATCCATGGCAATAACATGAAAGCCTTCTTTCAAAAACCGATCACACAAATGCGAACCAAGAAAGCCTGCGCTTCCTGTTATAAGTACTCTTTTTTTATTAGCCATTGATCACCTCCCTACCAATGCTGTAATAAACATATCCAAGGTCACGCATGATATCAAGCTCGTAAAGGTTACGGCCATCGAATATAACTTTGTTCTTCAGTATTGAAGTAAGTTTTTCAAAATCGGGTGTGCGGAATTCAGGCCATTCTGTTGCAATAAAGACAGCATCAGCATCTTGTGCAGCTTCATAAGGGGTTTCGCTATATTGAATTTTATTACCCATTATTCTTTTCACATTTTCCATGCCTTCCGGATCATGTGCTCTGATGATACAACCTTCACTAAGTAGCTCGTCTATGTTATAAAGTGCTGGAGCTTCACGGATATCATCTGTGTGTGGCTTGAAAGACAATCCCCAAACAGCAATGGTTTTACCCTTTAAGTTGCCTTTGAAATATTCTTTTATTCTTGGGATAAGTTTTGTCTTTTGATCGTGATTCACATCCATCACGGCGTTTAATATTTTAAAATCATATTCAGCGTCTTTAGATGATTTAGCTAGGGCTTGTACATCTTTAGGGAAACAGCTTCCACCATATCCAATACCAGGAAATAGAAAACGCTTGCCAATTCTACTATCAGTTCCCATCCCTTTTCTAACAGAGTCTACATCTGCGCCCACTAATTCACAAAGATTCGCGATTTCATTCATGAAAGTGATCTTTGTTGCAAGGAAAGAATTCGCTGCATACTTAGTAAGTTCTGCGGAACGCTCATCCATGAAAATGATAGGATTACCTTGACGGACATAAGGAGCATATAATGACTCCATAACTTTTCTTGCTCTCGTAGAGGTTGTACCAATTACAACACGGTCTGGCTTCATGAAATCTTCAACAGCCACACCTTCACGCAAAAATTCTGGATTAGAAACTACATCAAATTCTACTTTTGCATTTGCTGCAATTCTATCTCTAACCTTATCAGCCGTACCAACTGGTACTGTGCTTTTATCAATTATTACTGCATAGTCTTCTAATAAATGACCTAGATCATCAGCCACCTTTAAAATGTATTTTAGATCCGCTGAACCGTCTTCACCTGGAGGTGTCGGTAAAGCAAGGAAAATTACTTTAGCATCTTTAATGCCTTCCTTAAGATTGGTAGTGAAGTGGAGTCGATCTTGTTTTATATTTCGATCAAACAATTGCTCTAGACCAGGTTCATAGATGGTAATTTTACCGTCTTGAAGTTTTTTAACCTTTTCTTTGTCTATGTCTACGCAGATAACTGTATTACCAGTTTCCGCAAAACAAGTTCCTGTTACTAAACCAACGTAACCTGTGCCTACAACAGCTATTTTCATGAAGTATTAGTTTGTTTAACCGCGAAAATAAAGGTTTTTGATTGAAGTGAATACAAACTTCATCACAAATATTATGTTTAAAAACAAACTAACACTCGTACGTGAATGTGGGGATTTGGATTATCTTTGTTGTGCTAATATACAAACGGATGCAAATCGACACGAATACGCAAGCAATAAATTTTGAAAAAACTGAGAACCAAAGGATGATTGCCAAAATGATTCAAGATTTTGGTAACAAAGAAATAAAACCCAACATGATGGACTGGGACGAAAGCCAGGAATTTCCAATTCAGCTGTTCCACAAAATGGGGGAGTTAGGCCTAATGGGTATTTTAGTGCCTCAAGAATACGGAGGTTCAGGCTTTGGTTACCTGGAATATGTAACTGCTATATCCGAGGTATCAAAAATCGATGGTTCTATTGGTCTTTCTTTAGCAGCACATAATTCACTTTGTACCAATCACATTTTACAATTCGCAACAGAAGAACAGAAACAAAAATATCTTCCGAAGTTAGCAAGTGGCCAATGGATTGGTGCATGGGGATTGACAGAGCCCAACACGGGTTCCGACGCCGGCAACATGAAAACAGTAGCCGTAAAGGATGGTGACCACTATGTAATCAATGGTGCCAAAAATTTTATAACACATGGAAAGTCTGGTCATGTTTCTGTGGTGATTGTACGTACCGGTAAGGTTGGCGATTCACATGGAATGTCGGCATTCATAATTGAAAAGGGAACGCCTGGTTTTAGCTCTGGTAAAAAAGAAAATAAAATGGGTATGCGTGCCTCAGAAACTGCAGAGCTTATCTTTTCTGACTGCCGCATTCATAAAACTCAAATGATGGGAAATGAGGGTGATGGATTTATACAATCTATGAAGGTGTTAGATGGTGGTCGTATTTCTATTGCCGCTTTAAGCCTTGGAATTGCAATAGGTGCCTTTGAGGCTGCGTTAAAATATTCCAAAGAAAGACATCAGTTTAACAAACCTATTTCTAGCTTTCAAGGTATTGCATTCAAGCTAGCGGATATTGCCACTAAAATAGAAGCTGCTAGTCTCCTTACATTCCGTGCTGCTGATTTAAAAAATAAAGGTATTGACGTTAACAAAGAATCCGCAATGGCTAAACTATATGCTTCAGAAGTTGCCGTAGAAGCAGCCAATGAAGGAGTACAAATTTTTGGCGGCTATGGTTTTACAAAGGATTTTCCTGCGGAGAAGTATTATCGTGACGCTAAGCTTTGTACCATTGGAGAAGGCACGTCAGAAATACAAAAGCTGGTAATTTCAAGATCTATATTAAAATAGTTGCAAATTGTATATCTGAAATATATATTTGCAGCCCTAATTAAGTATTATGCTAATAGTAAACGTAAAAGAAAACGAATCAATAGATAAAGCACTAAAACGTTTTAAGAAGAAATTCGAAAAAACTGGTGTTTTGAAAGAATTACGTGCTCGTACATTCTTCGAAAAGCCGTCTATTACACGTAGAACTGAAATCAAGAAGGCTGCTTATATTGAGCAGATCAGGCTTAGAGAAAATGGCTAGATTTTAATTTTGATTGGTTGGAGGAGGAGGCTTTGGCTTTTATCCACATTCTATCATCATTCTATACACATATCCCCTTAAGGTCTTTCCTGAAGGGGATTATTTTTTTATATTGCTAACACCAGTGAGTCGGAAGTTAGTAGTATGATAGAATCGTTTCTTAAATACCTCCAATTCGAAAAGCGTGTTAGTTCCAATACCGTGTTGGCCTATCAAACTGACCTTTTTCAATTTCGTGAGTTCTTAAAGCAGACTTTCCATACAGATCAACCTGAGTTGGCCGATTATGGATTAATCCGGTCATGGATAATTCAGTTAGTTGAGGCAAAAATTGAAGCATCTTCTGTAAACCGTAAAATTGCCTGCCTCCGCTCGTTCTATAAATTCTTGATGCGACAAGAAGTGATCAGTAGAGATCCGACAATCAAAATCAGAATTTTAAAAACAAAAAAGAAACTGCCTTCTTTTGTCAAAGAACGAGACATGGTAACTGTTCTAGATAACGTAGCCTTTGCTAATACCCTTGAAGGTTGGCGTGAGAAACTTATGCTAGAACTCTTCTATGCAACTGGCATTCGTTTATCGGAACTTATTCATTTAAAGGAATCTCAAATAGACCTTCTAAGTAGAACCATTAAAGTTTTAGGGAAAAGAAATAAAGAAAGAGTCATACCCTTTGCCGCTTCCCTCGTTCCTATACTAGAAGCCTATCAAACAATCAGGGACAAAGAAGTGGTAACTACTAAAAATCATGGATACGTATTCGTTACAAATAATGGAGAGCCTTGTTACCCTATGATGGTTCAGCGAATGGTAAAAAAATATCTTAAAGGATTTACTGAAAAAAGTAGTCCCCATGTGCTGCGCCATACTTATGCAACACACCTTCTAAATAAAGGCGCTGAGATTAACGCTGTTAAAGATTTACTGGGTCATAGTAGTCTTGCGGCTACACAAGTTTATACACACAATTCTCTTGAAAAAATAAAAAAGGTCTTTGATCAGGCCCATCCTAAAGCATAAGATAAAATAATAAACAGAGCCTATGATGTAACCTTACTATGACAACCCAGGCAAGTCATTAACAGAGCCGGAACGTTTTTATGTTCAACAATTAAATTTTATAAACTATGAAGTTACAATTTCATTCCATTCACTTCGATGCTGATGCTAAGCTGATTGATTTCATTCAGAAAAAGATTGACAAGCTAGAAACTTTTTATAGCCGGTTAGTAGTGGGTGAGGTATACCTCCGCTTGAACAATGAAGGTATTGACAATAAAACCGTTGAGATAAAATTGAAAGTTCCGGGGAGTCTTTTATTCGCCAAAGAACAAGCACGTTCATTCGAAGCGGCGGCTGACCTTGCCACCTCTGCACTTCGCATGCAGTTGAAAAAGTTTAAGACTAAGATTAAAGGTGGGAGAGATTAGGAAAGACAGAGGAACGAGGGACGTGATAAAAGAGGAACGAGGTACGAGGTACGGGAGATGAAGGACGGGAGATGAAGTACGAAGTAAGTATGTCGGAACCTTACAGTAATAAACTTATTTATATATAATAATAAGAAGGGCTCCAATTGGAGCCCTTTACTTTTCTAGTCTATTTGGAAAGCTTTCTTTACTTGATCTACGTAATCAAGTTTCTCCCATGGGAAGAGTTCTACTTTAACTTTCTTTTCATTCTTCTTGCCTTCGTTGAAAATTTTGGTTACAACTTTTGGCTCACGTCCCATATGTCCATAAGCAGCAGTCTCAGAATAAATGGGTGTTCTTAAATTAAAGCGTTCTTCAATAAAGTATGGACGCATGTCAAAGATCTTTTCTAGCTTTTTAGCGATCTCACCATCACTTAATTTTACTTTGGATGTTCCGTAGGTGCTTACATATATGCCAACTGGTTTTGCAACACCAATGGCATAGGCAACTTGAACTAGCACTTCATCACACACACCTGCAGCCACTAAGTTTTTAGCAATATGACGTGTCGCATAAGCTGCCGATCTGTCAACTTTAGAAGGATCCTTTCCTGAGAAAGCACCCCCACCGTGTGCGCCTTTCCCGCCATAGGTATCCACTATGATTTTACGGCCGGTTAAACCAGTGTCGCCATGTGGGCCTCCGATTACAAACTTGCCTGTAGGGTTAACAAAATATTGAATTTCTGAGTTGAAAAGTTTTTGAACACGTTTCGGAAATTTCTTCATGATACGTGGTACAAGAATATTAATAACGTCATCATTGATTTGCTTTAACATGATTGCGTCTTTTGCAAAATCATCATGCTGTGTTGAAATCACAATAGCGTCAATGCGTTGAGGCTTGTTATCATCACTGTATTCTATCGTTACTTGAGACTTAGCGTCAGGACGAAGATACTTCATCACTTTACCTTCCTTGCGTATAGCGGCAAGCTCCCTTAACAAAGAGTGAGCAAGTTCAAGTGGCAATGGCATGTAGTTATCGGTTTCGTTTGTAGCGTAACCGAACATCATACCTTGATCACCTGCACCTTGATCTTCCTTCTTCCTCCGCTCAACACCTTGATTAATATCTGCCGATTGCTCATGAATAGCTGATAAGATTCCGCAACTGTTAGCTTCGAACATATATTCGCTTTTGGTATATCCAATTCGGCGAATAACCTCACGAGCAATATCTTGTACTTCCAGATACGCTTCTGATTTCACTTCACCAGCCAATACTACCTGACCAGTTGTTACTAATGTTTCACAGGCTACTTTGGAGTTTGGGTCGTACGCTAAGAAGTAATCAATGAGTGCATCAGAAATCTGATCTGCAACTTTGTCTGGATGGCCTTCAGATACGGATTCTGAGGTGAATAGGTAAGGCATAGTTATTTAAAATTTTAAATTTTGGAAGTACAGATTAAGCGGCAAATTTAGATTGAATTATGTAAAACAAAAATGTTAATTTTTCAACCGAATTAAGTGGCTAAAAATAAGAATACAGAAGGCAGCTTAGGAAGTTCTATTTGAAGCGTGCGCCAACTTTTAACAGACATAGTTTTAATATCTTCTGAAGCTCCGGTAATATCAAAGGCCCTGCATAACAAGGTTGTGTCCTGCAAGGTTTTAACTAAGTTTTGCATCATGGCATTATTACGAAAAGGTGTCTCGATAAATATTTGAGTCTGGTTTTTTAAACGTGAATCTTTTTCCAGTTCTTTGATTGCTTTTGCAGCTTCTTTGCTTTCAATTGGTAGATACCCATGGAAAGCGAAACGTTGACCGTTCAATCCGGATGCCATTAGGGCTAGCAAAATAGATGACGGGCCAACCAGGGGAACAACCCGCACTTTATTTTCATGTGCAAATTTAACAGCCAAAGCACCTGGATCTGCCACACCCGGACAGCCTGATTCTGAAATGACTCCTAGATTTTGCCCTTCTTGGATGGGCTTAAATAACTCATGCAACATCTCGGCTTTGGTGTCCTTATCTAATACATTGAAATCAAGCTGCTCTATGGATTCGTAAATCTTTAAGCTACTTAAGTATCTACGCGCAGTTCGTACATCCTCCACCAGAAAATGGCGAATGTTTTTTAATTCATTTTTAATTTGAGGGCTTATAACATGGTCCTGGGTGTTTTCAGCAATGACATTAGGAATCAAAATCAATTTGCCTTTGTGGGTCATACTTAAATTAGTCGAAAGTCGTTAGTTACAAAGCCATAGTTAGTGATTTTTAAGGTTGGTATTGAAGTTCGGTAACTAAAAGTTATAACTACCTAAATATCGTCTTCAAGTAATATTGCCTCCTGTGTGACTTTGGCATTAAACTATGACTATTTGACTTATTTAGATTTAGTTTATTTGAGCATAATTTCCGAATTTAATGGTTTTTGATTGCGTGAAGAAGGTTATTCTACATTCGTTATTACTGCTATTGTTTTCTGTCAGCTTTTCATTAGCACAACAGGCAGCACCGGCTACAGAACCGACTAGCTTTCCGGACAGTATTCGTATTGTGTTGGAAGGTACCCGGAATGTAGACGCAGCCACTATTGGTGTTGCTTTCGTTTCAGCATGGGCAAATCTTGCCCTTGAACAACAGCAGACTATTCAACAGCACACTAAAATGATGAGAAAAAAAGGATATAAAGCCCGTCCTCATCTAGCTAATTATTTTGGGGCTCTTGCCAACGCTGTCAGTATAGAACACGCTGAAGCCTCAAAGTTAGATGGATACCTAACGGTATGCCAGCAGGTAATTCAAAATTACAACCTTATAAAAGCCAATAACTTCCTTCTTAGCAGTAAAGAATTTTTTCAATACCACGCCTTACATCACGAAAAATCCTTCCGCCTTTATATTAAGGATGATAGCTACACTTTTGATTTTATAGCACCACCTCCATCTACCAGCTGGAGTGATACTACGAGTACGGTGGCAGAAACTCCAACAGAGGAAGATCCTTATAAAGACGAACACGTTAGTTTAGATACGCAACCTGTGGATACCACGCATCAGGAAATTATGCCTGCGTGGATGACGCCGCAGCCACCGCCTTATGTAGAGGGGGCTGTGTTAAAATTTGAGCACCTTACACTTAATCTTGTATCTAAATATGATTCGGTTTTCATAAAAAATACAAAAGGAACTTACTCCTTCAATGATAATTTGTTTATTGGTGAAGGCGGTTCGTTCGATTGGACGCCCGCAGGTCTTAGCTCAGATTCTGTTTACTGTAATCTGACTAATTATAACTTCAACGCTAGCAAGCCGGAGTTTAAAGCGGATCTCGTTAAACTTACTTATAAAGGCCGCACACCGGGATTTATTCCAGGAAATTTTGAATTCAAATCTCAAGCGCGTAAAGACTCTGTTTCTTCAACGTATCCACGATTTAGTTCTTATCAAAGCAATGTAGAAGTTCAAGGAATTGGATCAAGCCATGTGATTTATAGAGGGGGCTTCTCATTGAAGGGTAATAAAATTTCGAGCGCGTCTGTCTCTGGTGAATATTCGATGATCGAAGTATCAGGAGATGGTAGTAAAAAATTCACTGCCCGCTCGCCAGAGTTTCAGTTTTCTGATTCTACCATTACGGCCACCAAAGCTATGGTAAGTATTTATCAGCGCAATGACTCCATCAGTCATCCTTCGCTACGCATGAAATATACCTTTAAGCCAGACAGTTCTCAACGCCTAGTATTGCTTAAAGAAAAAGGGCCTATGCGCAATACGCCGTATTCGGCTACATTCTTTAGTATTGATTTCTCGGCAGATAAAATTGAATGGCTACTCAAAGAGGATACCCTAAATGTCTTTACTGATGGAAACCGTAATACTGTACCACTAGTTATTCAATCAATTGATTACTATGATGCTGATGACTTTAGATTACTTCGCGGTGAAGGCTTTAGTTTTCATCCACTTAGTTTAGTAGTTGCTTATTGCTTGAAGAAAAAGGTTCGTGAATTTTATGTTGGAGATTTAGCCCAATTCTATGGCAAAGATCAACTTGAAATAAATAAGGCTATTGAATTTCTCTCCCAAAAAGGTATGGTAGAGTATAATACAAAAACAACACGTGTTAAGCTTAAGAAGAAAGCGGTGTCGTTCTATCGATCATCAAAGGATGAAGCGGATTATGACAACATGAAAATCTTCTCCATCACCGATACGCTACCCAATGCAACTATTAATTTACGTGAGGGTTATATGACTGTGAATGGTGTAGATGAATTTAAAATAAGCGATTCGTTAAATGTTCGGATCAAGCCTGTGGTTCATTCTATCACCATTTTAGAGAATCGCAATCTTAAGTTTAATGGGACGATCAACGCTGGAAATTTCGAAATTAACGGCAAGGGCTTTACGTTAAAATATGACAGCTTCTTTATAGACTTACCGCATATTGACTCTGTCAATTTTTATGTGATGGAGAAAAATTCAAAGGGTCAATCAATCCGAAGAAAAATAACCAACTCATTAGTTGGTGCCGATTCGATTGCTGCTGCTGCAGGTGGTTTAGGTGATATAACTATATCGGCAGGTACATTATATATTAGTAAGCCCCACAATAAATCGGGACGGGTAAAAATTCCTAATTTCCCAAGGTTAGATGCCTCGTCAGGCGGGGTAATTTATTTCGATAGGGAAGAAGTTCTTGGCGGCGCCTATGATAAGTCAATGTTTTTTGTTGTACCTCCATTTAAACTTGATAGCTTAAATGATGCAGACCCTGCGTCTATCAACTTTGACGGTACTTTTGTAAGCAGTGGCATGTTTCCAAGTTTCAAAGAGAAGGCTCGAACCATGTCAGATAAGTCGTTGGGTTTCGAACATCGTATTCCAAAAGAAGGCTATCAACTTTTCGGTGGCGAAGCAAAAATGACTGGTGATCTTATGCTCAACAATCGTGGGCTTCGTGGGGCGGGTACCATTAATTATCTCTCATCCAGTTTCTCCTCTCCCGATTTTCTGTTCTATCCAGATTCTGTAATTGGTAAGGGTGCACGTGGTAAGATGGAACAGAAGCAAATCGGTAACGTTTTATTTCCGCAAGCTTCCTTTCCTGATTATAATATGAAATGGTACCCTAAAAAGGATGAGATGAAATTAAAAAATATTAAGGCCCCATTCAATTTTTATGATTCAACGGCACAGTTAAATGGAACGTTAACAGTTAATAAGTCTGGTGTAGCAGGATCAGGTAAACTTGAAACGAGAGGTACTGAATTAATATCTCGTCAAATGAAGTTCTCTGGTAATGACTTTAGTGCCAGGCATGGTCGCTTCAAAGTTAAAACTGATGATCCGAAGAAACCCTTGGTAACTGGTGACGATATCAGACTTAAATTTTCTTTGACCGAAAACTATGCTGATATAAGTCCTGAAGTAGCGGGAGAAGCCGCCATCGAATTTCCGTATGCGCAGTTTAAAACATCTATCCCTAAAATGAGATGGGACTTGAATTTGCAAAAGATCAGCATGAGTAAAAGCCCGGATGCGCCCATAGAAAGTTCTTATTTCTATACCACGAGAAAAGATCTTGACAGTTTAAGTTTCTATGCAGAAGGGGCAGAATATGATTTAAAAACACAAGAGTTAAAAGTAACCGGCATTCCTTATATCATCGTAGCTGATGCTAAAATAACTCCCTATAATAACGAAGTATTAATCTTAGAGAATGCAAAGATCGGTACACTAAAAAATACAACAATTCATCTAGATACATTAAATGGCTATCACCTTCTTACTGATGGTGTGGTTGATGTTATATCTAGAAAGGAATTTAGTGGGCATGCAACCTATCAATATGTAAACTTTCTAAGTGACACCTTCGCCATTAAAATGACCGACTTTCATTTAGAGCCCATTGTAGATGTAGAGGCAAAAAAATCTCAACGAAAAAGATCAACTGCTGCTATGCAAACTGTTGCCACCGGCGCGGTTTCTGATTCTGTGAACCTTGTATTAGGGGCGGGTATGTTTTACAAAGGTGACATGATTATGTATGCTACTAAGCCCGCTCTTAAACTATCGGGATACGTTAAGCTTGATTTGAAAAAAATTCCAGACTATAATACGTGGATTAGATACAATCAGTCAGGAGATGAAACGGAAGTAGTGATCAATTTTGATGATGCGGTTACAGAAGAAGGAAAAGCAGCCACGGCGGGACTTCATTTTACAGCACATACCAATGAACTATATATTTCATTTTTGAACGAGAAGCAGAACGATGAAGATGAAGATTTTTTTGAACCTAGCGGCACGCTTTATTACGATAAAAACTCAAAAGAGTATAGAATAGAAGACCGTGAAAAGGCAGCAGGAAATAAACTTACAGGAAAAGTATTTGCCTATAACGATGAAACGTTACAGGTTCGTTTTGAAGGTGCCGTTAATTTATTTCATGGCACCAAAGATTTTAGTATTGTTTCTACCGCTTTGGGGTCTGGTAATCTAGAGACTAATGAAATAAAAATTAATTCCTTTTTGATGGTTGATTCTAATGTTCCTTCAACTGCTTTCGATATCATGGGGCGTAACCTTCAAGATGTAATTAAAAATGAAGGAGCTCCTGAAGGTCTTGGTGATCAAACTCAGCTACTCTATAAAATTGCTGATATACTTGGTGAGCGTGCTGCAAAAGAGTATGAGCAAAAAAGTTTACTAGGTCATGTTTCTCTGGGAACACTTCAGCCTACAGCGAAACCCCTTGTCTTTTCTAACGTGAATTTTAAGTGGTCAGCAGAACACAAAGCTTTCTATAGCGAGGGAACAATTGGCATGTCAAACATTGGCCGTAATGATATTAACGGAGCCTTTGAAGGTTTCATGGAAATTAAAAAAACAGAAGATGGCCTACCTGTCTTCCATGTCTTTATTAAAGCTTCTCCAGATGCGTGGTACTATTTTGGTTTTGAAGACAATCGGTTGATGGTCCATTCATCAAACAATGAATTCAACAATGTAATTGGTAAGAAAACCAATGCAGGAAAAGCAAAAATAGGTGAAGTAGCTTTTATACCTGGAAGTGACGATGAAACGCTAACATTTATTAACCGCTTTAAAAAAGAGTATTATGGCATTGATGTGCCGTATAGCTTAAGCGACGCGTCATCTGCTGCTCTAGAAAAAGATGCGCCAATACAACCACCAGTAAACGGAACAGAAGTTCCTGCCGATAAAGAAAAAGAGAAGGAAGTGAAAAAAGAGGATGACGGATTCTAACTAAATTTATCATTTCTATTATGGATTGAATATTTTTACGAAATGATTAAAGAATATATAACATCAAATAAAGATCGCTTTCTCTCTGAACTATTCGATTGGTTACGCATACCTTCAGTTAGTGCTGACAGCAAGCATAAGGCTGATGTGCGAAAAGCTGCTGAGTTTCTAAAGGAAAAATTTATTGCTGCTGGCGTTGATAAAGTTGAGATTGCTGAGACAAAAGGCCATCCAATTGTATACGCAGAAAAAATTCTTGACCCATCAGCCCCTACCGTTTTGGTTTATGGCCATTATGATGTTCAACCAGCTGATCCGCTTAATCTCTGGCATTCACCACCTTTTGAACCTGTAATAAAAAATGATAAAATATATGCACGCGGCGCATGCGATGATAAGGGCCAGGTGTATATGCACGTGAAGGCATTTGAAACCATGATGAAACTTAATCAGCTTCCCTGCAATATAAAATTCATGGTTGAAGGTGAGGAAGAAGTTGGTTCTGACAACTTGGGTGATTTTGTGAAACAGAACAAAGCAAAATTAAAAGCCGACGTAATTCTGATATCCGATACAGCACTCATTTCACTTGATCATCCTTCTATTACCGTTGGCTTACGCGGATTAAGCTACATGGAAGTAGAGGTTACAGGACCTAATCGTGATTTACATTCAGGCGTATACGGCGGTGCGGTAGCTAATCCCATCAATACACTTAGTGAAATGATTGCTTCTTTACATGATAAAAACGGAAGAGTTACCATTCCTGGTTTTTATGATAAAGTAGCTGACCTTAGCAAATCAGAACGCGAAGCGTTAAACAAGGCACCTTTTAATCTTGACGATTACAAAAAAGAATTAGGTATTAGTGAAGTGAAAGGTGAAGAGGGTTATACAACTTTAGAGCGCACTGGCACCAGACCAACGTTAGATGTAAATGGAATTTGGGGAGGTTATACAGGGGAAGGCGCTAAAACTGTTTTGCCTTCAAAAGCATTTGCAAAAATTTCCATGCGCCTGGTACCTAACCAAAACAATGAAGAAATCACAAATCTGTTTACAAAACATTTTCAATCTATTGCACCAAAATATGTTACTGTAAAAGTAACTGCTTTGCATGGTGGAGAAGCCGCTATTACATCAACTGAATCACTAGCTTTTAAATCAGCAAGCAAAGCATTTGAAGAAGTCTGGGGCAAAACACCGATACCAACGCGTGATGGGGGAAGTATTCCTATTGTTGCCTTATTTAAAAAAGAACTAGGGTTAGATACAGTGTTAATGGGCTTTGGGTTAGATAGCGATTCGATCCATTCACCGAATGAACATTACGGCGTAAAGAACTTCTTATTGGGCATTGAGACAATTGTAACGTTCTATAAACACTTCGTTAAGAAGTAAGCATGATTCGATTCTTGTGATGCATAAATGAAAGACCAATGTTTCTATTACAGAATCCTTGGTCGGGTTCATATTCTTTGTATGGCTTATCCGCTCTGCATGTAAATGATTAAGTGACGCTACCAATAATATGCTACGTGCGCACCACGCAAGGTCATCATCATTTGTAAAAATGTAGTTGGTGCGCTAAAGGAGTTAGCAAAAAAAAGTTAAAGGGTGCTGTCTGAATTGTCAGCTTTCTTTAGATCTTCCTTAACAGTTTCCCATGATGTTTTTAAAATGGGTTTAGGTTTGAAAGCATAGGCTTTGGCCTTCGTAAAAATCGCTGCTGCTCGTTCTTTGCTATCTGGATGTGTGCTTATCCATATTAACTCTTCAGGAATATTATCTGAGCCGGTAGAAAGTCTAAAAAGAAAATTTCCAAACGGTTCTGGATTAATTTCCGCTTTGGCTAATGCATCGACTGCAAATGAATCTGCTTCACGCTCCTGACTTCTATCAAATGCAGTAGAGGAAACTACCTGCCCTGCTTCCTTCAACACCTCAAAATTTTCATTGCCCCCCGCCAATAGGAATAGCATTGAAATTCCGATTTCTTTAGCAAGCTTTTTTACGACATGCCCTTTTTCCATGTGCCCGATTTCATGCGCCATGACACCGGCTACCTCCTCCGCGCTTTTCGCGTTTTCAATAAGTCCAGTGTATATAACCATGTTGTGATCTGGTAATGCAAATGCGTTTACGTTGTTACTGTGGATAACATGGATTTGTATAGCGTCAAATGCAATATTATTAGCTACACATATGCGTGTGCCTATTGAATCAAGATAGCTGTTAATTTTATCTTCGTTAAACTCTGCCTGTCCGCGCTCAAGTGTTTTTAATATCAACTCAGATAATTTCTTTTCGCTTGCTTTGCTGAATTTTTTTAAATCATTTTCATTCACAAAGTCAATACGACTTAACATAAACCATATTGAAAAAAACACAATAGGAATCGAGATAAATTCAAGAAACAATTTTCCTTTCATATTATGGCTTACAAATTAAGTTAGTGACCGATCCGAAAAACCAGAACTGAACGTGTTTACCTTTCCTTGTTTGTATCGCTGCAAAAATTGTAGCTATGAATTCCAAAACATTAAATAATAAAATTGTAATGAGGTAGGCTATGTAATTATTATCTACTGTGTTCCTTCCCATAATAATTGAAATGGTCCAAGAAAATGCAACACTATTAATTATCACGACAAGGAATTGCGAAATCAGAGCTTGCGTGCAATGCCATCGTACAAAAAAACTTCCCTTTCTATTAGCAAGATAAAATATTCCTGTAGCTATTAAATTAAAAATTGGTAATGGGAGTCCAACCATAAGAGCCACCAGAGACATTAAATAACTTTGTGAAGCTTTCTCATTCTCATGGTCTAATGTAGTAGGGAAATGATTTATTGATTCCATTTTTATAGTCCTTTTTCGATATTCCAGTACCAGTTTAATAGTCCCAATACAATAAGCGGTAAATAAATCTTTTGGGTTCTCAACAAAGCTTCGGCGTTTCTTATACTATTAGGTAATGTGTCTTTCCTTTTTACAAAATCATAAACAACCCAAAAGGGTGCAATAATTAATACAAGACAAGCCAATAGTCCTAGTGGATTAATAAGCATAGCCTCTATAATATGCCCATGAAGAATATGAATAACAGATCTGGTTATACCACACGACACGCAAGGTATACCAGTTAAGCTCTTCAGGAAGCAAAAATGAAAAGTGTGTTGATGATCCGTTGAAAAATTAAAATGAAATCCAACCCAGGCATATCCCGCTAAGGAAAGTACCGATACGATCCAGTATATGTTTTTGCTGGAGTTCACCTATTTTTAAATCAGACAACAGTTTGAAAACGTTCAAAATTAATTTCGCGTGTGCGGCCCATGATTATGAACCAATCAACGATGGTCCAGATGCCAAATCCTCCACAAGTAAGTAGCTTGGCTACGCCTAGTCCTGTTTCGCCTAACATAAAGCGATCAATGCCAAAATGGCCTGCAAATAAAGAAACGATTAGAATAGTTGTTGGATCTTTAAGATTGAGAGATTGTAAGTAAACAAATTTTGAGTCGTCGATCGTAACCAATCTGTCTCTTACTGCCATAATTTGATGACCTTCAAAAAATTTTGCGTGGGTCATTAAAAACATATCAACTTTTTGTGCCTCCATTAGGGGTTTGGTTTTGGTGAAATCTTTTGTAAGATATTTATTTTCACAACTAAGTCAAAATAGGGAGTAGTGAAATCAGTGAAATCGCTTTTAAGTTTTTAATATCAAACTTACAGCTTCTGGCTGCTAGCTCGATTTTTTTAAAGTTTTATGCAGGTGACTCTCATGTCGCGCTCATTTAAAGATTGTATTTCACAAACACCTTTCATAAAACATCATGAGAATAAATTCTTTTTTTATATCAATAGTTAGTAAAATGACTCTGAATCAACTGTCATTTTTGAAAAGCGATTTCCCTGGTGGTGAAATGAAATTCTCTTAATGGGATTTAAATGATAGCCACCTATAATCGCTATTACTAAAGGGGACTTAAATTTATAGATTTAAATGCCTACTGACATACGGTTGACATAAGTGACTTTTAATATTGCTTAATAATTGGATAATGGAAGAAAAAATTCGCTGTGGCTGGTGCCTTAAATTTGATGACTACATTCGATATCATGATGAAGAGTGGGGAAAGCCTGTTCATGATGATCATATACATTTTGAATTCTTAATTCTTGAAGGCGCTCAAGCGGGATTGAGCTGGTCAACCATTTTAAAAAAGCGGGAAGGTTATCGTAAAAACTTTGCTGATTTCGACCCTGTTAAAGTTGCACGTTTCACTGAAGCGCGTATTCAAAAAATTCTACAAGATCCTGGTATCGTAAGAAATAAATTAAAAGTGCATGCTGCGGTAAATAATGCGAAGCGGTTTTTAGAGGTGCAAAAAGAGTTTGGCTCCTTTGATAGTTACATCTGGCGTTTTGTTGATGGGAAACCAATAATTAATAAAAGAAAAGCCTTGTCTGATGTGCCGCCAACTACCAAAGAGTCTGACGCATTAAGTAAAGATTTAATTAAGCGCGGATTTAAATTTGTCGGTAGCACCGTAATCTACGCACATATGCAAGCTTGTGGTCTTGTGAATGACCACTTAGTTGATTGTTGGAGATATAAACCATTATCTAAGAAATGTTAATTGGATGAATATTGCTTGCGCTATGAAATCCACTTTACAATTTTTCTCGATAGGTCATCATAAATTAGCAGTAAAATTAACAGTTCAATCATTTACCCATAGAGAGAATGAGTTGCTTCTTTGAAAGTCGTATACTCCAAATTCCTTTTACTGTTTCAGAACCATCTTTGAGTTTTTCTGTTACGGGTTTAGTATACAACAATGTGTCATTCTCCATACGCTGAACGTTGTCTTCCATACCTCCGTTTATAACGCTGGCCAAATAGGCTTCAACAAGTTGTCGTTCAATTTCAAGCGCGTTAGCAGCGCCGGGTACCAGCCATTTAATTTTAATCTTATTCGCTTTTGCTAAGGAGTCGGCCGACTCTGAACCTGCATGTATTTTTTCAAGCTTCTTCATCACTATACGTCCTTTGTTAAATGCCTCTTCGGTTATCTCAGCATCAGTTACCTTCACGATTTGATGCTGTTCCATATCTTCTCTAATCTTCTTACGCTGCTCTTCAGAGAGGGAGCCGCCACAGGCCGTGAACATAAATAATCCTATAATTGATATCTTTTTTAAATGCATAAACAGTCGTTTTAAATGGCCAGTGCATTGGCCGCCTTTCATTTGTAAAAGTGAGTAGTGCATTGGGTAATTCCAAATTGATTCCCCCAAATACTTCCATGCCCCTACCAAGGCAGAGAATATGGCTTTAAGTTTTTAATATCAATTTTATATATAGCTTCTGGCTGCTAGCTTTGAGTTGCTAGCTCGATTTTTTAAAGTTTTATGCAGGTGACTCACATGTCGGCAGATGACAATCCTCCTTTGAAAGCGCAATCATTCCAGGGAAATCGCTTGTAATATTGGAGGTTGAGCCCATCATTTCATAAAATAAAGCATTGTTAGATTGGTTAGCGTTCCGGTAAAACAACCACCTTTCCTAAAACATTATGAGAAGGAATTTTTTTTTATATCAATAGTCAGTAAAAATCACACTCAATCAACTCTCATTTTTTCCAGGTAGAGCGGTTCGTTTCCTCCCCGCTCCCCTACAGACCCGGA